>QFPJ01000155.1 GCA_003241685.1 Sphingopyxis macrogoltabida
CAATCTCATAGAGAAGATCAAGCAATGGTCAAGATTCGCCTGTCCCGCGGCGGCGCCAAGGGGCGCCCGTTCTATCACATCGTCGTCGCCGACGAGCGCTATGCCCGCGACGGCCGTAGCATCGAACGCCTGGGCTTCTTCAACCCGATCGCCGCCGGCAAGGAAGTTCCGCTGGAACTCAACGTCACGCGCGCGAACGAATGGATCGCCAAGGGCGCCCAGCCGACCGAGAAGGTGCGCGCGCTGCTGAAGCAGGCCGCCAAGCAGGTCGCCGCGGCTGCCGCCTGAGTCATACGGACGGGAGCGCGGAAGTGGAACGCCGCGTTCTCGTCGGCAGGATAGTCGGGGTCTCGGGCACGGCCGGTACGGTCAAGCTGGAGTCCTGGACCGATCCGCGCACGCAGATCTTCCGCTACCAGCCGTGGATTCTGAAGTCCGGCAGCGGTGAACGCGAGATCCGCGGTTGCCGCGGCCGTGAGCAGGGCAAGGGAATGATCGCGACCTTGCCCGGCGTCGACGACCGGGACCAGGCGGCGGCGCTGATCGGTACGGAGATCTGGGTGTTGCGTTCGGCGCTGCCCGCGCCCAAGCCCGGCGAGTACTACTGGACCGACCTCGAAGGCATGGATGTCGCGACGGTCGATGGTGTGGCGCTGGGCCAGGTATCGCATCTGTTCGCGACCGGGGCCAACGACGTGCTCGTGGTCCGCGACGCCGAACGCGNNCGAACGCGAACGGATGATTCCGTTCGTGCTCGAGCATTACATCAAGCAGGTGGATCTCGACGCGCGGCGTCTGGTCGTCGACTGGGATCCGGATTTCTGAGCGAGGCAGCGCGATGCGCATCGACGTCATCACGCTGTTTCCCGAGTTTGTGCGCCAGTGCGCGGCCGTCGGCGTCATCGGCCGCGCGCAGGAACGCGGGTTGCTCGGCGTCGAAGCGTGGAATCCGCGCGACTTCGCCACCGACAACTACCGTACCGTCGACGGCCGCACCTGCGGCGGCGGTCCGGGCATGGTCATGCTGATCTCGCCGCT
>QFPJ01000043.1 GCA_003241685.1 Sphingopyxis macrogoltabida
AAAGCCTTGAAATATATTCATATTCCTGCGCCTTTCTTCCTCGCCCTGAACGAAATCGCTTCAAACCTCGATCGGCAAATTAATGGGTCCTGACCCTAGCATCAACGGATGCACCTGTCATGAACCGGCGGTGGCGAGGCCCTCGCGCATCCAGCCCGGCGCGCGCGCGGGATCGATCGCCTCGACGCGGCGATGCTCGACCGACCAGCCAAGATCGGGATAGGCGATCACCTGCCGCTTTTCGTCGGCCTCGGCCATCGGCACCACGACGATGCGGCGGTTGACCTTTTGCCGCCAGTTCATCCGCGCGGTATTTTCCTGCCCCACATAGCATCCCTTGGTAAAGCTGACCCCGTTCAGTTCGGCGGCATTGCATTCGAGCCACAGCGTCGTGCCGGCGCCCAGTTCGGCGCGCCCTTCGGCAACGCCCAGCGACAGGCGATGCGCGCGCCATTCGGCGTCGACGCCGGCCCCGCCGTCCGCCTCCGCCCCGCCGTCCGGTGGTGCCAGCCAGCGCTGGCCGAGATCGGACAGGCGCGGGTCGACCACGCCCAGGTCGCCGCCGTCCCGGGCCCAATGGACGGCCAGATCGGTTTCGCGCGCGATGTCGATCGGACGGCGCAGGCGATAGAGCGTCAGGCGCTTGGCAAGATCGCCCGCGGCGTCGCGCTCGCAATCGATCAGCACATCGTCGCCGTCGCCCCAGATCAGAAAATCGAACAGCGCCTTGCCCTGCGGGCTGAGCAGCGCCGCCCACACCGGCAGATTGCCCGACACGTCATTCGTCACGAGTCCTTGCAGGAAATCGCGGACATCCTCACCCGAAAGACGGATCAGGGCGCGGTCGATCAGGGTGGTATTGGTCATGTCGATAATCTAGGGACGCGCGAGCCAAAGCCAAGCCGTTCGATAAAAGAGTCCCGCCGCATGACCGATCGCCTGACCATCCGCCGCCCCGACGACTGGCACGTCCATTTGCGCGACGGTGCGATGCTGGAACATGTCGCGCCCTATACCGCGCGCCAGTTCGCGCGCGCGATCATCATGCCCAACCTGTCGCCTCCGGTGACGACGGCCAGCGAAGGCGCCGCCTATCGCGACCGCATCCGCGCCGCGACCAAGGGGCTGGATTTCACACCGCTGATCGTCGCCTATCTGACCGATGCCAGCGACGCGGACGGGCTGGCGCGCGGTCATGCCGAGGGCGTGTTCACCGCCGCCAAGCTTTATCCCGCGCACGCGACGACGGGCAGCGCACACGGCGTCACGGACATCGCCCATATCATGGGCGTGCTGGAACGCATGGCCGACATCGGCATGCCGCTGCTGATCCACGGCGAAGTCACCGATCATGATGTCGACATCTTCGACCGCGAGGCGGTGTTCATCGACCGGACGCTGTCGGGCCTCGTCCGCGACCTGCCGACGCTGAAGATCGTCTTCGAACATATCACCACCGCAGAGGCGGTCGATTTCGTGACCGCGGCGCCCGCCAATGTCGCGGCGACGATCACCCCGCAGCATATGCACATCAACCGCAACGCGATGCTGGTCGGCGGCATCCGCCCCCACGCCTATTGCCTGCCCGTCGCGAAGCGCGAGAAGCATCGGCTGGCGGTGCGCGCGGCGGCGGTGTCGGGCTCGCCCAAATTCTTCCTCGGCACCGACAGCGCCCCCCACGCCGCGCACACGAAGGAGGCACCGTGCGGCTGCGCGGGGATTTTCAACGCGCCCTATGCGCTCGAATCCTATCTGACCGCCTTTGACGAGGATGGCGCGCTCGATCATTTTGAGGGGTTTGCCAGCCTGCATGGCCCCGCCTTCTACGGCCTGCCGCTCAACGGCGGCACGATCACGCTCGAACGCGGCGAAACCATCGTCCCCGACCGCATCGGCGACGTCGTTCCCTTTCATGCGGGCGAAACGCTAGGCTGGCGGATCGTCTAGCGTCCTGACGCTAGGCGGACAGCGGGCGCGCGGCGCGCATCTTGCGCCACATGTCGAAGCTGAACAGCCCGATGCTCGACCAGATCAACAGGAAGCAGACAAGCTGCGCGGGCTTCAACGGTTCAGCGAACAGGAACAGCCCCAGCAGGAATTGCAGCGTGGGCGCGACGAACTGCACGAACCCCAGCACGGCATAGCGCATCCGCCGTGCGGCGGTTGCGAACAGCAGCAGCGGCACCGCGGTGACGATCCCGCCGGACGCCAGAATCAGACTGATCGGCAGGTCCGCGCCGAAACCGCGTCCATCGCCGACCCATAGATACCAGGCCGACACCGCGAGCGCGGCGGGCAGCATCACGGTCGTTTCGACCGCCAAGCCCGGCAGCGATCCGACCGGCACGACCTTTCGGATCAGGCCGTAAAAGGCGAAGGTGAAGGCGAGCATCAGGCTGATCCACAGCGTGTCGAGCGCCCCGGCCAGCAGGATGGCGACGCCGACGCCCGCGATCGCAACGGCCAAGATCTGAAGCCGCGACAGGCGTTCGCCGAGAAAGATCATCCCGAGCATCACATTGACCAGCGGATTCAGATAATAGCCGAGACTGGCGGCGATCACATGATCGGTGAAGATCGCATAGATATAGACGAGCCAGTTCAGCGCGATCAGCACCGCGCTGGCGAACAGCATCCGCAGCGTCCGCCAATTTTTCAGCGTCGCGCAATAATCGCCTATCTGACGGCGGGCCGCGAGGATCAGGAAGCAGAAGGGCAGCGACCACAGGATGCGATGCGCCAGCACTTCGACCGGCGGCACGCTTTCCAGCAGTTTGAAGAACAGCGGCGCGAGGCCCCAAATGGCATAGGCCGCAAGCGCATGCGGCAAACCGCTGCGTTCGGCCTCCGCGCGCGCCGCCGGTTCGGTCATCGGCCGTCGCCCGCCGGACGGATTAGATAAGGCCGCCGCCCAGCATCAGGCGGATGACGCCGATCACCACGACGACGATGTTCAGGTTGCGACCGCTCGTCCGGTCCGACATGGCGCCCAGAGCCAGTCCGACGACGGCAAAGGGAACGATCACCCAATTCGCCCAGCCGAGAAGAGGAATGAAGGCGAAAACCGCCAGAACGAGGGCGATAGCACCGATAACGAGCGAAGCGATATTGAGCATGGACGATGTGTCGCATGCCGCCTTTCGCCCGGCAAGCCCCTTTCGGTTCATCGACGGTGCGGGGCGCCTTATCTTGTTGCCTTGGGTTCATGCAACGGCCGAGCGGCTCCGCTCGTTCTCCCGACGAAGCGACCGATGCGTGATGCATCGAGACGCCAAACCAGGAAAGGATTTGTCATGCGCAATCTTACCAAGGGCCTGATCGCTTCGGCGCTCACCGCCGGCATCGTCGCCACGCCCGTCCATGCCGGTATCGCCGTGCCGACCGCGGCCCCGGCCCAGGCCAGCCACATCAGCCTCGACCAATCGAGCAATTTCTATCGCGACCGCGACCGCGATCGCCGCTACGCCCGTGATCAGCGTATCAACCGCAACACGCGCGTCTGGCGCGGCGAGGACGGCCGTTATCGCTGCAAGAAGGACAATGGCACGACCGGTCTGCTGATCGGCGGCGCCGTCGGCGGCGTCGCAGGACATGAGATTGCGGGCGGCGGCGACAAGCTGCTCGGGACGATCATCGGTGCCGGCGCCGGCGCGCTGATCGGCCGCGAGATCGACCGCGACAAATATCGCTGCCGCTAAACGGGCCGGAGAGGGCGCGGTCAGCCGTTCCCTTTCCCAGCCCCTGGGCCAACCGTCAGGGGTGCGGGTCCGAGACCCCTCCATCCGCACCCCGCGATGGCGAGGGCGCCGACCTGGTCGTCGGCGCCCTCAACCATTTTCGGTCCATATTTCCCTTGCATGGCGCGTCTCATCCGGCGCCGGGACTTGCCGCACCCCCGCTCTTGCCGCACAGACGGTGGTTTGAAGGTCATCGGGCGGGAGAATATGATGCTGAACGGTCCTCTGCTGGTCACCGACCGGCTGATCCTGCGTCCACCAGCGGCGGAGGACTTCGATTCCTTCGCCGAAATGTGCACCGAAACCGAAACGATGCGCTTTATCGGCGGCGCCTGCGAACGATCGGCGGCGTGGCGGCAATGGTGCGCGCTGGCCGGTGCCTGGCATATTCGCGGCTTTTCGATGTTTTCGGTGATCGAGCGCGACACGGGCGAATGGGTCGGGCGCCTGGGTCCGTGGGAGCCCGCCGAATGGCCGGGGCCCGAAATCGCCTATGGCGTGCGCGCAAAGTTCGCCGGGCGAGGCTATGCCCATGAAGGCGCCGTCGCCGCCTGCGACTTCGCGGTCGAGTTTCTGAAATGGCCGACGCTGATGCACTGCATCGATCCCGCCAACACCGCGTCCCAGGCGCTCGCAAAGCGGCTGGGCGCGGCCAACAGCGGCCCCACCCGCCTGCCCGCCCCCTTTCAGGACATCGCCATCGATGCCTGGACGCAAAGCGCCGATGCGTGGCGAGCGAGGCGGCAGAAAGGCCCCTCCTGACCCGCCCGGCGCCCGATTCGTCTCGCTCCGGCACAGTTTTCGGCTAACAAAGCCTTACCCGTTAAGGAATTTTGCTCACATCTTCTTAACCAGATATGGGCAATCCGGGCGAGATGTTAAGGGAGTGTTAGCGATGACGATGCGCGGAAAATGGCTGGTCGCAGGCTTGTTGGTGGCGACGGCCCCGCTGGCGGGTTGCCGCGACAACCCGGCCGCCAAGGCGGAATTGTCGCCGCTCGACGATGGGCTGACCGACGCCGACCCGGCCGTCAAGGGCGCGCTCGAAGACAAGATCATGGTCGACCCCAAGCTCGCGGGTCAGGCGAACCGCAATGCGGCCGGCCCCGGCAACCGCCCCGTCGACGGCGGCGTGCCGGGCGTGGCGGGCGGCAAGGCGGCGACCGCCGCCGAAGCCGCCGCGGCGCTCAAGGCCGGCAGGCTTCTCGCCGCTCCCAAGGCGCTGCCGTTCGAGGAAGGCTGCGACGGGTGCGAGGCACAGCAAAAGCGCCCCGTCACCATCGGCGCGCTCGCCCGCGAACAGACCAAGGGCAGCTGCGATGCGAAGCTGACCTATGGCAATCAATGGGCCGACCGCCTGCCCGCCGCGTTCAAGCTTTATCCACGCGCCACGCTGCGCGAGGCGGCCGGCGTCGATGGCGGCAAGTGCAATCTGCGCGTCGTCAATTTCCAGACAGCGGCGTCGATTCAGGGCGTACTCGATTATTATCACACGATGGCGGTCCGCGCGGGCTACACCAGCGACCATCGCCTGCGCGGCAACGAACATGTGCTGGGCGGGACGAAGGGCGACCTCGCCTATGTCCTGTTCCTGCGCCGCGATGGCGGCATGACCGACGTCGACCTGGTCGCATCGGGCGGGAAATAAGGCCGCCGACCACGAAAGAAAAAAGGCCCCGGTTTCCCGGGGCCTTTTTTATTCTCATCGGACAGACGGGTCAGATCTTGTCGCCAAGCGCGCCCTTGACCTTGCCTTTCAGGTTCTGGGCTTCGCCCTTGCGTTCCTGAACCTCGCCTTCGGCGCGGAGGCGTTCATTGTCCGTCGCCTTGCCGATCGCCTGTTTGGTGTTGCCGATCGCTTCGTTGGCCAATCCCTTGGCCTTGTCCTTCATTTCACCCATGGGGAGTCTCCTTGGCAGTACAGAGGCAGCCATGCCTCTTGATCCATTAACGTATGGACCCTGCGCCATGTTCCTGACCCCAGCGGATATTTTTCACGTGTCGGCGCCGGCTCCGGCGGGTCAGGCGGCCAGCAATATGCCGTGGTACGACCGATCCTCCGACGCATAGCCCGCCCCCATCGCGACACAGATCAAGGCATCGTCCGCGACGCACACCGGCAGTCCCGTCGCACGCGCAATCGCCTTGTCCATATGGCCGAGCAACGCGCCGCCGCCGGTCAGCGTGATCCCTTCGTCGATGATGTCCGCCGACAGTTCCGGCGGGGTGCGCTCCAGCGCGACGCGCACCGCGCTGACGATCTGGCCGACAGGCTCGGCGAGCGCCTCGGCAATCTCTTCCTCGGTCACGGTGACTTCGGACGGCCGCCCATTGACGAGATCGCGGCCCTTGACCGCCATGGACCCGCCCGGTCCGTCGGGCGCCACCGCGCTGCCGATGGTCAGCTTCACGCGCTCGGCGGTCATCTCCCCGATCATCATATTATGCTTTCGGCGGACGTAGGAAGTGATCATGTCGTCCATCTTGTCGCCGCCGACGCGCACCGACCCGCTATAGGCGATGCCGCCGAGCGACAGGACCGCGACCTCGGTCGTGCCGCCGCCGATGTCGACGACCATCGCCCCGCGCGGTTCGGTGACGGGCAGCCCGGCGCCGATCGCGGCCGCCAGCGGCTCTTCCAGCAGTTGCACGCTGACCGCCCCGGCATTGGACGCGGCATCGCGAATCGCGCGGCGTTCCACCGGCGTCGACCCCGACGGGACGCAGACGACGACATTGCTGCGCCGGCGTATCCGGCTGGGTCCGCCCAGCGCCTTGTCGATGAAATGCTTGATCATCTGCTCGGCGATTTCGATGTCGGCGATCACGCCGTCGCGCAGCGGGCGCAGCGCCTGGATATTGGCGGGCGTCTTGCCCATCATCAGCTTCGCTTCATTGCCGACCACCTTGACGCGGCGGACCCCGTCGCGCGTTTCCAGCGCGATGACCGACGGTTCGTTGAGGACGATGCCCTTGCCGCGAACATAGATCACCGTGTTCACGGTTCCGAGGTCGATGGCGATGTCGTGCGCGCGCGACGAAAAACGGTCGAATATAGTCATGAATGTGGGGCGCCCCATAATATGCCGCACAAAAGCTGTGCACGGGGAATCGGAGCGCCCGAACGGGGCCCTGCCGAACCCCCATGCGCGGCATGGAAACAAGCCCGCGCGCCGTCAATCGCGGCAAACGCCGAGCCGTTGGTTTATAGAGGCTGGCGGAGTCAGATCAGTCCGGCAAGCGGGCTGGACGGGTCGGCATAGCGCCGCAGGCCCATGCGGCCCGCCAGATAGGCATCGCGCCCGGCCTCGACCGCCTGCTTCATGGCATGCGCCATCCGCACCGGGTCCTTCGCCTCGGCGATCGCGGTGTTCATCAGCACCCCGTCGCAGCCGAGTTCCATCGCCACCGCCGCATCGCTCGCCGTGCCGACCCCGGCATCGACGAGCACCGGCACCGACGCGCCTTCGACGATCAGGCGAACCGTCACCCGGTTCTGGATGCCCAGCCCCGACCCAATCGGCGCGCCGAGCGGCATGATCGCCACCGCGCCGGCATCCTCCAGCTGCTTCGCGGCGATCGGATCGTCGACGCAATAGACCATCGGCAGGAAGCCCTCCTTCGCGAGCACTTCGGTTGCCTCCAGCGTCTCGCGCATATTGGGATACAGCGTCTTGGCCTCGCCCAGCACCTCCAGCTTGACCAGGTCCCAGCCGCCCGCCTCGCGCGCCAGCCGCAGCGTGCGGATCGCGTCGTCGGCGTTGAAGCAACCCGCCGTGTTGGGCAGATAGGTGATCTTTTTGGGATCGATATAGTCGGTCAGCATCGGCGCGCTCGGGTCCGACACATTGACGCGGCGCACCGCGACGGTGACGATCTCCGCCCCCGACGCCGCAACCGCCGCGGCATTCTGCTCAAAATCCTTGTATTTGCCGGTGCCGACGATCAACCGCGAGGTGAACGTCCGTCCGGCGACACGCCATTGATCCGCTGACAACTCAACCGCCTCCTACGAAATGAACGATTTCCAGCACGTCGCCCTCGGCCAGCGCGACGTCGCCCAGCGTCGACCGCGGCACGATCGTTCGGTTGCACTCGACGGCGACCTTCTTCACGTCGAGGCCCAGCGACGCGACCAGATCGGCGATGCTGCCCGCCCGCGCCTGCCGCGGCTCGCCGTTGAGGATGATCGAAATCACGAAGCCTGTGCCTTGCTTTGCCTTTTGCCGAGCAGCCCATATAGGGGGAGCGCGCATCGTAGCAACCGAAAGCCCGCCTCTTGACCGACCTGCCGACCGTCTTCGTCCTCTCCGGTCCCAATCTGAACCTGCTCGGCACGCGCGAGCCGGAAATCTATGGCCACGACACGCTCGACGACATCCACGTCCGCCTGTCGGAGCAGGCGCATGCGCTGGGCCTGGAACTCGACTGCCGCCAGTCGAATCACGAGGGCGATCTGATCGACTGGCTGCACGAGGCGCATTTCGCAGGGGCGAAGGCCGTGCTGCTCAATGCCGGCGGCTACACGCACACGTCGATCGCGCTCCACGATGCCATCAAGTCGATCCGCGTGCCGGTGATCGAGGTGCATCTGTCGGACCCGATGAAGCGCGAATCCTTTCGCCACATCAGCTATGTCGGCATGGCGGCGGCGGCGCATTTCGCCGGCCATGGCGCGGCCAGCTACACGCTGGCGCTGGACGCCGCCGCGCGTCTCTGACAAGAGGCGCCATCGAACAAAGGGGTCGGGCGCCGCTGGAACGGCGCCGCAGCAAGGAACAGAGATATGGGTGACCACAAGGATCACGGCATCAACATCGATCCGGCTTTCGTCCGCGCACTGGCGGAACTGCTCGACGATACGCAGCTTTCCGAAATCGAGGTCGAGGACGGCGATCGCAAGGTCCGCGTCGCGCGCACGCTGACCGCCGCGCCTGCCGCACCGGTGGCGCTCGCCGCCGCCCCTATCGCTGCGCCCGTGGCCGCGCCCGCCGCCGCCGCACCGGCGGCCCCGGCCGCCGACAGCTTCGCCGACGCCGTGAAATCGCCGATGGTCGGCACCGTCTATCTGGCGCCCGAACCCGGCGCGCCCACCTTCGCCGCCGTCGGTTCGGCGGTGAAGCAGGGCGATACCATCCTGATCATCGAGGCAATGAAGGTGATGAACCCGATTACCGCGCCGGCCGCCGGAACGCTGAAGGCGGTGCATGTCGAAAACAGCCAGCCGGTCGAATTCGACCAGCCGCTGTTCACCATCGGCTGAGGATCAGCCGATGACGATCGAGAAACTGCTGATCGCCAATCGCGGCGAGATCGCGCTGCGTATCCACCGCGCCTGTCATGAAATGGGGATCAAGACGGTGGCGGTCCATTCGACCGCCGATGCCGACGCGATGCATGTCCGCTTGGCCGACGAGGCCGTGTGCATCGGGCCGCCCGCCGCGAAGGACAGCTATCTCAACATTCCGGCGATCATCTCCGCCGCCGAGATCACCGGCGCCGATGCCATCCACCCCGGCTATGGCTTTTTGTCGGAAAATGCGCGCTTCGCGGAAATCATCGAGGCGCATGGAATCGTCTTCGTCGGTCCGAAACCCGAACACATCCGCACCATGGGCGACAAGGTGGAGGCGAAGCGCACCGCCGTCGCACTCGGCCTGCCCGTCGTGCCCGGGTCGCCCGGCGCCGTCACCTATGGCGACGAAGCGCGCCGGATGGCGGCCGAAATCGGCTATCCGGTGCTGATCAAGGCGGCATCGGGCGGCGGCGGGCGCGGCATGAAGGTCGTTCCCGACGAAGACAGCCTCGAAAGCCTGATGGGTCAGGCGTCGAGCGAAGCGGCGGCCGCCTTCGGCGATCCGACCGTCTATATGGAAAAATATCTCGGCAATCCGCGTCACATCGAATTCCAGATATTCGGCGATGGCAGGGGCAATGCCATCCACCTTGGCGAACGCGACTGTTCATTGCAGCGCCGCCACCAGAAGGTGCTGGAAGAGGCGCCCTCGCCCGTCATTTCGGCCGAGGAACGCGCGCGCATGGGCGGCATCTGTGCCGACGCGATGGCCAAGATGGGCTATCGCGGCGCGGGAACGATCGAATTCCTGTGGGAAAATGGCGAATTCTTCTTCATCGAGATGAACACCCGCATCCAGGTCGAACATCCGGTGACCGAAATGATCACCGGCTTCGATCTGGTCCGCGAGCAGGTTCGCATCGCCGACGGGCTCGGCCTGTCGGTGCGGCAGGAAGAGTTGGAATTTCGCGGCCATGCGATCGAATGCCGCATCAATGCCGAAGACCCGCGCAGTTTCCTGCCCTCGCCCGGCAAGGTGACCAATTATCATGCCGCCGGCGGCATGCACGTCCGCGTCGATAGCGGACTTTATGCCGGCTATTCCATTCCCCCCTATTACGACAGCATGATCGGCAAGCTGATCGTCTATGGCCGCAGCCGCGAAAGCTGCATGATGCGGATGCGCCGCGCGCTCGAGGAAATGGTGATCGGCGGGGTCAAGACGAATATCCCGCTGCATCAGGCCCTGCTTGCCGATCCCGACGTCATCCACGGCGATTACACGATCAAATGGCTGGAGGAATGGCTGGCGCACGAGGATGAGGACGCCGCTTCCTGACAGGATCGGCGGCGCGCGGGCGCCTTTCAAAGCGCAAAAATTTTGGCTATGGGCATAGGTCTATGGTCAAAATCTCCCCCCTTTCCGTACGTCATATGGCGGCGCTTTGCCTCCCGATGACATGGCTGGCGACGCCGGCACTGGCACAGACGAGCGACGTCAAGGAAGACTCCGTCATCATTCAGCCGGACAAGGTCGCCGACGACGCGCCCGTCGTGGCGACCGAGGCGTTGATGCCCGCCTGGACGGAAGAGAATGCGACCGCCCTGCTCGGCTATATCGAAAAGGTCGGCGACGAGGGGCTGTTCGCCAAGGATTACGCCCCCGACGAACTCGCCGCCGCGATCATGGCAAAGGACCAGGCGCGGCTGGACAAGGTCGCGACAGATACGTTCCTGCTGCTCGCCACGCATCTGCGCGACGGGCGCACGCCGAACGCCGCGCGCAAACAATGGTTCATGACCGACAGCGATGCCGATCATATGCCGCTGCTCCACCTGCTCGCAACGGCGCTGACGGACAACAGCATCGAAGCGACGCTGGCCGGCTTCGATCCGATCCACCCCGATTTCGCGACGCTGAAGACCGCGCTCAAGGCCGCCAAGACCCCGGCGGAGGCGAACAACATCCGCGTCAACATGGAACGCTGGCGCTGGATGCCGCGCGACCTGGGCGCGCGCTATGTCGTCAGCAACGTGCCTGAGTATATGACCCGCGTCATCCACGGCGGAACCGTCATCGCGACCCACAAGGCCGTGGTGGGCAAGGCGTCGACCCCGACGCCGCAGCTCAATCCGATGGCGACCGGCATCATCGTCAACCCGAACTGGACGCTGCCGCGCAGCATCATCGCCGAAGGGATCGGGGCAACCATCGCCCGCAGCCCGGCGACCGCGCGCGCGCAGGGCTATACCTGGACCGGCAGCGGCAAGACGCTGTCGGTGGTGCAGAAGCCGGGGCCGAACAATGCGCTGGGCGTGATGAAGATGGAGATGCTGAACCCGCACGCCATCTATCTGCACGACACCCCGTCGAAGGGTGCGTTCGGCGCCGCGACGCGCGCCTTCAGCCACGGCTGCATCCGGACCGAACGGGCGCTGCATTTCTCCGGCCTGATGGCGGTGATGTTCGCGGGCAAAAGCCCCGACGAATTCGGTCAGGCGATCGCCAGCGGCAAGACGACGCGCTTCGGCTTCGATGAACCCTTCCCCGTCTATGTCGCTTATTGGACGGTGATCCCCGACGGCAAGGGCGGCGTGAAGAAACTGTCGGACCTTTACGGCCGCGACGCGCCGGTCATCGCCAGCTTTGCGAAGCCCGGCCGACCGACCGCGACGATCATCGCGCCCGAACCGCCCGCGGTCGTCCCCACGGTTCAGACCACCGCGCGGACGGTCGCGCCGGCAACGGGCGCGCGCTGACGGCTTCACGCGATTTCCCGCTGTTGCGCGGGATCGATGGACGCTAGGCTGGCGGCATGTCGATGCTGTCCGGTATCCGTATTATCGACCTGACGACGGTCATCTTCGGCCCCTATGCGACGCAGATGCTCGCCGATCTGGGGGCGGAGGTGATCAAGGTCGAAACGCCGGGACTGGGCGATGTTTCGCGCTATCTGGGCAGCGGGGTTCCCGATCCGACCATGGGGTCGATCCACCTGACCGTGAACCGCGGCAAGCGATCGATCGCGCTCGATCTCAAGGACCCCGACGACGCCGCCGTTCTGCGCGGGCTGATCGCGGGCGCCGACGTGTTTTTCCACAATGTCCGCGGCAAGGCGATCGCGCGGCTGGGGTTCGATTATCAGGGCTGCAAGGCGCTGAAGCCCGACATCATCTATGTCCACGGAACGGGTTTCGGACAGGACGGCCCCTATGCCGACCTGCAGGCCTATGACGACGTCATCCAGGCGGCGACGGGCACCACCAGCCTGTTGCCGCGCGTCGACGGCGATCCCCGTCCGCGCTATTTCCCCTCGCTGATCGCCGACAAGATCGCCGGCCAGTTCGGCGCGCAGGCGATCCTGGCGGCGCTGGTGCACAAGCTGCGCACCGGCGAAGGCCAGGCGGTCGAAGTGCCGATGTTCGAATGTTTCGCGGCCTTCATGCTGACCGAACATCTGCGCGACGCGACGCTCGATCCGCCGATCGGGCCGGCGGGCTATCCGCGCCAGCTCGATCCGACGCGCCAGCCGTTCCCGACCGCCGACGGCTACCTCGCCATCGTCCCCTACACCGCCGAATCGACCGCGCGGCTGATGGCGCTGATCGGCAGCGCGGCGCTGCTGACCGACCCAGCCTATGAGGCGGCCAAGGCAATGGGGCAGCATATGCCGCTGATCTATTCCGAAATCGCGCGCAAGACGCCGGCAAAGACCAATGCCGAATGGCTGGCCCTGTTCGCGGCGAACGACATCCCGGCAATGGCCGCGCGCGACCTGCAGGACATATTGGACGACCCGCACCTCGCCGCCACGGGATTTTTCCGGCGCCGCGACCATCCCGACATCGGCGCCTTTCACGAAATGCAGCCGCCGGTGCGTTATGGCGCGATGACGCCGCAAGATCTGGGCCTGGCACCCAGGATCGACGGCGATGGCGACGCGATCCGGGCGGAACTGACGAAAATCGAAGAATAATCTCCGCCATTGCATCTGCGCGCGGGCGGCGTAGCATCGCCCGCGACCGCAACAGAGAAAATTGGGGGAACCATGTCCAACAGCCTGCTCGCACCCGGCGCCGTCCTGGTGCTGTGGACCGTCTTCATGTTCGGCTGGGTTGCCGCGACGCGCTTTCCGGCGATGAAAAAGGCGGGCATCGATCTTTCCAAATCGCCGCCCGGCGGCCGCGGCGCCGATCTGGAAAAAATTCTGCCGCCGGAAACGAACTGGAAGTCGCACAATTACACGCATCGGCTTGAACAGCCGACGCTCTTCTATGCCGTGCTGCTGATCCTCAACGCCGTCGGCGGCTATCCCGCCTATGTCGTCTGGCTGGCGTGGGCCTATACCATCCTGCGGATCATCCACAGCATCTGGCAATCGACGGTCAATCGCATCCCGGTGCGCTTTGCGCTGTTCTTTGCCTCGACCCTGTGCCTGTTCGTGCTCGCGCTGCTCGCGGTGATCGCGACCCTGGGCTGATCGGGCCGAAGAGACCAACAAGAAGGGGGAGAATGTCATGGGAACGAACGCCATATTGGGGCCGGTCGCGACGCTGGCGCTGTGGTCGATGGTGATGTGGGCCTGGATGTATGCGACGCGCATCCCGGCGATGCAGCGCGCCAGTATCGATGCGAAAAATCTGGTCGGCACGACCGGCCGGGGCCTCGACGACGTGTTGCCGCCCGAGGTGCAGTGGAAGGCGCATAATTACAACCATCTGATGGAACAGCCGACGGTCTTCTATGCCGTCGCGATCGCGCTGGCGATCGGCGGCATGGGCGGCGGGCTGAACGCTCAGCTTGCCTGGGCCTATGTCGCGCTGCGTATCCTGCACAGCCTGATCCAGGTGACGGTCAACCGCGTGATGTGGCGTTTCATCGTCTTCGCGCTGGCCAGCCTCGTGCTGCTGGCGCTCAGCCTGCACGCTTTCATCGGGTTCGTGCTGCCTTAGCACGTGACGGCACCGGCCCGCTTGAAGCGGTAGATTCTCTAAAGACTCTGGCGCGAAAAGCGCGCGGCCAGTTCCACATGCGTCGACCATCGGAACTGGCCGACCGGGCGCACCCAATCGAGCCGGTATCCGCCCGCGACCAGAATTTTGGCATCGCGGGCGAAACTGGCCGGGTTGCAGCTGACATAGGCGATCACCGGCGTTCGCGCGGCCGCGATCTGCTTCACCTGCTCCTCCGCCCCGGCGCGCGGCGGGTCGAGGATGACGGCGCCGAAGCGGTCGAGTTCGGCAGGGACCAGCGGGCGGCGGAACAGGTCGCGATGCTCGGTCGCGACGGTCAGGCGCGCCCGGTTGGCGGCGCTGGTCAGCGCCGCAATCGCATCGCGCGCGCCTTCGGCCGCATACACCTTGCGTCCTTCGGCGATCGACAGGGCAAAGGTGCCGACCCCGGCGAACAGGTCGGCGACCGCGCCCGCATCGCCGATCGCATCGCGCACCGCACCGATCAGGGCCGCCTGCCCCGCCTCGGTGGGTTGCAGAAAGGCGAAGGGCGGCGGCTCGACCGACGCCGCCGCGAAATGCACCGTCGGCGGTTCGGGCTGCCACAGCGTCTCCGGCCCGTCGCCCTGATCGACGACGAGGCGCGCAAGGCCGTTCGCTCCGGCGAAATCCTGAAGCGCCATGGCGGCATCCAGCCCGTCGGCGCGCACCCCCTCCAGCACCAGTTCCGGCCCCTGATCCAGCATCTGCAGCTTGACCTTCACCGGGCGTCGCTGCGGCGCGATGACGGCCAGCAAGGCGCGCGTCGGCGCGACGAGCGCGAACAGCGCGGGCGACAGCAACGGGCATTCGCGCATGTCGACGATCTGGTTGCTCTGCGCCGCGTTGAACCCCAGCACCGTCTGCTTGCCTGCCTTCAGCGCGGTCAGCGCCGCGCGGCGGCGGCTTTGCGGGGGCGACAGACGCGCGGGCGCCACCTCGCTCGCCGCCACCTGTTGCGCCGCGAGCGCGCCCGCGACCCGGTCGCGCACGAAATCGGCCAGCGCCGGTTCGGCGACATGCTGAAGTTGGCAACCGCCGCATTTGCCGAAATGGCGGCACGGGGGATCGGCCCGGTTGGGGCCGGGCAAAATCGTGCCGTCGGGCGCGACATGATCGCCGGGCACGGCGCCCGCGACATGCCGCCCATCGCCGGTCACGCCGTCGCCGCGCGCGGCAATGCGCTCGATCAGCGCGGCTTCGCTCATGTCATTCCCTAACCAGCCCGTCGGCGACAAGATCGTCGGCGACAAGGCCGGGGCCTATACGCGCGGCCCGCGCGATATGCCACCCCACCGCCGCCACCGCCGCGTCGAACGGGTCGCCGCCGCGCGACAGCATGGCGCCGCACGCCCCCGCCAGCACGTCCCCCGTTCCCGCCGTCGCCAGCCAGGGACTGCCCGGCCATGCCGCGCATACGCGCCCGTCGGGCGCCGCCACGACCGTATCGGCGCCCTTGTAGACCATTACCGCCCCGGTCCGGCGCGCCGCCGCCAGCGCGCGGTCGATCTTGTTGCCGGCCAGATCGGGAAAGGCGCGCGCGAATTCGCCTTCGTGCGGGGTCAGGATCGCGGCGCTCGGCGCTTCGCCCAGCCGCGCGCCCAGTCGCGCCCCCAACCGCGCCAGTGCCGCGCCGATCGCGCCCGCGTCGAGCACGAGGGGCTTGCCCGTATCGAGCGCCGCCTCGACATCGAACGCCAATTCGTCGCTAGCCGGAAAGCCGGGGCCGATGACGACCGCGCCGACGCGCGGATCGCTCAGTCGCTCGCCGAACCGCTCCTCGCCTTCGACGATGATCGAATCAACGCTGGCGTGGCCGGCGCCCTCCAGCACGACATAGCCCGCCCCGGCGCGCTGCGCCGCCGCCGCCGCCAGCCGCGCCGCGCCCCGCATCGGCCCGGCAAAGACCAGCACCATGCCGCGCGAAAATTTGTGGGCGCCGGACGCCGGGGCGGCAGGCGTCGCCGCATGCGGCAGCGTGCCCATCGTGCGGGTCGCGCCGATGCCGATCCCCGCCAGCCGCACGCTGCCGCAATCGGCCGAGGCGGGCAACAGGACATGCGCGGGTTTGAGCGCCCCCAGCGCCAGCGTCACATCGGCCATCAGCGGCGCCCGCCACGGTTCGCGCGCATCGCCGTCGATACCGCTCGG
This sequence comes from Sphingopyxis macrogoltabida, assembly GCA_003241685.1. Lineage (GTDB taxonomy): Bacteria > Pseudomonadota > Alphaproteobacteria > Sphingomonadales > Sphingomonadaceae > Sphingopyxis > Sphingopyxis macrogoltabida_A. Next base: position 16,177 of record QFPJ01000043.1, read on the forward strand.
TACATCGACGGCCAGGATACGGCGCCCCGCAAAGCGCCGCAGGCCGTCGGCCAGCCGATCGGACAATGGGCGCGACAGGCCGATGCCGAACAGCGCGTCGACGACCATCGGCGCGGGGTCGACAGCGCCGTCCAGCACCTCGACCGGCCCCGTCCACACCGCCCGCGCCGCGCGCGCCAGATCGGTCGTCGGCGTCGCCAGCGCCGCCACGCGGACATTCGCCCCGCGTTCGGCCAGCCGCCGCGCCGCGACATAGCCGTCGCCGCCATTGTTGCCGGGGCCGCACAGGATCAGGATCGGCGTCCCCGCCGCCATCCGCCATGCGGTGTCGGCAACCGCCGCGCCCGCCCGCTCCATCAATTCAGCCAGCGACGTCCCGGCTTCCACGCACGCCGCCTCGGCCGCGCGCATCGCATTGCTGGTCAGGATCGGCGCGTCGGCAGGAACGGACATGAACAGGACCCTAGCCTGTTTGGCGATCGGTTAGAACCAAAAGCCCGCGCACCGGTTAGGCGTCATCCCGGACCTGATCCGGAATCCACAGCGGCGACGACGTGCGGACCGCCGATAATTCCTATGCGTCATAGGACCCCGGCGAAAGCCGGGGGAAGCAATCTCCAGCCGTCGCTCTGCCTTGTCGATCGCTGGAGATGGCTTCGTCGCTCCACTCCTCGCAATGACGGAAGGGCGGCAACGAACGCAAACGGAATCAAATCCGACCAAGCCTGTTCCGAGCCCGTCGAAGGGTTCAGAACGACCAGCGAAGACAAACGATGCCCAAGCGTCTCACCTACGACCCGCCCGCCGTATTCGCGGGCAGGCGATAGCGGTCGGGGCCGACCTTCACTTCGATCAGGCCATCCTCGATGATCGTCACCGTCGCGGGTTCGGCGCCGTCGGCCGTGACCAGGCCGCGGCCGTCGGTCGTGATCTGCAACCGGCGATAGCCGACGTCCTGCTTGCCGACGACCAGCACCGTGCCGTCGGGCCCGTTCATCTCCTCGACCGTGCAGGTGCGATCGAACAGCTTGGCGCCTTCCAGCGCGCAGGCGATGCGCCCGCTCGCCGCCGCTTCGCGCCCGCCGCGCGCTTCGGCCTCGGCCAGCGTGCCATTGTCGGGGGCGCGGTTGCAGCCGCTGAGGAGCAGCGCCGCACCGGCAAGGCCCAGGGCGGCGCGCATCATTTGCCCTTCAACTGCGACAGGTCGCGCACCGCGCCGCGTGCGGCGCTGGTCGTCAGCGCGGCATAGGCCTGCAAGGCGACCGACACCTGACGCGGACGGGGCTTCGCGGGCTGCCATGCGGCGTCGCCCTTCGCCTCCATCGCCGCGCGCCGCGCCGCCAATTCGCTGTCGGGCACCGCCAGCGTGATCGTGCGCGCCGGAATGTCGATTTCGATCCGGTCGCCGGGTTCGACCAGCCCGATCGTCCCGCCCTCGGCAGCTTCCGGCGAGACATGGCCGATCGACAGGCCCGACGTGCCGCCCGAAAAGCGCCCGTCGGTGATCAGCGCGCAGGCGGCGCCCAGCCCCTTGGATTTCAGATAGCTGGTCGGATAGAGCATTTCCTGCATGCCGGGTCCGCCCTTCGGCCCTTCGTAACGGATGACGACGACGTCGCCGGCCTCGACCTGCCCGGTCAGGATCGCCGCGACGGCCGCATCCTGGCTTTCGTAAACCTTGGCGGGCCCGGCGAACTTCAGGATTTTCTCGTCGACCCCGGCCGTCTTCACGATGCAGCCGTCGCGCGCGATATTGCCCGACAGCACGGCAAGGCCGCCATCCTTGCTGAACGCATGGTCGGCCGAACGGATGACGCCCTTTTCTCGGTCGAGGTCCAGGCTGTCCCAACGGCGATCCTGGCTGAAGGCGGTCTGGGTCGGCACGCCGCCCGGCGCGGCGAGGAAGAATTTCTGCACCATCGGATCGTTGGTCCGCCCGATGTCCCATTTGTTCAGCGCATCGCCCAGCGTGGCGCTGTGCACCGTCGGCAGATGCGCATGGAGCAGCCCGGCGCGTTCCAGTTCGCCCAGGATCGCCATGATGCCGCCGGCGCGGTGGACGTCCTCCATATGGACGTCCTGCTTCGCCGGCGCGACCTTCGACAGACAGGGCACGCGGCGCGACAGCCGGTCGATATCCTCCATCGTGAAATCGACCCCCGCCTCATGCGCGGCGGCAAGCAGGTGCAGCACCGTGTTCGTCGATCCGCCCATCGCGATATCCAGGCTCATCGCATTTTCGAACGCCTCGAACGTCGCGATGCGGCGCGGCAGGACGCTGTCATCCTCTTCCTCATAATAGCGGCGGCACATTTCGACGGCGATGCGCCCGGCGCGCAGGAACAGCTCCCTGCGGTCGGCATGGGTCGCCAGCTGCGATCCGTTGCCGGGCAGCGACAGGCCCAAGGCTTCGGTCAGGCAGTTCATCGAATTGGCGGTAAACATGCCCGAACAGCTGCCGCAGGTCGGACAGGCCGATCGTTCGACTGCCGCCACTTCCTCGTCGGTGTAATGCTCGTCGGCGGCAACGACCATCGCATCGACCAGATCGAGCGCGACCTCCTTGCCCTTCAGCACGACCTTACCCGCCTCCATCGGACCGCCGGACACAAAGACGGCCGGAATATTGATCCGCATCGCCGCCATCAGCATGCCCGGCGTGATCTTGTCGCAATTGGAAATGCACACCATCGCATCGGCGCAGTGCGCGTTGACCATATATTCCACGCTGTCGGCGATCAGGTCGCGGCTGGGCAGCGAATAGAGCATGCCGTCGTGGCCCATCGCAATGCCGTCGTCGACCGCGATCGTGTTGAATTCCTTGGCGACGCCGCCCGCCGCCTCGATCTCGCGCGCGACCATCTGGCCCAGATCCTTGAGGTGGACATGGCCCGGAACGAACTGGGTGAAACTGTTCACCACCGCGATGATCGGCTTGCCGAAGTCGCTGTCCTTCATTCCCGTCGCGCGCCACAGTCCGCGGGCGCCCGCCATATTGCGGCCATGGGTCGTGGTGCGTGAACGATAAGAAGGCATTTCTCTAAATCCTGATAATATAATTACGTAGGCCTAAGGGCGCCTCTACACGCCTAAGCGGGCAGATTCAACGCCGCTTTGCGGCACATCGCCGCGAGCCATCCGGCAAAGCGCGCCTGTCCGTCCGCATCGCCGACCAGGTCCTGTCGCATCTCGATCCCGATATAGGGAATGCCATGCGCCTCCGCGTGGCGGTTCATCGTCGCGTTGAGCAGCTTGCCCGAATAGGGCAACTGGTCGCCGACGATCAGCCCTTCGCCCTCCAGCGCCGCAATCGCGACCCCGGCCAGCCGGTCGTCGTCGTTGTACAGCACGCCGACATGCCATGGCCGCGCCTGATCGGGATCGCTGGCGAGCGACGGCGTGAAGCTGTGCAGCGACAGGATCATCGCCGGCCGATGCGCGGCGATCGTCGCCGTGATATGGGCGTGATAGGGATGGAAGAAACGCACCAGCCGCGCCGCGCGCTCCGCCGCGTCGAGCCGGTTGCCGGGGATCGCATGGCCGTCGCTGGCAAGCGGAAGGACGCCCGGCGCGTCTTCGTCGCGATTGCAATCGACCACCAGCCGCGACACGCCGCCCAGGATCGCCGCATCGACCGCGCCCATTGCGACCAGCCGCGCCGCCACCGCCGCGACGCCGATATCGACGGCGATATGCTGGTCAAGCAGTGCCGGATCGATGCCCAGGTCGATATCGGCCGGTACGCGATTCGACGCATGGTCGCCGATCAGCAGCATCCCGCCCGCGCGCGCCGTTCCCACTTCCCGCCACGCCTCGATCACCGCAGCGTTCCCGCCATCTGCCACCAGTGCGGATGCGTTTCGGCGAGCCGCCGCGATGCGGCATCGCGTTCGGCGGCGGCATCGAACAGCGCGAAGCAGGTCGCGCCCGATCCCGACATGCGCGCCAGCCACGGCCCGAGACCGCCGAGTTCGATCAGCACCTCGGCGATCGCCGGGCACGCCGCGGTCGCGGGGCGTTGCAGATCGTTGCGCGCCGCGAACAGCGCCGACCGGGTCGCCGGATCGACAAAGAGCGCGCCGCGATCGATGCCGTCCCACGCGGCGAAGACGGGCCCGGTCGCGACCGGCTGGCGCGGATTGACGAGCAGCACGGGAGTTCCGCCCAGCGCCAGGGCGGGCAGCGGCGACAGTTGCTCGCCGACGCCGACACCCAGGCTGGTGACGCTGGCGACACAGGCGGCGACGTCGGCGCCCAGCGGCGCGACCAGCCGCGCCAGCGCGGCATCGCCGATTTCGGGCAGGAAATGCTGCCGGACGAGCCGTGCGATCGCCGCCGCGTCGGCCGACCCGCCGCCGATTCCCGCCGCGACGGGCAGCCGCTTGGTCAGGCGGATCGACAGCGGCGGCACGCGCGCCGCGCCGCCGCGCGCGCGCAGCAACGCCAGCGCGCGCAGCACCAGATTGCCGGGTCCGGCCTCCAATCCTTCGGCGAACTCGCCGTCGATCGTCAGGCGGTCCTCATCCGCAACCTCGTCCGCAATCTCGCCCGCAACCTCGACCGCGATCCCGTCGCCATGATCGACGAAGGCGAACAGCGTTTCGATCTCGTGATAGCCGTCCGCTCGCCGCGCGCGGACGTGCAACGCCAGATTGATCTTGGCCCACCCGGTCTCGTGCATCGCGGTCATGGCGCGGTGGTCGCCGGCGTCAGTCCGTCGCGCAGCTTGGCCGCGATACGCGTCGCCATGTCCGTTTCCGCGACCAGCGCGGCCGCGCGCCAGGCATAGCGCGCCTGAAAATGCCGCCCCGCCTGCCAATAGGCATCGCCCAGATGCTCCACGATCACCGCATTGCCGGGTTCGCCGCGCTCCGCCTGTTCGAGCAACGGCACCGCCTCCCCGACCCGGCCCGTCAGGAAATAGGCCCAGCCGAGCGAGTCGGTGATGCTCGCATTCTGCGGTTCCAGTTTCCACGCCGCCTCGATTCGCGCCAGCGAACGCGGCACGTCCTTGCGCCGTTCGATCGCCGAATAGCCCGCGAAGTTCAGCACCATGGCGTCGTCGGGGCGCAGCGCGACCGCGCGCTCCATCAATCGCGCCGCCGCGTCCCACGCGTCGTCCTGCAACAATATCTCGGCTTCCGCGATCAGCAGCATGCCCTGCAATTCGGCGTCGCCCTCCTCCAGCGTCGCGCCCAACCGGCGATAGGCGCGCAGCGTCGCCGCGCGGTCGTCCGACTGGCGGGCGACATCGGCGAAACGGATCAGCAGCGCCCGGTCCGACGGATTTTCGGCCAGCGCCGCCTCTGCCGACGCGATCGCGCCGCCATGATCGCCCGCCGCGCCCAGCAGTTCGGCGCGGCGCATCGCCAGCACGGGCGGCAGCC
>QFPJ01000156.1 GCA_003241685.1 Sphingopyxis macrogoltabida
GGCGTCATCAGCGCGGCCAATGCCAGCCAGATCTGCGATGGGGCGAGCGCCGTGCTGGTGGTGTCGGAAGCTGCGCTCAAGGCCCATGGCCTCACCCCGTTGGCGCGCATCCATAATCTGACCGTGACCGCCGGCGATCCCGTCATCATGCTGGAAGAACCGCTGTTCGCCACTGACAAGGCGCTGCGCCGCGCCGGCATGACGATCGACGATATCGACCTGTACGAGGTCAATGAGGCCTTCGCCTCGGTGCCGCTCGCCTGGCTCAAACATAGTGGGGCAGACCCCGACCGGCTCAACGTCAATGGCGGGGCGATCGCGCTCGGCCATCCACTTGGCGCATCGGGCACGAAGCTGATGGCGACGCTGGTCCATGCGCTGCACCGGCGCGGCAAGCGCTATGGCCTGCAAACCATGTGCGAAGGCGGCGGCATCGCCAACGTCACCATCGTCGAACGCCTGTGACGCGCCGGGAGCCGACAGCATGAAACTGGAAAAGAACATGGCCGCCGTCGTGACCGGCGGCGCATCGGGCCTGGGCGCGGCGACCGCGCGGACATTGGCCGCGCGCGGCGTCCGGGTCGCGATCTTCGACCTGCAACGCGACAAGGGCGAGGCGCTCGCCGCGGAGATCGGCGGCCTGTTCTGCGCCGTCGACGTGACATCGGACGACAGCGTCGATGCGGGCGCCGCCCATGGGCAGGAACGCATCCTCATCAACTGTGCGGGCACCGGCCATGCCGCCAAGACCGCCGGCCGCGACCGGGCGAGCGGCGCCCTCCGCCACTTCCCGCTCGATGCGTTCGACCGGGTGATCCAGATCAACCTGGTCGGCACCTTCCGCTGCATCGCCAAGTCGGCGGCGGGCATGCTGACGCTCGATCCGCTGGCCGATGGCGAGCGCGGCGCGATCGTCAACACCGCCAGCGCGGCAGCGGAGGATGGCCAGATGGGCCAGGCCGCCTATTCCGCGTCGAAGGCGGGCGTTGTCGGCATGACCCTGCCGATCGCGCGCGACCTGATGAGCGAGGGCATCCGCATCAACACCATTTTGCCGGGCATATTCGACACGCCGCTGATGAACGCCGCGCCGCAGCCGGTGAAGGACGCGCTGGCGGCATCGGTCCCCTTCCCCAAGCGGTTCGG
>QFPJ01000083.1 GCA_003241685.1 Sphingopyxis macrogoltabida
GACGACGCCGGACACCTGACGGCCGAGTTGCTGTTCGAGGGTGCTGGCCCAAGGCACGAGCTGGAAGCCGAGGCCGTCGTCGATCATGGCGAAGCGGCCTGATGCGAGCGCGAGGCGTTGGCGCACGACGCCGGCGATCTTCTCGCCGGACGCGGCGGGGCGATAGGCAAGCCCGGTTTCCCCCGCGATCTTCGCCCCAACCGCGTCCAGTTCGCGCTTGCGGAGCGTGTCGAGCATCCCGCGCTCGAACACCGTCCGCTCGCCGAAGCGGCGCGCCAGCCCTTCGCGGACAAGATGGTCGGTGCGCGCGTCCATCGCGCGGCGCACCTCGGCGCCGAACCCGCCGTCCGCAACGCTGGCGCCACGCTCTATCAGGCGATGGTCAACCCAGGTCGCGCCGGGCGCTTTCACCTGCGCGGCAAGGTCTATGTCCGACCGCGTGGCGAGCACCAGCGTCGGCCTCGCCTCGCCGGGCCGGCCGACGCCGCGCAACTCGACGATGCCGCCGAGCTTGGGGCTATGCTCCAGCGCCTCGATGCCCGGCAGGCGAACATGGTGGGTGCGCCCGTCCGTGCCGTCGATCACGGCATAGGCGGTGCCGGTCAGCTCGTCGTGCAACCCCTTGTCGATCAGCCTGCCGGCGATCGGCTTCTCGGGCGCGCTGGTGACGACGGCGTAACTGTCGAGCGGCCGGTCCTGCCCCCGATCCTTGAGCGCCGCGCCGATCGTGCGGATGATGTCGCCGCGCGCGCCCACCTCGCGCAGCTTCGCCGCCGCACCTTCCGCGACCGCCCATTGGCCGGTATCCCCTTCGGCCGCGAGTCCCATCGTTTCCAGGTGCTGCAAGCGCCCCACCATCAAACGGCGGAGCCGCGGATCGTCCGGGCCGGGGCGCTCGGGGCGCAGGTCGATCACACCCAGCTCGTCGGCGGAACGCTGGATCTCGGTATCGAGCCGGGTCCAGCGTTCCGCCGTCACCTCACGGTCGAGCGCGCGCTGCACCTCATGTTCGGGTTTCGGCCCAAGCTCGGCGAAGGCCAGGTCTTGCGCGCGCGAGCGCAGATTGTGGCTGATGTAGTCGCGGGAGATGACGAGATCGGCGCCCTGATCGGTAACGCCGCGCACGAGCAGATGGACGTGCGGATTGTCGGTGTTCCAGTGATCGACCGCGACCCAATCGAGCCGCGTCCCAAGGTCCACCTCCATCTGGCGCATCAGGTCGCGCGTGTATTCGCGCAGGTCGGTCAGCTCGGCAGCGTCCTCGGGCGACACGATGACCCTGAAATGGTGCCGGTCATCCTTGCACCGCTCGGTGAAACCGCGATCGTCGGCGTTGTCGCCAGCCGCGTCGAACATGCGGGTCGGCGAGCCGTCGCGGGTGACGCCTTCGCGCTTCAAATAAGCGACGTGCGCGGACAGCGGCGCCGAGCGCCGGCCGCCCCGGCTGCGGGTGGTCACGGGCAGCATCTTGACCATGACGCGCCGGCCCGAGCCGAATAGGCGACTGCGGGCGAAGGCGGTGCGTCCCCGCCCGAAGGTCGATTGCACACCCCGGCGCGCGCCGCTGGCGCCGCCGCGCCGGCCGCCGCTGTGGATCGCGGCAACGCGCAGCACCTCGGCGACCAGGCCGCGGGCATTGCGGCCCTGCGCCTTGCTGCGCTTGATCTTGCCCGGCCGGACGCGAAACTCGCTGTCCTCGATCACGGCCGGGCCGCTTTCGGCCGAAAATGGCCTGCAGTGCCATTCGAGGCGTTGATTTTACTTGCTTTTCTCTTCCGCGCGGCACGCGCGCCGACCGACGCCCCCGCGTGAAGCCACGGAAAAGCCTCGGCTTTTCGGCTGAACGGGGCGCTGCTTATATCTTGCCCTCGTCTGTCCCTGCCGTTTTCCTCCTCCCCAGCCACTTTGCTGCTTCGGACGGATGAAGGGAGTGACAGGCCGATCATTGCGGTCGGCCCGCGCGGGCGCGGGACACGAACAGCGTGTCGCGCACCACATTCGGCGACGGATCGGTCGTGCGACCGCCGTCAGATTCTACGCTGCCCGTGAGCGTTTCCGGCGCGGTTTCGCCGCTGCCGGACTGCACGCCAACTGCATCTGATGCGGCGCTCCCCGTGCGGACAAACAACGCGGCGCGACGCCAGGCGAACGGATCAGGCGGCACGCTTACCGCCACCTCCACAGCGCCCGATCCGCCAGTGATTGGCGCGAGCTGGGCGAGATAGCCGACCGTCTCGGCTGGCAACGCCCGGCCGCGTGACAGGTAATCGTCGTAGCGGCCCGGCCCCGCATTGTATGCCGCCAGCATCGCGCTCGCGTTGCCGTAGCGGTCGTGCATCTCGCGTAGATAAGCCGCGCCCGCCATGATGTTGTCGCGCACGTCGAACGGGTCCGGGCCGAGACGGTAGCGCGCGCGAAGGTCTGTCCAGGTTGCGGGCATGATCTGCATCAGGCCCATCGCTCCGGCCGGTGAGACCGCGCGTGAAACGCCCCGGCTCTCGACGCGCATCACCGCCCAAATCCACGCTTCGGGGATGCCGAACCGCCGCGCGGCGTCGGCGACATGGCCGGCATAAGGATGGACGGTCGCTGATCGCGCGGCCGGCATTTCCTGCGCCAGCGCCGCTACAGGCCCGAGGCCGCCGGACAGCAGCACGACGGCGAGCGCCACCGCCGATTCGACTCCGCTCCGCCGCCAGCCTGCCAGCGTGCTCGCTGCGGTAAAGGGTGCGCGCGGGGCGCCGGCCGTTGGCCGCCCTTGACCTTCGCTGCGCGCCCCGGCCGGCCTGCGACCGAGCGGGACGGAGGGATGAGACGGCTTTCCCGCGAACCAAGGGATGATGGAAAAGCGCACGATCTCAGTCCTGCTCGCGCGGCTTCTGGGGCCGGTTCCAGCGCAGCGACCATGCCGATTTGTCATTGGTGTTCTGGAACAGCGCGGCGCGGATCGGCTGTGCGAACGTGGGATCGTCAATGCGCAGCGAGACGTAATCCCCGGCGCGTTCGCCGCTCTCGTTCCAGCCCGCGCCGATCTCCGGCCCGTCGCCGTCATCGCCGCGATGGACGCGCCAGTCCGGCGCCTTCTCGGCATCGCTCGGCTCGGCCGGAACGATGGAGATGCGGATGTCGAGCATCGCGCTTTCGAGGATGCCTTCAAAGCCATTGGCGGTGCGAATGAAGCTGCCGATCTGCATGGGAATCTCCTTTGGGTTGGCAGGGAAAATCGGGTCAGCGCCAGGTGAGCGGCGCGTCGGGAGTCTGGCGGGTGAGGATCGGGATCGCGCGGCCGAGCACGGCGGACGCGCGGAGCGGCCCGAAATAGCGGCCGTCCAGGCTGTCGGGATGATCGGGATTGAGCAGCAGC
>QFPJ01000044.1 GCA_003241685.1 Sphingopyxis macrogoltabida
GCCCGTCATCGATCTGGGAGCGGCCGATAAGCTGGGCTGGGGCATCGCCATCTGGTTCGGCTGCGACGACGCCGATGCGCTGCACGACCATCTCGTCGCGCAAGGCGTCGAAATCGAATTCGCTCCAAGGGACGGGCCGTTCGGCCGCTATTTCGCGTTCCGCGATCCGTTCGGCTATTCGATCACCGCCCACACGGTCGTGACGTCCTGATTTCGCGGCCGAACGATCCCTTTCGACGCGACGCCATTTCCGAACCGGGATTGTAATTGAGCGCGGGATGCCCGGTGCCGCATTTTTCGCCCGCCTGCTGCCCGCCAGTTCGTTATGATGTGTGTCCAAGGTGGGCAGTCAACGACTCGTGACGCCATAGCTTTTTGATTTCGTCGTCGTAGCCGGTGAGGTCATAGCGGAGCAGTGATACCGGCAGGCGGCCGGTGTTCATCAGATAGTCGTGATAATCCCTGATTGAAAATTTGTCGCCGAGCTGGCGTTTGCGGTCCACCAGCAGCTTTTGAAGCTGCATTGCGCCGATCGTATAGGTCATGCCATAGCCGGGCGGGCGGCGGATATAGATGCCGGCATCGACGCGGGCGACATCGTCGTCGAGATAGGGCGTCCATTCTTTCCAGAAGGCCATGGTTTGCGCGACGCTCATCTCGTTGCGCTGCATCTTCACGTCGCCGATCGTCCGGGCGGCGCGGAAAAGGCCGAAGATATAGATTAGCTCGCGCGTCCGCGGGCGATCGTCGAACAGGCCGAGCTGGAGCGCCGTTTCCTCCAGATAAAAGCCCCAGCCTTCGGTCCGGCCGCTGTCGCTGATCAGGCTCCGGATCGGGTGATTGACGCGTTTCGCGGTCATGCCGTCGAACCGGTGGCCGGGAAAGGTCGCGTGGAGATGATCGGGCGATGCGTCGCGGAACTGGACCTGTTCCCAGAACATCGGCCCGTTCGGCCGAACGATCCACGGCGCATTGAAACCGACCTCCTGATATGTCGCGGGAATATAGTCGGGGATCGAGATGATGTCCTCGTCGCGCAGCCAGGCCCGAATTTTTGCATCGGTGCCGGCCAGTTGTGCCTCATATTCGGCTGCCGATCGGGGAAGCTGCAGTTCGGGCAGATTCCGGTTGCGATGCCGCTCGGTCGTATAATTGGCCCATTGCCTGTCGAGTTCGCGTTCGGCCAGCGTGACGACCTGATCCGAATCATAGGGCATGAGCCGAACATTGGTGAGGAACCAGTCATAGGCCGGCTTGCCGACGCCGGCGTGGGCGGTGATCGCCGGACGCGATGCGACCAGCCAGTCGCGAAAGCCAAGGATTGCTTTTTGCGCGGCCTCGATATCGGGCAGCAGGGCGGGTTGCCGGGTCCGGGCGCGGCCGTGCAGGTCGCCGAACCATCCGATGAGGCCTTCGGGCTCTGTTGCGCGATAGGGCATGCCATGGCCAACGCCGTCGCCGTGGGACAGGCTGTGGATAGCGAGATCGGCATAGTCGGCCGCCACCGAATCGAGATTGATGCGCGCCTGGGCAAGATAGGCCGGTATCGCTTTCAGCCGGGCGCGGAATTTGACGCGTTCGGCCCCCTCGATCGGCAATTCGGTATAGGCAAGCCGTTGCAGTTCATCGACATACATGCCCGGATCACGGGCCCAGGGCTTGGTGATGTTCAATGTGAAATCGGCAAGGTCCATCTGCGCGCGCACTGCGAGATAGTCTACCTGCTGGTGGCGATCCCAGCGCGCGACGGCGAAGTCCGGCAATTTCGCCTGAAAGGCGCGCAACTCGGCGCGGCGTTTGTCGACCGCCGGCGGGCTGTAATCGACGACGCCGTCGACGGCTTCCGGGGTCCTCCACCGATTGAAGGCGGTGAACAGCGCGACAAGCTGATCATAATTGCCCTGTCCGTCGGGTGGACTGGCGGGCTCCTGAACGGCCTGGCCGGTTGTGGCGAACGCCTCCAGCGGGCTGATGCACGCCATTCCCGCGAGCAACGCGGCGGTCGTGGCCAGGAGTGTCTTGCGCATGCGACGGGTCTCCATCTCGGTGGAGCGCGTCGGCGAATCGACGCGCCGCAGGATAATTGATACCTAAAACACGTGATTTTGATCATAATGTGATGGAGTTTGCGTCGGGTCAAGAGACGAAATTCGGGATTCTCTTTCAGGTCAGCGGCAACGGGAAGCAGGGTCTCCAAATTCGCTTCCGGCGGCGTTGCGGCACGTCGGAACGTTGATTTGCGCCGGATAATATCAATTGGAATCAGTTATATATGTGAAATATCCGCTTTTGTCCTGTGGGGCTGTACGGAGCGAGGCGGACCGGCCTTCGCGCCAAAAATGACACTTTTCACATTTTTTTGCGGCACAGAATTGACTGTGCGGACTCAATATGATCAAAATCACGCAACTGTTCACGGGAATGACTGGCAACGAACGTCAGCGACCGGAACGGCGCAGGCGGGCATTACAGTTCAGGGAGTAATGAGCATGGGTATGAAGCGGGTAGCAGCTGTTCGGGCAGGGTTGAGGGGCGGTTCGGCGCTGTTCCTGTCGATGGCGGTCATCGGGTCGGCGATGGCGCAGGAGCCGGTTGTCGGGGAAGAGGGCGCCATTGTCGTCACCGGGTCGCGCATCCCGCGGCCCGACGTCGAATCCAACAGCCCCGTCAACGTGATCAGCCAGGACGAAATCAAATATTCGTCGACCGTCGAGACCGAGCAATTGCTCAATGCGCTGCCGCAAGCGGTTGCCGGTGCAGGCGCGCAATCGAACTCGGGCAATGGATCCGCGACGGTCAATCTTCGCAATCTGGGCGCGGCACGCACGTTGGTGCTGCAGAATGGCCGCCGCATTGTCGGGGCGTCGCAGGACGGCGTGGTCGACCTCAACATGATCCCCCCTTCCTTGATTTCGCGGGTCGAAGTGGTGACCGGCGGCGCATCCGCGGTCTATGGCTCGGACGCGATGGCCGGCGTGGTCAATTTCGTGACCAAGGATGACTTTGAAGGTTTCGAAATCGGCGGATCATACGGCATCAGCGACGAGGGCGATGCGGCGCGTTATAACATCGATCTGACGGTTGGCGGCAATTTTGCCGATGGCCGCGGCAACATCGTGTTCCACGGCAGCTATTATGACCGCGCCCAGGTGAAAGGCGAGGCGCGCGACCATGCGACCGTCTATCTGGCCGACGCGGTGGTCGGTGGTGTGCCCACGCTCGTCCCGTCCGGCAACGGCGTTACGCCGCAGGGTACGATTTTCAGCCCGCAACTCGTCGGTCTGACCGATCCCTATGGTTCCAGGATCGGCACCGCCGGTATCTTTTTCGCACCCGAAGGCTGGCGTGCCTATACGACGGCCGACGGGTTCAACGATCGGCCTTATACGAACTTGCAGATGCCTATGCAGCGCTGGCAGGGTTCGGTTATCGGTCATTATGACGTGACCGATGGCGTGACGGCCTTCTGGGAGGGCTCCTACGTCCACAGCAAGATTAATTCGACGCTGGGCGCCGTACCGATGAGCAGTTCGGGATTCATTCCCGGCTTTCAGCTCGACATTCGCAATCCTTATCTTGACCCCACGCTGCGCGATTTCCTTCGGACCAATCTGGACGCCGATGGTGACAGCCTGGTGCCGGTCAACATCAATCGCCGCCTGCTCGATGGCGGATCGCGTACCAGCGACCAGACCCGTGATTTCTATCGCTTCGTCTTCGGGCTGAAAGGCAATCTCACGGATCGCCTGAAGTGGGAGGTCTATTACAACCAGGGCGAAACCAAGATCACCGACGTCCAGGGCGGCGGCGTGCTGATCGACAATTTCGCCAATGGCTTCCTTACCGACCCGAACAATCCTTATAAGTGCGCGGTCGCCGACCCGGCTTGCGTCGTCCTGAACCCGTTCGGGCTGAACTCGCTGACGCCCGACATGATAAACTACATCTATACGGACCTGACGAACATCACCACGATCCGTCAGAAGCAGCTCGGCGCCAGCCTGACGGGTTCGTTGTTCAGCCTGCCCGCGGGGGATGTCGGCATCTCGATCGGTGCCGAGTATCGCAAGGAGAGCTCGTCCTTCGACCCTGACCAGCTTTACGTTCAGGGCAAGGCGCTGTCGCGTTCGGCGGGCCTTAGCCCCACGGCGGGTTCATTCGACGTCGCTGAACTCTATGGCGAGCTTTACGTCCCGATCCTGGCCGACATGCCGGGTGTCGAACTTCTGGCCTTTGAGGGCGGTCTTCGCTTTTCCGATTATTCGACGGCGGGCACCGTGTGGTCGTACAAGCTGGGCGGCGAATACTCGCCGTTCCGTGGCCTGAAGTTCCGCGGCCTGTATCAACGTGCCGTGCGCGCGCCGAACGTGGTTGAGCTTTATTCGGGTGCAACCAACACGGCGCCGCAGGCGGTGGACTTCTGCAACGCCGATGCAGGCCGCACCGCTGCCGAACGCGATTTCTGCGTCACATCCTTGGGAATCCCGGCTGCGGTGGCCGATGTTTTCCAGCAGGAAAATCAGCAGATCCGCGCCATTACCGGCGGCAACCCGAATCTTCAGGAAGAAACGTCGGACACTTGGTCTGTCGGTGCGGTTGTTCGCCCCGAATTTCTTCCCGGCTTTCAGCTGACGGTCGATTATTACAACATCAAGATCGACGATGCGATCGGATCGTTCGGTGGCGGGCTGCAGGCGGTGATCACCGCATGTAACGCGAACATGACGCTCAGCAACGTATTCTGTCAGCCGCTGCGTAATCGTACGCCTGATGGTCAGCTTTACGATGTGCCGCTGCTTAACGCGAACATCGCCAATCTGGAGGCATCGGGTATCGATTACCGCATCGATTACCGCCACAGCCTGGGAGAGGCCGGCAACCTCAGCTATTATATCGCCGGCACCTATCTGATCGATGCGATCACACAGGGCAGCCCGATTGCCAACCCGATTAACTGCGCCGGCTATATCGGCGGCGGCAGCTGCAGCACGGCCAACCCCGAATGGCGTTTCACGCAGCGTCTGACGTGGGAGATGGAAAAGCTGCAGCTTTCGCTCCGCCATCGCTTCATCGGCTCCGCGAAAGATGGTCGCATCGCGGGCGCGAAGGCTTCGGGTGTGGCGACTCCCTTGCTCGCCGTACCCGAAACCGGGGACGTCCATTACTTCGACTTCGCTGTGAACTACGACGTAATGGAGAATTTCAGCTTCTTCGCGAACGTCGATAATATGTTCGATCGCGATCCGCCCTTCTACCTTTACGAACGTGAAACCTACGACGCGATCGGTCGCCGGTTCACGATCGGGTTCCGGGCGAACTTCTGAGTGGAAAGGTGTGGGCCGCGGCGGCAGAGTGCCGCCGCGGCTCCGCCGGTCGCGTTCGAAGTCGTGTGAAGCTGGGAATAGTCGTCGATGAACAAAGTGGGTCTGTTGAGAATGGTCGGGGCGGCGTTGGCGCTCGTGTTGGCGTCGCCGTCGGTCGTGGCGCAGGATCGGCCCGTGCCTGTTCAAGGCACCGCGACCGTGCCGGGAACGTCGCTGTCGATCGACGAGCTATATCGGTACAAGAGCCTGGTCGGCACGACGCCCGAAGGATATGCCTGGTCGGCCGACGGCGGCAGCGTGCTGTTTCTGTGGAACGACGAAGGCTACAGCTTCCGCGACATCTGGTCCTATTCGGTCAAGACCGGAAAGAAGGTCCGCCTGACGACGCTCGGTCAGGACAGCAAGCCCGAGGCCGAAGCGAAGGGGATCGCGCAGGCGGTCGCGTTGGACAGGGGGCGCATCGCCTTCACCCTTGGCGGTCAGCTCCATATCCGCGAGGCAAACGGGACGATCATCAAGGTCGAAACCGACAAGCAGGCGATCCGCAGCCTCGCGGTTTCGCCCGACGGAACGCGGCTGGCCTTCATTTCGGGCAATCCGGTCGACACGCGAAATCGCGTGACGCTGGGCGGCGTGCTGTGGGTGCGCGATGTGACGGCGAAGGCGGTCAATGCCGCGCACCGCGTTGCGGGCGACGCCGATCCCAAAGTCTATATCGCGGATTTCCAGTGGGCCGAGGACGGCAAGGCGATCGCCTTCCAGCAGTCCGACGATCGCGCCATGCCCGAGCGCGACATCTTCTATAACGCCAAGGGCGAGTTGCAGAACAACCGTGTCGTCCGGGCCTTTCCGGGTGAAGAGACGACCAAGGCGACCGTCGGGGTCGTGATGCTCGCGTC
This sequence comes from Sphingopyxis macrogoltabida, assembly GCA_003241685.1. Lineage (GTDB taxonomy): Bacteria > Pseudomonadota > Alphaproteobacteria > Sphingomonadales > Sphingomonadaceae > Sphingopyxis > Sphingopyxis macrogoltabida_A. Next base: position 6,224 of record QFPJ01000044.1, read on the forward strand.
GGGCGAAACGCGCTTCTACGACCGCCCCGATGCGAAGCACCATGTGTGGGACTATGGCCTTTCCGGCGACGGCAAGCGCCTGTTCGTCAGCGGCTCCGACATGGAGGCCAAGGAGCACACGATCTACCTCTATGACGTGGCGAGCGGCGCGCGCGAGACTTTCTACCAGCTTCGCGAGCCCAGGCATCTGCGTCCCGACTGGAAGGTCGCATGGGCACCGGGCGACGATGGTCTGATCATCATGACCGATCGCGACGGCTGGCTGCACCTATATCACCAGCGCGCCGCGGGCGAGACGCCACGCCAGATCACGCGGGGCGAGTGGGAAGTCGAAGGCTTCGCAGTCGACCGCAAGGCTGGGCAGCTTTATTTCACCGCGAACGAGTCGCGCCTCGCGGACCGGCAAATCTATCGTGTGCCGGTCTCAGGCGGAAAGATACAGCGGATCAGCGCCGCCGCCGCCGGCACGCACCAGCCCGTATATTCGCCCGATTTCCGGCGCATCGCCGATTGGTACAGCAACGACACGACGCCGCCCGAACTGTATCTGGTCGATACGGCGAAGCCGGGCAGGGCAATTCAGGTGACCAGGTCTCCGCAGCCCGAATTCTATCAGCAGACCTGGGCCGATATCGGCTATGCCGAATTCCCGAGCCATGTGGACGGGACCAACCTGCTCGCGCGCATCAGCCTGCCGGCCGATTACGACCCCGCCAAACGCTATCCGGTGATCGTCGGGTCGGTCTATTCGGATGCCGTGCGCAACCAGTGGGGCGGGCGCCGCGCCCATCCGACCTGGGGCCTCGACCAATATTTCGTCGCGCAGGGCTATATCGTCCTCAACGTCAACATCCGCGGGTCTTGGGGACAGGGGCGCGACCACAACCAGACGCAATATCACAGCTATGGCGAGACCGATATAAACGACCTGGAGAGCGGTGTGCTTTACCTGGTCGACAAGGGTTATGCCGACCCCCGTCGGGTCGGCATCTGGGGATCGAGCTATGGCGGCCTGATGACCATCATGTCGCTGTCGAAGAAGCCCGGTGTCTATGCCGCAGGCATCGCCGGCGCACCGGCGACCAATGTATGGCATGCCTATCCTTCGCAGATGTGGATCATGGGGCCCCCGGACGGTCCCGACATGCCCGCGCGTTATGAGGCGCAGTCGGCGCTGTACCAGGCGAAGGGAATTCGCGATCCGTTGATGATCATTCACGGCACGCGGGACCCCGTCGTGCTCTATTCGGATACGATGGCGCTGATCGAAGGGATGATTCAGCGCGAACAGATGTTCGAACTGGTGACGCTTCCCGGTGGCAATCATGCCTGGGCCAGCGACACGCTCCCCCAAGCGCGCTTTGCCTTCAAAAAGATGGTCGATTTCTTCGATCGTAACGTAAAGAACAGGAAATAGGCATGCTGCGACAGGCCATTTCCCTCGTGATCGGCGGTGCAGCGGTGATGGCGGCGCAAAATGCGTCGGCGCAGGCCGAGGTGCAACAACTCGGTGCCGATTTCTGGGCATGGCGTGCCACGACCCAGCCCGCGACAAGCGATGATATCCCGCGCATCGTGCGCCCCGCCATGTGGACGCCCGACTGGTCACCCGCTGCCGTCGCCGCGCAGCAGGAGCGGCTCGCAGCGTTTGAGGCCCAGTGGAAGGCGCTCGCCGGCAAGCCGCAGTCGGTAAGCGAACGCGTCGATTATCGGCTCGTCGGGTCGGCGCTGTCGCGCGTCCGCTGGGAACTCGACCATGTTGCGGCATGGCGCCGCCAGCCGCATTTCTATGTCGCGCAGGCGCTCAATCCGATCTTCGAGGTGCTGTTGCCGCCGCCGCCGCTGGCGTCCGCGCGGATCGACGACGTGATCCGCCTGCTGAACAATGCCCCGAACATCCTGATGGCGGGCAAGGTGAACCTGACCGATATGCGCGGGCCATTCGTGGACGCGGCGCTGCACCAGATTGCCGATGTGCCTGCCAGCCTCGACGGCATGGTCGCAGGCATGGATTCGAATGCGACGTCGGCCCAGCGCCGACAGCTGAAGGCCGCAAAGGACAAGGCGCTTGTCGCATTTGCTGATTTCAGCGCGCATTTGAAGGCGAAGAGGCCGGGTCTGTCCGATGTCACGGCGGTCGGCGCCGAAAGCTATCGCTACTTCCTCGGCAGCGTTGCCCTCTATCCCTATTCACCCGAAGAACTGCTGGTGATGGGGCGGCAGGAATGGGCGCGCTCGGTCCTGTTCGAGGAACTTGAGCGCAACCGCAATGCGGGCGTGCCCGAGTTGCCGATCGGCAGTTCGATCGATGCGGTGATTGCGAAACTCGATGCGGACGAAGGCAAGATTCGCGACTTCTTGCGCGACAAGGACCTGCTGACCGTGCCCGGCTGGGCAGGGCATTATAAAGCGCAGCCGTTTCCCGCCTATCTGGCGCCGATCGGCTGGCTCGGACGTACCTTCGATCTCACCAGCCAGGCGCGCGTCGGGCAGGACGCGACCGTATATCTTCCCGATCCATCTCCGAAGCTTGGCTATTTCAACCTGTCGATCACCCGCGATCCGCGGCCGATCATCGTGCATGAAGGGGTGCCGGGGCATTTCTTTCAGCTTATGTTGAGCTGGAAACACCCCAATCCCCTGCGCCGCCATTATTATGACAGCGGTGCGAACGAAGGCACCGGCTTCTATGCCGAGGAGATGATGCTTCAGGCCGGGCTGTGGGCCGACGCGCCGAAGACGCGCGAGATCATCTATAATTTCGCGCGGCTGCGCGCGCTGCGCGTCGAGGTCGATGTCAAGCTCGCGCTCGGTGAGTTCAGCATCGCGGACGCGGCCAACTATCTGGAAAGGATGGTTCCCATGGACAGGATGACGGCCGAGGAAGAGGCGGTCTTTTTCGCGGCTTCGCCAGGGCAGGCGATCAGTTATCAGATCGGCAAGATGCAGACCGCCGAATTCCTTGCCGAAGCGCGTGTGCGCGAGGGCAAGACCTTCGATCTCAAGCGGTTTCACGACTATCTCTGGCAGAACGGCAATGTGCCCATCGCGCTTCAGAAAGAGGAGTATCTGGCGATGGTGAGCGGACAATAGGTGGCAGCATGCGTTTTATCCGACTGACCGAACCGCAATCCGGCCTGTCCGCGCGCTGCCGCCTGCTCGATCAGGCGGCGCCAGATTCGACCGCATTCCTGTGGGATCTCGCCCAGCGAAACGCCGGGTTCGAGGCGATGCACGCGATCTGGACGGGGCCGGAAATCTCCATCCCCATGCCGGCGAGTGTCCTGCCGGAAGGGATGGCGCAACCCGCCATTCCGGCGGAAAATGCCACATCCTATCCCGAGGCGGGCGATATCGTGCTCGCCTATCTCGCGGCGGGCAGCACCAAAGGCCTGCCTCCTGGACCCTTTTACGACATCGGTCTCTTCTACGCCGGGGGAGGGCGGTTGCTGATGCCCTTCGGCTGGATCCAGGCCAATGTTTGCGCGCGCATCGTCGACGAGGACCTGGCCAGGGCGCAGGCCGATTGCCGGACAATCCGGCGCAGCGGTGCCTGCACGATTTCCATCGAAACGGCGTGAGGACCGGCGCGCATGACCTATGACGATCTGATGTCCCTGCTCGGGAACTGGCTCCTCCCCGGATCGCTCGTCGCGATCATGGTGTCGATGGGGCTGTCACTGACCGCCGACGACTTTCGGCAGGTGTTCCGCAACAAGCGTGCGCTGATCTTCGGCGTGTGCTCGATGCTGATCGTGCCGCCGTTGATCGGCCTGACCCTGGCGGTCACCGTCGCCCCGACCGCGGCGCTGGCGGTGGGCTTTGTCCTGCTCGCCACGACGCCGGGCGGGATGTTGTCGAACCTGTTCACCGACATGGCGAAGGGCGACCTCGCGCTGTCGATGTCGATGACGCTGATTCTCAGCATGATCTATATCTTCGTCATTCCCTTCTATGCCCATTTCGCGCTGCTGCACTTCATGGGGCTGAACGCCGACGTTCAGGTGCCGCTCGCATCCTTTTTCTGGGATATCTTCTCGATCACCGTGCTGCCCGCGGCGGTCGGTTTCGCCATTCGCGCCTGGAAACCCACCTTTGCGATCTGGTTCAAGCGTTACCTGAAGAATGCCGCGACGATCATTCTCTTCAGCGCCTTCGGCGTCATCCTGTACGATCAGGTTCCGGTGTTGCGCGAAAATCTCGGCGCGCTGTTCTGGATCACCGTCGCGCTGAACCTGATCATGGTCGTCGTCGTCATGTCGATCGTGCGCTTTGCCGGCTTCACCCGGCGTGAAAATGTCGCGATCGGAATCGAGCATCTTATGCGGCAGGAAGGCACGGCGATCTTCATTGCCGTTTCGATCGTCGGCAACAACGAGATGTCGCTGCCGATGATCATGAATACGCCCGTCGCGCTCTGCTTCGTGCTGCTCTTTGTCGCCCTCGCGCGGCGGACGGGGCGGTCTGCGGCGGCCGCGCCGGCCACCGTCTGAAACATAACAGGATAGGGCGCCCGGCCGCCGGGCGAGCAGGAAAGTTCGAATATGATATTGTCCCGTGTTGAGGGCGTCGCGATGGGTTTCCTTCCCCTCGTCGCGATACGCCTCCCCTTCGTCTCGCTGACGGAGTGGTGATGCAGTACCGATCGATTGAGCGTGCCGCGCGCAACAATGGCGTGACGGCCCCCCTGTGGACCGCGACCGCCGCGCCCGGACCAGTGCTCGCGCCGCTTTCCGGCCATGTCGAAACCGACGTGCTGGTCATCGGTGGCGGGATCGCCGGCATGACCACGGCGCTGCATTTGGCCGAAAAGGGCGCCCAGGTCGTTCTCGTCGAGGCGGGGCAGCCCGGCGACGGCGCGACCGGACAGAGCGGCGGGCTGGTCGCGCCCGACTATATTCGCCATTCGCCCGAAACGGTGCGGCAGGTGCTGGGGCACGAGGGCGGCGAACGGCTGACCCGCATGATCGGCGCGTCGGGGCGGCACGTCTTCGACCTGATCGCCCGACTGGGCATCCAGTGCGATGCGCGGCAGGATGGATTCTACACCCCCGCCCACGGCGACGCTCTTGCCGACAATCAGCGGCGGTTCGTCAACCAGTGGCGGTCGCGCGGGCACGCGGTGGACTTCATCGAAGGGGCCGATGTGCGGCAGCTGTTCGGTGCGGATCGCTATGTCGGCGCCATGTATTTTGCCGATGGCGGCAGTCTCAACCCGCTGGCCTATGTCCGCGGACTCGCGGCAGCGGGACTGCGGGCGGGCGCACGTCTGTTCGCGAGCAGTCCGGTGCTTTCGCTGGAAAAAAGCAATGGTGGTTGGGTGTGCCGGACCCCGGACGGCACCGTGCGTGCGGCGCGCGTGGTGCTCGCGGCGAATGGCGGCAATGCGGCGCTGCACCCCGCGATGCGGCGGACGACCTTACCGCTGCATGTCTATCAATTTGCAACGGCGCCGCTCGATGCAGCGCAGCGCGATGCCATCTTGCCCAGGGGCGGGGCGTTTACCGACAAGGTCCCCTATCTGTTCAGCGCCCGGCTCGACGGTCACGGCCACCTGATCTCGGCCTTTCCGGTGTCCTTCCTCGTGCGCGGCGACAAGGCCTATTATCGCGAGGCGCGGCGCCGGCTGAAACAGCATTTCGCGGCAATGCCGAACCCGCGGGTCGATTATATGTGGCGCGGCCTTGCGCGGGTGAACACCTCTTTCCTGCCCGAAGTCTATGATCTGGGCGATGGCGCGATCGCGATCCAGGCTTGCAACGGACGCGGCATTTCCACGAACAGCGTGCTGGGCGCCGAAGTCGCGGACATGCTGGTGAGCGGCGATGCAAAGATGCTGTCGGTGCAGATGCGGGCGCCGGCGCCGGTGCGGATGCATGCCGCAGCGGCCCTGCTGCCCAAGCTGCTGATGTCGATGGCCTATCTGTCGAACTGAACGATGGTCAGGGCGCGAGCGGTTCCAGATTGTCGTGCAGTCGTCCGAGGAGGGCGACGAGATGCTCAAACTCGCCGCCGTCGAGGCCGGTTATCAGATGTTCATAGACCGGAGCGGTCACCTGGCGCGCTTCGGCGAGCCGCGCGTCGCCTGTGGGCGCAAGCGCGACAGATGTCACGCGGGCGTCGTCGGGACTTGGCGTCGTGCTGACCAGACCCGCCGCGGTCATGCGCTGGATGATGCGTGTCATCGTCGACAGATTGATCACGGCTGCTTCCGCGATTTCGCGCGCTCCACGCGGTGATTTTTCGCCGAGGATCATCAGCACCCTCCAGCTTGGGATGTCGAGCCCGATCGCGCGGAGCCGCGCGTCGATGATGCTGTTGTACCGGCTGACCAGCCGGTTGAGCAGATAGAATGGGTATCGATCGACCCGGAAGGCGGTGTTGCCGGGATTGCCCGAATGAAAGACGTCCATGGACGGTGCTTTAGCCCAATATGGCCAAGGTTCAATCCGCTGCGTCCGGACGTCAGGAGGCGTTGGTGTCATAGGAGAAGAGGCAGGATGCACATGTCGATATCGTCCCTGACGGGCGCGCTAGCACGCAGTGGGATGCTGTGTGCGGCGGCTTTTTTGCTGGGCGGCGCGGGGCATCCGTCGCTTCCCGAACTGGTGGCCTCCTATGAAGATTTTTCTCGCGACCATCCGATGGAGGCCGGCCGGTCGGACCCGCCGCGTTCGCGGGTGGGGTGGCCCGACGAAACGCAGGACGGCATGGCGCAGCGGCGGGTCGCACTGGAACGGATCGCCACCGCGCTCGATGGGCTCGGCAATGACGGGCTGTCGGACGAAGACCGTGTCGACCGGGACTATCTGCGCCAGCTTGTCGGCTGGCGGATCGAAGGGATTGATTTCGACGAGCGCCGATTTGCCTTTGTCGCGCATGAAGGATTCTACAACACGCCCTACGCGCTGGCCCGCGGCCTGAACCTGCGAAGCGAGGCGGAGGCGCTCGAATGGGTTGAACGGATGCGCGGCATTCCGGGCTATTTTGCCGAACAGCGCGCGAATCTCGAACGCGGGGTAGCGACCGGCTGGACGCATCCGGCGATCGTGATCGATGTCGGGGCGGCGATCCTGCGCAAGCAGATCGCGACGCCGGTGACGGAGGATCCGATGCTCGAACCGCTCGGCGGCTACCCCGACGTCGCGGCAGAGGCGCTGCGGCTGATCGAGCGCGAAATCCGCCCCGCCCAGCGGACGGCGCTAGCCTATATCGACGGACCCTATCGCGCCAAGGCGCGCCGCGACCTCGGCATTGCGGCGGTTCCCGGCGGGCGCGCCTATTATGACTTCCTGCTGCGTTACTACACGACGACCGACCTGTCGGCCGAACAGATTCATGCAATGGGCTTGGCGGAGGTCGAGCGAATCCGGGGCGAAATGGATGCGGTTATCGCGTCGGTCGGATTTTCGGGCAGCTTCGCCGACTGGCTCCGCTTCCTGCGCACTGATCCGCGCTTTTACGCCACCAGCCGCGAGGAACTGATCGAGAAATACGCCGCCGCGTCCAAACGGATCGACGGCGTCCTGCCGCGTTACTTCTCCGTATTGCCGCGGCAGCCCTTCACGATCGTCCCGGTCCCGCGCGAACTGGAGGAAGGCTATACGACCGCGCGCGGCGGCGGAGGCGGTGACTTCGAAAGGGGTTTTGCGGGAACATTCGTCGTCAATACCTCGCATCTCGATCAGCGGCCGTTGTACGAGGTGCCCGCGCTCAGCCTCCACGAAGCGGCACCGGGGCATCACACGCATGGCGCGCTGAACAACGAGAACAAGGCGCTGCCGGACTTTCGCCGCGCCCGCGACCTGCTTGCCTTTCGCGAGGGCTGGGCGCTCTATGCCGAACGGCTCGGGCACGAGATGGGCGTCTATCGCGACGCCTATGAAAAATTCGGCAGTCTTTCGACCGAGATGTGGCGCGCGTGCCGCATGGTGGTCGACACCGGCATCCATGTCATGGGCTGGAATTACCAGCAGGCGCGACGGTGCTTTTCGGAGAATACGGCGCTGGCCGACATCAACATCGATACGGAACTCGCCCGCTACATCGGCGCGCCCGGCGGCGCGGTCGCGTACAAGGTCGGCGAACTGAAGATCGTCGAATTGCGGCGCCGCGCCGAAGCGGCGCTGGGCGCGCGGTTCGACATCCGGGCCTTTCACGACCTGATCCTCGCGCAGGGTCAATTGCCGATGACGTTGCTGGAGAAGCGGGTCGACGCCTGGATTGCGGCACCGCGCTGATCCCGTCCGGTCAGGAGGCGAGTGCGAAATCCAGCGCTTTGCCCTCTTCATCCGCCAGCGCCGCACCGCGCAAGCGGGCGACATCGCGCGCCGAGAGCCCCCCGGCACGATAGCGGGCGACGATGCGTTCGTAATTGGCCAGCCCGCGCTCGAACGTGTCGCCATAGCCCTTGATCAGCCGCTGGCATTTCACCAGCTCGAGCGCCGTGGCGGGTTCGGCCGCGCGCACCACGGACAGCCAGTCCTCGATGCGGGCCTGCTCGATCTGATACCGCAATGTGCCGCGCCGCCAACGCCGCCAGCCTGCGAGCAGCGACAGGATCAGGAACCAGCGCAGGCTGGTCGTTTCGACATGCCGCCCCTTTTGAAAGAAGGGCTTGAGGCGGCGGGACAGCCCATCGCTCGCAAGAATGCGACGGCCGAGCGATGCTGGCAGTGTCTCGCAAATCTCCTCGAGCCGGGGATGCATATATTCGGTGAGTTCGACGATCTGGTCGTCCTTCGCCTTCACGTCGCCACGCACCCGCGCGAAGCGGCTCGCGCGGACCTTCAGCGCGGCAACGCGGATCGTGTCCTCATAGGACATCCACAGCGCCAGGTGCCGTGCGGCTTCGGCAAGTAGTTCGGGACCGCCGTTCAGGCTTTGGAGTCGATCGAGATAGAGCGCGGCATAGGCGGCATCCTGATAATCCATCAGCCGCCTTACTCCCTCGATCGCGAAGGCGTGCGCCTGTCGGGGAAGTGTCGCCTCGATGCGCGCCAGCAGCGCGCGACCGGCGTCGGTGGTCGGGCCGTCGGCGGGGGCGCGGTCCGGCTCCGGCGGTTCATGACCTTCGGCGGCATCGAAGCCCGACGCGAAACCGCGGAGATTGGCTTCGATCGCCTTGCCACCGGCGCGGATCGCATCCTCGAACGTCGCGCGGGGAAAGGGTAGGGCGCCGCTGCCCGCGAGCGCGCCGAACAGGATCGAACTGATCACGCTGCCCGCGCGGTCGGCGGCTTCCTCCATGTCGAAGCCGATGAAGTGGCGTGCCCGTTCGTGCGCGGCCGCAATGATGCGCTGGCTGCTCGCGCGGCCATCGCCCATCGCCGATTTCTCATCGATCGCATAGACCCGGTGGGTTGAGCCGATCAGCAGCGTATCATGCGTCACGAAACCGCGCAGGATCGCGCGCCCGGCCTCCATCAGTTCGGACGCGACGACGATATCGACGTCGCCGGGCACGGGCATCAACGCGAGTATGGGGGGTAGGGCACTGCCCGTCGGCACCATCTCGATATAATAGACGGTCGCGCCGGTGCGCTGCGCGACGCCCGGGACCGAGGTTCCCTGCGCAAGATAGCCGTTGGCGTTGCCGAGTTGAACGATCCAGTCGGCGAGTACGCCGCCGCCCTGGCCGCCGAGGCCGAGGACGGCGATCGTGATGCGATCGCGCGTCGACATCAAAAGGCCCTCGCGGCGAGCTTGCGCGCCGACCGCCGCTGGAGCGCGCCGATGACCCAGCCGCGCAGCCGATGGCGGATGCGGTCACGGTGGTCCGGGTTGGCGATGATCCGCGCCTTGTAGAAGGAAGGGCAGAGGACGGCGGCATGGCTGACCTCGCCGCACACGCCGCAGCCGACACAGCTGTTCTCGACATGCGCGACGGGGTCCTGCCGCAGCGGATCGGGATTGTCTCTGATGGTAAGCGACGGGCAGCCCGACAGGCGGATGCAGCTATGATCGCCGGTACAGGTGTCGGGGTCGACGCCGAAACGTTCGCGCACGACACGCTCGCCCGCCTTCATCGCCTTTGCGACTTGCGGCTTGATCCGGCGCTGGCGGTTGAGCTGGCATTCGGACTGGGCAACGAGCACCTTCGGACCCTTCTCGGGCGTGGTCAGGGCGTCGCGGATCGCGTCGCGCATACCCGCGACGTCATAGGTGCGCGTGCGTGTCCTGGCCCAGGCAATTCCGACGCCGCGCACCGCGCGCTCGATCGGATTGTTGGTCTGGCGGTGCGGCGGCGTCGCGCGTGACGACGGGATGTCCTGCCCGCCCGTCGCCGCCGAATAGCCGTTGTCGACGATGATGGTCAGATTGTCGTCCTGGTTGAAGACCGCGTTGCCGATGCCGGAGGTCAGGCCGTTGTGCCAGAAACCTCCGTCGCCCATGATCGCCACCGCGCGCTTGCCCTCCGGCTTGAACGCCGAGGCGCCTGCCGTGCCAAGCCCATAGCCCATCGTGGTGTTGCCGATATGGAAGGGCGGCAGAATCGAGAAGAGGTGGCAGCCGATGTCGGCCGAGACGTGCAGCTCGCCGACGTCCTTTTGGACCAGCTTCATCGCCGAGAAGATCGGGCGCTCGGGACAGCCGGTGCAGAATCCGGCGGGACGCTGCGGCACCGCGTCCGGCGGCAGGGCAGGGGGCGCCGGCGCCTGCTCCTCGGGTGCCCGTTCGGGGGCATGGGCACGCAGGAATGCGACAAGCCCGTCCCTGATGACGTCGGCGGTATATTCGCCCGCGCGGGGTAGCACCTCCTTGCCGATGATGCGTGTGTTGAGGTCGGCGCGGCGGACGAGCGTGTTCAGTTCATGTTCGATGAATTCGGGCTGCCCCTCTTCCACGACAAGCACCGCGCGCTTCCCGGCGCAGAAGGCCTGCACCTCGTCGGGGATCAGCGGATAGGTGACATTGAGCACGTAGACGGGGAGCGCGGCGTTGCCGAAGGCATCCGAAAGGCCGAGCAGTTCGAGGGCGCGGTTAAGCGAGTTGAACAGCCCGCCTTGAACGATGATGCCGATCTCGTCGGTCGTTGTACCGAAATATTCGTTGAGCTGCCGCTGCTTTACAAAGTCGATGCCGGCGGGCCATCGCTTCTCTACCTTCTCGACCTCGTGCAGGAAGTTTGCGGGCGGCAGGACGATGCGACTGGTGTCGCGGTTCGGCTTGGCGGCTGCCTCGGCAACGGTCAAAGGCGGCCGCTGGTTGTCGCGCGCGGTGAAACTGCCGGTCACATGGCAGGCGCGAACGCGCAGTTCGAGCATGACCGGCGTGTTCGAAGCCTCCGACAGCTCGAACCCCTTTTCGACCATGTCGACGATCAGCGGCAGGCTGGGACGCGGGTCGAGCAGCCACATCTGCGACTTCATGGCGAAGGCGTGGGTGCGTTCCTGCATGATCGACGAGCCTTCGCCATAATCCTCGCCCAGGATGATCAGCGCGCCGCCGGTCACGCCGCCGGAGGCGACGTTCGACAGGGCGTCCGACGCGACGTTGGTGCCGACCACCGACTTCCAGGCAACCGCGCCGCGCAGCGGATAATTGACCGAGGCCGCGAGCATCGCCGCCGCGGTGGCTTCGCTCGCCGAGCTTTCGAAATGGACGCCAAGCCCCGCCATCATCTCGCTGGCATCGGCAAAGACGTCCATCAGATGGCTGATCGGCGATCCCTGATAGCCGCCGACATAGGCCACGCCCGCCTGCAGGAGCGCCTTGGTCACGGCAAGGATGCCCTCGCCGTGGAAGACCTCGCCCTCGCCAAGCTTCAGTTGCTCGACCTCCGCCTTGAAGGAACGCTCGGCCATCTTGTGTCAGTCCGCGACGAGGGCCAGGACGCGCAGCGGGCTGCCCGAACCGCCCCGGATCTTCAGCGGAGCCGCGACGATCACGCTGCCCGTGGGCGGCAGCAGGTCGAGATTTTCCAGGCACTGGAGACCATAGCGCCCCGCGGCATGGAACAGCGTATGCGCGGGGTAGGCGGGATCGAGCAGATGGGCCTGGCCGGCGTCGGTCCCGATCGTCTCGACTCCCAATCCATGCGCATCGCGTTCGTCGATAAGGAATTGCACCGCTTCGGCCGAGGGCCCGGGCGTATGTGCGCCATCCTCGCGGCGGTTGGTATAGGCGTCGACGTCGCGTTTCGACCAGTCGGTGCGGAGCATGATCCAGTTGCGCGGGGGAATGCGCCCGTGCTCGGCTTCCCACGCCTCGATATCGTCCACCGCGAGCAGATAGTCGGGATCGGCAGCCGCCTTTTCGGAGATGTCGATGACCACCGCCTGCGCTACAAAATCGGCGGGAGGCGCGGTGTCGACCGAATTGTTCGGCAGGTCTTTGCCCGTGATCCAGTGAACGGGGGCATCGAAATGGGTGCCCGTGTGCTCGCTGACCGTGAAATTATTCCAGTACCAGGCGACCCCGCGCTCGTCGTAACGGGAGATTTCTTCCTGGCTGAACGCCGCGCACTGGCCGAATTCGGGCGGCAGGACCAGCGTCGGCGTGTCGGGCGACAGCGTCTGGGTGAGGTCGACCGTGCGGATCGCGCCCGATGCGATGTCGGCGGCGAACTGCTGAAGAATCTGATGGGTCATCTTGAACTCCTCTTGAACGGAAATGTGCAACAATAAACTTGCATATGCAAGTATTTTGACGGGGCTCAGTTCACCGGCACTATGTCGAAGGCGATGGTCGTACGATGGCCATCGTCGGTGAAGGGAATCGTCCCGTGATAATAATAGGATGGGAAGAGGACCAGCAGGCCGGGTTCAGGACGAACGGTCCGTGCGACCTGTTCGCGTTCGCCGAGGTTCAGGCCGGTTTCGCCGAATCTGAGCCAGCCCTGTTGGCCGTCGCCGACCGCGTCGGGCAGCGCGACATAATAGACGGCGCTGATCCACCCTTCCGGATGGATATGGTTCTTGTGATGGCCGTTGCTGTGCAACCGGACCGACCACGAACCCGAAAAGGCAAAGCCCGACGCCTTGCGACACAGAAACGGATGGACGGGATCGACCGGCAGCGCGTCGATATAGCGTCCGACCCCCGCTTCGATCATCGCGCGCACCGCCATTATCTCCGGCATGTCGCGGCTGAAGAGATCGTCGGCGGTCTGGGTGCCGCCGCGCAGCGTCTGTTCGAGCGGATGTTGCCGGCCGATGTGAAGGGCGCCCAGCGCACGGTCGAGTTCACGGTTGAAGCCCGCGACGTCGCCATTGCCGGGGGCAAGTCGGGTGGCGGCGATCAGCCCGGGATCGGTCAGCCATTGGGCGCGCGGGTCGCCGATCAGGCGCCACATTATGCCTTGCAGCGCCAGCGCCTGCTGATCCGCCGGATCGGCGGCGAGCCGGCGCTCGATCCGCGGAAGCGCGTCGGCGGGGCGGTCGAGGACAAGGAGCGCGCGGGCCGACTCGCGCAGGCTGGCGGCATGTGCGGCATCGGCCTTGAGCGCCGCTTCGTACGCCGCGAGTGCCGTATCGGGCTGGCGGGCCGACCAGAGCGCCTGACCCTGCCGGTAACGGAGATCGGCACCGCCGATGCCGCGCGCGATCGCGGGTGCCAAAAGGTCGGCCGCGGCCTGCGGTTCGCCCACCAGCGTTAATCGGTTCGCCAGCCCCGCGAGCAGGCCCGGATC
>QFPJ01000045.1 GCA_003241685.1 Sphingopyxis macrogoltabida
GGCAGCGAATCCCGCCAATGGCGCCCGGATAAATGGGGGCGGCGCCCGATGCGCGGCCCTCTTTGTTTTTCACAGCAACCGCCGGGGCTCCTGCGTCCCGCCACATGCGCCGGATGTCCGGTGGATGTGAAGATTTCGAGGAACAGGGCCATGGCCAAGCCGACGACCGTCAAGATCAAGCTGGTGAGCACCGCCGACACGGGCTTTTTCTATGTCACCAAGAAGAACCCGCGCACGCTGACGGAAAAGATGTCGCAGCGCAAATATGATCCCGTCGCGCGCAAGCACGTCGAGTTCAAGGAAGCGAAGATCAAGTGACGCATCGGCCCGTTCGGCACGGCTGAACGGTCCGGCGATACGTCATCCCGGCGAAAGCGGGGGTCCAGAAGGGTGGCCATGCGCCGCCCTTTTTCGTGCGCGCGGCCGGCGCGTTACGGCCGCAGATATTTGCTCGGCGGAACGCCGAAGGCGCGGCGGAACATCGCGGCGAACCCGCTCGGGCTGTCATAGCCGACGTCGTAGGTGACCTGGGTGATCGACGCCCCGGCGGCGAGCAGCGACAGCGCCTCCATCAAGCGCACCTGCTGGCGCCACACCGCCAGTCCCATGCCGGTTTCCTGCTTGAAGCTGCGCGTGAAGGTGCGCCGGCCCATCGCGGCCAGGGCGGCCCAATCGTCGATGTCGCGCGGATCGGCGGGATTGCCCAGAATCGCGTTGCACACGCGCAGCAGGCGGGGATCGGTCGGCATCGACACCTGATAGGGCGCGTCGGGCATCCGTCCGATCTCGCTCAACAGCAGTTCGACGATCTTTCCTTCGCGCGCCCCCAGGTCGTACAGCGGCGGAAATTCCACCACCTCCAGGATCAGGGCTTTCAGCAGGTTCGACACTTCGAACACGCGGCATTCGCGACCCCGCGCGCCCGCGCCATCGGGCAGATACAGCGTGCGCAGCGACACCGGGCCGCGGCACGCCACTTCATGCTTCATGCCGGTGGGCAGCCAGACGGCGCGCTGCGGCGGAATGACGAAGCTGGTTTCGGGCGTCCGCACCGACATGACCCCGGCCGAGGCATAGAGGATCTGGACATGGTCGTGACTGTGCATCGGATCGACATAACCCGCGGGATATTCGTCCTGCAGCGCCATGACGGGGCGCGCGGTCGCCAGAATGTCGATGCTGTGCTTCATGGCCCATTTCCCACAAATATCAGCCAAAGGCAGGATACAGGCCAGCGGCCCCGCTGGCCATAGGACATGCGCCCGATGGCCTTGCTGTTGCGATGATTGGCCCGAATGGGCGATAGCCCCTTTCGCGGAGGGGCTATCACGGCCGTCGAGACAGGATCGGAGAGAGATGTATCCCATGCCCAAGGGCCTGATCGCCGAACAGGATGATGTGGTCGACGCCGATGTCCGGCGATTCGTCGACGCGGTCGCGGCCGCCTATGCCGGCCATGCCCCCCCGGCCGATGTCGCGACGCGGCGTCAGATTGCCGAACGCGTCCGCCAGCCCTGGCGTGAGGGCGGCCCGATCATGGCCGAAAGCGTCGATCTGGACATGGACGGCATCCGCCTGCGTCTGCACCGGCCGGTCGCGGGCGAAAAGCTGCCCGTGATGCTTTACATTCACGGTGGCGGCTGGGTGCTGTTCAGCGTCGACACCCACGACCGGCTGATGCGCGAATATGCCGCGCGCGCCGGGATCGCGGTCATCGGCATCGATTACAGCCGGGCGCCCGAGCATAAATTCCCGGTGGCGCTGGAGGAATGCGCCGCCGCGCTCGACTGGATCGCCGCGCGGGCCGACGCGCTCGATCTCGATCCCGCCCGGATCCTGATCGGCGGCGATTCGGCGGGGGCCAATCTGTCGGCGGCGACCTGCCTGCTGCGGCGCCAGCGGCGCGCGCCGATGCCCGCCGCGATGCTGCTCAACTATGGCGCCTTCGCGCCCGACCATATGCCCAGCTATGCGCGGTTCGGCGGCGACGGCTTCACGCTGGAATGCGACGAGATGGACGCCTTCTGGGCCGCTTATGTGGACGGCGCCGACCAGCTCGCCGATCCGCTGGTCGCGCCGCTGCGCGCCGATCTGGCCGGCCTGCCGCCCGCCTTCGTCGCGATCGCCGAATGCGACATATTGGCCGACTGCAACCACGCCTTTGCCGATCGGCTGGCGGCGGCGGGCGTGCCGGTGCGGGCGATCGCCTATCGCGGCGCGACGCACAGTTTCCTGGAAGCCGTGTCGATCGCCCCGCTTGCGGCCCGCGCGCTCGACGATCAGGCGGCGTGGATTCGGGAGACGCTCGGTCATGACGGCGCCCT
Organism: Sphingopyxis macrogoltabida; assembly: GCA_003241685.1. Classification (GTDB taxonomy): domain Bacteria; phylum Pseudomonadota; class Alphaproteobacteria; order Sphingomonadales; family Sphingomonadaceae; genus Sphingopyxis; species Sphingopyxis macrogoltabida_A. The sequence goes on from QFPJ01000045.1 coordinate 2,325, forward strand.
TTGAGCCGCGCCGCGGCGACGCCGACGCGCTGCGCCTGATCGCGGACCACCCGCTCGCCTGGCTGGTGTCGCGCGCCTTTTATGCCAGCCCCCTGCCGCTGATCGCCGAGACGGACGCCAGCGGCGCGATCCTGTCGCTGCTCGGCCATTGCGGACGGCGCAATCCGCTGGTGGCCGATCTTCGCGCCGATCCGCGCGCGCTCATCCTGTTCAACGGGCCGCAGGGCTATGTGTCGCCGTCGTTGCTGTCGCAGCCCGACTGGGCGCCGACCTGGAATTATGCGGTGCTGCGCTTTACGGTCGACGTGACGTTCGTCGAGGACGAGACGTCCGGCGCCGTCGAACGGCTGGTCGCCGCGATGGAGGGCGATCGCTGGTCGACGGAGCGGGTCGGGCCGCGCTACCCGGCGATGCTGGACCGGATCATCGCTTTTCGTGCCCGCATCGTGTCGGCCGACCCTGGCTTCAAGCTGGGGCAGGACGAAAGCGCCGCGGGGCTGGACGAAATTGTCGCGCGCCATCCCGACCGGACGCTCGCGGCCTGGATGGAGGATCAGGCGAAACCGTGAAGCTGTTCTTCGACGATCGTCAGACCGCGCACGCCCCGCTGCGCGAACTGCATAACGGCGACTGGGTGCCCTTCGCCGAAAATGTCGATCGCCCGCGCGCGATCCTCGCCGCCTTCGCCGATTGGCAGCCGGTGCGCGATTTCGGGATAGAGCCGCTGCGCGCGGTGCACGACCCGGCCTATCTCGCTTTCCTTGAGCGCGCGCATCGCGACTGGATCGCCGCGGGGCGCAGCGGCGATGCGATCGGCTACACCTTTCCCGTGGTGCGCCGCCGCCGGCTCGGCTTCGGCCGCATCGACGCCGACCTCGGCGCATACAGCTACGATGCCGGGACGCCCGTCGCGGCGGGAACATGGATGTCGGCCTATTGGTCGGCGCAGGGCGCGCTGACCGCGCTCGATCATCTGGTGGCGAGCGGCGATCGCCATGCCTTCGCCCTCTGCCGCCCGCCGGGGCATCATGCCGGGCGCGACTATATGGGCGGCTATTGCTACCTCAACAACGCCGCCATCGCGGCCCGCGCCGCACAGGCGCGCGGGCTGGGCCCGGTCGCGATCCTCGACGTCGACTATCATCACGGCAACGGGACGCAGGACATCTTCTATGATGACGGCGGCGTCTTCTTCGCCTCGATCCATGCCGATCCGCGCACCGATTATCCCTTTTACTGGGGCCATGCCGACGAACGCGGCGACGGCGCGGGCGCGGGCGCGACGCTCAACCTGCCGCTGCCGCGCGGCACCGACGGCGCCGCCTATCGCCCCGCGCTCGATGCCGCCTTGGCGGCGATTTCGGATTGGGGCGCGAAGCTGCTGGTCGTGTCCTTCGGCGCCGATACGCACAGCAGCGACCCGATTTCCAGCTTCGCGCTGGAACGCGCCGACTATGGCGACATGGCGGGGGCGATCGCGGCGCTGGACCTGCCGACGCTGATCGTGATGGAGGGCGGCTATGCCGTCGGCGATCTCGGCCGCAACGTCGCGGCCTTTCTGTCAGGCTTCTGACCTTCCTCCCCCCATTCCTCCCCACGCCGGCGGCATGGGGAGGCATGGACTGTCAATTCAGGCTGAAACGCAGCGTCGCACCGACTGTGCGCGGCCGCGTGACCGACCCCGCGAAGGAGAAGGGCGCGTTCAATATGCCATATTGATTGAACAGATTTTTCGCGAACAGGCCCAGTTCGACGCGTTCGGCCACGGTTACCGACGCGTTGAGGTCGATCAGGTGATAATCGCCCTTTTCCAGCGCCGCGCCGAACGCCACCGGCGCCCCGGACATATAGCGGTGCGACAGGTTGAAGCGCGGTTTCAGCGCGCTGTCGGGAAAGCTCAGGTCGACCGAGTTGGACAGGATCCAGTCCGATGCGCCGGGCAGCGGCGTCCCCTTCGCATAGCCGCCGCCGGGCGCGAAGCTGTCGGGCAGCAGCGCGGACAGGCGCGCGTCATTATAGGTGACGTTCGATGCAAAGGTCAGGTTGCGCGTCGGGCGCAGCGTCAGGCTGATCTCGACCCCGTCGACATCGGCGCCGCCGCCGTTGACCGTATAGGCGTTGAAATCGACCGGCGTGAACAGGCGCGCCTGAATATTGCTCCAGTCGATATGAAAGGCGGTGACATCGACGCTCAGCATCTTGTCGATCAGGTCGAAGCGCGTGCCGATTTCATAGTTTTTGGTGGTGTCGCTGGCAAAGGTCATCGGCAGGCCCGGCGTCGCCGCCGAATAGACGTTGATGCCGCCGATGCGGAAACCTTCCGAATAGAGCGCATAGACCATGAAATCGTCCGACGGCTTATAGGTAAGCGACACCTTCGGGATGAAATCCGAATCCTTGTCGGTGCCCGGCGCGAAATCGAACGGCGCGATCAAATTGGCGTTGGGCAGATATTGCAGCCGCGGGCGCGACCGATATTCGAACAGGCGTCCGCCCAAAGTCAGCGTCAGTTGATCGACGATGTCGAACGACGCCTCGCCAAAGACCGCCTTTTCGGTCACGCGGTTGCTGCTGACCGTCCGGGTCGCGAGGTCGCCGGGCGCCAGCGTGTCGCCGGGCTGGCCGCCGAACTCGCCCGGATTGGCGTCGATATAATCGCCGATGCCGGCAATGAAGGTCCCGTCGGTGTTCGCCGAGCGCAGGCGCGTGTAATTGGCGCCGAGCAGCCAGCGAAAGCGTCCCTCGCCGGGCGAAGCCAGGCGCAGTTCGTAATAGTTGGTCTTCGACTTGCCGTCGCTGCTCGCCAGTTCGGGCGTGCCGGTGCGCGGATCATTGCCGCCAAAGATCGAATTGTCGAACGCCAGATTCGCCTTCTTCTCGGTATAGCTGCCGATCGCGGTCAGCGTCGCAAAGCCCATGTCCTGTTCCAGCTTCAGGCTGTGCAGCATGAAGCTGGTATCCTGAAATTCGGCGACGTTGGTCGCGCGCTCATAGGTTTTCGGCGGCCCGAACAGGACATAGGTCTGATCGTCGAGATCATATTCCTGATACATGCTGAGCGCCGATATTTTCGTGGTCTCGGTCGGCGTGAAGACGATCGATCCGCGCAGGCCGCGCACGCGCAGATCGTTGCTGCCGTCCTCGCCGAGCAGCGTGTTGTCGAGATAGCCCGCGTCAACGCGCTGCAGCGCGACCAGCCGCACCGCCAGCTTGTCGGTCGCGATCGGCAGGTTGACCATCGCCTTTGCGGCATAATTGACCTCGCCCGCGCGCTTGGTCGACGACAGATTGCCCTCGAACCCCGCGTCGAAGCCGCTCGCGTCGGCTTCGTTGACGACATAGTTGACCGCGCCGCCCAGCGACGATGATCCGAACAGCGTGCCCTGCGGACCGCGCAGCACCTCGACCCGGCTCACGTCAAAGCTGTCGACATCGGGGATCACCAGCGGGAAACCCGGCTCGATCAGCGGCACCTGGTTCAGATAATAGCCGGTCGTTGCCTGGTTCGCCTCATGATAGGTGGTCGACGCGATGCCGCGGATGACGACTTCGGACACGCCGGGCTGATAATCGTTGAACACGACGCCGGGCACGCGCGTGATATAATCGGACAGGCTCTGCGCGTTCAATTTCTGCAGCGTCGCCTCGCTGACCGCCGAAACCGATCCGCTGACGTCGCGCACCGACTGTTCGCGCTTCGTCGCGGTGACGACGATTTCGCTGTCGTCGCCGCCCGCGGTCTGCGCCATGGCCGCCGCCGTTTGCCCCAGGGCAAGCAAGGAAATGCCGCCCACCACTACCCGTCGCATCGATGCAAAGGACATTTTCGCCTCCCTTTTGGTAGAAAATTCCAATTGTCAGGCTATCAGGTTGCGCGGGCGTGTCGGCGATGGTCGGGCCATTCTCTAAATCTATCGGGCCAGCGGCGGGCGCATGGCGTCCTTGCGCCGCGCCGCGCGGCATCCGGGCGGTTCGCGCCCGCCGCGCGTCGATTTGCCCGATCGGTGGATTGCGCGGCCTGATCGGCGCAGAAAGCCCGGCTTGCGTGCATAAGCTGCACGGGTGATGCTCCGTGATCGGAAAAGGTGCGGCAATATGGATGGATTGGTCGATGGTGCGCGGCGGCGGTTTCTCGGCGGGGTGGCGGTGATGGCGTTGTGGGCCGGGGGGCCGCTGGCGCGGGCGGCGGAAAAGGCCGCGTCGCGCTGGCCGGACATCGCGCCGCCGCAATCGCCGCGCCTGTCGCATGTCATCGAACAGCTCGGGCGCACCCGCGACGATGTCTATAGCTGGATGAAATTCCTGCCCCCCGGCGGCGAACGCACGCGCGCCAACCTGCCGAAGCCGGTGGCGACGATGCTCGACGCCGAAAATGCCTATGCCGCAGCGGTGCTCGAACCGCTCGCCGCCGACCGCGCCGATCTGCTCGCGGCGATGCTGGCGCGCACCGCCGGAGAGGTGGCCGCGCCGCCGATCGAGCGCGACGGCTGGGCCTATATGTCCGAAATTCCCGATGGCGCGATCCATGCCGTCTATCGCCGCCGCGGGGCGGACGGGGCCGAAGACGTGCTGGTCGACGAAGCCGCGCGCGCCAAGGGGCAACCCTATTTCCGCAGCACCGGGCATCAGCCCAGCCCCGATCATCGCTGGTTCGCCTGGGCCGAGGATGTGATCGGCAACGACCGCCACCGCATCATGCTCCGCGACAATCGCGACGGGTCGGTCCGCACCCTCGTCGACCGCGACGCCTATGGCTATGGCGGCCTGGTCTTCGGGCCGTCGTCCGCATGGCTGTTCTGGATCTGGCGCGATGCGCGCAACCGGCCGACGCGGCTTTACCGCACCGCGCTCGACGGCAGCGTCACCGAACTGGTCTATGAAGAAAGCGATCCCGCGATCTTCATGGGGGTACGGCGCACCGCCGCCGACGGCTTCGTCGCGCTGACGCTGTCGGGCCCCGACACGGCGGAGGTGCGGCTGGTCCGCGCCGGGGCCGAAACCGCGCCGCCCGCGACCGTCTGGCCGCGCCGGGCGGGCGTGCGCTACGACATCGACGAATGGAACGGCGCGCTGGTCGCGACGACCGACGCCGACGATGCCTTCGACATGAAACTGCTCCGGCTCGATCCCGTCAGCTTCGCGGTCGAACGGGAACTGGTTCCGCACCGCCCCGGAACGCCGATCCTGTCGGTGCATCCCTTCGCCGATGCGCTGGTGCGGCTCGAACGCGTCGATGGCCAGCACAGCGTCGCGATAGCGGGCAAGGACGGTCGCGAGCGGCGTGTCGCCTTCGACGATCCCGCCTATGCTCTGGAGGTTCCGGCGGACCAGAGCTACCGCGCGCGCGACGTGCTGATCGTCCATCAATCGCCCAAATCGCCGCGCCGCTGGATTCGGGTCGATCTGCGGACGGCGGCGCAGACGGTGGTGCAGCAACAGGCGGTCGCGAATTTCGACCCCGACGATTATGTCGTCGAACGGCTCTTCGCGCCCGCATCCGATGGCGAACGGGTGCCGATCACATTGCTCTCGCGCCGCGACGCGCCCCGCGACGGCCGGGCGCCGCTGCTGCAATATGGCTATGGCGCCTATGGCATTTCCAGCGACCCCGAATTTTCGATTCCGGCGCTGGCGCTGGTCGATCGCGGCTGGCGCTATGCGATCGCGCATGTGCGCGGCGGATCGGAAAAGGGGCGGCAATGGTTTCTGGGCGGGCGCAAGTTCACGAAGCGCAACAGCTTCACCGATTTTGTCGCCTGCGCCGATCATCTGTGTGCACAGGGCTATGCGGCCAAGAAGCGCGTCGTCGCCTATGGCCTGTCGGCGGGCGGGCTGCTCGTCGGCGCCAGCATGAACATCGCGCCGTCGGCCTGGGGCGGGGTGATCGCGAAAGTGCCCTTCGTCGACATGCTCAACACGATGAGCGACGCGGCGCATCCGCTGGTGCCATTGTTCCGTCCCGACTGGGGCGACCCGCTCGCCGACCCCCGCGCCTATGACTATATCGCGTCGATCTCGCCCTATGAAAATGTCGCCGCCGCCGCCTATCCGCCGCTGCTGTGCACGGCGGGGCTGAAGGACGACCGCGTTCCCTATTGGGAACCGGCGAAGCTGGTGGCCGAGGTGCGGCATCGGTCGACCAGCGGCAACCCCGCGCTGCTGCTGACCGACATGGACAGCGGGCATCAGGGCAGCGCCGACCTTGCGAGCGCCTATCGCGAAATGGCGCTCTTCTGGGCCTTTGCGATCCGGTGTGTCGGCGGGCCGGGTCTGCCCGCCGCCTAGCCTGCCAGTTCGGCCAGAATCGCGTCGGTGTCCTGGTCGACCGCGGGAATGTCGCGGCGCAGCGCCAGACGTTCGCCGTCGATTTCCAGCGGCAGTCCGGGCAGCATCGTCGTCTCGCCCGGGGCGATCGACACCGGCACCAGCCCGCCCGACTCCACCAGATGCGGGTCATCGAACAATTCGTCGGGCCGCGCGATCGGGGCAAAGGGCAGGCCGAGTGCTTCGAGCTTGTCGATCAGCGCCGCGCGCGGCATCGCGGCGAACAGCGCGCGGACTTGCGGCAGGATCACGTCGCGCGCCTCGACGCGCTGATTGTTGAGCGCGTAAGCCGGATTGCCGCCCAGTTCGTCCAGGTCGAAGGCGGCGCAAAAGGCCTTCCACTGGCCGTCGCTGACCACGCCGACGAACAACTGTTCGTTCGCATAGGCCGTCTCGAACACGTCGTAGATCGCCCAGGCCGACACGCGCACCGGCATCGGCCGCGCCGCCTCGCCCGTCACCGCTTTCTGCGCCATATGCTGGCCGACCAGAAACGCGGTGGTTTCGTAAAGCGCGCACTTCACCTCGGCGCCCTTGCCGGTGCGGTGGCGGCGTTCGAGCGCGGCGAGGATGCCGATGACGCCGAACATGCCGCCGGTGATGTCGACGACCGACGAACCGGCGCGCAGCGGGCGGCCCGGCGGGCCGGTCATATAGGCGAGCCCGCCCATCATCTGCGTTACTTCGTCCAGCGCGGTGCGCTGTTCATAGGGGCCTTTCAGGAAGCCCTTGGCCGAACAATAGATCAGGCGGGGATTCTCGGCCGACAGGGCGTCATAGCCGAGGCCGAGCTTCGCCAGCGTGCCGGGCCGGAAATTCTCGATCAATATGTCCGACCGCGCGGCCAGCTTGCGCGCGATGCCCAGCCCGCGTTCGGACTTCAGGTCCAGGCACATGCTGCGCTTGTTGCGGTTGAACATCGGGAAATAGCCCGCGCCCGACCCCAGCAATTTGCGCGTCTGGTCGCCGCCTTCGGGTTCCACCTTGACCACGTCGGCGCCCAGGTCGGCCAGGATCACGCCGACCGACGGCCCCATCACCATGTGCGAAAATTCCACGACTTTCAGTCCCGACAGCGGCAAATTTTCTTGATCCAATTTCGAATCCCCTACTTGGCACCCCGATAATTTGATATATAGTTAGTACAAATTAGCAAGGGCTGGATTGGTGACGGATCGAAAATCGGCAATCGACATATTGGTCAGTGAGGTCGGACCGCGCGACGGCTTGCAGAGCGTGGCGACGATCATGCCGACCGACGCGAAAAAGGCGTGGATCGCGGCCGAGGCCGCGGCCGGCGTGCGCGAGATAGAGGTGGGCAGCTTCGTTCCCGCGAAGCTGCTGCCCCAGCTTGCCGACACCGCCGAAATCGTCGCCTTTGCCAAGACCATCCCCGACCTGACCGTCGCGGTGCTGGTCCCCAATGCGCGCGGGGCGGCGGCGGCGATCGCGGCGGGCGCGGACAAGATCACCCTGCCGCTGTCGGTGTCCGAAACGCACAGCCTCGCCAATCTGCGCCGCACCCACGACCAGGTGATCGACGAAGCGGCCGCGATCACGCGCCTGATCCGTGAACAGCCCGCCGGCCGGCGTCCGCATTTCGAAGGCAGCCTGTCAACCGTCTTCGGCTGCACGCTCGAAGGGACGATCGCCGACGCCCAGATCGAGCGCCTCGCGGCCGCGCTGATGAACGCCGGCTGCGACGAGGTCGGGCTGTCGGACACCACCGGCTATGCCGATCCGTCGGCGGTGAAGCGCCTGATCAAACTGGTCCGCGGCGTCGTCGGCGACGCGGCGCTGACCGGCATTCACCTGCACAACACGCGCGGGCTGGGGCTCGCCAACGCGCTGGCGGCGCTCGATGCCGGGCTGACGACGCTCGACGCGTCGCTCGGCGGGATCGGCGGCTGTCCCTTCGCGCCGGGCGCCAGCGGCAATATCGTCACCGAAGATCTGGTGTTCATGCTGGAAGCGATGGGGCTGCGCACCGGCATCGATATCGACAAGCTGGTGGAGGTGCGCGGGATTGTCGCCGCCGCGCTACCACAGGAAGAGATGTTCGGATTTTTGCCCGACGCGAAACTCCCGCTGGGTTTCGCGCCGGCCACGATATTGGAGGCTGCATGATGAGCGAGATTGTCGGGACGCGCATGATTTCGGACGGCCGGACCGCGCGCCAGATTTTCGAGGCGGTGATGGCCAATCCCGCCCGGTCGAAATTCGGCTTCGGCGACAGGCTGGCGATCGTCAACGTCGATTTCCAGAACGCCTATACGCGCATCGACGAATATAAGACCGCCTATGAAACCGACCCGCGCCAGATCGACTATGCCAACATCATCTCGCGCCTCGCGCGGGACAGGGGCATGCCGGTGGTCTGGACGCATGTCGCCTATATGGACGATGCCAGCGACGCGGGCGTCTGGGGCACGCGCACCAACACCCCCGACAGCCTGCAGAATATCAAGGTCGGGTCGCACCGCCACGCTTTCGACGACCGCTGCGACATCGACCCCGCGAAAGACGCCGTCTATACCAAGCGGATGCCGTCGGCCTTTTTCGAAACGCCGCTGCAAAGCCTGCTCGTCTGGCACAAGGTCGACACGGTGGTGATCACCGGCGGATCGACCTCGGGCTGCGTCCGCGCCACCGCGGTCGACAGCCTCAGCCGCGGCTATCGCACGATCGTCCCGATCGAAACCTGCGCCGACAAGCATGAAAGTTATCACTTCGCCAACCTCACCGATCTTCAGCTCAAATATGCCGACGTCGAACCCGTGCAGACGGTGATCGACTGGCTGGAGGCGCGCTGATGCGCGAGGGCGAAAAGGACCCGGGCCTCTACGATTTCCGGCCCTATCGCGGCCGGCCGCGTATCGACTGGCCGGACGACAAGCAGGCCGACGTCGTCGGTTACAGCCACCGCGACTATGGCAACCGCGTCGGCCACTGGCGCATGGCGGATGTGATGAGCAAGCATGGCTTTCCGGGATCGGTCAGCCTGTCGGTGGCGATGTGCGACCATCTGCCGCAGGTCGTGGCCGATGCCAATGCGCGCGGCTGGGAGTTTTTCAGCCACGGCATCTACAATACCCGCTACAGCTACGGGATGGACGAGGCGCAGGAGCGCGCGCTGATCGAGGATTCGATCCGCACCGTGCGCGATGCGACGGGCCAGACGATCAAGGGCTGGCTCGCGCCGGCGCTGACGCATACGCCGCGCACGCTCGACCTGATCGCCGAATATGGCCTGTCCTATACCTGCGACCTGTATCACGACGACCAGCCAGGCGAGGTGCATGTGAAGACGGGGCGCCTGATCTCCATGCCCTACAGCCTGGAGGTCAACGACCATTATGGCTTCTTCGTCTATAATATGAGCCCGCGCGAATATGCCGACACGCTGATCCGCCAGTATCAACGCCTCGCGGCCGAGGGGGGCACGGTGATGTGCATCCCGCTGCACGCCTATCTGATCGGCCAGCCGCACCGCATCGGCCCGTTCGAGGAGGTGCTGAAGCATATCGCCGCCGACGGCCGGGCATGGATCACGCGGTCGGGCGACATCGCCGATCATTATATGCAGCAGGTGACGCCATGAGCCTCGATCCCGCCTATCTGACCTATCCGCTGCGCAAGGCTGGGATGGATCATGGCTATTACGCCTGGTCGAACATTTTTGAACGCGCGCCGATCGTCTGGCCGTCGGGCAAGCCGGTCGCGGTCGCGATCGTCGTCAACCTCGAATGGTTCCCGATCCTGCCCAATGACGCGCCGTTTCGCGCGCCGGGCCATATGGTGACGCCCTATCCCGACTATCGCCACTATACCGCGCGCGAATATGGCACGCGCGTCGGCTTCTACCGGCTGCTCGACGCCTTCGCGCGCGCGGGGGCGCGGGTGTCCGTCGCGGTGAACGGGGCGATCGCCGAACGCTATCCGCGCATCGTCGCCGACATCGCCGCGGCGGGCCATGAAATCGTCGCCCATTCGACCGACATGAACGGCACCATTGCGTCGGGCCTGCCCGAAGCCGAGGAGCGCGCGCTGATCGCGGGGTCGCTCGACATGATCGAACGCGCGTCCGGCCGGCGCCCGCGCGGCTGGATGTCGATCGCCCGGTCGCAATCGTTCAACACGCCGCGCCTGCTCGTCGAATCCGGGCTCGCCTATATGGCCGACTGGGTGAACGACGAATTGCCCTATCGCTTCGCGACCGGGGCGGGCGACATCGTCAACGTGCCGCTGAACCACGAGCTGTCGGACCGCCAGATCATCACCGTTCAGCAGAATTCGGCCGACAGCTATGTCGAACAGATGCGCGACGCGCATGCGCTGCTGGCGGGGGAGGCGGCGCGCTTCGGCGGGCGGATGCTGCCGCTGAACGTCACGCCCTATATCATCGGGCTGCCCTATCGCATCGACGCGTTCGAACGGCTGCTGTCGTGGCTCGCGGCCGATGCGGGCACGGCCTTCCATACGATGGGCGAAATCGCCGGCGCGCTGCCCGACTGACCGGCGGCACGGCCAGCACGACCGGGCGGGGGGGGGGGTCAGATCGGGACGCCGTGCAGGTCGAGCCGGATCTGATAGCGGTCGGGACGGAAATGCGCCTGGATATGCTGGACCGGCCGTTTGTCGGCGTCATAGACGGTGCGGCTGACGCGCAGCAGCGCCGATCCGATATCGACCTGCAACGACGACGCGAGTCCCGCGTCGGCCAGCGTCGCGCTGATCGTCTGGTCGGCGGCGCCGATGCGGATGCCGGCTTCCCGGATCAGCGCCAGCATCGGCGTCTTGCTCAGTGCCGACGGGGTCAGGTTGACGCCCAGCGCGGCGGGAACATGCGTTATATAATGGCCCACCGGCGCATCGTCCTGCCAGCGGACGCGGACCGCGCGGACCAGTTCGGTTCCCGGTTCGACATCCAGCAGTTCGGCGATCGGCGCGGCGGCGGCGACGGTTTCGAGGTCGATCAGCTTGACCTGCGTGTTGCGGCCGAACGCCAGCAGCGATTCCATCGCCTGCTCGATGTCGCCCTCGATCGGCTTTGCGGCGGGCTGAAAGATGACGATCGTCCCGACGCGCTGCTTGCGCGCGACGAGCCCCGCCTGCGCCAGTTCGTCCAGCGCGCGCCGGGCGGTGATTCGCGACACGCCGAAACTCTCCGACAATTCCTGTTCGGTGGGCAATCGCGATCCGACGGCGCGCTCGCCGCTGGCGATCTCGCCGCGGAACTGCAGGAATATCTGGTGATAGAGCGGCACCGGCTGCAACCGATCGACACCCGTCGCCGCATCCTCGACCCGTCTCGGCATCGAACCCTGTCTCCCCATTGCCGCCCGCCCGCGGCCGTTACGCCTTGGCATTGCTATGCAATCTATAACAAATCACCGAAAATCAATGCATTTCGATGCGGCAATCGGCGCATCGCGGCGTGCGGCCGCGCGGTCGTCGCCAGCATGGCAGCGCGCGTGCCGCGATCGATCACCATAAAACTTGCCGCGTTTCAATTTTATGTATTGTCCTATCATTATATCAAATATATTGTCCTATAAATATACCAAATCGGAGTCGGGCATGAAACCCTGACGCCGGAACGCTAGGGGGACAATGACGGACGACCGGCCTTTGCATGCGGACACCGCCCAACGCCTCTCCCGACATCCGGGCGCGTCGGCGACGGGCGCGTGGCCGGAAGGGCAAGCCTGATGGCGGGCGGCCGCACCCTGTTCGACAAGCTCTGGGCGATGCACCGCATCGAACCGATCGACGATTCCACCGACCTGATCCTCGTCGACCGCATCTTGCTGCACGAACGGACCGGGGCGGTGGCGCTGAAAAGCCTGAAGGCCGCCGGGCGCGCGATAGCGGCGCCGCGCCAGGCCTTCGTCACCATGGATCATGTGGTGGACACGCATCCGGGTCGCACCGACGCCACGATGATCCCGTCCGGTTCCGCCTTCATCACGGCGACGCGTGACGCCGCGAAGGCGGCCGGGCTCACGATTTTCGATCTGGGCGATCCCGAACAGGGCATCGGCCATGTCATTTCGCCCGAACTCGGCATCGTGCTGCCCGGCGCGACGCTGGTGTGTCCCGACAGCCACACCTGTTCGCAGGGCGCGTTGGGCGCGCTGGCGTGGGGCATCGGGTCGACCGCGGCCGAACATGCGCTCGCGACTTCGACCCTGCGCGTCAAACGGCCGAAAACGATGCGGATCACGGTCGACGGCGCGCTCGCCGCCGGGGTGACGGCAAAGGATCTGGCGCTGCATCTGCTCGGCCGTTTCGGATCGGGCGGCGGCGCTGGGCATATCGTCGAATATGCCGGATCGGCGGTGCGCGCGCTCGATGTCGAGGCGCGGCTGACCCTATGCAACATGGCGACCGAGTTCGCTGCTTTTTCCGCGATCATCGCACCCGACGAGAAGGTTTTTTCCTATCTTGCGGGGCGCCGCTACGCGCCTTCGGGCGCGCAGTGGGATGCCGCGATCGCGTCGTGGCGCGCCCTGCACAGCGACGCGGACGCGGCATTCGATGCCGAACATCGCATCGACGCGCGCGACGTCGTCCCGATGGTCACATGGGGCATCAGCCCGCAACAGGCGGTGGCCGTGGACCAGCCGGTTCCGGATTTCGCGGCGGTCGCGGACCGCGATCCGCGCGACCTCCACGACCGGGCGCTCGCCTATATGGATTTGCATCCCGGCATCCGGATGGCCGGACTGCCGATCGATGCCGCCTTTATCGGATCGTGCACCAACAGCCGCCTGTCCGACCTGCGCCGCGCCGCCGGCCTGCTGCGCGGGCGCAAGGTGGCGCCGGGCGTCATGGCGATCTGCGTGCCGGGCTCGACCGATGTCCGCCGCCGGGCGGAGGCGGAGGGGATCGACCGCATCTTCATCGACGCCGGTTTCGAATGGCGCGAATCGGGCTGTTCGATGTGCTTTTTCGCGGGCGGCGAAAATTTCGGGCTGCGGCGGCGCGTCATCAGTTCGACCAACCGCAATTTCGAAAGCCGCCAGGGCCCCGAAACGCGCTCGCACCTCGCCTCGCCCGAAACGGTCGCGGCGTCGGCGATCGCCGGCGCCATCGCCGATCCGCGGGGGGCGATGTGATGGATCCCTTCACCGTGCTGACCGCCATCGCCGCGCCGCTGATCCGCGACAATGTCGACACCGACGCGATCATTCCCTCGCGCGAGATGCGGTCGGTGTCGAAGGCGGGGCTGGCCGACGGGCTGTTCGCGGGCTGGCGCTACCGGGCGATCGGCTCGCGCGATCCCGACCCGGCGTTCATCCTGAACGACCCGCGCTTCGCGCCCGCTCGCATCCTGCTGTCCGGCGCCAATTTCGGATGCGGGTCCAGCCGCGAACATGCCGCCTGGGCGCTCGCCGAATATGGGTTTCGTGCGATCCTGGCGTCGTCGTTCAACCCGATTTTCCGGTCGAATTGCGTCAACAACGGCATCGTCCCGGTCGAACTGGCCGGCGAAGCCATCGCGCGCATCGCCGGGTCGCTGGGCGACCGGCCCGCCGATCATCCGGTCACCGTCGACCTGTCGGCGTGCACCGTGACGACCGCGGCCGCCGACCGCTGGCCCTTCGTCATCGATGCCGAGGCGCGGCAGATGCTGCTCGGCGGCATGGACGCCATCGAACTGACGCTGACGCGCCGCCCCGCCATCGCCGCGATGCGCGACGCGGATCGCGCGGTGCGGCCCTGGATTTATTTATAGACATATAACAAGCTGAAAAATCAGCATATTTTAGGACGGAACATCGATCTGGAAATTCCATGAAATCATGGGCACAGTGGAGGTGAATGGGACATGCAACTTCGTAAATCCGCACTATTTTTCACGGGCGTCATGCTGGCCGCGCTGCCGGGCATCGCCATGGCGGCGCAAACCGGGGCGGACGCGCCGGCAGATGAAGGCGGCGCCGACGCAGAAGGCGTTACCGAAATTACCGTGACCGCGCGGCGCGTGTCGGAGAGCCTGCAATCGACGCCGGTCGCGATCACCGCGCTCGGCAGCGAACGGCTCGACCAGATTTCGGCGGCCGACACGCTCGATCTGTCGGGCCGCGCCCCGAACGTCCAGATCGTGCAGACCGGCGCGGGGGCCGGCGCGGCATCGGTCTTCATCCGCGGCATCGGCAACAATGCGCTGGGCTTCAACCTTGCCAATCCCGTCGGCGTCTATGTCGACGACGTCTATCTCCCGCGGCTTCAGGGCTCGCTCACCGATCTGCTCGACCTGGAACGCGTCGAAATCCTGCGCGGGCCGCAGGGGACGCTCTACGGCCGCGATTCGACGGTCGGCGCGGTGAAATATGTCAGCAAGGAACCCGATCTCTATGATCCGGCGTTCAAGGGGCGCATCACGGTCGGCAACTACGACCGCCGCGACGTGCTGCTCGGCGCGTCGATCCCGCTGGTCGAAGGCAAGCTGGCGGTCAAGGTCGACGCCTCCTCGCGCAGCCAGGAAGGCTATATCGTCGGCGTCGATGCCAACGGCAACCCCGACGGCCAGCGCGGCAATGGCATCGACCGGCAAGCCGCGCGCCTCGCGCTGCTGTGGACGCCCGGCGACGACTGGCGCGTCAGCTACGTCGCCGACATCAGCAACGACGATTCGGGATCGACCATCCCGACCCGCATCGCATCGCCCACCGGCGGCACGTGCCAGCCGGCGGTCGCTGAATGTTCGCCGCTCTTCGGCTCGCCCTACAAATCGGGGATCAACACGACTCCGGCCGGCTATGCCAAATCATGGGGCCAGAGCCTGCGGGTCGAATATGACGCGGGACCGATCGTCATCAAATCCATCTCGGCCTACCGCGAGCTGGAAGGGCTGGACGTGATCGATCAGACGCGCCTGCCCGGCCAGGGGAATCTGCTCAGGGATTTCAAGGACCAGAATCAGCTGTCGCAGGAATTGCAGTTCACGTCGAACACCGACGGCCCGCTCGGCTGGGTCGCGGGGCTCGTCTATTTCCGCGAGGCGATCCGCCACGACGCCAACCTCTATACCACGCATCAGGTCGACGATTATCTCGTGTCGAACAGCTATGCCGCCTTCGCGAACCTGAACCTGGAACTGATCGACGGCCTGCATGTCGAAGCGGGCGGCCGTGTCAGCAAGGAACGGCGCGCGATCGACCGCGTCGTGACGCCGATCGGCGGCGGTGCGACGCTGATCGACGGCAAGGCGTCCTTTTCGGAATCGAAATTCACCTACAAGCTGGGCGTCGATTATGCGATCACCCCGACGTTGATGGTCTATGCCTCGCATTCGACCGGCTATCGTCCGGGCAGCTTCGCCAGCACCTATGCCTCGCCGCGCGTGCCGCAGGTCGTTTTCGGCAACACGGGTGCGGAAACGGCCAAGAATAACGAGATCGGGATCAAGTCGGAATGGTTCGGCCGCCGGCTGCGCGCGAACATCGCCGCCTTCGATACGACCTATAACAATATGCAGACGCAATCGACGGCGATCCCGTACAATGTCACCGCGACCGATTTCAAGTTCAAGGGGATCGAGGCGGAATTGGAAGCCCGTCCGGTGAAGGGGCTGTCGCTTTTCGCCAGCCTGGGCTATCTGGATGCCGAGACGCTGTCGGGCTCCAATGCCGGCAAGCGTCCGCGCCTGACCCCGGAAATCCAGTTCTCGGTGGGCGCCGAATATCGGGCGGCAGTCAGCAGCGACGCGGAATTGTTCATCAACGTGAACAATGTCCATACGTCCAGCTACACCACCGACCCGTCGAATGTGTCGTCGGCGACGCAGGGTGCCTATTCGCTGCTCGGCGCCAGCATCGGCGTCGATTTCGAGGACGGCAAGTATCGCGTGTCGATCGGCGGCAAGAATCTGACCGATTCGGTCTATTTCAACGGCACGTCGCTCAACGTGTCGCAATATTATGGTGCGCCGCGGACGGTGTTCGCCGAACTTCAGGTGAAGATATGATCTCCGACTTCGTCCTCATCGACACCGACACCGCGCCGACCGAGGAGGATCCGCGCAATCCCGGCAAGCGGACGCTGCTTCTGCTGTCGCGCGAGGATGCCGGCGGCGGGGTGGTGCGGATCAGCCACTGGCCGTCGGGCTTCACCGAAAGCATCCGCAACATGGCGAACAATGGGCACCGCCATTATCATAACAGCGTCAACGAACGCCATTATGTCCTCGGCGGCGACTGGACGGCGCTCTATTGGCCGGACCCCGAAGGGGGTCCGGTCGCCACCCGCCTGACGCGGCACCATTATCTGGAAAATCCGCCCAAGGCGCTGCACGGCATCAACCGCAGCATGGGCCCCGAAACGGGGACCAAATTCCTGGTGTGGACCAGCGGCCCCGGCACCGACGTGCACGAACCCGAAGCGGCCACCGAATCCTTCGATGTCGAATTCGAAGGGCCGGTCCCGCCGGAGGTCGACGGGATTCCGATCCTGTTCAACGCGCAGGATCGCCCGTGGCAGCCGCATCCGCAGCAGGACGGCTGGCTGGTCAAGCCCTTGTCGGCCGAACAGGACGGGCTGCCGCCTGTCACGCTGGTCAATATCCCCGCGGGGTCGCGCGCGCCGGTCGATGTCGCGGCGCCGGAAGGCGCGACCGTGAAGCGCTGGCTGTTCGTGATTTCCGGCGATCTGGCGCTCGATGTGCGCGGACAGGACGGCGTGACGCCCGCAACGCTGCGCGAAAATGGCTTTCTGGCCTGGCGCGACGGCGCGGCGGTTCGGGCGGGCGAGGGCGCGCTGACCGATGGCGGCTGCGTCGCGATCTGCATCGGCCATGTTCTGGGCAGCAACGCTGCTTCGGCAGCGTAGGAGCGGGCAAGCATGAACAGTTTTCGCCCGCTCAAGGTCGAGCCCGCAACGCGCGAAAATTTCGCGCCCTATGGCACGCTGATCGGCGTCGATCCCGCCGCCAATTCGCGCACGGGCGAATTTTACGGCGACAAGGTCGAACTGTGGGCGCCGGGCGGTTTCGTCAGCGACGACCAGACCCGGCTCAGCGTCGCGCGCATTCACGCGCGACCGCCGCAGGTGATCTGGATGGAGCGGCATTTCAAGCACACCCAGACCTTCCTGCCGCTGGGTGGCAGTTCGTTCGTCGCCGTGCTGGGCGCGCCGACCGAAACCAACCAGCCCGACCCCGATAGCGTGCGGGCCTTCTTTTTCGACGGCACCGCCGGGGCGCAGCTCCACCTTGGCACCTGGCACGAATTTCCGTTCCCGGAAAAGGATATGGCAGAGGTCGTCATCATCATCCGCGCCGAAACGCAGGCCAATCTCGAGGTGATCGAGAATGACGAGGCGATCGGCGACGATCTGGAGAAGCGCAACCTCCAGGCCAGGCTGGGCTTCGGCTTCGAATACGCGCTTTAGCCCAGGTCCGGCGAAACCGTCCGGCGGATGACGGGCGGCTTCGCCGGACCGGCCATTCCTTTTCCAGCAGGTGGCGGCACCCGTCGGTGCCGCGTCCGCATTCGGGAGCAATATGATGTCGATCCGGGATCGTGCGGGTTATCGCTGGTATGTCGTCTGGCTGCTGCTGCTGGTCTTCATCCTTTCCTATCTCGACCGCTATATCCTCACGCTGATCATCGAACCGATCAAGGCATCGATGGGGCTCAACGATTTTCAGGTCGGCCTGCTGCTCGGCCCGGCTTTCTCGCTGTTTCATGTCCTCGTCGGCATCCCGCTTGGCTGGTATGCGGACCGCGCCAACCGCAAATATCTGCTGATCGGCGGGATCATCATCTGGTGCGCGATGACGGTGGGCAGCGGGCTTGCGACCACCTTCGCGCTGCTGCTCGTCCTGCGTCTGGGGCTGGGGATCGGCGAAGCGGTGGTCAGCCCGGCGTCGGTATCGATCATCAGCGACTATTTCGACCGCAAGGACCGCGCGCGCGCCATCAGCCTGTTCATGGCCGGCCCCTATCTGGGCGCCGGACTTGCCTTTCTGGGCGGCGGGCTGGTCGTCAAATGGCTGGAAACGCTGGGGCCGATGCATGTGCCGTTCGTCGGCGAACTGGAACCCTGGCATATGGCCTTCCTGCTCGTCGGGGCTCCCGGCTTCGTCTTCGCCGCGTTGATGCTGACCGTGCGCGAACCCGAACGGCGCGAAAAGCTGGCACCTGCACAGGGCTTCGGTCAGGCGTTCACCTATGCGCTGGAACGCTGGCGCGGGTTCGGCGCGCTCTTCATCGGCTCTTCGTGCAATGTCGCGATCAGCACGCTGGCGCTGTGGAATATCCCGCTGTTCCAGCGCGTCTATGGCTGGGACATCGCCGCCATCGGTGCCGTCACCGGGCTCTTCTATTTCACCGCCGGGCCGATTGGCACCGCGATCGCGCTGTGGGCGCAAAAGAAATTCGCCGAAAAACATGTCGACGGATCGATGCGGGTGCTGATTCTGGGCTTGCTGATCGGCGTCCCAGCCAGCGCGCTTTATCCGGTCATGCCGACGGCGGAATTCTCCATCGCGCTCATGTTCATCGCCTTCGTCGGCAAATCGATCGCGACTGCGGGCGGCCCCGCGTCGATGGCGCTGATCACGCCGGGCGAGATCCGCGGCCAGTCGCTTGCCATCTACAACACGTTCATCGCGCTCGTCGGCCCGCTGTTCGGCCCGCCGCTCGTCGGCTGGGTGATCGACCTGACGGGCGATCCGGCCTCGATCGGCGTCGTGCTGTTCGGCTATGTGACGCTGGTCGGCCTTCCCTCGATCCTCCTCCTGCTCCTCGGGCTGCGCTACTATCGGGAGGAGGTGTATCGCCTCGAACGCTCGCTATCGACGGGCGGCGATTGACGCGGGGTCAGATGGTCTTGCCGGCGTCCAGCGCATAGCCCGCCGACCGGACGGTGCGGATGATGTCGGCGGTGCCGGGCAGGTTGATCGCCTTGCGCAGACGGCGGATATGGACGTCGACGGTGCGCAGTTCGATGTCGCTGTCCTGACCCCATACGCTGTCGAGCAATTGCCCGCGGGAGAAGACGCGGCCGGGATGCTCCATGAAATGGCGCAGCAGGCGGAACTCGGTCGGGCCCATATTCACGATCTGGCCGTTGCGGACGACCTTGTGCGCCACCGAATCCAGTTCGATGTCGGCATAGGCAAGCAGTTCGCCGGCCAGCGCGGGGCGCAGGCGGCGGAGCACCGCCGACACGCGCGCGACCAGTTCGCGCGGGCTGAACGGCTTGGTGACATAGTCGTCGGCGCCGGTTTCCAGACCGCGAATACGGTCCTCTTCCTCGCCGCGCGCGGTCAGCATGATGATCGGGACGTTCGCCGATTTCGGGTTGCGGCGCAGGCGGCGGCAGACCTCGATGCCCGGCAGGCTCTCGATCATCCAGTCGAGCAGGACGATGTCGGGGACGCGTTCCTCGACCAGGACAAGCGCCTGTTCGCCATCGGGCGTTTGCCGGACCGAAAAACCTTCGCGCGCGAAATGCCAGACGATGAGTTCGGCGATCGCCTCGTCATCCTCGATCAGCAGCAGGTCGGGCTGCGGCATCAGCCTTGCTCCTGCTCCGCCGACGCGGCGCCTTCCGGCGTCTCGCCGCGTTCGCGTTCCTCCATCCGTTCGCCAGTGACGACATAATAGACCATCTCGGCGATGTTCGTCGCATGATCGCCCATGCGCTCCAGATTCTTGGCGACGAACAACAGGTGCGCGCTTTCGGTGATGTGCTTCGGATTTTCCATCATGAAGGTCACGAGCGTGCGGAAGATGCTGTTGTAGAAATCGTCGACGGTCTTGTCGCGCACCGTCACCCGCACCGCGAGTTCGGCGTCGCGCGCCGCAAAGCTGTCGAGCGCGTCATGGACCAGCTCGACGACGATCGACGACATCGACATCAGCACCGGAATCGATTCGATCGACCGCGTCTGGTCCATCAGCGCGACGCGCTTTGCGATATTCTTGGCATAGTCGCCGATGCGCTCGACGACCGAGACGATTTTCAGCGCCGCGATCATTTCGCGCAGATCGTCCGCCATCGGTGCGCGCAGCGCGATCGTCTGGATGGTGAGTTGTTCGACTTCGCTTTCCAGCGCGTCGATCTTCTTGTCGCCCTCCACGACCTGTGCGGCAAGCGCGATGTCGCCGTTGCCCAGCGCCGTCATCGCCTGAAGCAGCGCCTGTTCGGCGCGGCCGCCCATTTCGCTGATCAGGCCGCGAAGCCGGTTCAGCTCCTCGTCGAAGGCCTTGACCGTATGATCGTTCGTTAGTGCCATCTTGACTGTCCTCTTGCGCTACGGCTCAACCGTAACGGCCGGTGATATAGTCCTTGGTGCGTTCCTGGCGCGGGTTGGTGAAGATGTCGGTCGTCTTCCCATATTCGACCAGCGTGCCGAGGTGGAAAAAGGCGGTACGCTGCGACACGCGGGCCGCCTGCTGCATGTTATGCGTCACGATCACGATAGCATATTTGCCGCGCAGTTCGTGGATCAGTTCCTCGATCTTCGCGGTCGCGATCGGGTCGAGCGCCGAACAGGGCTCGTCCATCAGGATGACTTCGGGATCGACGGCGATCGCACGGGCGATGCACAGGCGCTGTTGCTGGCCGCCCGACAGCGCGGTGCCGCTTTCGCCCAGCCGGTCCTTGACCTCGTCCCACAGACCGGCCCGCACCAGCGCGCGTTCGACGACCACGTCCAGATCGGCCTTGTTCGGGGCCAGGCCGTGGATGCGCGGGCCATAGGCGACATTGTCATAGATCGACTTGGGAAAGGGGTTCGGTTTCTGGAACACCATGCCGACGCGGGCGCGCAGCTGCACCACGTCCATCGACGGGGCATAGATGTCTTCGCCGTCCAGTTCGATGCGGCCGCTGACGCGGGCGCTGGCGACCGTGTCGTTCATCCGGTTGAGCGAGCGCAGGAAGGTCGACTTGCCGCAGCCCGACGGGCCGATGAAGGCGGTGACCAGGTCGGTTCCCACGTCGATCGACACATCCTTGATCGCCTGTTTTTCGCCATAGAAGACATCGACGCCTGCGGCGCGCATCTTGGGGTCGGCGATAGTCAAATCATCTTGGGTCATGATCACCAGCGTTTTTCGAATTTGTTGCGAAGGTAGATTGCGAGCGCGTTCATCGACAGCAGCACGACGAGCAGCACGATGATCGCGGCGGACGTCTTCTCGACAAAGCCGCGGTCGACCTCGTCCGACCACAGGAAGATCTGCATCGGCAGCACGGTCGAGGGCGAACAGACGCCGCCCGGCACGTCGCCGATGAAGGCGCGCATCCCGACGAGCAGCAGGGGGGCGGTTTCGCCCAGCGCGCGCGCCATGCCGATGATCGTGCCGGTCAGGATGCCGGGCAGCGCCAGCGGCAGGACATGGTGGAACACCACCTGCACCGGGCTGGCCCCGACGCCCAGCGCGGCGTCGCGGATCGATGGCGGCACCGCCTTGATCGCGTTGCGGCTGGCGATGACGATCACCGGCATCGTCATCAGCGCCAGCGTCAGGCCGCCGACCAGCGCGCTCGCCTGACAAATGCCGAACCAGTTGATGAACACCGCGAGCGCGAGCAGGCCGAAGATGATCGAGGGAACCGCCGCCAGATTGTTGATCGACACTTCGATCAGGTCAGTCCAGCGGTTCTTCGGCGCATATTCCTCCAGGTACAGCGCGGCGAGCACGCCGGTCGGAAAGGCGATCAGAAAGGCGATGAAGATCGTCAGCACCGACCCCTTGAGCGCGCCCCAGATGCCGGCGACCGCGGGATCGGTCGCATCGGCGTTGCGGAAAAAGGGCCAGTGGATGCCGGTGGACAGCTTGCCGTCCTTTTCCAGCGCCGCGACCTTTGCGCTGAGTTCGCCTTTCGCGCCTTCCTTGGCGGCGATGTCGACGGCGCTCGATGCGGGCAGTTCGAAAACGGTCCGGTCGCCGAGCAGGTCGGGATCGTCCTTGATCGCGGTGCGGACTTCCTTCCAGGCATTTTCGCTGATCAGATCCGATCCGCCATCGCCCAGCGCCTCGTCGGCGGCAAAGGCGACGATGTCCGGCAGGCCCGAATTGGCGATCATCTGATCGGCATCGGGGTCGGACAGGCGCGCGGTGTCGATCGTCAGCGGCATCGCCTTGAAATCGATCGGCACCGCGACATGGGTGTAGGTGAAGCCGCGCGCGCCATTGCCGACCATGACGAACAGCAGGAAGGCGAGGAAGGCGCCGGACAGCAGCACGGCGCCCAGCCCGAACAGCCGGAAGCGGCGCTCGGCGGCGTAGCGGCCCGCGATGCGCTTCTGCATCGCGGCGCCTTTCCAGTCGGTGGGGGCGGTCTGCCTATTCATACGCTTCCCGATATTTCTTGACGATGCGCAGCGCGACGATGTTCAGGAGCAGCGTCACGATGAACAGGACCAGGCCCAGCGCAAAGGCGGCGAGCGTCTTGGCGCTGTCGAATTCCTGGTCGCCGGTCAGCAGCTTGACGATCTGCGCCGTTACCGTGGTGACGCTGGCAAAGGGGTTGGCGGTCAGGTTGGCGGACAGGCCGGCGGCCATCACGACGATCATCGTCTCGCCGATCGCGCGGCTGACCGCCAGCAGGATGCCGCCCATCACGCCGGGCAGGGCGGCGGGGATCAGCACCTGGCGAATCGTTTCGTTCGGCGTCGCGCCCAGCGCGAGCGATCCGTCGCGCATCGCCTGCGGCACGGCGTTGATGCTGTCGTCGGCCATCGACGACACGAAGGGGATGATCATCACGCCCATGACGATGCCGGCCGCCAGCGCGCTTTCGGTCGATGCGTTGGGGATGCCGATCATCACCGCGAATTCGCGCAGCGCGGGCGCGACGGTCAGCGCGGCGAAATAGCCATATACCACCGTCGGCACGCCGGCGAGAATCTCCAGCAGCGGCTTCACCCATTTCCGCACCGCCGGCGCGGCATATTGGGTCAGATAGACTGCGGTCATCATGCCGATCGGGATTGCGACGATCATCGCGATGATCGCGCCGATCAGCACCGTGCCCCAGAACAGCGGAATGCCGCCGAAGGTGTCCTTTACCGGCGCCCCGCTCTGCGGGTTCCAGTGGGTGCCGAACAGCAGTTCGGCGGGCGAAACAAGCTGGAAGAAGCGGATCGATTCGAACAGCAGCGACAGCACGATGCCGAAGGTGGTCAGGATCGCGACCAGCGACGCGAGCAGCAGGGTCGCCATGACGATCCGTTCGACGCGCGTTCGCGCGCGGAAATCGGGCCGGATCCGCGTGAAGGCATATAGGCCGCCGGCCAGCGCCAGCGCCAGCATCGCGGCGATGCCGATCCAGGCATAATGATGCGTCGCGTCGGCATAAGGCTGGACCAGCGGCGCGGCGGCGGGGATGCGTACCGCGGCCTGGCGGCCCTGCGCGACGCTGCGCGCGTCGGACAGGATCGCGCTGCGTTCGAAACCGAAGGCGGGCAGGCTTTGCGCCGCTTCGTCCGCCAGCACCTGATTGGTGATGAGACCGGGCGAAACGCTGGCCCACACGGCAAGGAAAATGGCGGCGGGCGCGAACAGCCACAGCGCGACGTACCAGCCGTGATATTGCGGACGCGAATGCAGCTTGGCACCCGCGCGGCCCGCGAGCAGCGCCGAACGCGCGCGACCGGCAAGCCAGCCGATCAGCGCGAGGCCTCCGATCAGGAGTAACAGGGCGGCGGCATTGAAGGTCACGTGTTTCTCTTCAAATCATTCCCGTCATTGGGGGCGAAGCGAAGCAATCTCCAGCGGGCGTACTGCCGTGCCGATGGCTGGGGATTGCCGTGTCGCTGCGCTCCTCGCGATGACGATCAAAAAAGGCGGTGGCCGGCCGGGCGAACCCGCCCGGCCACCAGCGGGGGAAAGCCTAATTCAGTTCCGAACCATTGAGCGGCGTCATGCCCTTGGCATTGGCGGCCGCCTTGTCGGCGACATCCTTCGGCGCGACGATCAGGCCCTTGGGGGCAAGATAACCGCCCTCGGCGCCGCCCTTCAGAAATTCGGCGACATATTCGGCCAGGCCGGGAATGACGCCGACATGCGCCTTCTTCACATAGATGAAGAGCGGGCGCGAACCGGGGTAGCTGCCGTCGGCGATCGCGGCATAGGTCGGGGCAACGCCCTGCACCGGCACCGCCTTGATCTTGTCCTTGTTGGCATCAAGATAGCTGAAGCCGAAGATGCCGAGGCTGGTCGGGTTCTTGTCGAGCTTGGAGATGATCAAATTGTCATTCTCGCCCTGCTCGACGTAGAAGGGGGCGCCGCGCAACGCGGTGCAGACCGCCTCATGCTTGTCCTTGTCGCTGTCCTTCAGCGCCTTCATCTCGGCATTGGCGTCGCAGCCCTTGGCGAGGATCAATTCCTTGAACGCGTCATAGGTGCCGCTGGTCGACGGCGGGCCGAAGACCGAAATGGCGACCGCGGGCAGCGCCGGGTTGACGTCTTTCCATGTCTTGGCGGTGTTGGGCTTGCCATAGGGGTTCGCGGCGAGCGCCTTGTACACATCCTCTTCCGACAGGGCGAAGCCGGGGCCGCGCTGCGCTTCGCCCAGCGCGATGCCGTCGATGCCGACCTGGATTTCGACGATGTCCTTGACGCCATTGGCGTTGCAGGTGTCGAATTCCTTCTTCTTCATCCGGCGCGAGGCGTTGATGATGTCGGGGGTTTCGCCGCCGACGCCCTGGCAAAAGCGTTCGAAACCGCCGCCGGTGCCGGTCGAATCGATCTTCGGTGTCTTGTTGCCGGTCGCCTCGGCGAATTTCTCGCCGACGGTGGTGGCAAAGGGATAGACGGTCGACGAACCGACGGCGCTGATATAATCGCGCGCGCCGCCACCCTGCGAAGCCTGATCCTGACAGGCGGACAGCGCCAGCGCGGCGGTCGCGGCACAGGCGGCGCCAAGGAGGCGGGGGGCGAATTTCTTGACCATGGACTCATCCTGCCGGGGGCCGTTACCGAACCAAGCCGCCACCCCCGCGGGCGACTCGCTGGCTCGCCTTTGGGGGAGTTATATGACGCGTTTGTGACATATTCTGTCATATAAGCGTCATGGATGCCGGCTCTGCCGGAATGGCCGCCGGTCCCGCCCGGGCCCGCCGCCGCTGATGATGGAGCTGATGCGGCGTTTACGCCAGATTGGTGACCCCTACGGGAGGGGTCGGATGGGTTACAAGCCCACGGTTTTCCGTCATTTTCTGCGACGTGAGACGACGCATGTGTACTCAGTGGGTGTACTCACGATCGTGAGCACACTGTCGCGATAGCCGTTGATGAGGTGATCTGTAAAGGCTGCTTTGCGCCCCAATCCCGGTCATTCAGCGCCTTGCTTGGCTTTCCCAAGAGCAGTCGTTGAAGGAACGATGGCAAGGTCCGGTTTCGCGCGACGCATGGCAGGTCCTGTCCGTTCTACTTCGTGGCCACTCTCGGCCATGGAGAAGCATCATGACCTATTCACACCTTGACCCATCCA
This sequence comes from Sphingopyxis macrogoltabida, assembly GCA_003241685.1. Taxonomy (GTDB): domain Bacteria; phylum Pseudomonadota; class Alphaproteobacteria; order Sphingomonadales; family Sphingomonadaceae; genus Sphingopyxis; species Sphingopyxis macrogoltabida_A. The sequence continues at coordinate 28,110 of QFPJ01000045.1, forward strand.
TGCAAAACCGTGCGGTATGGAATGCCGGTAAGACGGTCGGCACAAAGCGGCCCCTGACCCAGAAGCAAATTTAGGCGATCCGTTTCTTCCTTGATCGCGAAGAGCGACTGCGGGATCGGGCACTGTTCGACCTCGCAATCGACAGCAAGCTCCGCGGCTGTGATCTGGTGAAGTTGAAGATAGGTGATCTCCTGGCCGGGTCGGAAATCCGAAACCGCGCGATGGTGATCCAGCAGAAAACCGGTCGGCCAGTGCAGTTCGAGATCACGGCTGACGCTCGCAGTAGCCTTGCTGCATGGCTCCAGCGACGTAGAGGTACAGCTGCCGACTATGTGTTTCCAAGCAGGTTCGACCATGGGCGGCCAATGAGCACGCGGCAATATGCCCGGCTTGTCGACGAATGGGTGACTGCGATCGGCTTACGCCGCGAGGATTATGGCACGCACTCGATGCGGCGGACAAAGGCCGCCATGATCTACAGAGCGACTGGCAACTTGCGCGCGGTGCAGATTTTGTTGGGACACAGCAAGATTGAAAATACTGTACGTTTTTGCCAGCGCGTAACCGGGCCCTTTCGACATGATCTGCCAACCGAAAACGCCTTGGTAGAAGTCCTGCAAAGCGCCAATGTCCGGGCCGCAAACCCCCGCAGGCACGGCCAACGGCGCCCTCAACGAGGCAGAAGAGGCCAAGGTTACCATCGGAATTGTGGTGGCCGATATCGAGGCAGCGCTCGGCGAGGCTGTGAAGCATGGGGGTTCGGTGACGATGCCAGTGGTGGACAATGGCTGAGTGAGGAAAGCAACGCTCGCTGACCCGGCCGGAAACCAGATCACAGTCATCCAGTCTTGACGCTGCCTGACGAGGAACTGGACGAATTGCTGCGTGCGCTGTCGCACCGCGAGCGGCGCATGTTCCTGCGCCTGTGCTGGGACGAGCCGGTCGCGGCGGGCGATCTGGCGGAGCGCTCGACCCTGTCACTTGCTACGGTTTCGGAACATCTCAAGGTTCTGCGAAAGACGGGGTTGTTGACCCTGGAGAAGGATGGGCGGTATTGGCGCTACAAGGCCGATCCCATCCGCATCGAGGCTGTGCGCGCATCGCTCACGCACTTGAGGGGAAGGGTGCATGGGACGTGAAACGGTTGCCGTAGCGCATTGGCGCGGCGAAGTTGCTGAAGTGAAGGCGCTTCTGGAATCGCAGGAGATTATCCTGCGGGGCACCATCCGGGCGCGCATGGCGCGCAGCGGCATCGCAAACGTGGCGGTTGATGGCGAGGTTCTCACCCTGCTCTCGGACGGCGAACCACTCGTGCTTGGGCTTGGTGCGAAAGAAGCGGCGAAATGGCGCGACACCTTGGCCAAGCCGCCGCCAAGCCTTGCGAGCAAGCTTGGCATTGGCGAAGGCCGGCCCGCCTTTGTGATGGGCACTGGCGACGATATTGCTCTGGCCGATGCGCTCGAGGGGGCGCGCTGTGCCACGACCGCAGAGGCCGGAGTGCTGCTGGCGATCCTTGCCACCGAAGCCGATCTGATGTCCGCTTACGCTGTGGCGGAGCAAAATCCGCAGCTCATGTTGTGGTGCGTATACCCGAAAGGAAAGGGCGCGGCCTATGGCGACACCGCGATCCGCAACTTCTTGCGCCAGCGTGGCTATGTGGACAGCAAGAGCTGCGCGGTTTCTCCCGAGGGCTCTGTTGCAAAGATTGGCGGCAGTCAGAGGTAGGCTGTCGCTCTGCGCCGATCAGGCGGCTGCTGCGAAATGGTGGTTGAGCATGCCCATGGCC
>QFPJ01000046.1 GCA_003241685.1 Sphingopyxis macrogoltabida
CGGCCATCGCTCTCGCGGCGATGCTGCTTCAGCCTGTCGTCGTCGCCGCCAAGGCCAAGGACCCGGTCAAGATTTCGGGACCGGCCAATGCGAAGGGCGTGACGACGGTGACGATCGGCGCGTTCAACGTCGGCTTCATCTTTGAATCGACGGACCAGATCAAGAAGACGGGCGGTTTGATGGGCGCCTTTGGCGGCACCACCAAGGCCAAGAGCGAACTGGTCGGCGTCACGCCGGAAATGATGCAGGCGATCACCGACGCCGCCTATGCCGATTTCGTGTCGCAACTGACCACGCGCGGCTATACGGTGCAGCCCGCGGCCGACCTGTTCGGTCACGCGGCGCTGGCCAAGACCAAGTCGCTCGACGTGCCGCTCGACGTCAACATCACGCTGGAAAAGGGTAGCAAGGGCAAGGCGACCTATTTCAAGCCGTCGGCGCTGCCTTCGCTGTTGATGATCCCCGGCGATTTCACCGGGTCGGGCATGAGCAGCATGGGGATCAACATGTCGGCTGGGCAGGCGAATATGGCGCTGTCCAACTATGCCAAGCAGGCCGGGGTCGGCGTGATCGACGTGGTCTATCTGATCGACTTTTCGGATCAGAAGCGCCCTGGATTCTTCAGCTTCGGCGGCGGCGTCAACGTCAACAGCGGCCTGTCCGTCAGCGCCGATTATTCGCGCATGACGCTGATCGCGCCATCGGGCAAGCAAGCGGTCATCACGGTCAAGGCGCCGGTGGGCGTCGAAGGGGACTTCATCGACAAGAGCGACGCATCGACCGGCACGGAAAAGACCGTCCAGTCGGCCGCGAACGTCGCGGGCGGGCTGGCCGCCGCCGCGAACGTCGGGCTGCCGATGTTCGGCAAGACGCGTAAATTCGCCTTTACCGCCAAGCCCGGCAATTATGAGGAAGGCGCGGCGAAGGCGGCAAGCCTGGCGAGCGAGCTGTTGCTGGGACGGTTGGGCGCGCTGCGCTAAACCCGGGCCGTCATTCCGGGCACGACCGGGATGACGGCCGCCCTTGGCCTTGCGAACTGCCCACTGTCCGAAACCTCTTGACGGGATGCCGCGACCCCCGCCACCTTCGCGCGTGTGTACGTAAGCGATATCAAGGATTCAGTCTTTTCATGCAATTGGTAATTGTGGAATCGCCGGCCAAGGCGAAGACGATCGAGAAATATCTCGGCCGCGATTTCAAGGTGCTGGCCAGCTATGGCCATGTCCGCGACCTGCCGCCCAAGGACGGGTCGGTCGATCCCGACGACGGCTTTGCCATGCAGTGGCAGCTTTACCCCGACAAGGCGAAGCGGCTGAAGGATATTCAGGACGCGGCGAAGCAGGCCGACCGCCTGATCCTGGCCACCGACCCCGATCGCGAGGGGGAGGCGATCAGCTGGCATGTGCGGGAATTGCTGCGCAGCAAAAAGGCGCTGCCCGACGTCGTCGACCGCGTGACTTTCAACGCGATCACCAAGCAGGCGGTCACCGACGCGATGGCGCATCCGCGCGGGCTGGACGACGATCTGATCGACGCCTATCGCGCCCGCCGCGCGCTCGATTATCTGGTCGGTTTCACCCTGTCGCCGGTGCTGTGGCGCAAGCTGCCCGGCGCCAAATCGGCCGGGCGCGTCCAGTCGGTTTCGCTGCGGCTGGTCGTCGAGCGCGAGCGCGAGATCGAGGCGTTTGTCGCGCAGCAATATTGGTCGGTCACCGGCCTGTTCGAAATGGGCGGCACCCCGTTCCGCGCCCGGCTGTCGCGCTGGCGCGGCGACAAGATCGAGCGGCTGACAATCGGCACCGAAGCCGATGCGCGCGCCGCCGAAGCCGATGTGAAGGCGGGCCATTTCACCGTCGACACGGTCGAGACCAAGCCGCTGACGCGCAACCCGCCGCCGCCGTTCACGACATCGACGCTGCAACAGGAGGCCGCGCGCAAGCTGGGCTTTTCGGCGAGCCACACGATGCGCGTCGCGCAGGACCTGTATGAAGACGGCGCGATCACCTATATGCGGACCGACGGCGTCCAGATGGACGGCAGCGCGATCAGCGCCGCGCGCCGCGCGATCGCCGACCGCTATGACGGCGGCTATGTCCCCGACCAGCCGCGGCAGTATCAGACCAAGGCGAAGAATGCGCAGGAAGCGCATGAGGCGATCCGTCCGACCGATTTCGCGAAGGACAAGGCCGGCGGCGGCGACCATGCGCGCCTGTACGAACTGATCTGGAAACGCGCGCTGGCGAGCCAGATGGCGTCGGCGCGGCTGGAACGCACCAGCATCGATTTGAGCGACGGCACCGGCAAGACGGTGCTGCGCGCGACGGGGCAGGTGGTGAAATTCCCCGGCTTCCTGGCGCTCTATGACGAAGGCCGCGACGAGGCGGCGGACGATGACGACGCGCGCCTGCTGCCCGCGATGGCGAAGGGCGACGCGCCCGCCAAGACCGGGGTGGAGGTCGAAAGCCACGAGACGCAGCCGCCGCCGCGCTATTCCGAAGCCAGCCTGGTCAAGAAGATGGAGGAACTCGGCATCGGGCGCCCGTCGACCTATGCGTCGATTTTGCAGGTGCTGAAGGACCGCGCCTATGTGCGCGTCGAAAAGAACCGTTTCATCCCGGAGGAGAGCGGGCGGCTGCTCACCGCCTTCCTCGAACGCTTTTTCGGCCGCTATGTCGAATATGATTTCACCGCGGGGCTGGAGGAGGAGCTGGACGACGTGTCGGGCGGCCGCGCCCAGTGGCAGGCGGTGCTCGAAGCCTTCTGGCGCGATTTCAAGCCGCGCACCGGCGAGGTGATGGAACAGAAGCCGTCGGAGATCACCGCGGCGCTCGACGAGTTCCTCGGCCCCTATCTCTTCCCCGACAAGGGCGACGGCAGCGACCCGCGCACCTGCCCCAATTGCGGCACCGGGCGGCTGGCGCTGCGCGGCGGCAAATTCGGGCCCTTCATTGCGTGCAGCAATTATCCCGAGTGCAAATATACCCGCAAGTTCGCGCAGCCGGGCGGCGGCGACGGCGCCGATACCGGCCCGGAGACGATGGGCACCGACCCCGACAGCGGGCTAGAGGTGTCGAAGCGCAGCGGGCGTTTCGGTCCCTATATCCAGCTGGGCGACGGCAAGGAGGCGAAACGGTCGTCGATCCCCAAGGACATCCCGGCGGAGGATTTCGACCTCGACTATGCGCTGCGGCTATTGAGCCTGCCGCGCGAGGTCGGGGTGCATCCCGAAAGCGGCAAGCCGATCATGGCGGGCCTCGGGCGCTATGGCCCCTATCTGCTGCACGACGGCAAATATGCGAAGCTGACCGGCACCGCCGAAATCTTTGACATCGGCATGAACGCCGCGGTGGCGCGGATCGCCGACGCCGCGAACGGCGGCGGGCGCGGGCGCGCGAAGGCCGAGCCGCTCAAGACGTTCGGCCCGCATCCGACCAGCGGCGGCGAGATGAAGCTGATGGCGGGGCGCTTCGGCCCCTATGTGACCGACGGCACGACCAACGCGACGCTGCCCAAGACGGTCGAGCCCGACGCGCTGACGGCCGAGGAAGCGGTGGCGCTGATCGACGCGCGCGCCGCGAAGGGGCCGGCGAAGGGCAAGAAGAAGGCGGCGCCGAAGAAGGCGGCCGCTAAGAAGACCCCGGCGAAGAAAAAGGCGCCCGCCAAGAAGAAGGCCGAATAATCGGCCATAATGTCGAATTGGCGTGCGGGACGATTCCCGATGGCTGGAATCGACTGGTTGCGGCTCCTATCATCTTCGTCACCCCGGACCTGATCCGGGGTCCATGACTGCGGCGCGGCTATGGATCCCGGATCCAGTCCGGGATGACGATGGTCTGGAAGCGAGCGGTTGCGGAGGTTCGGCATCTCCTAACTTTGTCATCCCCGCGAAAGCGGGGACCCAGAGCGTGCGTCGGCTAACCCCACACTGGGTTCCCGCTTTCGCGGGAATGACGAAGGTGGGGAGGGGCAGCTTCCCACCCCATTTCAGTCCTTTCGGCGGGTGCCGGATATGTCCGGGCCGTTCAATCGACCCAGTCGAGGCCCATGTCGCGATAGACGCCGCGGTCCTCGTCCCAGTTTTCCTTGACCTTGACGTGCAGGAACAGGTGGACCTTGCGGCCCATCAGCTCGGTCAGTTCGGCGCGGGCGCGGGCGCCGATTTCCTTGATCCGGGTGCCGCCCTTGCCCAGTACGATCGCGCGCTGGTTGTCGCGCGCGACATAGATTTGCTGGTGAATCTCCGTGCTGCCATCGGGGCGCGTCTTGAACAGTTCGGTTTCGACCGTCGACTGGTAGGGCAGTTCCTCGTGGAGCTGGCGGTAGAGTTGTTCGCGGGTGATTTCGGCGGCGAGGACCCGTTCGGGCGCGTCGCTGACCTCGTCCTCCGGGAAATGCCACGGCCCCTCGGGCATCAGCGCCGCGAGATGGGTTTTCAGGTCGGCGACGCCGTCGCCGCTGTTCGCCGCGATGAAGAAGGTTTCGTCGAAGGCCAGCCGGGCGTTGAGGTCGGTGGCAATCGTCAGCAGCTTGTCTTTCCTGGTCAGGTCGACCTTGTTCAGCACCAGATATTTCTTCTCCGGCCGGTTCGCGACGCCTTCGAGCACGCGTTCGACGCGGCCGGTCAGCTTGGCGGCGGCATCGACCATCACCAGGATCGCCTCGGCCTCCTCCAGACTGCCCCAGGCGGCGGCGACCATCGCGCGGTCGAGCCGGCGGCCGGGCGCGAAGATGCCCGGCGTGTCGATCAGCACGATCTGCGCGTCGCCCGCCATCGCGACGCCCATCAGCCGGGTGCGCGTCGTCTGCGCCTTGGGGCTGACGATCGCGACCTTTTGCCCGACGAGCGCGTTGACGAGGGTCGATTTGCCCGCATTGGGCGCGCCGACGACGGCGACGAAACCGCAGCGCTGGGTCATTTCGTTTCTTCCTGTTCGAGCCGCGCGAGCAGCGCGGTGGCGGCGGCCTTTTCGGCGGCCTGTTTCGATGCGCCTTCGCCCTCCGCCTCGGCCAGCTTGCCGATCGCGACCGCGACGCGGAAATGCGGGGCATGGTCGGGGCCGTCGCGGCGGAGGATGCGATATTCGGGCGGCTTGCGCCCCCGCGCCAGCGCCCATTCCTGCAGCGCCGCCTTGGGGTGCTTGGGCGCCGCGACCTGCCCGTCGATCATCGCCCCCCACTGGCGCGTGATGAAGGCGCGCGCCGCCGCCTCCCCCTGATCGAGCCAGAGCGCGCCGATCAGCGCCTCCAGCACGTCGGCGGCGATATTGTCGCTGTGCCGCCCGCCGTCGCCGATCGCCTGCGCGCCGAAATGGACCAGCGCATTGAGGTCGAGCCCATGCGCGATGCGCGCGCAGGTTTCGCCCGACGCCAGCGCGTGAAGGCGCGACGACAGCTCGCCTTCCGCCGCTTTGGGAAAGCGGCGGAACAGTTCGGATGCGATGACGAGGCCGAGAACGCGGTCGCCCAGAAATTCCAGCCGCTGATAATCGGTGCCGCCGCTGCTGCCGTGGGTCAGCGCCTCGCGATAGAGCGCCATGTCGCGCGGCGGCGTTCCGGTGATCGCGGCAATGGCCTCGGCAGAGGCGCGTTCGGTCAAAAACCTTCCCCGATGCGTTTCCAGCGCGCGGCGGTGAACCAGCTGATCGGGTTGATCCAGCTGGCCGATCCGTCGGTCGAGAACATCGAGACGAGGGCATGGCCGACCAGATTTTCCTCGGGGACGAGCCCGATGCCCTGATTTTCCATGGCGGGGAAGCGGCTGTCGGCGCTGCGGTCGCGGTTGTCGCCCATCAGGAACAAATGCCCCGCGGGCACCGTGACGAGCGGCGTGTTGTCCTCCGCTATCGTCGTGATGTCGAGGATCGCATAGCTGCGCCCGCTGGGCAGCGTTTCGCGGAACTGCTTGTAGCGGCACTGGCGCTGGCCGTCGGCCGACACCTCTTCGAACTCGGGCGCATAGCAGGGCAGGGTGCCCATCGCGCGCGACGCGTCGATCATGTTCTGGGTCACCGGAATGACCAGATCGGGCATCGCCACGCGCCGCAGCGGCTTGCCGTTCAGCCAGACGATGCCGTCGCGCACCTGCACCGTGTCGCCGGGCAGGCCGATGACACGCTTGATATAATCGTCGTGATTGACCGGCGGCGCCTTGAATACCACGACATCGCCGCGTTCGGGCGTGCGCGGGAAAATGCGGCCGGGGATCAGCGGCAGGCTGAACGGCAGGCTGTATTTGGAATAGCCATAGGCCATTTTGTTGACGAGCAGATAGTCGCCGATCAGCAGGCGCGGCTGCATCGATTCCGACGGAATATTGAACGGCGACAGGAAAAAGCTGCGAAAGATCAGCACCGCGACCGCGAGCAGCGCGAGGAAGCGCATCGTGTCCATCGCCTCCTCCTTCGCCGACAGGGGGGCGGGTTCGGGCGCGGCGGGAACGGGGCCGTTCGCGGGCGGAATATCGGCGGCAATGCTGGCGTCGGTCATGGGGCGGCATTGGCGACGAACTGTGCCGCACGTCAAGCGAATATCGGCGGATGGCGCTGGCGCGGCGCCCGTGACGGCCCTAAACAAGCCCCTTCAATCCCGTTCGATGCGAACGGAGCAAGGAAGGCCGATTATGATGACCGCATCCGACGCCTGGCAGGCCCTTGCCGACTGGCAGCCGCAGCCGCTGACCGATCTGGTCGCCGCCGATCCCGGGGCGCGGTTGCAGGCGCTGGTCCGCAGCGTCGCCGACATCCGCTTCGATTTCGCCAAGACGCACCTGGACGATGCGGCGATCGCGACCCTGTCCGCTCTGGCCGAGGCGCAGGATTTCGCCGGGCGGCGCAAGACGCTGTTCGCGGGCGGCATCGCCAACCCGACCGAAAACCGCGCCGCCGAACATAGCGCCGAACGTGGCGACGGGGCGCCCGAATCGGTGCATGTCGCGCAGGCGCTGCACCAGCGGATGCGGATGCTGGTCGACGCGATCGAGGCGGGGGCGTTCGGCGAGATCCGCCACCTGCTGCACATCGGCATCGGCGGGTCGGCGCTGGGTCCCGACCTGCTGATCGACGCGCTTGGCCGCCACGGGTCGCGGTACGATGTCGCCGTGGTGTCGAACGTCGACGGCGCCGCGCTGAGCGAGGTGTTCGCGAAGTTCAGTCCCGACCATACGCTGGTCGCGGTCGCGTCGAAAACCTTCACGACGACCGAGACGCTGCTCAACGCCGCCTCGGCGCTGCAATGGCTGGAAGAGGCGGATGTCGAGGACCCGCTGGGCCGCTTCATCGCGCTGACCGCCAGCCCCGACAAGGCGATGGAATGGGGCATCGACGAAACGCGCATCCTGCCGTTCAGCGAGACGGTCGGCGGGCGCTATTCGCTCTGGTCGTCGATCGGCTTTCCCGCCGCGCTGGCGCTGGGCTGGGACGCCTTCGCCGACCTGCTGGAAGGCGCGGCGGAGATGGACCGGCATTTCCGGCTGGCCGATGGCGCCGACAATATCTGTCTGCTCGCCGCCTTCGCCGACCAGATTTACGCCAACCGGCTGGACTGCCAGACGCGCGCGGTCTTTGCCTATGACGAGCGGCTGCGGCTGCTGCCATCCTATCTCCAGCAACTGGAGATGGAATCGAACGGCAAGGCGGTGACGCTGGACGGCGCGCCGCTGGCCCATGCGAGCGCGCCGATCACCTGGGGCGGGGTCGGCACCGACGCGCAGCATGCGGTGTTCCAGTTGCTGCACCAGGGCACGCACCTGGTCCCCGTCGAATTCGTCGTCGCGCGCGAGCCCGACCATCTGCTCGACGATGCGCATCATGAAACGCTGGTCGCCAATTGCATCGCGCAGGGCGCGGCCTTGATGACCGGGCGGACGAGCGAGGACGGCGCGCGCGCCTATCCCGGCAACCGGCCGTCGACGACGATCCTGCTGGAACAGGTGACGCCGCACAGCCTGGGTGCGCTGATCGCCTTTTACGAGCATCGCGTGTTCGCCAATGCCGTGCTGCTGGGCATCAACCCGTTCGACCAGTTCGGGGTCGAGCTGGGCAAGGAAATGGCGAAGGGGCTGGCCGAAGGCACCGTCGATTTCGATCCCGCGACCGAAGCGTTGATGCAGGCGGCGCTGGGGGATTGATAGGCGGCCGTCGGCCGACAGTGTGCTTCCCACACTCGTCGCCTTCTCCATCGACACCCCGGACCTGATCCGGGGGGTATGGCGATGCTGGAGGAAAAAGGGACTGATGACCACAGTTAGGATTCATCGCCCAAACTGTGATTGATCAATTCCGATTACACTGCCGGGAGAGCGAAGTTGGGCGGATAGGTACGCTACCCTTTCGTTGGTATTCCACCGTATTTTACCGTCTCAATTGCATCAAGAAATTCAATGCTGGTATGGAAATTCGGCATCAATTCCATTGCCCTGAGTAGGGCCATCCACGCATTCTTGAAAAATTCTGATAGCGTTTTTTCGTCATCGACCGTTGACAGGTGGTGAACTTGCTTCGATCGGAGTGCATATGCCTTTTTGAAGTTTGATACGATCGCTCTGCGTTTTCCGGGGTCTTTTTCTATTAGGAACGCAATTCGGTCTCCAACCCCACTTTGTATCGGCTCTTGCTCGTCTCTCAGGAAAAGATGCTCCAATGAGGACATCGCATATATAAGGCGATTATTGACGTTGTGCGATGCCACCCCTTCGGAGAACGCGCTTATTGCTTTTCCAACACGCTCTTGAAACGGAGTCAGTGGGGCACTCTCAAAAAATGCCGAAAAATTGGAAAATCCTGCATTCATATCTCGATCAAGTTCGGCGAACGTCATTCGCCAAGAAAACATCCCATAATCGAGAAGCCCTTGGGAGAGGTTCGTAATCATATCATCTGCAATAGTTAAGACGGTGGTCGTTCTATTGTTGTGGCAGCCATGCGGAAGACAGGGGAACGCAACGTTCCAACTCACAGCCGCTGGAGACATGAAGCGGAACATCTCTGCGATTTGAAACGCTCGTCGCTGGGCGTGCGCTTTGGCAAACTCCGCCTCACCGAAGACTTTCACTTGAACTCCCGTAAGATGTCCGAGTTCGCGAACAAATTTATTAATGCGCTTATCGATTAAGTCTGCTTGCTCGGGGTTATTCTCCTTCGCAACCTTGCCCATTTCTGCGAGCATTTTCTTGTTCATAGGCGAAACTAAAACATCGCCAATCCGAAATGGCCGCTCGATTTGAACAGCTGATATGGGGATTATAAGCTGATGCTCGGCAAGCGCGGCGCTCGCTGTCGCAATGAGATGGTCAGCAAGGCTGGTGGGTGAATCTGCTCCGTATGACTCTATCCACCAATCGAAAATTTGTTCTTCGAGAAATTCTGACGAAAGGCCATGATTGAAGGGTTTGGTTTTGAGCGCGTGCTCAACCAACCTCCTAAGCGTGTCATAACCTTCGTCGAATAGACCGACCTCATGCCCCTCACTCGCGAAATATCTAGCGAGTGTGCGGCCGGTAATGTCAGTGTAAGATAGTTTTGGCTCGCCAATGATGTCCTTGTCTGTGAAAGTCTCCATCTCTTGCCGGGTTGGAAATGGATCAGGACCACGATTTGGAAACGGCCTCCTAGTCCCCAATCCGAGAAGTTCGATGCCCTTCCGCTCGATGGACTCTGCTGCCTTTTCATGAAGTGCTGCGCGGTCGAAATGGCTGGCGGTTGTCATTCTCCAACTTGGTATTCAGTACTGCCAACAACGCAAGCGCGTATGGTCAACAATCGTCGTCTGAGATTTGAAGGATCGACTCCCATCGTCCGCGCTGTGGCTCGCAGCCCATATTGCTCGACCTGTGTCCGCAGTCGGGTCAATTCGGCCTCACAATTTTGTGCCCGCTCGGCCTTCTCTTCCATGCGAGCAATCAGCCTGCGCTTCAGCCCGCGAGCGGTCAGCATTTGATACACCATATTCAATCTGCATTTCGTCGGTCTGGCCCAGCCCCTCATTCTCGCAAAAGGCATCCGCTTTATCTATCTCCACGGTGCCGCGATGTTCCGTGGTGCAGCCCGCATCCGATCAATCGCGTTTTATGATGATTTCGACCCGGAGGATGTTTAGCTGTGGTCAAATTCTGTATTTCACGCGGCTATCGCTATACCCCCCGGACGTGATCCGGGGTCGCTTACCCGCGATGTCGCCGGCGATACCGGATCAGGTCCGGGATGACGAACGGGAACAGGCCGCGCCCGCCGCGCCGGCCCGCCATCATGTTCACGCTGACCGCAAAAATCGATTGGCATTGCGGCGGCGCATGACCACATAGGCGCCGTCACACCTGCAGGGGCCTCCTTCCATGAGCGAATATGATTACGACCTGTTTGTCATCGGCGCCGGGTCGGGCGGGGTGCGGGCGTCGCGCGTTGCGGCGTCGCACGGGGCGCGGGTTGCGGTGGCGGAGGAGTTTCGGGTCGGCGGCACGTGCGTCATCCGGGGCTGCGTGCCCAAGAAGCTGCTCGTCTATGGCGCGCATTTCGCCGAGGACATCCACGACGCGCGCAAATTCGGTTGGGCCGTGTCCGATTGCCGCTTCGACTGGGACGTGCTGCGCGACAATGTGCTGGCCGAGGTCGACCGGCTGGAGGGCCTGTATGGCCAGACGCTCGACAATCACAAGGTGACGGTGCTGCGCAGCCGCGCGACGATCGTCGGGCCGCAAAAGGTGCGGCTGGCCGACGGGCAGGAGATCAGCGCCGAACGCATCCTGGTCGCGACCGGCGGCTGGCCCTTCGTCCCCGAATTTCCGGGCAGCGACCTAGCGATCACCTCGAACGAGGTGTTCCATATGGACGTGCTGCCGAAGCGCGTCGTGATCGCCGGCGGCGGCTATATCGCCAACGAGTTCGCCGGCATCTTCAACAGCCTGGGCAGCAAGGTGACGATAGTCAACCGCGGCGACACCATCCTCCGCGGTTATGACGAACAGATCCGCGACCGGCTGCTCCAGATTTCGATGACCAAGGGCATCGATTTCAAGTTCAACGCGCCCTTCCGTTCGATCGAGAAGCAGGCCGATGCTTCGCTGCTGGTCACGCTCGACAATTGCGAGCCGATCGAGGCCGACGCGGTGCTGTTCGCGGCCGGGCGCACGCCGAACACCAAGGGGCTGGGCCTGGAGGACGCCGGCGTGGAACTGGACGATCAGGGCGCGGTCAAGGTCGACGAGACCAACCAGTCGTCGGTGCCCAGCATCTATGCCGTCGGCGACGTGACCAACCGCATCCAGCTGACCCCGGTGGCGATCCGCGAAGGGCAGGCGTTCGCCGATTCGGTGTTCGGCGGCAAGCCGACGCTGGTCGATTATGCGAACGTGCCGAGCGCGGTGTTCAGCCACCCGCCGATCGGCGCGGTCGGCATGACCGAGGCCGAGGCGCGCAACAAGCTGGGCTCCATCCGCACCTATACCAGCGATTTCCGCGCGATGAAGAATGTGCTGGCCGGCCGCAACGAACGCGCACTGTACAAGATGATCGTCAACGAGGCGACCGATCAGGTCGTCGGGCTGCACATGATCGGCCCCGACGCGCCCGAGATATTGCAGGCGGCGGCCGTCGCGGTGAAGGCCGGGCTGACCAAGGCCGATTTCGACGCCACCGTCGCGCTGCACCCCAGCATGGCCGAGGAACTGGTGCTGATGAAATAGAAGCCGCGGCCGGCCGTCAGCCGATCCGGTAGGGCACCACGTCGCGCCGGTCGGGGTCGACCAGGATCGGGCGGTCGCTGGGCGGAAAGGCGCGCTGGTCGCAGTCGTCGCGCGGACAGATGCGGCAGGACGAGCCGATCCGCGTCGCGGCCTGCGGCGCGGCGACGTCGACGCCATCGGCATAGACGAAGTCGCCGGCATATTGCGCCTCGCACCCCAGCGCGACGGCATAGCGGCGCGGGCTGCGCGCATAGCTGCCCGAGGGTTTCACCAGTCCCTTCGCCATCGAGACATAGCGCAGCCCGTCGGGCGTTTCGGCGAGCTGGAACAATATGCGGTCGGGGATCGCCGCGGCCTCGTGCACGATCCACAAGGGGCAGGCGCCGCCGAAGCGCGCGAATTGCAGCCGCGTCGCCGAATGGCGCTTGGTGATGTTGCCCGCCATGTCGACGCGGCAGAAGAACATCGGGATGCCGCGCGCGCCGGGGCGCTGGAGCGTCGAGAGGCGGTGGCACGCCTGTTCGAAGCTGACGCCATATTCCAGCCGCAGCCGGTCGATGTCGTGGCGCACCGCGCGGGCGCTGGCGCGGAACGGCGCATAGGGCATCAGCACCGCGCCCGCCGCATAGTTGGCGAGGCCGACGTGCAGCAACTGGCGCGCGGCGGCGGTCCGCAGCGGCGAGGATTCGACCACCGCCGCGATTTCGCCCGCCAGCGCCAGCGCGGCGAGCTGGTGCGCGAGCTGGAAGCGGCGCGTTTCGGCGGGCTGCGACGGATCGATCACCAGATGGCGCATCGTCGCATCGAAATCGCGCAGCCTTTGCGCCTGCTGATAAACGATGGAAATGCCCAGCGCCTCGCGCAGTCGCCGTTCGATCGTCCCGATCGCGGGCGACGGGTCGCGGCCGCGAAGCTGCCCCGCCAGCCGCTCGGCCGCGCGGTCGATGCTGTCGACATAATTGCCCGCGTCGTGGAACCAGTCGCGCACCTCTTCCCACGGCAGGCGGCTGCCCTCCGCGGTGCCGCCGGTCAGCGCCTCGTCGATGATCTGAAGCCGCTGGCCGGCGCGGCGGTAGGCGGCGTGGAGCGCGACGAACTGGTCGGCGAGCTGCGGCTGTTGCAGCGCCGCGCGTTCGAGCTGGTCGGGGGGCAGGGGCGACGCGGCGAACAGCGGGTCGGCCGCCGCCTCGCGCAGCGCCCCGGCGCGGCGGTCGCCGGCATCGGCGGCGACCTCTTCCCATTCGAGCGGGAACAGGCGTTGCAGGCGGTCCAGCAGCGCGGGAGTCAGCGGGCGGTCGTCATGTTCGATCTGGCTGAGGTAGGAGGCCGAAATGCCGAGCCGGGCCGCGAAGTCGGCCTGGCGGATCGCGCGGCTTTCGCGCAGTCCGCGCAGTTGCCGCCCGGCGTAGAGGCGGGTCGGGGTCATATGGCGCCTCCATCATCCGCTGCACATGAACGGCGATCTGCAATTCTACTTTGCAAATTCGGACTTTGCAACTTTGCAAGTTCGCATTTGCTTTAACGGGCGCGGCGGCGCAGACGGCCCCTTCGACACAATCGGAGAGCCGCATGTCCGCCAATATCGCCGAAATGGAAGCCCGCCGCGCCGCCGCCCGACTGGGCGGAGGACAAAAGCGCATCGACGCGCAGCATGCGAAGGGCAAGCTGACCGCGCGCGAACGGCTCGACGTGCTGCTCGACGAAGGCTCGTTCGAGGAACTGGACGCCTATGTCGAGCATGACTGCGTCGATTTCGGGATGCAGGACCAGAAGGTGCCGGGCGACGGCGTCGTCACCGGATCGGGGACGATCAACGGCCGTCTGGTCTATGTCTTCAGCCAGGATTTCACGGTCTTCGGCGGATCGCTGTCGAAGCGGCATGCGGAAAAGATCTGCAAGGTGATGGACAAGGCGATGCTGGTCGGCGCGCCGGTCATCGGCCTGAATGACTCGGGCGGCGCGCGCATTCAGGAAGGCGTCGCCAGCCTGGGCGGCTATGCCGACGTGTTCCAGAAAAATGTGCTGGCGTCGGGCGTGGTGCCGCAGATCAGCCTGATCATGGGCCCGTGCGCGGGCGGCGCGGTGTACAGCCCCGCGATGACCGACTTCATCTTCATGGTGAAGGATTCAAGCTATATGTTCGTCACCGGCCCCGACGTGGTGAAGACCGTGACCAACGAGGTGGTGACGCAGGAGGAACTGGGCGGCGCGATCACGCACACGACCAAAAGCTCGGTCGCCGACCTGGCGCTGGAAAACGATATCGAGGCGCTGCTCGCGGCGCGCGACTTCTTCGACTATCTGCCCGAAAACAACCGCAGCGGAGTTCCGGCCCGCCCGACCAGCGACCCTTATGACCGCGAGGAAAAGAGCCTCGACACGCTGATCCCCCCCAATGCGAACCAGCCCTATGACATGCACGAGTTGATCCGCAAGACGGTCGACGAGGGCGATTTTTTCGAGGTGCAGCCGGCGCATGCCGCGAACATCATCTGCGGTTTCGGCCGCATCGAGGGGCGCACGGTGGGTATCGTCGCGAACCAGCCGCTGGTGCTGGCGGGCGTGCTGGACATCAATTCGTCGAAGAAGGCGGCGCGGTTCGTGCGCTTCTGCGACGCGTTCGAGATTCCCATCCTTACCTTCGTCGACGTCCCCGGCTTCCTGCCGGGCACCGCGCAGGAATATAACGGCATCATCAAACATGGCGCGAAGCTGCTCTTCGCCTATGCCGAGGCGACGGTGCCCAAGATCACGATCATCACGCGCAAGGCCTATGGCGGCGCCTATGACGTGATGGCGTCGAAGCATCTGCGCGGCGACCTCAACTATGCCTGGCCGACCGCCGAGATCGCGGTGATGGGCGCCAAGGGCGCGGTCGAGATCATCTTCCGCAGCGACATCGGCGACCCCGAAAAGATCGCCGAGCGCACCAAGGAATATGAGGACCGCTTCGCCAATCCGTTCGTCGCGGCGCAGCGCGGCTATATCGACGAGGTGATCTACCCGCACAACACCCGCAAGCGGATCGCGGTGGGGCTGAGGAAATTGCGGAACAAGCAGCTCGAAAATCCGTGGAAGAAGCATGACAATATTCCGCTGTGACCTGGCCGCTGTCGCAACGCCGTCGATCGCCCGCGGCATCGTCATTGCGAGCGCAGCGAAGCAATCTCCGGCCATCGGCCTTGCGCGCGCCTGCGAACTGGGGATTGCCGCGTCGCCTGCGGCTCCTCGCAATGACGGTCGGCGGTCTTATCGGGCCGTTGTGACGCCGGGCACATCGTCGCCGGCGGGGTGGAGGCAGGACGGGGAAGCGGCTACGCTGCCGCGATCGTCTTGATTTTCCAAAGAGGTTTGAACATGCGCAAGCGCCTTCTCCCCCTGTCGATCCTGCCGCTGCTCGCCGCGGCGCCCGCCGCATGGGCTTTCGATCCCGACACGCCGGTCGGTGAAAAGCCCGAGGCTTTTCCGATCACGCTGGGCGACGAGGAGGATACGACGATCGGCGCCGCGTTCCGCACGGCCTTTGGTCTGGAAAAGGGCGCGCCGGCCGAAGCGGCGCGCGAGATCGACGAGCGGACCTATCATTTCCGGCCCGTCGCGATCCACACGATGGAGAATGGTGTTGCCGTGTTGCTGAGCGTCGGCTCGCTCGAGGATGCCGGGCACAGCGAAGGCGGCGTGAACGCGGTCCACTATCTGAAGGGAAGCCCGACGGGCTGGGTGAAGCAGGGCGAATGGATCGATGTCGGCGCGGTCGGCACCGTCGGCAACGGCGCGACGAGCTGGGCCTTCACCGGACTGCTCGCGGCGAACCCCTATCTCGTCACATCGGGCGGCGGCGTGTGGCAGGGGTGCCTGATTACCAGCGCGGTCGTGACCGAACTGACCCCCGCGGGGCCGGTCGATCGCGGCAGCTTTACCGACGCGATGGGCTCCGGCGCCGGGATCGGCCAGACCGAGCAGAATTATGACGGCAGGATCGTCGCGGCGGTTCCGGGCAAGAGCTTTACCGTCGGCTATACCGGCACCAAGGCGTTCAAGCAGCAATATGTGCTGAAAGACGGCAAATATGAACTGGTCGGCCAAGACCGGGTTCCGGGTTGCTGAGGAGAATGAAATGAAACTGGGCCGCCTCAACCATATCGGCGTCGCGACGCCGTCGATTGCCGACAGCATCGTCTTTTATCGCGACGTGATGGGCGCGACGAAGATCCACGAGCCGTTCGACCTGCCCGAACAGGGCGTGAAGGTGTGTTTCGTCGATACCCCGACCGATACGGGACTCAACGGCACACAGATCGAGCTGATCGAACCATTGCCGGGCAATGCGTCGATCGCGGCTTTCCTGCAAAAGAACCCCGCAGGAGGGCAGCATCATATGTGCTACGAAGTGCCCGACATCCACGCCGCCAAGGCGGCGTTCGAGGCGCTGGGCAAGCGCGTGCTGGGCGAGCCGCGGATCGGGGCGCACGGGACGCTGATCTTTTTCCTGCACCCCAAGGATATGGGCGGGGTGCTGACAGAAATTATGGAGACGCCGACGGAGGCGCATTGACCTTCATGTCCTCGTCACCCCGGACGTGATCCGGGGTCCATGACTTCACCGCCGAGGTGGATGCCGGATCAAGTCCGGCATGACGAATATTAGAGAAGCTGAGACTGCATATGACCGACAAACCCACGCTGGACCAATGGGCCGCCGCCGCCGCCAAGGAGGTGAAGGGCCCAGATGCATTTAGGGACCTTATATGGGCGACGCCCGAGGGGATCGACGTCAAGCCGCTCTATACGGCCGAGGACGTGCGCGAAGACCCCGGCCTGCCCGGCTTTGCGCCCTTCACGCGCGGGGTGCGGGCGTCGATGTATGCAGGTCGCCCGTGGACGATCCGGCAATATGCGGGCTTTTCGACCGCCGAGGAATCGAACGCCTTTTATCGCCGCAACCTGGCGGCGGGGCAGAAGGGGCTGTCGGTCGCCTTCGACCTGGCCACCCACCGCGGTTATGACAGCGACCATCCGCGCGTCGTCGGCGACGTCGGCAAGGCGGGCGTCGCCATCGACAGCGTCGAGGATATGAAGATCCTGTTCGACGGCATCCCGCTGGACCAGATGTCGGTGTCGATGACGATGAACGGCGCGGTGATCCCCATACTCGCTTTCTTTATCGTCGCGGGCGAGGAGCAGGGGGTCGAACGCAAGCTGCTCGACGGGACCATCCAGAACGACATTCTGAAGGAGTTCATGGTCCGCAACACCTACATCTACCCGCCCGAGCCGAGCATGCGGATCATCTCGGACATCTTTGGCTACACGTCGCGGGAGATGCCCAAGTTCAACAGCATCTCCATCTCCGGCTATCATATGCAGGAAGCCGGCGCGACGCAGGTGCAGGAGCTGGCGTTCACGATTGCCGACGGGGCCGAATATGTCCGCTATGGCGTCGCGTCGGGGCTGGACATCGACAAGTTCGCCGGGCGCCTGTCCTTCTTCTTCGCGATCGGCATGAACTTCTTCATGGAGATCGCCAAGCTGCGCGCCGCGCGGGTGCTGTGGCACCGCGTGATGACCAATCTGGGCGCCAAGGACGAGCGGTCGAAGATGCTGCGGACGCATTGCCAGACGAGCGGCGTCTCGCTGACCGAGCAGGACCCGTACAACAATGTCATGCGGACGACGATCGAGGCGATGGCGGCGATGCTGGGCGGCACCCAGTCGCTGCATACCAACGCGCTCGACGAGGCGATCGCGCTGCCGACCGATTTTTCCGCCCGCATCGCGCGCAACACCCAGATCGTCATCCAGGAAGAGACGGGGATGACCAAGGTCGTCGATCCGCTCGGCGGCTCCTATTATGTCGAGGCGCTGACGCAGGAACTGGTCGACAAGGCGTGGGAGATTATCGAGCGCGTCGAGAAGGACGGCGGCATGGCGAAGGCCGTCGCCGCGGGCTGGCCCAAGGCGATGATCGAGACCGCCGCCGCGGCGCGGCAGGCGCGCGTCGACCGCGGCGACGATGTGATCGTCGGGGTGAACAAATATCGCCTTGCGAACGAGGATCTGCTCGAAACGCTGGAGGTTGACAACACCAAGGTCCGCGAGGCGCAGATCGCGCGGATCAACAAGACCAAGGCGGGCCGCGACGAAGCGGCGTGCCAGGCGGCGCTGAAGGCGCTGCGCGATGCGGCGGCGGGCGAACAGTCGATCGAGAACAACCTGCTCGCCCACGCGGTCGAGGCGGCACGCGCCCGCGCGACGCTGGGCGAGATCAGTCTGGCGATGGAGGAAAGCTTCGACCGCTATGGCACCCAGCCCACGCCGGTGAAAGGCGTCTATGCCGCGCCTTATGAGGGCGATGCGCGCTGGCAACAGGTGCTGGACGGCGTCGCGGCGGTCGAACGCCGCATGGGGCGCAAGCCCAAGCTGCTCGTCGCCAAAATGGGGCAGGACGGGCATGATCGCGGCGCCAATGTCATCGCGTCGGCGTTCGGCGACATGGGGTTCGACGTCGTGTCGGGGCCGCTGTTCCAGACGCCCGAGGAAACCGTCGTGCTGGCGCTCGACAGCGGCGTCGACGTGGT
>QFPJ01000047.1 GCA_003241685.1 Sphingopyxis macrogoltabida
GAATCTGCCAGACGACTTTGTATTTATCGTTGTTGTCGAGCGCTTCCTCTGGCGACACGCCCGCCGGCACGCCAACCGGCAAGATGACGTAGCCAAGGCGTTTGCCTTCGGCACGGCGCATAACGCGACCCACGGACTGCACGACATCAATCTGTGATTTACGCGGGTGAAGGAACATGATCGCATCAAGCGCAGGAACGTCCACGCCCTCGGAAAGACAGCGCGCATTGGAGAGAATGCGGCACAACTCATCGTCGCCTGTCTTCTCTTTCAGCCAACTCAACCGCTGTGATCGCGACGTGGCATTAAATGTGCCGTCAACGTGATCGACCTCGCAGCGCAGCGGCGGCAAGGTTTGATCGTCAGTTTCGTTGTCGATGAACGCGCGCCATTCATTGACCACGCGCGCGAACTCGGAGGTAAAAAGTTTGGAACTCTTGATGTCTTTGGTGAACGCAAGCGCGCGGTGCATCGGACTAAGATCGCCGGACACTTCATCCAGCACGTCCGCTTTGGTGAGCGCGCGATAGCAACCGATGATTTTGGTCGCATCGTCCAAAACCAATTCGCTGTTGGTGTCTGACAGGCGCGATTGAACGCTGGCACTGATCGCGGCCTCGTCAACTGCCAGAACAATGACCTTGTAGTCGGTGAGAAGATTGTTCTGCACCGCCCATGAAAAATTTCGTGTGAAGAGCGTTTCGCCATAGAGCGCGGTATCGTTCATGGAGCAAATTTCAGCTCCAACCTCACGCGCGGTATCGCGGACGCCCTCGCCATAAATGCGCGGCGTCGCCGTCATATAGAGGCGCTTCTTGCCCGCGATGAAGCTCTGGTCGTGGACGCGAACGAAATTGCTCTCGTCGTCGCCTTCAAGCGTGACGCCTGTTGTGCGGTGCGCCTCATCGCAAACGATCAAGTCGAATTCGGGCAAGCCATATTGCTTTTGTGCCTCGGAAATCGCTTGGATGGATTGATATGTCGAAAATACGACCGTCAGCCGGTCGGGGGTTTCGATATTGGCTTTCGCCGCAAGCGCAGGCGGATAGGTCGTCGCTGGAATCTCAAGATCGTGAACATCGATGTCCGCAAGGTCATCGTTGCGCGCACGGCGAACGCCTACCTGAGTGTCGGAACACACCGCGAAACAGCGAAGGTGTGTTTCGGTATCAATCGACCATTCGCGCACCGTTTGCGACATGAGCGCGAGCGAAGGCACGAGGTAAAGAACGCGCCCGCCAACACCGACGAGGCTTTCGGCGATCTTGAGCGCGGTGAAAGTTTTGCCCGTGCCACAAGCCATAATGAGCTTGCCGCGATCTGCTTCCGCGAAACCTTCGGCAATGGCTTGGATGGCCTCCTGCTGGTGGGGCCTGATCCGCTTTTTGGGTTCGAGTTTCGCTTCGCCAGTCTTCGCGAACGTGTCCCAATCAATGCCGCTTTCCTCAAGATCGGACAGACCTATGCGGCTTGTGGGGACGATCTGATCCTGAAGCGCGTTTTCTGCGTGTTCGCTCCAAGGCGCATCGGTCGTGTCGATAATGATGCGACGGGCGAACGGACGCTTGCCAGATGCCGTGAAAAAGCTGTCAATGTCAGCCCGTTGCATCCGGTAACCGTGCGCGTAAAATTTGCACTGGATTGCGCACCACGTATCGGGATCATCGGCAAGCTGGGCGCATAGGTCGATGCCCACGTCGCGCTTGTCTTCGCGGCGCTCATCGGCCCAATCGGCGAAAGTCAAAACGCGAAGAAACTGATCGGCCTGTGTAGGCGCAACTTCAAGCCACGCTTTTGTCAGTCGCTCAAAATACGTGCCTTTCTCTCGCTCCGAATGCGCCTCGGAACGAAATCTATTCAATATATCACGTAGTGACTGCCCCATAATCCTCAATTTCATTGTTATGCTTGAGGATTATTTATAACGGCAGATAGCCTGACAAGTGCCCGTCTATCCTTTACCCCCAGCATTCTCGAACTGTATAGCCCTACACTGATGCCCTGATCTTGCCCAATTATCAACGCCGTTCCTCATTTGTAGGCCGATTTTCACTGGGGCTAATCCCCGCGAATTGCTGGGATGCAAGGGGCAGGCACGCCCCTGCTCCTGATCCATCGGGGAATACGATGGCGCGCACCCAATCCGCGAGGGTTGGCCGATGGGTTGTAGGGAGAGCGGCGTCTCCCTCATCATGGGGAGTCGTGGGAGCTGGAACGCTCCCTGACTGGTGATGCAACGGCCACACGTTGCACTGGCACATTCACGTCCCTGCCGCCGATCTGCGCCATGCAGATCCGCGATACGGCACGGGGCTTACGAATGTGCCAGCGGCGAGAGGGATGCAACGGGAGAGCGCAGCGTCTCCCTTGCCAAGATTTCCGGTAATACACCGGACATCTTGCGGATTACGCTATCGCGTAATCTGGCTATTGCGGAGTCGGTAGAACCGACACTTTAGTTGGTCAGCTTTGTGCTTCCCTTGCCCTGGAAGCCGCTTCCCCGCCCTCAGATAATTGAAGCGCCATCTAGCCCAAATAACGGCACGAATCCATCAGCTCGTCGATAATTTTGAACGCTTCACCCTGCTGATCTGGAAAAATTTCGCTAGGAATCTATAACTCGAAAGTGGAAGACGGGCGTGTCAATCATGCCGCCTCTCGGCTCCACAACGTGGAGCAACGCATGACTGAAAAAAGAGATTGTGAGTGCGGTAGAAGCCCTAATCGCTTCTGCATCTGTTATCCCGCCAATGACAATGACAATGAAGGCTTCATTCGCCTCCCGTCGGCGTCGGCGTTGGCTATGCCAGCCACCTATCACCGGCTTGCGATCACCTATGCGAACCTCGTTCCGATGGGCCGCCGCCTGATCGTGGATTGGCTCTGCGCAGTCATCTGGGAATATGACGGCATTATCGTCGATGCGCGCGGTCATCGGATTGACCCGCGCGCGTTCGAGCCGGATGAGGTGCTGCGCACCGAAAATGATGGCAGCCTGCGTTGGCTATCTGACTTTCTCAAATTTGCTGAGCGCCCGCCATATCAGGCGGCGCACGATAAGGTCATTCCGCGTTTGGAATTGCTCTACCTCGCCATCGCGATTCAATATCCGAGCGTGGCAAAACGCATCTTCGCGTAATGATCGTGGCTCGCGCTTTCATGTTGCTCCGTGAAAGCGCGCCGCGTTTCCCCCACTTCGATTGCGTAAATTTGATCTGACGACTCCACGCCGAAATTTCTCGGCAGGAGTCCAAGACAATGAGCGCACAATATCAGATTGATTATGACGACGCCGGTTCGCGGCAGGAGGGCGCACCGTCGAACCTTCCTGTGGTATCGCGTCCGCGAAATTTCGAAGTGATCGACGGCGAACCGCGACGCGGATTCGGTATCCCATCGATCCTCAAAACAGCATTAGTGTTCGCGCTCGGCGCGCTCGCTCTGGCGGGCGCAGAGAAATATGCGCCCGATACGTGGCGACCGTCCACCATCGTCGGCACCTTTGATGCGCGCGTAGCATCTGCCGTGAAAGCGGCGGAACTCAATCAGCAGGCGCAACTCGATGCATGGGCGGCGCAGGCACGCATCGCGACCGAACAGAATGCGGAACAATATCGCGCGGCGATGGCGGCGACCAACGCCAATTATCAGGCTGTCTATGATCGTGCCAAAATCTACGCCGAAGCCGCCACGCGGATTCAGGGTGAATACGCGCGTATGCGGATGAGCCAGGCCAACGCGCAGTCGGGCGCGGAGACGGGCATTATCAACCTCGTGCGCATGATCGGGCATGGCGCGAATGCGCTTGATGCCGGATCGGGCAATGATGCACTCGCCTATTCCGATGCCATGTCGCGCGATCTCTCCAACCGCATGACGGCGGCTGCGGCCGAAGGTTCGCGCATTGACGTGACCGGATGGGACACTGGCCTTCCGTCACCTGAATCCGTGCGCGCTGACATCGCGCGCTTCCGGCCAGTGCCGATTCCCCGGCCGCCAGTTCTAAGCGAACAACCGGTCAGAATGAGCGGTAACTGATATGCGAGGCGGTCGCTTTGGCACGGGCATGAATTTCTTCATGTCCGTGCACCGCCAAACACTCGAAGCCGATCACGCAGCTCGCGCGCGAGAACGTGCGCGGGCTATGGAAGATGCCATGCGCCGCGCGACACCTTCGGGCGCGCTTGGCGATGGAAGGATCTCGACACTGCGCGATACGAACGCAAGCGGGCTATTCGGCGATGATGGAATCTTCTTGGGCGGCCTTGATGGCCGCCTTTTGCAATTCACGGGCGATGGCCCGCTGCTCACCTATGCACGCACGGGGGCTGGCAAAGGTCGTGACCTCATCCTGCCGAACCTCGCGCATCTTCGTGATCGTTCACTGATTGTGTGTGACCCTAAAGATGGAGAGAACGCCTTCGTGTCGGCGGCACATCGACGTGACACATTGGGCCACAGGGTCGTGTTCCTCAATCCATACGGCATCAATGGGACAGGGTTCCCGAATACAAAAATCAATCCGTTTCATCTGCTGGTGGATATCGTGCGCAGCGGCGCACGCATCGATTCCGAAGCATCCGAAATCGCGCACATCCTGATCCCTCGTCCGATCAAGGCAAGCGGCGAGGAATGGGTGCGCAGCGGCGCGTTGCGCCTCACCGCAACCGTATTGGAATATCTGGCGATCTTCGATCCTGAAAATTGCACGCCTGCGCGTCTCTGGTCGTTCGCAAATTCATCTGGCTTCGATCTGGCTGCGCAGTTTGCCATGATGGAATCATGCGGAACGCCTTCCATCGAAGGGCGCGCAGCGAGTTTCAATCTCGTGCGCAGCGATGCTCCGAAACAGTGGGAAGCATACAAGTCGGCTCTGGCCGATGCGCTGGCTCCCTTCGCACCTGATAGCGCGCTTGCGATCTCGACAAGCGAGAACGAGTTTTCATTCGCGTCTCTCAAGCATGAAAAGGTCACGGTCTTTCTCATGCTGCCATCGGAAAAGCTCGATGTCGGCGCGCCGTGGATTTCGCTGATCGTGAACTATGCGATTGAAGCTATCGCGAAAGAGCGCGGGCCGGTGCGCACGACTTTCATCCTCGATGAATTTGCGCAACTCCCGCCGATCAATGCCGTGCCGAAGGCGACGCGGCTCTATCGGTCGAAGGGCATCCAGCTCTGGTTTTTCGCGCAAGGTCGCTTCTCACTACGCGAGCGCTGGCCCGAAGTGCTGGCGAAAGAATTTGAGGATCAGGCCGCCATCGTGACGATGCGGTCGATCTCGGAACCTGATCTCATCCGCGATATTTCTCTGTGGAGCGGTAACGCCACCATCCTCAATCGCGGTGTCTCACATAATGGCGGCACGGTCGAAACGG
Source organism: Sphingopyxis macrogoltabida (assembly GCA_003241685.1). Classification (GTDB taxonomy): domain Bacteria; phylum Pseudomonadota; class Alphaproteobacteria; order Sphingomonadales; family Sphingomonadaceae; genus Sphingopyxis; species Sphingopyxis macrogoltabida_A. The sequence continues at coordinate 5,376 of QFPJ01000047.1, forward strand.
CTGCCGCCAATCTTGGCGAATCGAAGCGCAGCGTGTTGCAGGCGGAAGACATCATCGGCCTCGGCGTGTCTCGCCAGATTATCAAGGTCGCCACCATGCCCCATCTGATCGTCTCGGACTGCGTGCCGTTCTACGCGGTTGATCCGTGGAAGAGTCAGATTGGCGATGTGCGTGCGCTCCATCGGGGAGAGTTTGAATGAGTGCAGTCACCCCCACATTCAACGCGCGCGCATCACAGACGACGCGTGATGCGGCCGTCGAGTCCAAGCGCGAGCGCGTGGCGGAATTTGCGAAAGGCTCGTTCGAGCGTTGCGAACGTCAATGGACAAACCAATTCTATGACCGGCTGCTCAAACGCGAAGGCAACGCACCTACGCTGCAACCGTCATGGTCGGCGAATGATCGCAATGCGCATCTCATGCGCGCTGCCGAAAAGATGTCGGTGCATCGGCACATGAAAAACATGAATCGTATTGATCGCGTTGCTGATCGCATGGCTGGCCGCAGGCGCGATGAGATGGGGCGCTAACAGCCCAAAACCCGCAGAAATCTGCGGAAAAATTTGCAATTTTGATATAAATATGCGTATAATTATAATATAATTTGGCATAAACTGATGATGGTATTCCAGTTTCCCCCACGTTGGTTTCGATCATAGACCAAAATCACTTTCACGCTGCTTGGGTAATCCAAGCACAGTCGTGATGGTGATTGTGATGAATGAGATTGTTGGAATTTCGTCTTCTGAGTTTGACCAATATCGTGCGCTTGTCGCCGATATCGAGGGTATGACCGATCAGCAGAAGGATGATGCCATTCTCGTCGTCGTCAGCATGATGCAAGCCTTTGTCGATGCCGCATGGGGCGTGCATCCTGAGCAGCTTGCGCGTCGTGTCCGCGAGATCGACTCTTCCCAAAATGCGGGTGAAGATGGTAAGATCGAGCTTCTTGGCACTGCCATGACAGTTGACCTCAAGCATGAGGGCGCGATCACCGAAAACAAGAACACGGATTTAGCGCCATGACAGATATACAGACAAAGAAAGCCGTTTTGTATTGCCGCGTATCGTCGGCACAGCAAACAATCAGGACTGACGGATTATCGTCACAGGAACAGCGTTGCCGCCAATATTGCGAGCATAAGGGCTACGAAGTCGTCCAAGTGTTCAAGGATGATATGTCGGGCAGCCTCATCAAGCGTCCGGGCATGGATGCCATGCTCAAATTCCTGCGCTCCACACGCAAACATTCCCATGTTGTCGTGATCGACGACATTTCGCGTCTCGCACGCGGGATTGAAGCGCATTTGCAGCTTCGCGCGGATATCGGATCGACCGGCGCGACGCTCGAATCCCCGTCAATCGAGTTTGGCGAAGATTCCGACAGCAAACTGGTCGAAAACCTCCTTGCCTGCGTAAGTCAACACGCCCGCCAAAAGAACGCAGAACAGACCCTGAACAGAATGACAGCGCGAGTGCAGCAAGGCTTCTGGGTCTTCCAAGCGGTTTGGGGCTACAAGTATGCTCGTTGGTCGAACGGCGGTAAAATCCTTGTTCGCAATGAGCCTCTGGCCTCGATCATACAGGAAGCCCTTGAAAGCTATGCGAGCGGGCGCTTTGCCAGCCAAGCCGAAGTGATGCGCTTTCTTGAAGCGCAACCGGCGGTGCCGAAAATGCGGAATGGCAAAGTCTCGAACGAGCGCGTGAAACAGATTCTGACGAATGCGCTCTATGCGGGCATCGTCCATGTCCCGTCATGGAATCTGTCACCGCGCCTCGGCAAGCACGAGCCGCTTGTCACAATCGAAACCTTCAACGCGATTCAGGATCGCTTGAAGGGCAAGGCGCGTGGCGCTGCCCGCGCCGATGTCAGTAGCGATTTTCCGCTGCGCGGTCATGTGTGCTGCCCGTCATGCGGCCATCCGCTTACCGCAAATTGGAGCAAGGGACGCATGGGCGCTGCCTACCCCTATTATCTGTGCAGACAGCGGACGTGCGATGTGCGCGGCAAATCATACGCGCGCGCCAAGGTCGAAGATGCTTTCGAGGAAATGCTGAAAGCGATCACGCCAGCCAAGCAGCTCATCGAGCTGGCGACGGCTGCGCTCCGCAATGCGTGGAACCGCCAAGCTCTGAACGCCGAGCAATCGCGCAAGGTTATCGAAAAGGAGCTGGGTGAAGTTGACCGGAAAATCGAGCAGCTTCTCGACCGGATCGTCGATGCTGATAGCCCCACGGTGATCGCCGCATACGAGCGGCGCATCGCTGAGTTCGAGTCCAACAAGCTGCTTTTGCGGGAGAAAATGGCCCAAACGGGTCAGCCGAAAAAGGACTTCGACGAAACTTTTCGAAACGCCTTGGCGTTTCTCTCAAGCCCTTGGAATCTATGGAATAATGGCAGCATCGAGGACCGCAAATTGGCCCTTAGACTCACATTTCCGCAGCAGTTTGCCTATGACCCGAAAGGAGGCATTCGAAACAGCATTTTAGCTATACCTTTCAAGTCCTTATACGACTTTTCGGGGCAGGAAAAAGGTTTGGCGCGCCCGGCAGGATTCGAACCTGCGACCACCCGCTTAGAAGGCGGGTGCTCTATCCAGCTGAGCTACGGGCGCCCCGGGCATGCGCGATAGCGGGATTTGCCTGGGCTGCAAAGCGCGATAAGCAGGGGCGATGACCCAGCCCGACCCGATCGCCGAACCCTCTCCTTCGTCCACGCCGGCGCCGGTCAACGCCGCCGCGATCCGGCATTTCCGCTATTATGATCTGGTCATGGCGGCCTTCGTCGCCATTCTGCTGCTCTCGAACATCATCGGTGCGTCGAAACCCAGCTACATCGCGCTGCCCGGGGGCGAGCAATGGGCGTTCGGCGCCGGCGTCCTCTTCTTCCCGATCAGCTATATCATCGGCGACGTGCTGACCGAGGTCTATGGCTATGCCCGGGCGCGGCGCGTGATCTGGACCGGCTTTGCCGCGCTGGCCTTCATGGCCTTCATGGCGTGGGTCGTCGTCTCGCTGCCGCCCGCACAGGGCTGGCCGGGACAGGAAAGCTATGAATTCGTGTTCGGCAACAGCTGGCGGATCGTCATCGCGTCAATGATCGCCTTCTGGGTCGGGGAATTCGCCAACAGCTATGTCCTGGCACGGATGAAGATCTGGACGGCGGGACGCTTTTTGTGGATGCGCACGATCGGGTCGACGATCGTCGGCCAGGGGTTCGACAGCCTGATCTTCTATCCGCTCGCCTTCTATGGGCTCGCCGGATGGCCGCCCGAACAGTTGATGCAGGTCGTGCTGTCGCAGTGGCTGATCAAGACGGTGTGGGAGGCGGCGCTGACACCCGTGACCTATATCGTCGTCGGCACGCTGAAACGCCGCGAGGGTGTCGACGTCTATGACGAGGGCACCGATTTCAGCCCGTTCAAGGCAAAGGTCTGAGATGGCGGTGGTGGATGTATCCGTCCTGTACCAGCAGTTGAAGCTGTGGCTGATCGGCGGCACGGGGCTCAGCAAGGATGCGCTGCACATTTATGCGGGCCTCGCGATTTTCCTGATCGTGCGCACGCTGTGGCGGGGACGGCGGCGGACGGGCGCAGCGTGGACCCTGGTGCTGGCGGCGGCGCTGGCGGGCGAATGGATCGACATTCGGGGCGAGCATCTGCGCGGGGCCCTGCAACCCGACGCGGCGCACTGGCACGACGTGTGGAACACGCTTTTCTGGCCGAGCGTGCTGGCGCTGATTGCGTGGCGGAGCGAACGGCGCCGCGCCGGCGGCGGTTCAGGCGAGGACGCCGAGCGCCGCTTCGAACAGGCGTAGCCCGTCGGTGCCCCCATGCGCCGCGTCGATCGCGCGTTCGGGGTGCGGCATCATGCCCAGCACATTGCCGGCATCGTTCAGCACGCCGGCGATGTCGCGGGCCGAACCATTGACCGTCACGGCATAGCGGAACGCCACCCGCCCCTCACCCTCGACCCGGTCGAGCGTCGCCGCATCGGCGAAATAATTGCCATCGTGGTGCGCGACGGGAATGTCGATCGCCTCGCCGGCACGATAGCCGGCGGTGAACAGGGACTGGTTGTTTTCGACCTTCAGCGGCACGCTGCGGCAGACGAAGTTGAGCCCCGCGTTGCGCATCAGTGCGCCGGGCAGCAGCCCCGCCTCGGTCAGCACCTGAAACCCGTTGCACACGCCCAGCACCGGCACACCGCGCGCCGCCGCCTCGCTGACCGCGCGCAGGATCGGCGAGCGCGCCGCCATCGCGCCCGAGCGCAGATAGTCGCCATAGGAAAATCCGCCGGGCAGCGCGATGAAGTCGATCCCGTCCGGCAGCACCGTCTCGCGGTGCCACACCATCGCGGGGGCCCGGCCCGTCACGCGGTCCAGCGCGACGGCCATGTCGCGGTCGCAATTGGAGCCGGGAAAGACGATGACAGCGGTCTTCATGGGCTCGGCTCCTTCGTTCAGGCGCGTTCGATGCGGTAGTTTTCGATCACCATATTGGCGAGCAGTTTCGCGCACATCGCATCGAGATCGGCGTCCGACACATCGTCGGCGACCTCCAGTTCGATGAAGCGTCCCGCACGGACATCGGCGACGCCGCCGAAGCCCAGCCCCTCCAGCGCATGATGGATCGCCTTGCCCTGCGGGTCGAGCACCCCGGGCTTGAGCGTCACATAGACATTCACTTTCATCGGAGCGAGCCTTTGGTTTGATCGGCGGGAATATGGGCGCGCCTATGCCCGCGAATCACCCGCGGGGCAAGGGGGCGGCAGACCGGCGGAGAGCAGAAATCTTGCCTTCTTCCGACTGCGAGTCACTCGCATCTTTCTTGTTGCGAATCCGTCGCACTATCCCTAAATCATCCTTGTTGAGAGGGATTCGCATATGGTCGTCTGTGTCTGCAACGCAATTAAGGAAAGCCAGCTGCGCGATGTCGCGCGCGATGGCCAATTGCGGTGCGCAAAGGCGGCTTATGCGCAATTGGGTCGCAAACCCAAGTGCGGACAATGCCTGTCATTCGCTCGCAATATCATCAGCGACGCCGCCGCGACCGCCTGATTTTTCTAGGAAATCCGCCATTTTCTGGCTTGGCCTGACTGGGCCCGGCCGGGTATAATGCCGCGCATATACCCACCCCAAGAAAATGACAGGACGAATGAAAATGAAGGGCGACGAAAAGGTCATCGACTTCCTTAACGAAGCGCTGAAGAACGAACTGACCGCGATCAACCAATATTGGCTGCATTACCGGATGCTCGACAATTGGGGCGTGGCGCGCCTCGCGCATTTCGAGCGCGAGGAATCGATCGACGAGATGAAGCACGCCGACAAGCTGGCCGACCGCATCCTGTTCCTCGGCGGCCTGCCGAACTTCCAGCTGCTCGGCCGCCTGCGCGTCGGTGAGACGGTCGAGGAAATCCTGAAAGCCGATCTCGCGATCGAGGAAGAAGCGATCCCGCTGCTCAAGGATGCCATTGCGCACAGCGAAAGCGTCCGCGACTATGTCAGTCGCGATCTGTTTTCGGACATCCTGGAAAGCGAAGAGCATCATGTCGACGAGCTGGAAAAGCAGTTCGAGATGATCGAGCGCATGGGCCTCGAAAATTACATCCAGCTTCAATCGAAGCCGGTCAGCGACGACTGAGCCTGCCGGTCGAATCGGCCGCCGCCGCATATCGCGCGGCGCCGATTCGGCGGGGGGCGAAGCCGCCGGGGCATCGGCGGGCCGATCCGTCACCTGCCGATACCCCCGGAAAACGGGAAATTTCAAAGGCGCTTTTCCAGCGCCTCTTTTTTCACTTGTCATTGCGAATAATTCTCAATAGCAAGGTCGGGCAGTCCCCTCCTGCCGGCCGCTGCACCCGCAGCGGCCGGCATCTTTTTCGGAAGGGGAGCCGATCGGACTGTGCGCGATCCGGCCGCAACCGGCCGACATGAGGAGGCGTGATGGAGAGCAGAACCCTGATCCGGCAATTGACCGACCAGCCGCTGGTTCGCAACCTGCCCGTCGATGCCGCCCAGGCCGTCCTTGCGCTTCGTTACTGCATCCTCTGCCGCCGCAGCGGACGCGATCCGATGCCCGAACTCGAACGCCGCTGGGGCAATATCCTGGCTGCGCGGCGGTATCGACTGGTCGTCGAGGCGATCGGCCATGTCTGGCCCGACCCCTTTGCCGTCGCCCCGCCCTGCTGCCCGCGGCTCAGTTTCGACGAGGCGCTGCTCGCCGCGATGGTCGGCGCATCGGCCCAGGGCGACCGCGCCGGCTTCGACCGCATGACCGAAGAGATGCTGGGCGGCGACGCGCGCGAAATGCTGTTTGCCGCGCTCGGCAATTTCGCCCGCGCGCACGCCCCGGGGCGGGTTTAGCCGACGCTGTGGGGCTTGCTTTAAGCCCCTCCCTCCATTCCCGTCGGTGCCGTTCGCCTTCGGTCGCTTTGTGCCTTGCAGCCGGGTCGGAAAAGGACAGTCGCAGCGAGCGGTGGTCTCCCTTCCCGCTTGCGGGAGGGGCAGCGAGACTAACGAGCTTGTTCGTTCGTCGCAGCGGGTGGCGCTGCTGGCCCACCCCCGACCCCTCCCGCAAGCGGGAGGGGAGAAGAACGGCAACAAGCGGCCGAAAGCAGCCCTTCCTATTCCGTTCGCATCGAGCCCTTCGACTGCCTTGGCAGGCGCTCAGGATAAACTTCGGCCTTCGGCCGAAGTCGAGATGCCCGTCGGGCTGGGTGTTACATCGATGGGTGTCTCGACTTCGCTCGACACGAACGGACATGGGAGTCTGGAAACGGCCGGCACCGGACATCCCGCCAACGCGCATCCGGCGCCCGCTATTTGCCCGCCTTGTCGCTGACCGCCTTGATCGTCAGCGCCTTGTCGTCGACCAGATAGCGCCGCGCCAGCGCCTGCAGGTCGGCGGGGGTCGCCGCCTCCACCTCCGCAATGCCGTTGCGGCTGCGGTCGAGGCGCGCGGCGGCGCTGGTCGCTTCGGCGACATAGGGCAGCCAATAAGCGTTTTCGCGCCGCGCCTTGACCATCGCTTCGACCAGCGGCTTGCGCGCGCGGTCGAGCAAATCGGCGTCGACCGGCGCATCGCGCAAGGCACGCGCGATGGCGAAGATCGCCGCGCGCGTCGTCGCGATATCCTTGAAATCGACATTGCTGGCGGCGAACAGATGGCCATAGCCCGGAAACTCGTCCGACAGGCTGACGGCCGCGGCGGGGCTGTAGCTTTCGCCCAGTTTTTCGCGCAATTCCTCGGTCAGCATCAACTGCATCACCCGCGCGAGCAGGTTGAGCCGCATCGCCTCGGCCAGATCGCTGTCATCGCGCGCCGGCCAGTAGACCCGCAGTTCCGCCTGATCCGCCGGGCCCTTGTGAAGCAGCGTCCGCTCGCTGCGATCGGTCGCATAGGCGCGCACCCGCGCCGCGGGCCGCGGATCGAAGACGGCGCGGCGTTCGGGCAGCGCGCCGAAGGTCGCCGCGATCGCGTCGATCGCCGCCTGTTCGTCGATGTCACCGACCACGCCGACCTCGATAGCGCCATGCGCGAAACTGTCGGCGATCGCGGGTTTGAGCTGGGCCCAGTCGAGCGCGAGCAGCCGGTCCAGAGGCGGGGTCTGCGCGCGCGGGTCGTCATTGGCCAATATGCCGCCCGCATCGCGGCCGAGCACGGCCGCCGGGGTGGCGTCGTTCGCGGCATATTGCTGGGGCAGGAAACGGCGGATCAGCGCCAGCCCGTCAGCGCGGTAGCCGGGATGCGTCAGATAGGCCGCCATCAGCTTGGCCTGCAGCGCGAAATCTTCCGGCGAGGTCAGCGCGCTGCCACCGAAGGCGTCGGTGTCGTTACCGAAACTGGCGTTGACCGTCCGTCCCGCCATGATCGTGCGCAATTCGTCGAAACTGTGCGCCTCCAACCCGCCGAGCGCGATCGATCCGGCGAGCGAAACGCGCGTCGGGTCTTCGCGCGTCGCGAGCAGATTGCCGCCGTCGACGCGCAGCGACAGATAGATGCGATCCTTTTGAAAATCGGTCTTCTTGATATTGAGCATCACATTGTTCGCAAAGCGGATGCGCCGGATGCCCAGATCGTCGATCCGGTCGTCGGCGACGACCTTTCCGGGCGTGCCGAAATCGTCGTAGGCGAAAGCCTGGCTGGCACTCGCCGCCGGTGCCGCGACCGCCACCTGCTGCGATGCGCGCAGCGCGGCAAGGATCGCGTCGGCCCCGCCTTCCACCGGCGCCTTGGCCGTCACGCGCGCGAGCGGGGCGCTGAGTTCCGCGACGCGGGCCCGGAAAGCCGCCGTGACGGCCGCTGCGTCGAGCGTGGGCGCCGCCGCCTCGAACAATGCGAGCCCGGTGTCGGGGTGCGCGAAGACCACCTCGCCCTTCGCGACCTCCACCAGCGCGTCGGCCAGCGTGGCACTGCGGCGGGTCGACGCCCCGGCCGCCGCGTTGCGCAGGGCCGTGCGGCGGTTCGCAAGCTGCTCGTCGACCTCGGGCTGGGTAAAGCCATGCTCGGCGGCGCGGCGCCATTCCTGCTCGACCAGCGCCAGCGCCTCCGCCCAGGCGCCTTCCTTCGCCACGGCACCGGCCGTCACCTGATCGAAAACCTTCCACCCGACCGAATCGCTGAAATAGCCGCCCAGAATCGGCGACGCCTCATCGAGCGCGATCTTGGCCAGCCGGCGCCCGACGATCGCCTCGCCCAGATCCTCCGCCAGCAGGCGCGCGCGCTTCGCCCGGCTGTCGGCTTCGTCGCGCCACGGGCGGAACGCCGCGATGCTGACCGAATCCTGGATCGCCGGATCGATGAAATCGTCCGCCGCCGCCGCGCGCGCGAAATCGATGGTGCCGATCACGGGGTCCGCCCCGGCCGGACCGCGCCCCGTCCAGTCAGCGAAGCGCGCCTTCACCTTTGCCTCCATCGCGGCGGGGTCGAAATCGCCGACGATGACCAGCGTCGCGCGTTCGGGGCGGTAATAGCGGTCGTACAGGTCGCGCAGCCGCGCGGCGGGCGCGGTGCGGATCACCGCTTCGGTGCCGATCGGAATGCGGTCGGCGACGGTCATGCCCTGAAGCTGGAAACCAAGCTGGTCGACGATGTTGCGCAGTTGATAGGTATCGCGCGCGCGGCGTTCGGACAGGATGATCCCGCGTTCGCGGTCGACCGCGGCGGGATCGATCGTCAGTTCGCTGGCGGTTTCCCGCATCAGCATCAGGCCGGTATCGACCAGATCATCGGTCGCGTTCGGCAGGTCGAGCTTGTACACCGTCTGATCGAAGCCCGTCGATGCATTGGTGTCGGCACCGAACGCCAGCCCCTTGCGCTCGAGCAGCTTGATCATCTCGCCCTCGGGCACGCCCTTCGACCCGTTGAACGCCATATGCTCCAGGAAGTGGGCCAGCCCGCGCTGGTCGTCGGCTTCGGCAAAGCTGCCGACGTCGAACCGCATCCGGATGACGACGCTGTCCTTTGGCGTGCCATTCTTCATCAGCGCATATTTCATCCCGTTCGGCAGTACGCCGAAGACGACATCGGGGTCGGCCGGTATGTCGCTGCCCGCGAAGTTCCAGGCGCGGGCGGCCGGCGTCTGCGGATTGGCGGGTGCGACATCCCGGGCAGCGGCGGTTTGGGGCGCGGCGGGCGCCGCATCCGCCGGAAACAGCGACAGAAGAAACAGGGGCGAAAGGGCGGCGATCAGCCGGCCGGAACTTTTGGGGGTCATACCGCTGTCATGCCACCGGCGGAGGGCGGGTCAAGTCACGCTATGCGATGTGCCGCGCCGTTTCGACGGGCGACGTTTCGCGGCGGCCGGCGGTCTTTGCCGCATAAAGCGCCCGATCGGCGGTTTCGAGAAGCTGGCGCGCGCTGTGTCCGTCGCGCGGCCAGACGGCAACGCCGGTGCTGGCGCCGACGCGGATGGCATGGCCGTCGATCCCATAGGGCGGGGCAAGCGCGGCGAGGATATGGTCCGCCAACGCGGCCGTCGCCAGCGGCGATCCGGCGGGGGCGAGGATCGCAAATTCATCGCCCCCCTGCCGCGCGACCAGGGCATCGTCCCCGCAGGCGTGCCGCAGCCGGTCGGCGACCTCGCACAGCAGCCGGTCGCCGACGGCATGGCCATGGCGATCGTTGACCGGCTTGAACCCGTCGAGATCGAGCAACGCGAGCGCGAAGGGGCGGCCGGCGACGGCCCGCGCCAGCTCCTCCTGCAACCGCTCGTCGAAATCGCGGCGATTGGCGAGCCCGGTCAGCGGGTCGGTATGCGCCAGTTCGCGCATCTGCCGCTGCAGTTCAAGCAGGTCGATAAGCTGGCCATGCTGCTGCACGATCATGCGGAGCAGGAAGATCGATGCCACGACCAGACTGCTCCCCGCCGCAATCTCCGCCGGCCGGCCCGACGTCAGCATCAGCAGCGAGATCGGCGCCAGCCCGATGCTGAGGTTGACGAAGGTCGCGAAACGGATCGACGACAGGCAATAGGCGGTCGCAAGCGACCCCATCGCCATGATCATCGCATAATAGCTGTGCGCCTCCGGCGGCGCGGCGAACCAGTTGACGATCGTCCAGCTGCTGCACATCAGCCCCATCGAGCCCGACAGCCATGTCGCCTCGACGATCATGCGCCGTGCACGGCGCGGACTCATCCGCCGGCCGCGGTTATGCCACAGCACGAAAAAGCCCATCAGGCAGACGGCAGCCAGGATCAGCGGAAAACCGATGCGAATGATCGGATGGACGCCGGGAACGCCGCCATAGATCGCGGTCGGCGTCGTCGCCGCGAGCATCAGGAACAGCATCGGGGTCAGCGTTTCGATGCGGTCGGCCCGCAACAGCGCGACATCGTCGCGGATCGCCTCCGGAATCGGCGGAAAAAAGCGCCGGCGCAGAAAATTCAGGACCCCCGTCATGCGCCGGGCTTAGCAAGGAGCGGTAAAGCGTCGGTTAAGTATAGGAAATATTGGCGATCATTCGGCAGGGATGCGCGCCGGATCGTGCGTGGCGCGGCGGCGGAACGGGTGCAGAAGCTGCGACCAGTAAGTCGCCGGCACCCGATCCTCTATGCCATAGCGGGTCGGCAGCGCGTCGCGGCGCATGTTCGCGGTGCCGAACAGCATGTCCCACAGCGGCAATTGCGCCGAATAATTGCGGTTCCACGCCTCGGGATGGTCGGCATGGTGCCAATGATGAAAGCAGGGCGAGGCGACCAGATAATGGAGCGGCCCGAATCCGACCTTTATGTTCGAATGCAGCAACAGCGAATGCCATTGGTAGAGCAGGAAATAGAGCGCGATCGCGCCATCCGAAAATCCCAGCAGGAAACAGGGCAGGATCGATGCGCCCTTGGTCAGTATCTGATCGACCGGATGGACGCGATGCGCCGCCAGCCAGTCGAGTTCGTCGATGCTGTGATGGATGGCATGAAACCGCCACAGAAAGGGGATCGTGTGAAACAGGCGGTGGACGAGGTAGAAGGCGAGATCGCCCAGCAACAGCAGCACGGGAAGCTGCACCCACAGCGGCTGCGCGGCGACGCCGGCCCGCAGGCCCGCGGGAACGAAGGCCTCGCCTGCCGCAATCGCCGCGGCCGCGACCAGCAACAGGCCGATGCCGATCGGAATGCGGTTGACGATGAAATAGACGGTGTCGTTGACCCAGCCGCGCCGCAGCAGGCGGCGACCGCGGTGCGCCGGAAGCAGGCGTTCCAGCGGCAGGAATATGATCGCGACGAGCAGCGCGCTTTCGAGATTCAACAGGCCGAGCAGAACGTCCATCATGCGGGCGTCCGTGTCAAAAGACGAAGGGGATCAGGCGGTAGCGCACCTTGGCCGACAGCGCCCGATATTCGGGATCGGCGGTCAGCACCCGTTCCTCCGCCATGATCCCCGCGACGTTGAGCCCCAGGACGAGCGCATAGACGAGGATATTCCAGAGATTGGGTCCGCTGAGCAGAAAGCCGACGTGGGTCAGCGTATAGCCGGCGTACATGGGGTGGCGCACCATCCGGTACGGCCCGCTGATCTTGACGCCGCGGTTTGCCGCGATCACGCCGAAACTGCGGCGCAGCGTGAATTTGGCCCACAGCTGAATGATCAGCCCCGCCATCATCAAAAATCCGCAGAAGGCGATCGGCAGGACCGGATCGCCGCTCGCCGGAATGACCAGCAGCGCGCTGAACGTGCCGCCGAAAGCCAGTATCCAGTCCATCGGGCGCAGCGAGATGTTGGTGGTCCCGCGGCGGATCAGCACGAAGAAAGCGACGCATGCTTCGGCGAGCAGGATCAGCCAGTTCTGATAGGCGCCGCTTTCCAGCGCGGCGGGAACCATGCGCATCGCCAGCGTGCCGAGCAGCGCCACGACGACGATCTTTTCGAAAAGATCCCAATTGAGCGCGCGCCCGTTCGCCGGAGCCTGCACCGCGCTACTATCCGTCGCCATAGCCGTTCGTCCCCACTTGATCGGATGGGAGCAGTAGCAAGCTTTTGGTTACCAACAGGATAATGGCCGC
>QFPJ01000048.1 GCA_003241685.1 Sphingopyxis macrogoltabida
CCATGCGCATCCTTCGGCGCCCATAATTTGTCGCGGATCGTCGGATCGACCGTCGCGGTCTCCCCATCGCGGCCGAACTGGGCATAGGTCAGGCTGTGCCGCGGTTCGCGGTCGTTGGCATAGATGACGTGACAGCCGGCGCAGCCCGAATGGCGATAATCGCCCGGCTGGTCGTTGGTGCCCATGAACCACATGAAGGGGTCGTTGAGGCGCGTCTTGTGGATGTTGAGCACCGGAATGGCGACGCGCAGGCCGGTGCCGGGACCGCGGTTCGACTGTTTGAGGTCGGGGCGCCCCGGTTCCTCCAGCCGCTGAATCTGCCCCGTCGGGTTGGGCAGGCCGATTTCGGGGAACTGCGTGTTGATGTTGCGGCCGCCGCGTTCGAACACGCGAAACACGTCGCCGGGCGGAATGACGCTCCAGCGCGGCAGCGGGTACATGCGGGCCAGTGCGCCGCGCTTCTTTTCCTCGTCGGTCAGGATCTTGTCGGACGCGAAGCTGGGTTTGCAGGCTTCCTTATAGTCCTCGGCGGTCAGGCGCGACGAGGGCGACAGGACGCACGCGGGCTTGCCATCGCGGGTATAGGCCTCGCCGAACACGTAATTCTTGTACGGGACGATGCCGTTATTATAGGCTGCGCCGCCCCACAGCATCGCGCCGGTCGACATCAGCGACCGCTCGGTCGCCTCGATCACTTCCATATGGCAGGCGCCGCATGCCTCGCGCGCGACGCGATAGTCGCTGGGGTTGACGAAGCGGATGAATTCGGGCGCTTCCTTGTTGAGCAGCGTGTAGCTGCGTTCGGGGTTCGCCGAACTGTCGTGCCAGCTGTTGGGCAGCGTCGGCTGCGGGTGGGCCAGCTTCATCGCCGCGATATTATAGGGATCGGTATAGCCCAGCTCCGCCTTGCCGAAGGCGGCGGGAGACGCCGCGTCGCCGCCGTGGCAGTCGGTGCAGCCCAGCCGCACGGCCGGCGTCTTGTGCATCGACGGCTGGTCGGTCTGGGTGTGGCAGCTGTAACAGCCGCGCGACTTCGCATCGACGTCGGCCTCGCTCTGTTCGCGCGGGGCGGGCGGGGTGAAGCGATAGTCGACCTTGACCGGCTTTTCCTCCTCCGCCGCACGGCTGACGCTGGCGCCGAAAGCGGCGGCCATCGTCAGGAAAGCGAGCAGGGCGAGGAGTTTGCGCATCATCATCAAAAGCTCAGGATCATATTGGCAAGGATCGACACATAGGCGTTCTGGCGGGTCTTGTTCTCGAACAGGTCGTTGAACCCCTTGCCGGGCAGCAGCACCGCGGCGCTGAGGCGCCCGACGATGTTCTGCGTCGCCTTCGGCCGCCAGATGCCCGCGACCGACAGGTCCCAGCCGATCGACTTGGGGATCGACCCTTCCATACGCAGCGCCTGCAGCGTCGCGGTGTTTTCGAACCACAGATGGTTGGCGTTGAAGCTGACCCGCGTCTGCGGCGACAGGTCGAAATCGGCGCCCGCGCCGACGAAGACCGTGCCGGGATTGTTGAAATTCGACTGCCCTTCTTCCTTCGACGAACGCAGCGAGTTCAACAGGCCGTTGCGGCCGCTCAAGGAAATCACGCGGCCGCCGCCGGCGAAGGGGATGGTCTGGCGAATCCAGTAGCTGGTGTCCGCGCCGCCGAAGATCGGGTTTTCGAAGATGGCGTCGAAGCCGCCCTCGGTCTTGTTATAGGGGTCGCCGTCGCCGGTGGCATAAAGGCCCGACAGGCGGAAGCGCATCCAGTCATGGTCGTAGCTCAGTTCGACCGCGCCGAACCCCGCGCGGACCTGCGCCGGCCGGCTGGTGAAGAAGCTGTTCCGGTCCTCGCCCAGCGCCACATAGAAGCTGGCGGTCAGGTTGAGGCGGCCGACGCGGCCGTCGGCGCTGTAGCCCAGATAGACGACGTCATATTCGCGCCCGCGCAGATCGCCGAGCAACGCCGGGCGAACCGGGAAGCCATTATGGTCGATCTGAACGTCGTTCTTTTCCCGGTTCATATTATAGGTGACGCTGATCTGGCTGGTCAGGCCGACCACCGGGAAATCCTGGCGATAGAGGTTGGCGGTCAGGATGAAATCGTCGCGCGGCGTCTGGGTGATGTCGTTGAGGCCGGAGTTGGTGTCCTTTTCCAGCCGCCAGAAGGCCGCGAAATTATACTGGATGCGATTGTTGTCGCGATTGCCGAAGAACCGCAGGCCAAGCTGGCTGTCGTTGAACAGGAAGCCGCGAAAATCGCTCTGAAACGGCTGGATGCCCAGGCGCACCGAATAGAAGTCGTAGCGGTCCGACGTGTTGCCCAGATGCTTGTCGACGAACAATTCCTGCACGCCCAGGAAACTGTCGTAGCGGTGGCTCGCCTTCGACGGGCGCACGTCGAGCACGCGCCGTTCGGGCACGTCGACATAATTGGCCTGATAGGCCAGCGTCAGGCGATATTCGACATCGGGCGGCTTGAACGCCGTCGACCCCTTGATCAGCGCGACGCCGCCGATGAAGGTTTGCGCGAAGACATAGCTGCGGTTCTTGCCGAACACGTCGAGACTGCCCGGCCGTTCGGTCGTCTGAACCCCGACGGGAATCGGAAAGGTGCGCGGTTCGAACACCGTGTCCGACACCGCATTGGCGACGAAGAACCAGTCGTCGCCCTTGATCGGCAGCCATTTCACCTTGCTGCGGTCGATCGCGCGGTCGCCCTTCAGCGTATTCTGGTGATAGGGGTCGAACCAGCGTTCCTTGACCACGCCCAGCGTCTCGATCAACCGCCAGCGGTCGGGCACCGGCAACTGGTCCTCGATCCCCGGGAAATATTCGGGCGGCGGCGGACGCAGCGCGCCGACATTGTCCTGCGTCAGCTGTTCGGGAAGGTCGGGACGATAGCCGGGACGGCGGCGCCCCTCGATGATCTGGGTGACGAGATCGTCCTTGATCACCTCCTGCCAGTCGACGGGCGGCGGCGGCGGCGTGAGGTCGTCGAGCGCGGGTTCGCCGGCGGGATCGGGCGCCGCAGCTGCGGGGGATGCCGGGGATGCGGGTTGATCGGCGACGGGCTCGCCGGCCGGTTCCGGGGCGGGCGGCAGCGGCTGCACCACCTCGTCCGCCGGCGCGCCCTGCGCCGCCAGCGTGGCGATGATCGGTAAAAGGCTGCCCCCGACGATCATCGTCTATAGCCCGTCGCAGACATTTTGCTGCGCGGTGTCGAGGAAGGGTGCGAAGGGGCAGCTGATATAGCGCAGCCGCACCGTCTTGCCGTCGGCGAGCGTCACGACGATGCGGTCGGCGCGGCGGTCGGCGGGGGCATTGCCGATGCCGCCGACCCGCGCGCCGCCATTGTTCGTGCCGAGGAAGCTGATCATGTCATCCTGATCGATGCCGTCGCCCGACACGCCGATCGCCCCGACAAGCTGCGTCCCGCGATAGATGGGGACCGATCCCGGAAAGATCTGGATACCGTTCTGGAGCCGGTTCTGCCCCGGCGCGACATCGGGCAGCGTCGTGCAGCGCGCCGGCGTGTCGGTCGGGCTGGCGCCCGACACGAAGCCCAGATGCGCGCCCAGATTGCCGATGATCAGCGCCGATTGCAGCCCCGTTGAGAATGGGTTGAACTGCGCGATCGGTCGCGACAGCGGCCCGTGCGGGCGGCCGACTTCGCCATCGGGGAAATAGGGGCGCGACAGATTGCCGCCCGATCGGTCGGCAAAGGCGACGGTGCCGGTCAGCGCGGCGGGGTCGTTCAGGAAGCTGCGCACCGCCGGAACGAAGGCCGCGACATCGGCGCTGGCGTTGGCGCCGAGTTCCGCGCCGGCCTGCGCGCCCGAGAAAAAGGCTGCCGTGCGCGCCTTCTGCAAGGACACGTCGGTGCCGAAAATCGGCGCGTCGGGCGAACGGACGACCCCCAATATCGCGCCATGGGTATCGACGACGCTGATCGACACCTGGGCGCGGCTGTCGAGCGGGCGGCGGATTTGCGCGCGGGCGCGGCTCATGACCGCGAAGGCCTCTTCCATGACGGCGCGCACTTCCACTGCGGTCAGCGGCGCGCTGTTGCTCGCGCCATCGGTGCCGGCACGGATCGGGTAGCGGTTGGCGCCGCTGCCGTTGGTCAGGATGAAGGCGTCCCGGTTGGAAAACTCCGCCGTCGTCGACGGCCGGATGCCCGACGCCTCGGTGCCATAGGCGGTGCCGGCAATGACCGCCGCATTGGCGTAGCCGATGACCGCGACCAGATTGCCCGCCGACCCGTTGACGCTTGCGAAACCGGCGCCGCCGCTGGTCGTCAGCCCGGCATAGGTCGCATCGGAAAAGCGCAAGGCGGTGCCGTCGACGGTGATCTTGTCCGCAGTGATCGTCGTCGGCGCTTCGAACCCGCGCGTGCCGGCGAGCGCGATGAACTCTTCCGCGTCATTGTCGATGTCGAGGATATTGGGATCGCTGCCATAGACGCCGTCGCCCATGACACCGATGCCGCCGACCAGGACGCCATTCTTGTAGAGCGGCAGACCGCCCGGATCGGCGGAGAGGCCCAACGGCGAACGCTTTGGACCGATCAGCGCCGCGCCGCCCGCCGCGCCGAAGCGCGACACCAGGTCGCTGCACGGCAGCTGGCTGAACTGCACGCCGAACAGCGGCCCGCTTTCCAGACCCGCCGTCGTCGGCGCGGGCGGAAAATGTTCCTGCACGATCTGGCTGGCGGTGCGGGTCGAAAAGGCGTTGCCGGCGCTGGACAGATAGGCACCCGTCACCGCCTTCGCGATCGCGCCGCCCTCCGCCGGGAAGGTCACATTCTGCGCGTCGATGCTGTTGCCGTTGGGCGCTGGCGCGGTCGTCGCGGTCGCCCGCGCGCCGTTCATGCGAAACACCGCCAGGACGTTGCCGACCCGGTCGGTCACGGCGATCACCGACGGCAGGCTGCGCGCCTGCGCCTCGGCGATGGCATTGGCCAGAACGGTCTGCACATCGGCGATGCTGAGCGATTCCGCCGCCGGCGGGGTAAACAGCCCCCCGGTCGGCGTGGGCGTCGGCACCGGCGTCGGAGCGGGGGTGGGCGTCGAACCGCCCCCGCCACCACCGCCGCCGCAGGAGGACAACAGAAGCGCGGCGATCGCCGCGAAGCCCGCTGAACGGAAAAGTCGGGGTTTGGTCTGCATGGCTGTTATCGCAAGGCCCGGATCGACCGCACCGCACTGTCCAGCGAGGCCTGGAATTCGGTGGGCTTATAGGCATTGGGGTCCTTCACCGCGGCATAGGCGCGGTCGATGTCGCCGCGAATGCCGGCCGCCGCGCCCACGGTGATCCGGCCCGACGACACCATCGAATTGAGCAGCGTGTCGACCCCCATCACCGCCTGCTGCGACCCGGCATAGTCGGTGAAGCGGTCGCTGATCGCCTTGGCCGAAATCGCATCGACCAGCGCGAAGGCGTCGGTGCCCGAAAAACCGCGCGCGGCGAACGCCGCCTTCAGCGCCGCCACCGTTTCGCCCAGCCGGGCGGCGGCGGCGACCGCGGTCGCGCGGTCGGCGGCCATCGCCTTGTGGAAGGCGTCGGTCCGCGCCGCGAGCTGATCGGCGAGCGCCGGGGCGGCCAGCCGCGCGGCGGCCGCCAGCATGATCAGATTTTCGTCATTATAGGGCGGCATCCCTTCGGGGATCGACCGCCCGGGATTGTCGACCCCGGTGCGCAGCGGCTTCGCCTGATCGAAAATGCGGCGATGGCAGCTGTGGCAATCGAGGAAATAGAATTCGGGGAACATGCCTTCGGTGCCGCGCCGCGACTGGAACAGCGACAGGCTGCGCTCGAGCGCGGTCGCCTGTCCCACCGCCCACATCTGGACATGGTCGGTGCGTCCGCGGCCCGACCCGAATTTCCGCCAGCCATAGTCCGCATCCTCCTGGTGATGCGCCTGGAGCGAGGAGAAAAGGTCGAGTTCGAAGCTGATGCGCGGGTGGCCCGCCGCCATGATGCGGTGCGTCACGAACTGCCCGTCGGCCGCCGAGCCGAAGTGGCAATCGACGCAAACGCCCGCGCGCACGACGGGGTCTTCCAGCTTCTTAAGGCCGCTGCGCACATTGGCGAGATGCTTTTCGCGCATTTCGGCATCGGGATTGGCGTTGGTGCCGACCCCGGCATAATGGCTGGCCAGCCAGCCGCCCGCCGGGCCGTGACAGGATTCGCAGCCGACGCCATCGTCCAGCGGCACCGCGCCGCGCGCCGTCCCGGCGGTCGCATGACAGCCGATGCACATCTGCGCCTTCGACGGGTCGCCGATGCCCAGATTCTTGGCGATGAACTGGCTGCGGCTGTTGTTCAGCACCGCCCACGCCCGGCTGTGCGCGCCGCCGGGGGTCGAAGGCTCCTGCCATTTCATCAGCTCGTCCTGGCGCACGACGACCCCGTCGCCTTCCATCCGGCCGTGACAGGTCGATCCGGCGCAGGAGGCGACGCCGGTGTAACGCGCGCCGCCTTCGCCCTGCGAACGGGCGGGCGGGGCGGCAACGACCGCCGCGACGCCCAGCGCAAGCAACAACAGCGCAAGGGCGGCAAAAGCCGCCCAAGGCCGATCGCCGCGCCGTGAAATCGCGTGCGCCATTCGCAGTACCCCTTTTACCCCGGTCCGACGCTTTAGCGCCTAAACCACTCCGAACGCCAGCATCGCATCGGCGACTTTCTTGAAGCCCGCGATATTGGCACCCTTCACATAATCGATATAGCCGCCGCCCTGGTCGCCATAGGTCAGGCAACTCTTGTGGATGCCCGCCATGATGTCCTTGAGCATCTGTTGCAGCTCGTCTTCCTTCCAGCTGCGCCGTTCGCTGTTCTGGCTCATTTCAAGGCCCGACACCGCGACGCCGCCGGCATTCGCCGCCTTGCCGGGGGCGAACATGATCTTCGCATCCTTGAACACATGCACGCCGTCAAGGTTGGTGGGCATGTTCGCGCCCTCGCTGACCGCGATGCAGCCGTTCTTGACGAGCAGCTTCGCATCCTCGCCCAGCAGTTCGTTCTGCGTCGCGCAGGGCAGCGCAACGTCGCATTTCACGCCCCACGGCGTCTTGCCGGGGGTGAAGGTCGCGCCCTTATATTCTTCGACATATTCCTCGATCCGGCCGCGGCGGTGCGTCTTGTGCGCCTTGACCCAGTCGATCTTTTCCTGGGTGATGCCATCGGGGTCGTGAATGAAGCCGCCCGAATCGGACAGGGTCAGCACCTTGCCGCCCAGCTGGACGATCTTTTCGGCGGCATGGGTCGCGACATTGCCCGAACCGGAGATGACCGCCGTCTTGCCGACCAGATCCATGTCCTTGGCCGCGAGCATGTTCTGGAGGAAATAGACGGCGCCATAGCCCGTTGCCTCGGGCCGGATCAGCGACCCGCCCCATTCGATGCCCTTGCCGGTCAGCACGCCGGTGAATTCGTTGGTGATCCGCTTGTACTGGCCGAACATGAAGCCGATTTCGCGCCCGCCGACGCCGATATCGCCCGCCGGCACGTCAACGTCGGCGCCGATGTGCCGATAGAGTTCGGTCATAAAGCTCTGGCAGAAGCGCATGATCTCGCGCACGCTCTTGCCCTTGGGATTGAAGTTCGATCCGCCCTTGCCGCCGCCCATCGGCAGCCCGGTCAGCGCATTTTTGAACGTCTGTTCGAAGGCGAGGAATTTGAGGACGCTCTCCGTCACGCTCGGGTGGAAACGGATGCCCCCCTTGTACGGGCCGATGGCGTTGTTGTTCTGAACGCGCCAGCCGCGCTGCACGCGGATATTGCCATTGTCATCCTCCCAGCACACGCGGAAGGACACGACCCGGTCGGGCTCGGCGATGCGGCGCAGTATCTGCTGCGAATGATAGTCTTCCTTGTCGGCGATGAAGTCGTAAATATCTTCCGCGACTTCCTGAACCGCCTGGACGAACTCCAGCTGTCCGGGGTTGCGTCGCTGCACCCCTTCCATGAACGTCGCAAAGTCGACGTGATCCGAAACTGCCATGCACCCCTCCCTGCAGAGACTGGGAAAACCGGTGCGACCCCTTTTTTACGATTTTGTCGTTGACCGACCTCGCACCTCCAAGGCTACACCATCGCCCGGCAAAGGCAAGATGCCAGCGCGTCGGCCCGCGATTTTTTCGCGGACGCACAAGAGGGGCAAAAATGAGCGAGAGCAAGAAGATGGCAGCGGGCATGACGCGAACCAACGGTACGATTCTGATCGCCGCCTTCGTGCTTCTGGCCGGGGCGGTCGGCTATACGGTGTGGCGCGATTCGAACGGACCGGCGGTTACGGAGGCGCCCGCGGCGACGGCCCCCGCCGATCAACTCGGCGCGCTGGAAGCCCGGACGCGCAGCGAACCGGACAGCGCCGACGCGTGGATGCAGCTGGGCGCCGCGAAATTCGACCTCGGCGATTTTTCGGGCGCCGCCGCCGCCTATGACAAGGCCGTGACGCTGTCGCCCGAATCGGCGGGTCTCTGGTCGGCGCTCGGCGAGGCGCGGGTGATGGGCAGCGAACGCGACCCCATGCCGGCCGAGGCGCTGACCGCCTTCGAAAAGGCGATCGCGCTCGACCCCAAGGACCCGCGCGCGCGCTATTTCCTGGCGGTGAAGAAGGATATCGGCGGCGATCACAAGGGGGCGATCGAGGACTGGTTCGCGCTGCTCGCCGACACGCCGCAGGGCGCGCCATGGGAAGCGGACCTGCGCCGCACGATCGAACAGGTCGGCGCCATCCACAAGATCGAGGTAGCGCCCCGGCTCGCCGCCACGCAGGCGCGGCCGCTGACCGCCGAGGAAATGCCGGTCGCCGCGCGCGGCATTCCCGGCCCCAGCCGCGCCGACATGGAAGCCGCCTCGCAGCTTCCCAAGGGGCAGCAGGACGCGATGATCGAAGGCATGGTCAGCGGGCTGGAGACCAAATTGAAAGCCAATCCGGCCGACGTCGACCGCTGGATCATGCTGATGCGCAGCCGCATGACGCTGGGCGAAACGGCCAAGGCGGCACAGGCGCTGAAGGACGGCATCGCCGCCAATCCCGGCGCCGCCGGGCGGCTGAAGGCGCAGGCGCAGTTGCTGGGCGTGCCGGGGGCGTGACCCGCTTCCGATCCTTCCGCTCGCGGCGCGAACGGAAGGATCGGCGGAGCATTATCCCGCCATCAGCGCCGCGTTGCCGCCCGCCGCCGTGATGTCGGTCGAGATCGATTTTTCCTCGGCAAAACGGTGCAGGTAATGGGGGCCGCCCGCCTTTGGCCCGGTGCCCGACAGGCCGCGCCCGCCAAAGGGCTGCGACCCGACGATGGCGCCGATCTGGTTGCGGTTCACATAGACGTTGCCGACCGCCGCGCGCGCCGCAATATGCGCCGCGACGCCGTCGATGCGCGTGTGCACGCCCAGCGTCAGCCCATAGCCCGACGCGTTGATCGCATCGATCAGCGCGTCCAGTTCGCCGCCTTTCCATGTGGCGACGTGCAATACCGGCCCGAAAATCTCGCGCGTCAGGTCGGTGACATGGTCGATCCGGATCATCGCCGGGGCGACGAAGGTGCCGCCGGCGGGCAGGTCGGTGCGCCGCGCCTCGGCGATCAGGCGCCCCGCCGCGCGCGCTTCGGCGACATAGGCGGCGATATTCGCCTGCGCCTCGGCATCGATGATCGGGCCGACATCGGTCGACAGGATCGCGGGATCGCCGACGGTCAGCTCCGCCATGGCGCCCGCGACCATCGCGATCATCGCGTCGGCGACATCCTCCTGCACGCACAGCAGGCGCAGCGCCGAACAGCGCTGCCCCGCCGACTGGAAGGCGGACGCGACCGCATCGCGCGCCACCTGTTCGGGCAGCGCGGTCGAATCGACGATCATCGCATTGGCGCCGCCGGTTTCGGCGATCAGCGTCGCGATCGGCCCGTCGCGCCCCGAAAGGCCGCGGTTGATCATCCGCGCGACCTCGGTCGACCCGGTGAAGGCGACACCGATGATGCCGTCATGGCCGCTGATTGCCGCACCGACCGTTTCGCCGCGACCGGGCAGGAACGCCAGCACATCGCCTGGAATCCCGGCTTCGAGCAGGATCTCGATCGCGGCATGGGCGATCAGCGGCGTCTGCTCGGCGGGTTTCGCCAGCACCGCATTGCCCGCCGCGAGCGCCGCCGAGACCTGGCCCAGAAAGATCGCGAGCGGGAAATTCCACGGGCTGATGCAGGCGAAGATGCCCTTGCCCTCCAGAATCAATTCGTTGCGCTCGCCCGTCGGCCCGGGCAGCGCCACCGGCCAGCTGAAGTCGGCGCGCGCCTGCGCGGCATAATAGCGCAGGAAATCGACCGCCTCGCGCACTTCGGCGACTGCGTCGGCCAGCGTCTTGCCCGCCTCGTCCATTGCCAACCCCAGGAACAGGGCGTCGCGTTCCTCGATCAGATCGGCGGCGCGTTCCAGCCGGTTGGCGCGAAAGGGGCCGCCCGCGAGGCTCCAATTGCCCTGCGCCCCGCGCGCCGCCTTGACGGCCGCATCGACCGCCGCCGCGTCGGCCTCGACCACCCGTCCGACGATGGTGCCGGTCGCCGGGTTGTGCACCGGCTCCGCCCGCCCCGTGCGTTCGGCCCCCGCAACGATCGGCGCCGCGACCCGGTCGCTGCGCCGCGCCGCGCCGATCGCCGCGATCAGCGCCTCCGGAACGCCGGGATCGCCCAGATCATAGCCCCGCGAATTGCGCCGCGCCGCGCCATACAGGCCCAGCCCGGTCGGGATCGATGACGGGGCGCTGGCCATGCTGCGCGGATCGATGGCCAAGGCTTCCGCACTGACGTCGGGGTCCGAAAACTGGTGCACGAAGCTGGAGTTGGCGCCGTTCTCGAGCAGGCGCCGGACCAGATAGGCGAGCAGGTCGCGGTGCGTGCCGACCGGCGCATAGACGCGCACGGGGCGCGGCGGCGGGCACAGCGCGACGACCGCGTCATGCGCGCCTTCGCCCATGCCGTGCAATCGCTGCAACTCGTAATCCGCGCCCGCGAACAATTCGGTCACGAAAGCCAGCGTCATCGCATTGTGGCTGGCAAAGGCGGGGAAAAGGCAATCCTGGCAGTCGCGCAGGATCTGCGCGCACTGCATATAGTTGAGGTCGGTATGATTCTTCGCCGTGAAGACCGGAAAGTCGCCGAGCCCCAGCGTCTGCGCCCGCTTGATTTCGGTATCCCAATAGGCACCCTTGACCAGCCGCATCGACAGCATGACGCCGCGCGCCCGTGCCCGCGCCGCGACCCAGCGTATCACCTCCGGCGCGCGCTTCTGATAGGCCTGGATGACGATGCCCAGCCCCGTCCAGCCGTCGGCCAGTCCGGCGTCGATCAACGCGGCATAAACGTCGAGATGCGGCTCCAGCCGGTCGCTTTCCTCGGCATCGATCATCAGCGGGATATTGACGTCGCGCGCGGCCCGCACGAGTTCGATGACGCCCGGGATCAGCTCCGCGCGCACCCGGTCGCCCTGCAGATATTCGTAACGCGGATGCAGCGCCGACAGCTTGATCGAAATGCCGTGGTTCGCGAAAGGGTCGCCCGGCTTGGCGTCGCGGCCGATGCGCGCGATCGCCGCGGCGTAGCTGTCGCAATAGCGCCGCGCATCCTCCGCCGTCCGCGCCGCCTCGCCCAGCATGTCGAAGCTCGCGAGTTCCGATTTTTCCTTGTCGGCGCGCCTGACCGCCGCGTCGATCGTCTCGCCCATCACGAACTGCTGGCCCAGCATCTTCATGGCGGCCAGCGCCGCTTGCCGGATCACCGGCTCGCCCGAACGGCGGATCATCGATTTCAGCAAGTTGAGCGGGTTCGCCTTGCTGCCCAGCGCATCGAGCATCAGCGTCGCCGAGCCCAGCGACAGGCCGCGCGCCGACAGCGCGACGATCAGCGGGCTGTCCTCATCCTCGCCATCGGCCCAGTGCCGCCCGGCGATCTTGTCGCGGATCAGCGCGTTGGCGGTCGCGCTGTCGGGCACGCGAAGGAGGGCCTCGGCGAGACACATCAGCACGACGCCTTCCTCGGTGGAGAGGCGGTAGCGGTTCATCAGCTGCGCGACGAGCGTTTCGCGCTCGCCGTCGGCCTTCGCCTTGCGGATGAGGTCGAGACCGCGCGCCGTCGTCGCCGCGACGCCAGCCGGCGAACGGGCAAGATCGACGCGAAGCTGTGCGACGATGTCGGCTTCGGGACGGCGGGCGAGAGCGCGTATGGCCGCGCGATCGGTGGGCTGGGTCATACCCGCTTCATAGCAGAAACGGAAAAGTCGATCCGACTTCAATTTTTCCCATACATATATGTTTTGACCATATTTTTCGGATGATTTAGTCGAGTATAATGAAAAATAAGCCACATATGGTCGATCTTGACGAATTCGATCGGAAGATTCTGAGCCTGCTCGGCCGGGATGGGCGGATGACCTATACCGAACTGGCGCAGCGGGTGGGCCTGTCCAAGACGCCCTGCCAGCAGCGCGTGAAACGGCTGGTCGACAGCGGTCTGATCACGGGCTTTCGCGCCATCGTCGATCCCGCGAAGCTGGGCCTCGATCACATCGCCTTTACCGAGGTGAAGCTGTCCGACACGCGCGAGGAAGCGTTGCGGCAATTCAATCAGGCCGTCCGGCAAATCCCCGAAGTCGAGGAATGCCACATGATCGCGTCGAGCTTCGATTATCTGCTCAAGGTCCGCACACCCGACATTCGCCGCTATCGAATCGTGCTCGGCGAAAGGATTTCCAGCCTGCCCCATGTCGCGAGTACGTCCACCTTCGTCGCGATGGAAACGATCATGGAATCGGCTCGCTGAACGAAAGACCACCCGATCCGCTGCGCCTGGACAGGTGGAATGGCGCCTGCCCCGCCGAGTCGGAGCGACACCCGGCACCGAGGTCTTGCACGCGGCATTCGCGGCTGGCGACGCGAACCGCCGCACCGCGACGGCCGATGCCTTTGCCAGCCCGGACGATCATGGTGGACGCATCGGATGTCTGATGGTATGAGACACGGAATTGATATAAGTATCGATGCAAAATCAATGTCTTGCAGCATCGGTCAATCGACGACAAGGATCGCGATCGGTTTGCATATCTGCCCGCCGATCCAATTCTTTCGGCCCCTTCGTCTAGCGGTCAGGACGCGGCCCTCTCACGGCTGAAACACGGGTTCGATTCCCGTAGGGGTCACCAAGTCGCCGGAAAGGCGCAGAAGTCTCGGTTTTCTGTTCGTTAGTGACTCGGTGGGTACACCAAATGAGTACACAAAGGACGAACGATCATGAATCCGAAGGGACTTTGGCGCGATCCGCGCAGCGGCATTTTTTATCTTCGCCGTCGTATCCCGCTGCCGTTGCAAAGCGCCTTCGCTTGCGGCCAACTTTACAAGGTGAGCCTCGGCACCGCCGATCAGCGCCATGCCGAACGCAAGCTCGCGATTGCCAATGGTGAATATGAGCAGAAGTGCGAACAATTTCGCGAAGCGCTCGCAAACGGCGCTCCAGGATCGTTCACTTCCGACGAGGCGCGTGTCCTGGTCGACCGCCTCCTCACCGCCAGGTCCGCTACCGGGTTTGCGAGCGGCGGTATGGATGTCGCCTTCTTGCTCAAGGAGCTCGACGACGCCGTCGCGGACCAATCGGGAGACCATCGGGCCACCGCACAAGACATGAGTCCCACCGAATGGATCGCTTATCGCAAGAAGTTGGCGGGAAGCGATGCCGACGATGAGTTTTCTCCCGAAACACTCGCTCGGATCGAGGCTCACCATGCTTCGGTCCATCGAGACCCCGGCGATCTGTGGTTCAGTTTTCAGAAACGGGTACCGAACCGCCGTTGGCGTCCCCTGCTCAGCTTCGCCGTCGCGAAAATAAAGCGTGAACTAAAACTACCCGAGGAGACGAATCGCGGGATCGACGAACCGCTCGCCGATGCACTGGCCGATGCGCTGGGTTCGCCGCAAGTCCGCGAACAAGTTCCCGTACTCCCCTCGGCCCGGCGCCGCGCGAATTCGAGCCGCCTCCAACCGGACATGAAGCTCGACGCCCTCGAGGCCAAATGGATCGCGGCGCGCAAGCCGACGCCCAAGGCGCAGGCCGCTACGAAAACGGCCGTACGCTATTTCAAAAGCTATATCGGCGATGTCGGCATCGGCGAAATCACGCCCAACGATCTGTTCGAATTTCGTGACGCGATAGCGGTGCTGCCAAAAAGCATGCCGCGCGTGCATCGCATGATGGAGTTTGTCGACATTCATGCGCTCTATGCGGACAGGTCGGGCGTAGACCGCATATCCCCGCAATCGATCAAAAAATATCTCGGTGCGGTCCAAGCTCTCCTCGGGTTCGCTTTCCAGGAGCGCTTCATCCCTGCGAACACCGGCGCCGGTATCAAAGTCGAAGGATATACAAAAAAGAGCACGCGGCGCCCGTTTACCAAGGACGAACTCGCTCAGCTATTTGCGGCCAAGCTGTTCACCGCGCCTTGGTCTCACCCTCTGAGCAAGTCAAAGGTCTCCGATTCGACCCTGCGCTGGTTGTTCCTACTCGGGCTTTGCACGGGCGCTCGAATTGAGGAAGTTGGTCAGATATTGCTCGCGGACATCAAATCCGAGCAAGGGATCCCCTATATCGACGTCACGGACTACGTCATGGACGAGATTGACGAGCGCAAACGGGTGAAGACTGACGGTTCGATTCGCGTGATACCGCTCCATCCAAAACTGATAGCGCTCGGGTTTCTCGACTACGTTCAACGGATGCGGTCAAGCGGAGCAATCCGGCTTTTTCCTGACCTTGAGGCCGATTCACTGGGCGTAAAGACCAAGGAGGCGAGCCGCCGCGCCAATCGCCTGATCGACAATGCCGTCGGTGATGACCCCCGCCTCGTGTTTTATAGTTTCCGACACAGCTTCAAGGATCTCTGCCGCGACGCCAACATTCCCAAGGACGTGCACGACCAGCTTATGGGGCATTCGCCCGCAGATGTTGGCGGAGGCTACGGTTTGGGACGGGCGATCGGCAATCTTGCAGCCCATCTAAAGCGAGTTCGGTTCCTTTTCATCGATTGGGATCCGATTAATGTTGCTGCCAAATAAGCGAACCGCTGCCCGGCTGCTATTCGGCCTGAGCTGGCCGGTAGCGGTCAGTCAGCTTTCGTTGAGAGTTTCAGACGCCGCCAGGCGTCAGAAAGTCTTCGGTGCCCGAACCGCGGTGGTCATGAGCCGAGCTATGGGGAAAGCTGTTTTGCGCTGATGCTGGGGTAGCCAGATGCTGCCCAAAAGCAGACGCATCTGAGAACGGACCGTCTGGAAATGGGCCGCGAAAGCGGACGCTGAAAGTCGGACCGTCCGATTTTGCGGTTCCGGCGTCTGCTTTTGGGCAGCGTCGGCGCAAGCGGGGCCGCTTCCAGGCGCAGGTGTGCCCTGGAGGAGGAAGGCGATGAGCCGTGCCGGGTCACGGCGCCGGTATCCCGGATGAGACCGCAAGCGGTGGCGGCGCGCGAGGCTGATAGCGGCGCTCGAAGACCTCGATGATGATCATCGTACCGCCGCAGCACGGGCAGGTCGGCCGGAGCTCGGGCTCGTCGGTCGGTTCCTCGGTCGGGGGAGGCGCGGCATCGAGCAGGCGGCGGGCGCGCTCGAGATGATCCTTGCGGCGTGCGCTGGCGAGGAGGCCATAGTGACGGATGCGGTGGAACCCGCGCGGCAAGGCGTGGAGGAGGAACCGGCGGATGAACTCGTCGGCGGCGAGGGTCATGACCTGTTGCCGTGTGGCGCCGGCCTTGCGGTAGTCCTTGTAGCGGAATGTGACCCCGGCTTCGTCGAACCGGAGGAGGCGGCTGATCCCCGGTATCGGTCCGATCAACGCCCTGACGATCCTGGCCGAGGCCGGCGATCTGCGCCGGTTCAGCCACCATCGCCAGTTCCTCAAGTTCTGCGGCCTCGACCTCGCTACCTACCAGTCAGGGATATTTCGGGGGCGGACGAAGCTATCAAAGTACGGCAATGCCCGGCTGCGACGCACCTTCTGGATGGCAACGCAGGTCGCGATCCGACAACCCAACAACAGCTTCCGTGACAAGCTCTCCCGCTATGTCGATGGCCATGCCGACGACCCCGATCGCCGCCGCAAGGCGATGACCGCTCTCACCGCCAAGATGGCGCGCGTCGTGCACGCCGTCATCAAGACGGGAACCGAGTACCGCCCGTTCGTCGAACGGGCGGACACCAGATGGAAGGACCCCTCTCTGCTGTGCCGTGAGGGCGCTACGGCGACCCTGTAGATAATGTTCGGGCCTTCCATCTGGCATGCGTATCTCATCTTAAGGACGGTGAGGACCACGATCCCGATGATCGATGGATCCTATGTTTGCTATGGCCGAGAGCGCCTTCCTTGACGATGGAAGCCATCTGGATCATAAAATCATCAGCGCCGATCACATTCGGCGCAACGAGATCTGCTGGCCTGTTCCCGCCGCTGCTTCCCAACATAGGACGTTGTCCGATCGTATATGCGCCGGCGGCTCACGCGTGACGAACAGCTCGGCCAGTGCCGCGAGCACGTCGTCGCTCTTGAGCTTACGCGCCACCGGCAACGCCAAGGCACTCCCGGCTCGCCTCGTCGATGATCGACAGGATCCGGTATTTGCGCCCGTCATGGGTGCGGCCCTCGACGAAGTCGTAGGACCAGACATGCCCGGGATATTCCGGCCGGAGCCGGATGCATGATCCGTCGTTCAGCCACAGCCGCCCGCGCTTCGGCTGCCTTTGCGGCACTTTGAGCCCCTCGCGACGCCAGATGCGCTCGACCCGCTTGCGGTTCACATGCCACCCCGCATCGCGCAGCAACGCCGTCACCCGGCGATAGCCATAGCGACCATATTGCCGCGCCAGCGCGATGATATCCTCGGTCAGAGCTGCTTCGTCATCCGCCCCGCGGGGCGCCTTGCGCTGTGTCGATCGGTGCTGTCCGAGCACGCGGCACAGCCGCCGCTCGGACACCGCCATCATCGTTCTGATGTGGTCGATACAGCGCCTTCGGCGCGCGGGGCTCAGAAGTTTCCCCGGGCAGCCTCCTGCAGGATCAGCTTGTCCAGCGTCAGGTCCGAGATCGCACGACGAAGCCGCGCATTCTCCTTCTCCAGATCCTTCATTCGACGCGCCTGATCGGTCTTCAGGCCGCCATATTCCTTGCGCCACCGATAATAGGTCTGCTCGCTGATCGCGATCCGACGGCACGCCTCGGCGGTCGTGGCGCCCTGCGCCAGCACAACCTCCGCTTCACGCAGCTTGCCAATAATCTCTTCCGGGCGATGCTTCTTGCTCGGCATTCCATGTCTCCTTCGTCATCCAAAATATCATCAATTTTGGACCACTCAGAAGGGGGCAGATCACTACGGCATTCTTCGGTCGACACTTTCACACTTTATTTCCAAATCGCAATCTGAACGATTTGCGATAGGCGTCCGGCGACTGTGGCTTGACGAAAAGAGCGCTCACCTCGGGAAATTCCTCGCGCACCCTGTTCTCAACATTTCCGACTGCGCACTCAATATCCCGGGTGGCCGATCCAGAAGCGCCGGGTCATATCGGCAAGTTCGGGACTGGGTCCGGCATCCGCCGCCGCGATCAGCGGCTCCAGCGCCATGCCGCAGATCGGAC
>QFPJ01000009.1 GCA_003241685.1 Sphingopyxis macrogoltabida
GCCGCCATCGCCCCTCCGTCAGCGCTTCGCGCTGCCACCTCCCCATCGCTGCGCGACAGGGAGGATATGCGTCGGGCTTCGGCCGGTTCCAGTCCGTCGCCATTCCGGGCTCGATCCGGGATCCACCGCCGCGCCGCCGTCATGGACCCCGGATCCCGTTCGGGGTGACGATGCGTGATAGGTCTGCAACCCGCCGCTTGCCGCCACGGCACCCAGCAAGCCGCCCTACAGCTTTCCCCTAGATCAGGAACATCATCGTCGCGGTGAAGAAAATCGCGAAACTTTCCGCGAACAGGCGGATGTCGCCGTCGCGCGCGAACAGCGGCTTGCGGCCGCGCGCCTGCACCAGCGCGCCGCGCAATTCGGCCTGCCAATCGTCGGGCGCCGACAGCCGCGCAATCGTCCGTTGACGGATGCCATGCGCCCGGACGCGCGCGCGAATATCGATGGTGTCGTCAGGGGTCATGCCCCGAACCTAGGGCGCGGTTAACGAGTCGATAAGGTTAAAAGAGTGTTAACGCCGTGCCTGTCCCGTCGTGATACAGGCCGCGCCCGCCACCCCTATCCTGCCGGCATCGAACGAATGCGGACGCCGCGGCCATCGGCCAGACCGCGCTGGAACGGCAGGCAACGCTGCGGCCGCATCCGTGGCCCCAGGCACAGCCGCACTTCGCTGAGCCAGCCGTCGCGGCTCGTCGTGACGGCAACCATGGGTTCGGAAATGCCCGGATTCACGGCGGCAAAGGCACGCCGCACGCTGCCCGCGGTCTGCGGCCCGGCGGCCAATGCCTTCATGTCGGGAAAGCGCACCGCGCGGAACAGAATGTCTGCGGCGCGGAAATAGGCGGCCGGATGCGGGCTCATGCAAGTGCCATGCTTCGCCCATTCATGCTGCAAAAGCTGCGCCGACGGCGTCATGCACATATGCCGGCGCAGCACCGCCTGCGGCACGATCTTCGCCGGGCGGCACCATTGCGGATAGTCGCGCGTCGCCGCCTCCGGCCACAGTCCGTGCAAGACCCAGCCGAACCGGCCGTTCTCCCCAGAACATTGGAAACGATCCCGCGCGCCCTTGGGATTGCGGACGCCGCTGCAATGCTGCGGCGACCAGCTCATGGCCAGCAGATAGCCCGCGATCGCGGGGCTGCGCGCCGGCTCGCCGCGCGGTGGCTGTTCCAGGCGCGGAACGGACACGCGATCGGGCGCCTGGCACGATGCAGCCTGAGCATGGGCGAGGCCCGGACTGAGCAGCGCCGCGGCGAGCGCGACGCCGCGGCCATCACACCAGCGCAAAATCAAGTCCCACGTCGGCCGCCGGTGCCGACTGCGTCAGCCGCCCGACCGACACATAGGTTACGCCCGTTTCGCCGATCGACCGGATGGTGTCGAGCCGAACGCCGCCCGACGCCTCGGTCGGCACGCGTCCATCGACCAGCGCGACGCACCGGCGCAGATCGTCGAGGCTCATATTGTCGAGCAGCAAATGCGTCGCCCCGGCATCCAGCGCCGGCGCGACCTGATCGACGCGATCGACCTCAACGATGATTCGCGCAATTCCCGCCGCGACCGCACGGCCCACCGCCGCCTCGACCGATCCCGCGACCGCGACATGATTGTCCTTGATCATCGCCGCGTCCCACAGGCCCATGCGATGGTTGGTCGCGCCGCCCATACGCGTCGCATATTTTTCCAGCACGCGCAGGCCCGGAATCGTCTTGCGCGTGTCGAGCAGCGTGGCGCCGGTTCCCGCCAGCGCATCGACATATTGGCGTGTCATCGTCGCGATGCCCGACAGATGCTGCACGGTATTCAGCGCCGACCGTTCGGCGGTCAGCAGCGCGCGCGCGTTGCCCGAAAGGCGCATCAGGTCGCTGCCCGGCGCAGCTTCGTCGCCTTCCGCAACCAGAATCTCCATCTCCATCGCGGGATCGAGCGCGCGAAAGAAATGTTCGGCGATCGGCAGGCCCGCGACGACAATCGGATCGCGGCTGTCCATCACGCCCGCGAATCGCGCATCGGCGGGAATCGTCGCCATCGACGTGATATCGCCTCCCGACCCCAAATCTTCGGCCAAAGTGGCGCGGACAAAGGCGTCGAGATCGAAACCGGGCAGGGAAAATTCATCCATGCCGACCGCGATAGACCGCCACCCGCGCAAATCAACTTGACGTTTACGTCAACTGGAGGCGAGATAGGTGCAAATGTCATAACAACAATATTGGAGAGGTCTCATGCAATCCCCCATCTGTGCCATGCTCGGCATCGAATTTCCCCTTCTGGCCTTCTCGCACTGCCGCGACGTCATCGTCGCCGTATCGAAAGCGGGCGGCATGGGCGTGTTCGGCGCCGCCGCCCTGCCGCCCGAACGGCTGGAGGAAGAACTGGCGTGGATCGACGAGCATATCGGCGGCCGTCCCTATGGCGTCGACCTGATCGTGCCCAACAGCTTCGCGGGCAAGGGAGAGGCCCCCTCATCGGGCGCCGCGCTGGTGCCCGACGGCCATCGCGCCTTCGCCGCCGACCTGCTCGCAAAGCATGGCGTCGAAGCCGGGGACCTCGACGAAGCGATGGCGGCGCGGCAGAGCTTCGGCGACAACATGCACGCCGACGGCGCGGCCAAGCTGCTGGAAGTCGCCTTTCGTCATCCGATCAAGCTGATCGCCAACGCCCTTGGCGTGCCGCCGCAGATCATGCTCGACCTTGGCAAGCAGCATGGCGTGCCGGTTGCCGCGCTCGTCGGAACGCGCGACCATGCGCTGGCGCAGGTCCGTGCCGGGGTCGACATCCTGGTGGTCGCGGGCGGTGAAGCGGGCGGCCATTGCGGCGAGATCGCGACGATGGTGCTGGTGCCGGAAGTCGCCGCCGCGCTGGATGCGATCGGGGATACGACCCCCATCCTCGCGGCCGGCGGCATCGTTACCGGGCGCCAGATGGCGGGCGCGATGGCGATGGGCGCCCACGGCGCCTGGTGCGGGTCGGTGTGGCTGACGACAGCCGAAGCCGAAACCAACCCGGTCGTGAAGGAGAAGATGCTCGCCGCTTCGGCGCGCGACACGGTGCGCTCGAAAAGCCGCACGGGAAAACCGTCGCGCCAGCTCCGGTCGCCCTGGACCGATGCATGGGAGGCGCCGGACGCGCCGAAGCCCCTCCCCATGCCGCTTCAGTCGCTGGTCAGCGAACCCGCGCTGCGCCGCGTCGATAAGCTGTCGGAGGGCGGTCACGAAGGCGCCCGGGCGCTCGCCACCTATTGGGTCGGCCAGGGCGTCGGATTGATGAACGAGGCGATGGGCGCCGGACAGGTGGTGCAGGCCTTCAAGGAGGACTGGATCGCCGCCTGCGAACGGTTGAACGGCTTCATCGGCGAGTAGCTGGTACATCGCCGTCCATGGCATGAAATATCCGTGTGTCCCCGCGCACAGGCGGGGACCCATCTTTGACCGGCTCAAAAGCAAATGGGCTCCCGCCTGCGCGGGAGCCCATCCTTTTGTTTCCGGCCGCTCATTGGGCCAGTCTTGCCGCCCTTCCGAAGAGGAAGGGCTGGAAATCAGGCGACCGTGGCCTTGACGATCTTGCCGGGCTCACGCGGCGGCTCGCCCTTGGGCAGCGCATCGACATTTTCCATGCCTTCGATCACTTCGCCCCAGACGGTGTATTGGTTGTCGAGGAACCGCGCATCGTCGAAGCAGATGAAGAACTGGCTGTTCGCGCTGTTCGGGTTCTGCGCGCGCGCCATCGAACAGACGCCACGGACGTGGGGTTCGGCGTTGAATTCCTGCGGCAGATCAGGAAGCTCGCTGCCGCCCATGCCGGTGCCGGTCGGATCGCCGCCCTGCGCCATGAAACCGGGGATCACGCGGTGAAAGACGACATCGTCGTAAAAGCCTTCCTTGGCCAGCGCGGTGATGCGTTCGACATGCTGCGGCGCCAGATCGGGACGCAGCCGGATGACGACATCGCCCGTCGACAGCGAAAGGGTAAGGGTTTGTTCGGTCATCGATGAACTCCTGATATCGGGGGATTTGCGCGTGCCATAGCCGCGCCGGCCGCCAATGCCACGCATTAATTGCCGCCCCGCGCGACGCGGCGTTGCCATGCGGCGACGGCGGCACTAGGGAAAGGGCCGGACGCCGCAATTCAGACCCGGGAGGACCGCGCGATGGACAAACGCGAAGAATCCCCGCTCGGCGACCTGCCCGTGGATGAGCAGGATCCGGCCCGCGATCGCGAAGATCTGACCGAGGCGGAAACCGAACTCGACGAGGACGACCGGCTGAAGCCGGCCTTTGTCCGGGACGTGCTGGACCTCGCCGAATCGGGCGAGGAAGAAGCCGCGCGCGAACGTGTGGGCCGCCTGCACCCCGCCGACATCGCCGACCTGTTCGAACTGGTGTCGGACGAAGACAGGCCGCTGCTCGCCTCCGTGCTCGGCGACATGTTGTCGCCCGACGTTCTCGCCGAAATGAACGACCATGTTCGCGAGCGGCTGATCGATCTGCTGGCGCCCGAACAGGTCGCCGAAATCGCTTCCGAACTCGATACCGACGACGCCGTCGCGATCATCGAGGACATGGAGGAGGACGACCAGCAGGCCGTTCTGCGGGCAATGGAGCCCGAAGATCGCGCCGCGATCGAGGACGCGCTTTCCTATCCCGAGGAGACCGCCGGCCGCCTGATGCAGCGCGAATATGTCGCGGTGCCCGAACATGTGACCGTCGGCGACGTCATCGACCGCCTGCGCGAAGACGGCGACCTGACCGCCGATTTCTGGGAAATCTTCGTCGTCGACCCGATGCATCGGCCGATCGGCACCTGCCAGCTCAGCTGGATTCTCCGCACCCCGCGCGACATATCGGTCAGCGACGTGATGAAGCGCGAACAGACGCTGATCCCCGTCGACATGGATCAGGAAGAGGTCGCGCTGCGCTTTCAGAAATATGCGCTGATTTCGGCCGCGGTCGTCGACAAGGCCGGGCGCCTCGTCGGCATGATCACCGTCGACGACATCGTGCACATCATTCAGGAGGAAGCGGGCGAGGATATCCTGCGCCTGTCGGGCGCCGGCGACGGCGACATCAACGAACCGATCCGGGAAACCTACAAGGCACGGGTGCGCTGGCTGATCGCCAATCTGGGCACCGCGCTGGTCGCATCGACGATCATCGCGCTGTTCGGCGGCGCGATCGAACAGATGATCGCCCTTGCGGTGCTGATGCCGATCGTCGCGGCGGTCGGCGGCAATGCGGCGATGCAGACGCTGGCGGTCACCGTTCGCGCGCTGGCGATGAACCAGCTCACCGATTCGAACAGCTGGCGCGCGGTCTATCGCGAGATAAAGATCGCGCTGCTCAACGGCGGCACGATCGCCATCATCGCCGGGCTGGTTGCCGGGCTGTGGTTCGCCAATCCCGCACTGGGCGGGGTGATCGCGGCGGCGATGATCGTCAATATCTTCGTGGCCGGCGTCGCGGGGGTCGCCATTCCGCTCTTCCTCGACCGGCTCGATCAGGATCCCGCGGTTTCCAGTTCGATCTTCGTATCGATGGTCACCGATTCCATGGGTTTCCTGGCGTTTCTGGGCCTCGCCGTGGCCAGCGGCCTCGTCACAATGGGGTGATCCGGCGGGTGAGGCCGGCTCGCAACCACCTGAAATCCAACCGATTCAAAAGATTCGCGAAAAAATCGACGCGGCCGAAATTTTTCGGGGAACTTTTCGAACCAATCGCTCGTTTCCCATTCGAGCAGCGGTCATCGCCCCCCCGCAGCGCTGCTCAGCAACATTGGCCCGGCCCGCATTCCCTCCCCCCCCCTCGAAGCGTGCCG
This sequence comes from Sphingopyxis macrogoltabida, assembly GCA_003241685.1. Classification (GTDB taxonomy): domain Bacteria; phylum Pseudomonadota; class Alphaproteobacteria; order Sphingomonadales; family Sphingomonadaceae; genus Sphingopyxis; species Sphingopyxis macrogoltabida_A. The sequence goes on from QFPJ01000009.1 coordinate 5,821, forward strand.
GGCCATTTTGCAACTGTTCCTGATGAGGTGATCTATGACTGGTTTTCGTGCAATCGTCCTCACCCTTCTCGCCAGCTTTCTGGTCGCTGGCTGCAATACGGTGAAGGGTGCCGGCCGCGATATTGAATCGGTCGGTCAGGCCGGAAGCGACGCCATCGACTGACCCGCCGGGTTTGCTTACCCCTTTAAGCCTCTTCGAGAGGCTCGACAGGCGCCGTTTCGGCGCCTGTCTTGCGTCGGCGCTGGGTGAACCAGATCGCGAAGATCGAAATTTCGTAAAGCAGGATCAACGGGATCGCGAGCAGGAACTGGCTCAATATGTCCGGCGGCGTGGCGACGGCCGCGATCGCAAAGGCGGCGACGATCATATATCGCCGCGCCGAGATCAACTGGGCCCGCGTCACCAACCCGGCGCGTTCGATCAGCATCAGCAGGATCGGCAGCAGAAAGGCGATGCCGAACGCCATGATGAACTGCATCGTGAAATTCAGATAATTGCCCACCGACGGCAACGCTTCCTGCGTCACCCCGCCGACATTGCCCTGAAAGCCCAGCAGAAACCGCAGCGCCAGCGGAATGGTGATGAAATAGGCGAAGGACGCGCCCAGCGTGAACAGCACCGGCGTGGCGAACAGGAAGGGCAGCAGCGCCCGCTTTTCCTGCCGGTAGAGCCCCGGCGCGATGAAGCGCCACAACTGGCTGGAGATCACGGGAAAGGCGATCATCATCGCCGCGAAAAAGGCGACCTTCACCTCGACGAAGAAGGCTTCGAACAATTGGGTATAGATCAGCTTGCCCTGCCCCGCCGCGATCAGCGGCTGGACCAGAACCGCGAAAATCGGCTTCGCGAAATAAAGGCAGATGCCAAAGGCGAGGCCCACCGCGAGCAGCGATTTCAGCAGGCGCGATCGCAGTTCGATGAGGTGGTCGAGCAGCGGCATCTTGCCGCCCGCGCCATCCTCTTCCTCGCCCGTCACCGGCGTTTCGTCGCTCATGGCAAAGGGCCGTCCCTGGGCGGGACCGCATGGGTTTCGGGGGCGGCGCCGGCCGGAGACGCATCCGGCGGCGTTCCGGCCGCCGCCTGGTCGGCGTCTGCGGGTGCCTCACCGGCGGGCTTGTCGTCGGGCGGCGGCGCGGTCGCCGGGATCATCGGCGGCGCATCCTGGCCGTCGAGGCGCGGAAACTGGCGCATGATCTCGTCATTCTGGGCCCGCCACTGTTTTTCCAGCTCTTCCAGTTCGGCCTCGCGCATCATGGTGTCGAGCCCGGCGCGGAAATGACGCGCCATGCCGCGCGCCTTGCCCATCCATTTGCCGACGAAACGCATCGCCTTGGGCAGATCCTTCGGCCCGATGACGACCAAAGCCACCACGATGACGAGCAGCAGCTCGGTCGGCGCGACATCGAACATTTAAGGACGCGTCCCCCGCGTGTCGGCCGCGGTCAGCGGATTTCGGTTTCCGCGGTCGGCGTCGGCGTCGCATCGGGGGCACGCTGACCCTCGATATGCTTCGGCGCGGGCGACGGCGTATCGTCCTCGGCCATGCCTTTCTTGAAGCTTTTGATGCCCTTGGCGACGTCGCCCATCATGTCGGAAAACCGGCCCTTGCCGAACAGCAGCAGGACAAGAATCCTGACCACGAGCCAGTGCCAGATGCTGAAGCTACCCATCAAAATTCTCCTTGAGGTGCATCATCTAGGCCTCTTCGCCGTCTTTTACTAGGTCCAGTTCGCCCATCGCCTCTTCGAAAGCGAGGTCCACGGGGTCGAGCAGCCCCGCCGCGCGCAGATCCTCGATCCCTGGCAGATCCTTGCGGCTGCCGAGCCCGAAATGCTGAAGAAACGCGTCGGTCGTCTTGTAGATCAGCGGCCGACCCGGCACTTCGCGCCGTCCCGCGGGCGCGATCCATTCCGCCTCCATCAGCACGTCCAGCGTGCCCTTCGACGTCTGGACGCCGCGGATCGCCTCGATCTCGGCACGGCTGACGGGTTCGTGATAGGCGACGATCGCCAGCACTTCGGCGGCCGCACGCGACAATTTGCGCGGGTCGTCGCGTTCGCGGCGCAGCAGGTGGGCCAGATCGGCGGGCGTCTGGAAATGCCAGTGCCCGCCGCGTTCGACCAGTTCGATGCCGCCGCCGGCATGGCGCGCCGCGATCCGTCCAAGGATCATCCGCACCTCGCCCGGCGTCATCGCATCGCCCAGCCGTGCCGCGATCTGTCGGGGATCGAGTGCATCGTCGCTGGCAAAGACCATTGCCTCGATCGCCCGTTCGACATCGTCGATCGCGTTCATATCTGCGCCGCTTTCAGATAGAGGGGTTCAAAGGCACCGTCCTGCCGCATTTCGACCCGCCCCTGCCGCGCCAGTTCAAGGACCGCGAGAAAGCTCGACGCGATCGCCGACCGGCGCAATGGACCGTCATAATCGGGCGGCAGGAAATCGGACAATTCGGCCCAGTCGAGCTTGACGCCCAGCATCCGCTGCAAATGGGTCAGCGCGGCGTCGAGCGTCACGACCGGACGCCGCGCCACCATATGCACCACGGGTTCGGTCCGCGCCCGCACCTGTCCGTAAGCGGCGAGCAGATCGTACAGGCTGGCGTCCCAGCGCCGCCGCTTGACATCGTGCAGCCCTTCCGGGGCCGGGCGCAAAAAGACATCGCGGCCGACGCGGTCGCGCGCGAGCAGTCGCGCCGACGCCTCGCGCATTGCCGCCAGCCGCTGAAGCCGAAGGTGCAGGCGCAGCGCCAGCTCATCGGGCGAGGGCTCCTCCAGCGGGTCCTTGGGCAGCAGCAGTGCCGATTTCAGATACGCCAGCCACGCCGCCATCACCAGATAATCGGCCGCGACCTCCAGCTTCGCGCGCATTTCGGAAATGAAGGTCAGATACTGCTCGACCAGTGCCAGGATCGAAATCTGGCGCAGATCGACTTTCTGGCTGCGCGCCAGCATCAGCAACAGATCGAGCGGCCCCTCCCAGCTTTCGAAACTGAGCTGAAGCGCTTCTTCGCCTTCGGCCGCGGCCGGCACGGGGGCATAGTCGAACGGCAGCTCGTCCATCCCCGCGCCGCCGCCGTCAGGCCATGGCGAGCAGCGCGTCGCGCTGATCGACGAGTTGTTCGAAATGCCGCGCTTCCTGCGCGACGGCGATCCGGTCCATCGCGCCTTCCAGCCGCGCCCGCGAAACGGTGCTGATCGGGTCCAGCGCATTGGCGATGCCGATCATGTCGTCCATCCTGGCCCAGCAGTTGAGCGCGATGTCACAGCCGGCGGCGATCGCATCCGCCGCGCGCGACGGCACGTCGCCCGACAGCGCCTTCATATCCAGATCGTCCGTCATCAACAGGCCGTGAAAGCCGACCTTCTGGCGGATGATGCGGTCGATGATCGTGGGCGACAATGTCGCCGGGCGATCGGGGTCCCACGCAGTGAATATGACGTGACAAGTCATCGCCATCGCCGCATCGCGCAACGCGGCGAAGGGCGCGAGATCGGTTTGCAGATCATGGTCGCTGGCGGTGACGGTCGGCAGTTCCTCGTGCGAATCGAGCATCGCGCGGCCGTGCCCCGGAATATGCTTGACGATGCCGACGACGCCGCCGTCCTGCAATCCCGACAGGATCGCGCGGCCCAGTGCCGCAACGCGCATCGGTTCGCTGCCCAGCGCGCGATCCCCGATGACGTCGCTCGCGCCGGGTTGGCGCACGTCGAGCAGCGGCAGGCAGTCGACCGTGATGCCGACCTCCGACAGCATCGACGCCAGCGCCATCGCGTTCAGCCGCGCCGCCTCGATCGCGCTGGCGGGCGCGCGCTCATAAAGCTGGTCGAACGCCTCGCCGCTGGGGAAATCGGGCCATTCGGGCGCTTTCATCCGCGCGACGCGGCCGCCTTCCTGATCGATCAGGATCGGCAGGCCGGCGCGCCCGTCCAGCGCGCGCAGATCGTCGGTCAGCCGGCGGAGCTGTTCGCGATTGGCGATGTTGCGGCCGAACAGGATGTAACCCGCCGGCTGGCTGTCGCGGAAGAACGCGCGTTCATCGTCGGTCAGGGTCAGACCGGACAGGCCAAAAATCGCTGGTATCATCGTGCGTTGTCCTCCGACGGCTGGCGACCCCTCATCCGGCAACCAGGGGACGCATCATGCCACAGCGCGGTGGGCGCACCAACGATATCTGCGGCAGGATGGGGCGAATCAGCGGACGACGACGCAATTTTCCCCTGCCACGCGCAATTTTCCGCATAGATTCGCAGCGTTGGCGGCCGACCCGGCCGCGACGCGCAGGCGATAGACGGTGCCGTCCCCGACCTTGGCAGGCGAAACCGCCCGGTTCAGGTCCGACAGATAGGCGAACCGTTTCGACAGATTGCCCCACGCCTTGGTGGCTGCCGCCTCGCTGCTGAAAGCGCCAAGCTGAATCCAGCCCGCTCCTGTCGCGGTGTCAGCAGCCGGTGCTTTCACCGCCGCCGTCGCCGGGGTCGTTGCGGGCGAGGCTTTGTCATCAACCTTCTTCGCGGCAATCTTTGCCGCCGCAGCCTTGTCGGCGGCCACCTTTTTGGCCGCCTTGGCCGCCGCTTCGCGCTCCTCGGGCGTCACCGCGGGCTCTTCGGGCATCCGCGTCGGGTCGACCCGGCCCGCCGGCTCGGCGCCTTCGCTGGCGGCGAAGCTCGCATCCCCCTCGCCGTCGAACGTCTTTGCCGCGTCGTTGACCGGCGCGACCTTATAATCGCCCTTGTCGGCCAGGATCAGCTCCCCCGGCGCACGCTTGCCGCCATTCTGCACCCACCACAGGCCGCCCAGCACCGCGCCGATCAGCAGCAGACCGCCCAGCACCATAACCAGCAGGCGGACCGGCGACACCTCGCCGTCGTCCTCGAAATGATCGGCGGCCTCCAGCCAGGGCAGCCGATCCTCGTCCTCCAGGCCCAGTCCGTCGTTCTGATCCGCCTTGGGTTCGTCGGCCATCAATGCATCTCCTCGAGCGCCTCGACCCCCATCAGGTGCAGCCCGTTGCGGATTATCTGCCCGATTCCGTCTGCCAAATAAAGCCGGGTCGCAGTCAATTCGGGATCATTTGCCAAAATGACACGGGCGTCGGGGTTATCGTTGCCGAGATTCCACCAGGCGTGAAAGGCCGCGGCGACATCGCCCAGATAGAAGGCGATCCGATGCGGCTCGCGTGCCGAGGCGGCCGCCTCGACGGTCCGGGGGAATTGCGCGAGCAGCTTGACCAGCGTCAGTTCCTGGTCGTTCAGCCGCGCCGGATCGGGTTCGGCCGCCGCAACGGCGGCATCGGCCAGCTTGCGCTTCAACGACGCGATCCGTGCATGGGCATATTGGACGTAAAAGACCGGATTGTCGCGCGACGCCTCGACGACCTTGGCGAAGTCGAAGTCCATCTGTGCGTCGGCCTTGCGCGTCAGCATGGTGAAACGCACCGCGTCCTTGCCCACTTCGTCGACAATGTCGGCCAGCGTCACGAAATTCCCCGCGCGCTTCGACATCTTGAACGGCTCGCCATTTTTCAGCAGCCGGACCATCTGCACCAGCTTGACGTCGAAACGGGTCTTGTCGCCGGTCAGGGCCGCCACGGCCGCCTTGATGCGCTTGACCGTGCCGGCGTGATCGGCGCCCCATATATCGATCAGTTCGTCGGCGTCCTGCGCCTTCTGGTAATGATAGGCGAGATCGGCGCCGAAATAGGTCCAGCTTCCGTCCGATTTCCTGATCGGCCGATCCTGATCGTCGCCGAAGCGGGTCGACCGGAACAGCGGCAGTTCCACGGGCTCCCAATCCTCGGGCGTTTCGCCCTTCGGTGCCTCGAGCCGGCCGTCATAGACCAGATCATGGTCGCGCAGCCATTTCTCCGCCGCCGCCGGCTTGCCCGCCGCCTGCAACGCCGCTTCGGACGAGAAGAGGTCGTGATGGATGCCCAGCTTGGCCAGGTCGGCGCGGATCATGTCCATCATCGCCGCAACCGCGACGGCGCGGAACGTCGCGAGCCAGTCGGCTTCGGGCGCGCCGACATAGCGATCGCCATATTCGGCCGCGAGCTTTTCGCCCACCGGCTTCAGATAGTCGCCGGGGTACAGCCCCTCCGGAATCGCGCCGATATCCTCGCTCAGCGCCTCGCGGTAGCGCAGGTGCGCCGACCGGGCGAGCACATCGACCTGTGCGCCCGCGTCATTGACATAATATTCGCGGATGACCGTGTTTCCGGCATATTCGAGCAGCGCGGCGAGCGCGTCCCCGACGACGGCGCCCCGGCAATGGCCGACGTGCATCGGGCCGGTCGGATTGGCGGACACATATTCGACATTGACCCGGCGCCCCTGCCCCATGGCCGAGCGGCCGTAATCGCCCGCATCGGCGTGGATCAGCGCCAGTTCATCGCGCCAGCTCCGGTCGGACAGGCGCAGGTTGATGAAGCCGGGTCCGGCGACGCTTCCTTCCGTCACCTCGTCGATTGCGGCCAGTTCGGCGACCAGCATGTCGGCCAGCGCGCGCGGGTTCATGCCCGCCGGCTTGGCGAGCACCATCGCCGCATTGGTCGCGATGTCGCCGTGCGCCGGATCGCGCGGCGGTTCGACGCTGATCGCGCCGCGATCGAGGCCCGCGGGCAACGCCTGCCGGGCAACAAGCGCATCGAGCGCGGTATTGATATGATCGGAAAAACGGCTGAACAGGGTCACGGCACAGGCCTTGTCTTCGATTAAGGGGATTGGCGCGCGCCCTACAGCAGCTTGGGCCACGCGAAAAGCCCCGCGTCACCGCGTCCCGACAGGATGCAGCGCGGGGCAGCCGGAGCGGACGGCGAAGCAACGCCGCCGCGACGCTTATCGTCGCACGTTATATTCGAGCTGATCCTGCGTGAGCTGGAAACCGACCAGCAGTTCGAAGCTGGCCCGCTGAACCGCGGCGCGCACTTCGGGGATGCTGAGCGGGTCGATCGCGGCATCCTGATCGCCCGCGCGGCGGCGGCGCGTGATGCGTTCCTGAATATCGGCGGGCAGGGTCGCCGCGGCCCGATCGACATAGGCGGAGGCCTGCGCCCGGCCGGTGCCGCGCGTCTGACCTTCGGGGAAGCTGACCGTTACCTGGCCGATCCGCTTCGCGACCACCGCCGTCCCGCCCTGAACGACCGTCGAGAAATAGGGGATGCTGACCTGGCGCGCGGGGCCCGCATCGCGGCGGGTCGCGACCACGTCGAAGCTGGCGAGTTGATAAACCTTGTCGCCCTCTTCATTGCATTGCGGCGTCAGGTTGGTGATCGACGCGACAATATCGATCGCCGATGCGTCGCGGCTCGTCGCCGGGTCGAACAGGGTGACATCGCCGGTGTAGAGCGGCACCGCCAGCGCCGGACAGGTGCTGCGCGTCGCGGTGATGCCGACGCCCGACGACACGTCGATGTCATTGTCCTTGGCACATCCGGCCACCGTCGCCACGGCCATCGCCCCGCCCAGGAGCACCAGGAACTTGCGGGACGGGAACGAAATGGACTTCATGATGGTCGGGCTTTCCAGTTGGCGGGGACAGGATGACGCCCCTTCATGCGCGCCGCTTCTTATCGGCGCGATGAACGCGGCGCAACGGGGACGAAGCCGCTTTACCCCGTGGGGCGGGCGGGCTAGAGCCCGCGCAGCATGAACGCTCCGGTCAAAACAAGCCGCGCCGAACGCGACGATACCGCCGAACTCAAGGTTTTGGTGGCCGCTCCGCGTGGCTTTTGCGCCGGCGTGGACCGGGCGATCCGCATCGTCGAACTGGCGATCGAGCGTTTCGGGCCGCCCGTCTATGTCCGGCACGAGATCGTCCACAACCGCTATGTCGTGGACTCGCTGAAGGCTCAGGGCGCGATATTCGTCGAATCGCTCGACCAGGTGCCCGACGACGTGCCCGTCGTGTTCAGCGCGCATGGCGTGCCCAAGGCCGTGCCGGCAAAGGCCGAGGCGCGCGGGCTCGATTATATCGACGCAACCTGTCCGCTGGTGTCGAAAGTACATCGCCAGGCCGAACGCGCGCACGAAGCGGGGCGCCACATCATCTTCATCGGCCATGCCGGGCATCCGGAGGTGATCGGCACGCTGGGACAATTGCCCGGCGGCGCGATGACGCTGGTCGAATCGGTCGACGATGTCGCGGCGCTGGCGCCCGCCGACCCTGACAAGCTCGCCTTCCTGACCCAGACGACGCTTTCCGTCGACGACACGCACGACATCGTCGCGGCGCTTCAGCACCGTTTTCCCTCGATCGCGGGGCCGCGCGGGGAAGATATCTGTTACGCCACGTCGAACCGGCAACAGGCGGTGAAAGCAATCGCCGGGCAGTGCGACCACGTGATCGTCATCGGCGCGCCGAACAGTTCGAACAGCCTGCGGCTGGTGGAGGTCGCCGAGCGGCTGGGCACGCCCGCGCATCTGGTTCAGCGCGGCACCGACGTCGATCCCGCGTGGCTGGACGGCATCGCGACGCTCGGCATCACCGCAGGGGCAAGCGCGCCCGAAAAACTCGTGCGCGAAGTGATCGATGCGATTGCCGCGTATCGCCGGATCGTCGAGGATGTCGTCGTCACGGCCGAAGAGAATATGGTCTTCAAGCTGCCGCGCGGGCTGGAACCGAAACCCGACTGATGGCCGTCTACACGCACGTCGACCCCGACGATCTGGCCGCGCTGGTCGCCCAATATGACATCGGCACGGTCCGGTCGTGCAAGGGCATCGCCGAAGGCGTCGAAAACAGCAACTTCCTGCTCGAAACCAGCGGCGGCCGGTTCATCCTGACGCTGTATGAAAAGCGCGTCAGCGAGGGGGACCTGCCTTTCTTCGTCGACCTGCTCGACCATCTGGCGGCGCGCGACTGCCCGGTGCCGGCGATGATCCGCGACCGCGACGGCCGCGCCGTTCAGCGCATTGCCGATCGCGCGGCGTGCATCATCCAGTTCCTGCCGGGCATATCGCTGACCCGGCCATCGACGGCGCAATGCGAAGCCGCGGGGGCCGCGCTGGGGTCGCTGCACCGGGCGGTCGCCGATTTCGCGGGCGCCCGCGACAACAGCATGGGGCATCGCCACTGGCGCGGCGTCGCGGCGGCAGCGGGGGATCTCGATGCCGTGATCCCCGGCCTGCAGGCGATCGTCGATGACGAATTGGCTTTTCTGGACGCGCATTGGCCGACCGACCTGCCCGCGCACGTCGTCCACGCCGACCTGTTCCCGGACAATGTCCTGATGCTGGGCGACCGGGTGACCGGACTGATCGACTTCTACTTCGCAGCCAGCGATTATCGCGCCTATGACATCGCCGTCACCCATGCGTCCTGGACCTTCTCGGCCGATGGCACCCAGTGCGACGCCGCGCGCGCGGCGGCTTTGATGCGCGGCTATGCGCGCGCGGTGGCGCTGTCCGATGCGGAGCGGTCCGCGCTGCCGCTGCTGGCGCGCGGGGCCTCGCTCCGTTTCCTGCTGACGCGCGCGCACGACTGGATCCACACGCCCGCCGACGCGCTGGTGACGCGCAAGGACCCGGCGCCGTTTCTCGCGCGCCTGCGGCGCTATCAGGCCGCCGACGCCGCCGATCTTTTCGCCGCGGCATGAGCGCCGGCGGCCGGACCGTCGTCGTCGCGACCGACGGCGCCTGCAAGGGCAATCCGGGGCCGGGCGGCTGGGGCGCGGTGCTGCGCTGGGGCGACGTGGTCAAGACGCTGTCCGGCGGCGAGGCCGATACCACCAACAATCGCATGGAACTGATGGCCGCGATCGAGGCGCTGGCGGCGCTGAAGCGGCCGTGCAACGTCGAATTGTCGACAGACAGCGTCTATGTTCGCGACGGCATCACCAAATGGGTCCATGGGTGGCAGCGCAACGGCTGGAAAACCGCCGCGAAAAAGCCGGTCGCCAATGCCGACCTGTGGCAGCGGCTGGTGAAGGAGGCCGCCCGGCATCAGGTCGAATGGCTGTGGGTCAAGGGCCATGCCGGGCATGGCGACAATGAAATGGCCGACAAGCTGGCCAGCGACGCCGCAATCGCGATCGCGCGCCGGGCATAGCGCGGGCGCCGCAAAACGCCCGCGCCCTTCCCCTTATTCGGCTTCGCGCGTTTCGGCGCCGGGACCGTTTTTCTTGATCGATTCGATGGCGTTCTTCGCCGACGCCTTGCTGGTGTAGCCTTCGGTCCAAAAGATGGTTTCGCTGTTATATTTGAAATAGGCGACGAATTCGCCGCCCTTGTTCTTCTTGATCTCGAAATAATGCGCCATCGGACATTCTCCACTAAGCAAGCCGCCGGTCCTTGCGGCTGATCCATGTTAGCCTGACCGATGCGCGAAGCAAGGTTCAGGAAAAGCGGCCGGGCGCGAAAGGCGACGGATCGATGGCGCCGATCGGCCCCGCCGGCGGCGGCGCCCCAAGCTGCGCCGCGAGCAACGCGGCGATCGCCGGCGACGTCTGGATGCCGAACCCGCCCTGCCCCGCGCACCATATGAAGCCGGGTTGCGCGGGGTCGGCGCCGAACACGGGCAGGCGGTCGGGCGCGAAGCTTCTGAGCCCCGCCCATTTGCGTTCGGCCGCCGCGATCGGCCAGTCCACCAGCGACTGCAGCCGGTCGATCGCCAGCGCGACATCCTGTTCCTCCGGCGCCGCATCGCACGGGTCCGACGGCGTTTCGTCGTGTGGGGTCAGCCACACGCGCCCGACGCTTTCCCCCTTCACATAGAAATCGCCGCCGACATGGACCACCAGCGGCAATTCGGCCGGAACCGGCACGTCGAGCCGGACCTGAATCATGGTGCGGCGATAGGGCTGGATGTTCAACGGCGCCGCGCCGCACAGCGCCGCAACCCGGTCCGCCCACGCCCCGGCGGCATTGACGATCAACGCCGCTTCGATGTCCTGCCCCGCGACCCGCACCCGCCACCGGCCGCCGGTCCAGCGCGCGCTTTCCAGCCTTGCGCGGGTCACGATCGACGCCCCGCCACGCCGCGCCGCGCGCAGATAGGCGGCGTGCAGGCCCGCCACGTCGATATCGCGGCACGCCGGTTCATACGCGCCCTCGGTCCATTCGGGCCGCACACCGGGAACCAGCGCCGCCACTTCGGCGCGGTGTCGGCGCGTCACATCGACGCCCTGCGCCGCGAATTGCGCGGTGAAGGCATCGACCGCCGCCGCCTCGCTGGTCCGCCCGATCGCCAGCGCCCCGCGAGGCGACAGAAAGCCATGGTCCGAAAAATCGGCCGGCGGGTCCGCCAGCATCGCAAACGAGGCCGCCGACAGCGGCTGCACCCCCGCGCCGCCATAGCTTTCGTGCCAGAACGCCGCCGAGCGTCCCGTCGCATGATAGCCCGGCGCCTCCTCGCCTTCGATCACCAGCACGGTCCGATGGGGCGCCAGCATCGCGGCTAGGCTGGCACCGGCGATTCCGGCACCGACGATCAGGACGTCGGTCTGTGACGGGACGGATGTCATGTGCCGCCGCATATCGGCTGGCGCATGGAATGCAAGCCGGGGGAACGTGGTTACGCTTTGGTAAGCCATAATCTCTAGGGACGCACCGATGACAGGCGGTTCGATCTCTTTGGTTCTGGCAGCGGTCCTGGCGCTGCTGATGATCGCCGCGGCGATCAGCGACCTGCGTTCGCGCAGCATCTCCAACCGGCTGAACGCCGCGATCGCCCTGCTCGCCATCCCCTTCTGGATCGCCAACGGTCTTTCGCTGTGGCCCGACGTTGCGATTCAGTTCGGCGCCGCCCTGGCCGTGTTTCTGGTCTTCGTCGGACTGTTCGCGATCGGTGCGATGGGCGGCGGCGATGTCAAGATGATCGGCGCGGTCATGCTGTGGATTCCGTTGCCGCTGTTTCTGCCGATGCTGACCATCATGGCGATCGGCGGCGGCATCCTGTCCGCGATCATGCTGATACATATGAAGATCCGCCGGTCGGATGCGCCGGTCGAGGTTCCCTATGGCGTCGCGATCGCCGCCGCCGGGCTTTGGGCGCTTCACCAACAATATTTTAACCACTTTCCGTTTATCGGAGCGAGTTGAGGGCAAGCATCACCGCGTCCGGTGGGTGCAGGAGGCGAAAAATCGTCATGGATACGCGAAAGATTATGCTGATCGTCGGCGCGCTGGTCATTGCGATCGGGGCGGCGTTCGGGGTCAACCAGATGATGCGGGGAGCATCGGCACCGGAAGCCCGGGCCGCCGCCGCACCCGAAATCACCGGTCCGATGATCCTCGTCGCGACGCGGCAGCTTCCGGTCGGAACCATCATCGGCCCGGACAGCTTCCGTTTCCAGCCCTGGCCCAAGGAACTGGTCGAAAAGGCCTATTTCCTGAAGGAAGGCACCAAGGTCGAAACGCTGGTCGGAACGGTCGTCCGTTACCCGATCACGGCGGGTCAGCCGCTGACGCAGGGCGCACTCGTCCATCCCGACGACCGCGGCTTCCTCGCCGCGGCGCTGGGCCCGGGGATGCGCGCCGTGACCGTCAAGGTCAGCCAGGAACAGGGCGTCGCCGGTTTCGTCTTTCCGGGCGACCGCGTCGACGTGCTGCTGGCACAGGAACTGGAAGTGAAGGAAGGCAGCGCCTACCCCGACGACCAGCTCTTCACCGCCGAGACGATCGTCAGCAACGTCCGCGTCCTGGCCACCGATCAACGCTATGATGCCGAAGACGAAGACGGCAAGACGCCCGTTCGCACCTTCGGATCGGTGACGCTGGAAGCGACGCCGGAAATCGCGGAGAAAATCGCGGTCGCGCAGAGCATGGGCAAATTGTCGCTCGCGCTGCGCCCGCTGGCCGAAAGCGCCGGCGAACTCGATGCCGCGATCGCATCGGGCGAAGTCGATGTGCCGACCAAGGGCGGTGCCTCGGCCGAACGCCGGATGCTCGCCGAAGCGGCGGCCCGGCCGACCGCCGGCCGCTCGTCGGCAACCACGGGCGGCGACGTCTCGCGCTTCTGGGTTCCCGTGAAAGGCCGCGTGTCGGCTCCGCGTCAACAACAGCAACAGGCGATCGCCGGTGACGGCACGGCACAGCTCGGCGCACCCGCGCCGCGCGGTCCCGTCGTCCGGGTGACGCGCGGCGACAAGGTCACCGAAGTTCCGGTTGGGGGTAAGTAAGATGAACAGCAAAGCCCATTTCAAGGCTGCGGCAATCGTCCGCACCCTGGCCATCGGCCTGGTCGCTGCCACGCTGGCCTCGGCCCCGTCGCAGCCGGTTTCGGCCCAGGTCGCGCAGAACGCCGGCTCCAGCACCGACCTGTCGGTGGGACGCGGCCGGCTGATCAACCTGCCCGCGGCGATGAGCGACATCTTCGTCGCCGACGACAAGGTCGCCGACGTGCAGGTGCGATCGAACCGCCAGCTCTATATCTTCGGCAAGGCGCCGGGTGAAACCAGCATCTATGCCACCGACGCATCGGGCCGGGTCGTCTTTTCGACCGTCGCCCGCGTCGGCAACAATATCGAGACGATCGACCAGATGCTGTCGCTCGCCATGCCGGAAGCCAGCATCGCGGCGAACACGATGAACGGCTTTGTGCTGCTGACGGGCACGGTGCAGTCACCCGACGACGCCGCCGAGGCCGAGCGGCTGGTGCAGGCGTTCGTCGGCGAACAGACCAAGGTGCTGTCCCGCCTTCGCACCGCGACGCCGTTGCAGGTCAACCTGCAGGTCCGCATCGCCGAGGTGAACCGCACGCTGGTCAAGGAAATCAGCGGCAACGTGCTGTCATCCGACCGCGACGGTCCGCTGGGCAACGGCTTTCTCGGCCATATCAGCCGCGGCCGCCAGGCCGGCACCATCACCTATAACGACGATGGGTCGACCAGCTATGTGTTCCAGACGCCCGGCGGCACCAACAGCCTCGGCGCCGCCGGACGCCTGTTCGGTCTGGACCTGATGGCGTCGCTCGATCTTGGCGAACGCTCCGGCATGGTCGCCACGCTTGCGCAGCCGAACCTGACCGCGATTTCCGGCGAGACCGCCGACTTCCTGGCGGGCGGCGAATTTCCGATCCCGATCCCCGGCAACCTGGCCGGCACGACAATCGAATATCGCAAATATGGCGTCAGCCTGGCTTATACGCCCACGGTGCTGTCGAACGGGCGGATCAGCCTGCGCGTTCGTCCCGAAGTGTCCGAACTGACGACCGAAGGGGCGATCCGCCTCGACGGGTTCGAGGTTCCGGCCCTGACCGTGCGCCGTGCGGAAACGACCGTCGAACTGGGATCGGGCGAAAGCTTCATGATCGCGGGGCTGATGAACAACCGCGCGATCGGCGCGATCGACAAGGTTCCGGGCCTCGGCGACGTCCCGATCCTCGGCACGCTGTTCAAATCGGACAGCTTCCGCCGCGGCGAGACCGAACTGGTGATCGTCGTCACCCCCTATCTGGTCAAGCCGGTGTCGGCCAACCAGATTAAGCTGCCGACCGATGCGTTCCAGAGCCCGACCGACCTGTCGCGCCTGCTGATCGGTCAGTCGAGCGATGGCATCACGGGCGGAGACCGGCCGAAGCCGAAGCTGGAAACCAGCCCCGGCGAAGCCGACCGTCCGCGCGGCGAAGCCTCGCCCGGCTTCAGCCTGAAACAGTGACGCGCCGGATAACAGGGAGCAAAGTGATGAAACAGATCGCATCTTGGACCGTCCTGGCGCTGGCGACCTCGCTCGCCGGCTGCACCGGCGCCGCCAACAGCAACCGCAGCCTCGATTCAGTGCACCAGCCTGTCGTCAGCAACAGCGTCTATCAGTTCGATGTCGCCGCAAGCGGCGGCGATATCGCGCCCAGCGAGCAGGGCCGTCTTCAGGGCTGGCTCGACGCGCTGGGCGTTCGCTATGGCGACCGCATCGCGATCGAGGACAGCTCCATCTATGGCGACAGCGGGGCGCAGGCGACCGTCCGCGCGCTGGTCGCACAGCGCGGCCTGCTGGTCGGCGGCGACATTCCGGTCACGACCGGCGCCGTTCCGTCCGGCCATCTGCGCGTCATCGTCACGCGCGCCACCGCCCATGTTCCCGGCTGCCCCGACTGGTCGAGCAAGTCGTCGGTCAACCTCAACAATGCGACATCGTCCAACTATGGCTGCGCGACGAACGGCAATCTCGCCGCGATGGTTGCCGACCCGAACGACCTGATCAAGGGTTCCAGCAACGGCAGCTATGATCCGGCGGCCGCCACGCGCGCCATCAAGACCTATCGTGAAAAACCCCAGACGGGCGCCGGCGAACTGCGCGGCGACGCCACCAGCGGAGGCGGCAAGTGAACGCACCTTTCAAAGCAGCGGGCTTGCGGGAGCCCTTCAACGCCTTCGTGTGCGACGACGATACGCTGGAGCTGATCCGCGTTGCCGCGGCGGACATGGGCTGGCCGATCGAAAAGTGCAACAAGGGCGGTCTGCGCAATGCGGTCCAGTCGTTGTCGGTATCGGCGAGCCCGAACATCCTGTTCGTCGACATGTCGGAATCGGGCGATCCGATCAACGATATCAACGCGCTGGCGGAAGTCTGCGAACCCGGCACCGTCGTGATCGCGGCGGGTCAGGTCAACGATGTCCGCCTGTACCGCGACCTGCTGTCCAGCGGCATTCAGGATTATCTGCTGAAGCCGCTGTCGCTCGATCAGGTCCGCGAATCGCTGACCATGGCGCAGGCGATGCTGAACGCCCCGAAACATGCCGACATGACGGACGACAAGCCGCATCACATGATGGCGGTCGTCGGCGTGCGCGGCGGTGTCGGCGCCTCGCTGGTATCGACATCGCTCGCCTGGGCGATCAGCGAACAGGCGTCGCGCAACACGGCGCTGCTCGACCTCGACGTGCATTTCGGCACCGGGGCGCTGACGCTGGACCTCGAACCCGGCCGCGGGCTGATCGACGCGATCGACAACCCCAGCCGTATCGACGGCCTGTTCATCGAACGCGCGATGGTTCGGGCGTCGGACAAGCTCTCCCTGCTGTCCGCCGAAGCGCCGATTCACCAGCCGGTGATGACCGACGGATCGGCCTATTTCCAGCTCGAAGAGGAACTGCGCAACGCGTTCGAGATGACGATCGTCGACATCCCGCGCCACGTCCTGATCCCCTTCCCGCATCTGGTGTCGGAAGCCGGAACCATCCTGCTGGTCAGCGACGTGACGCTCGCCTCGGCACGCGACACCATCCGCATGCTGTCCTGGTTCAAGCAGAATGTCCCCGGTGCGCGCGTCGTCCTGGTCGCCAACAAGTTCCAGAACACCGTCGGCGAATTGTCGCGCAAGGAATTCGAATCGTCGATCGAACGCGCGATCGATATCGTCCTTCCCTTCGATCCCAAGCTGGTGAGCCAGGCCGCGAAGCTCGGCAAATCCTATGCCGAAATCTGCAAGGGCACCAAGGCCAGCCAGGTTTGGACCAATCTGATGCGCGTCATTCTGGACGGCGCGGATGTCGATGCAGAGGATGCAGCCGAGGCGCAGGTCAAGAAGACAAAGGGCAAGTCGGGCGGTTCGCTGCTCGGCAAGCTCGGCGGAATGATGGCCAAAAAAGACGCGAAGTAATGCGGCCGCGGCCGTATCTTACGGCCGCGCCCTGACCGACGAAAGCAGGCGATAACAGACCATGAACCTGTCAGTGATCCTTGTCATCGGCGCGGCGGCGCTGGCGCTGGCCATGCTCGCGATGGCGTTCGCCGGCCCGTCGGTATCCAAAGCAAAGGGCCGGCGCCTGTCGATGGTCAAGGACCGTCACGCGGCGTCCGCCGAAGCCGTCGTCGCCGCGCAAATGCGCAAGACGATTGCGGCGGCCGGCAACCAGCAAGCCAGCGGCCTCGCCAACCTGATGCCGAAGCGCGACCAGATGGAATTGCGTCTGCGCCGCACCGGCAAGGGCTGGACGATCAGCCAGTATATGTTCGCCTGCATGGGCCTGTTCGTCTTTGCGGCGGGCGCGCTGCTGACATTGCGTGCGCCGATCATGCTGGCCGGGATGATCGGCCTGTTCGTCGGTCTGGGGCTGCCCTATCTGGTCGTCGGACGGCTTATCAAGAAACGCGTCGCGGCGTTCAACACCCGCTTTCCCGATGCCATCGATCTGCTCGTTCGCGGCTTGCGATCGGGCCTGCCGGTGACCGAAACCTTTCAGGTCGTCAGCCAGGAACTGCCGGGCCCGGTGGGTGAGGAATTCAAGGGCGTGATCGAACGCATCCGTATCGGCAATACGATGGAGGCCGCGTTGCAGGAATCGGCCAACATGCTGGGTACTGCCGAATTCCAGTTCTTCTGCATCACCATCGCGATCCAGCGCGAGACGGGCGGCAATCTGGCGGAAACGCTGGCGAACCTGTCCGACGTGCTGCGCAAGCGCGCCCAGATGAAGCTCAAGATCCGCGCCATGTCGTCGGAAGCCAAGGCATCGGCCTATATCGTCGGCGCGCTGCCTTTCTTCGTGTTCGGCATCGTCTGGATGATGAACCCCGACTATCTGCGCGGTTTCTTTTACGAGGAACGCCTGATGATCGCGGGCGTCGGCGGGATGATCTGGATGAGCATCGGCGCATTCATCATGTCGCGCATGATCTCGTTCGAAATCTGAGGGAGGAATCGCGATGAACAGCAATCTCCTCCTCTCGGCCTTCACCTCGACCCAGAGCGGTCCGACGGTGATGGGCATCAATGTGGTCTGGGCCTCGACGCTGCTCGCGGCGGTCGGCGTCTTCGCCGTCGTCCTGGCCATTTATGGCGCCCTGACCGTTCGCGATCCGATGGCGAAGCGCGTGAAGGCGCTCAACGAACGCCGCGAACAGCTCAAGGCCGGGATCACCGCATCGACGGCGAAACGCCGCGCGCGCCTGGTCCGCAAGAATCAGCACGCCGACAAGATGCGGTCGTTCCTCGGCAAGTTGCAGGTGCTGCAGGACGAACAGATCAAGGACGTCCAGCAGAAACTGGCACAGGCCGGTATCCGGTCCAAGGATCTGGCCGTCGCGGTCATCTTTGGCCGACTGGTGCTGCCGATCGTTTTCGGCGGACTTGCGGCCTTTCTGATCTATGGCATCGACATGTGGCCCGATCTGACGCCGTTCAAGCGTTCGGGCGCCACGATGGCGGCGCTGATCCTGGGCTACAAGGCGCCCGACCTTTTCGTTCAGAACAAGCGCACCAAGCGTACCGACGCGATCCGCAAGGGCCTGCCCGATGCGCTCGATCTGCTCGTCATTTGCGCCGAAGCGGGGTTGACGGTCGACGCCGCCTTCAGTCGCGTCGCGAGGGAACTCGGCCGTGCCTATCCCGAACTCGGTGAGGAATTCGCGCTGACCTCGATCGAACTCGGCTTCCTGACCGAACGGCGGCAGGCCTTCGAAAATCTGGCCTATCGCGTCGATCTGGAATCGGTGAAGGGCGTCGTCACGACGATGATCCAGACCGAAAAATACGGCACGCCGCTCGCCAGCGCGCTGCGCGTCCTTTCGGCCGAATTTCGCAACGAACGCATGATGCGCGCCGAGGAAAAGGCCGCCCGCCTGCCCGCGATCATGACGGTGCCGCTGATCCTGTTCATCCTGCCGGTGCTGTTCGTCGTCATTCTGGGACCCGCGGCCTGTTCGCTCAGCGATGCCATGTCCGGCGCTCTGGGCGGCGGCGGATAAACTCTACCGATCGCGAAAACCACAGGAAGGGCGGCCGACGATCGGTCGCCCTTCCTTGTTTTACCCCACCTGCTGTTCGATGGCGCCGAAAATGCTGTGATGACGGTCGTCGTCCATCCAGATGCGTACCGTGTCGCCTGCCTGCATGAACGGCGTTTTCGCCTCGCCCGACCGGATCGTCTCGACCGTCCGCACTTCCGCAAGGCAGCTATACCCCAGCCCGCCTTCGGAAACGGGCTTGCCGGGACCGCCATCGGCATCGCGGTTGGACACCGTGCCCGATCCGATGATCGTTCCGGCGCCCAGGTTCCGCGTCTTCGCGGCATGAGCGATCAGCGCACCGAAATCGAAGGTCATATCGACGCCCGCGTCGGCGCGGCCCAGCGGCGCACCGTTCAGATCGACGCACAGCGTACCGTGCAGCTTGCCTTCGCGCCAGCGATCGCCGAGCGCGTCCGGCGTGACGAAGACCGGCGACATCGCGCTCGACGGCTTCGACTGGAAAAACCCGAACCCCTTTGCCAGTTCGCCGGGGATCAGTCCGCGCAGCGAAACGTCGTTGGTCAGCCCGACCAGCAGAACCGCTCCGCGCGCCGCGACCGGATCGATCCCGGCCGGAACATCGCCGGTGACGACGACGACCTCTGCCTCCATGTCGCAGCCCCAGGCGGGATCGCCGAGCGGAATCGGATCGCGCGGCGACAGAAAGGCATCGCTGCCGCCCTGATACATCAGCGGATCGTGCCAGAAGCTGTCGGGCATGTCCGCGCCGCGCGCCTGTCGCACCAGCGCGACATGGTTCACATAGGCGCTGCCGTCGGCCCATTGATACGCGCGCGGGAGCGGCGACGCGGCGTCGCGTTCGTGAAACCGCTCCTTGGGGATGGCGTCGTGGTTCAAATCCTCGGCCAGCGCCACAAGCCGCGGTGCGGTCGCTGCCCAGTCGTCGAGCGCGGCCTGAAGCGTCGGCGCGATAGGGGCGGCGTCGGCATACCATGCAAGGTCGTCGGAGACGACAACCAGCCGGCCGTCGCGGCCATGCTTGAGCGAAGCGAGTTTCACATCTGTCCCTTTGTCTGCGACGCCGCCGGGAGAGAGCGCCATCGCAAATTGGGGGAGCGATGATCAGCGCGGCATCTGGATCGATGCGAAACAGGTAAAGCCGCTCTGCCCCGCCTGCAAGCGCCGGATATATTGCAGATAGGCCTGCGACTGGTTGTAGGTCGTGCCCGGCAGCGTCTGGCCGCGAAAGGCGCGCTTCACTTCTTCGCCCGTGAACGGCCGGCCGGCGCCCGGAAAGGCGCCCTTCGTGCCGGCGGGAACCAGATTGCCGCGCGGGTCGATATATTTTCCGCCGGCCGCGGGACCCGGGACCGGGATTTGGCAGTTCATTACCGACACGGCGGTCTGGGCAAAAGCCGGACGGATGGTCAGCGCCGCGGAAACGCCGACCGCACCGAGCGCGAGCATGCGCCGCCGCGACGGCACTGCGTCATCGGATGCACCGGATGCCGGATCGGACGGAATATCGCTGTTGCCCATGGCGCCGCGCATAGCCGATGGCAGCGACAAGGGAAAGGGAAAGCCCGGCCCGCCGCCTTCTCCATCCCGCTTTGGGACAAGCGGCAGCAAAGACTTAACGCCGACAAATACGCTTGCGCCTGTCCGATTCTTTATGGGATGCGCGCTGGGCATGTTCGACCGTCTGTCCAGTCTGGTAATCGCGCTGACGCTGGTTGCCGTCGCCGCGATATTTGCCGCGCTGACCGGAGGCGATGCCCTGACGATCGTGATACTGTCGGTCGCCGGCGTCGCGGCGGCGGCCATCGTTCACGCCGCGCTGCCGTCGCCGCTGCCCGAACCGCCGGTGGATCCGGCGACGCTGACGCCCGCCGCGCCGCCGTCGCTGCTGCGTCATCCCGACTTCGCGCATTGGGCCGATCAGGAACGCGAACCCGTCATCGGCGTGGCGGGCAATATCGTGACCATCGCCAATGATGCCGCGGTGCGTCTGCTCGGCCGTCATATCGTCGGCGCCGACATCCGGACCGCGATCCGCCACCCCGCCGCGACCGAATGGCTGTCCGCACAGAGCGATGCCGCCGCGCCCGATCCCGTCAGCCTGGCCGATTTTCCACGCTCGGGTCAGCGCTGGACGATGCGGATCGCGGCGCTGCCCGACGGCGACCGGATCATCTTCCTGTCGGATCGCTCGGCGATTGATGCCGCGGACCGGATGCGGTCAGATTTTGTCGCCAACGCCAGCCACGAATTGCGCACGCCGCTCGCCGCCGTGCTGGGCTATGTCGAAACGCTGCAGGATATGAACGGCGACGCCGACCAGCCGACGCGGCACCGCTTCCTGTCGATCATCGAACGCGAGGCACGCCGGATGCAGCAGCTCGTCATCGACCTGTTGTCGATTTCGCGCGTCGAGGCCGACCGCTTCCGCCGTCCGACAGGCCGGGTCGATCTTGCCGCGATCGTCCGCGCAACGATCGCCCAGCTTCAGGACAGCGAGGATGCGCGGCCGAAGGATATTGTCGCGCAACTGGGCGACGAGGCGCAGCCGATGCTGGGTGACGAAGCCCAGCTGAGCCAGCTGGTCCACAATATCGTGTCCAACGCGATGAAATATGGGCGCCCCGGAACGCCCGTGACCGTCGAGCTTGCGCGGGAGGGCAGCCGCGTTCGCCTATCGGTCAGCGACGAGGGCGACGGGATCGCGCCCGATCATCTGCCGCGCCTGACCGAACGTTTCTATCGCGTCGACGAAGCGCGCAGCCGGTCAGTCGGCGGCACCGGCCTTGGCCTAGCCATCGTCAAGCATATAACCGAGCGCCATCAGGGACAGCTCGCCATCGACAGCAAAGTCGGCAAAGGCACGCGGGTGTCGGTAACGCTCCCGCTCTTCGACGAGAACGCATGACGCGATCAATCCCCGGAGGCGTCGCGGCGTGCGCGGCGGCGGCGCATGTAGATCAGGCCCCCGACCCCCAGCGCGAACAGGCCGAACATGCCCGGTTCGGGGACCGGCACCGGGTCGCCGCCCGAACTCGATCCGCCCGACGATGTGCCGCCCGAAGACGAACCGCTCGGCGGGCTGATATAACCGCCGTTGAACGTGCCGATGTGCATCTCGCCATTCTGCCGCAGGTTGCCGAACACCCCCGACCCCTGAATATAGTTGCGCGTCTCGGCATCGGCGAGCGGCGCGAGCACCGAACCGCCCCATGCGGTGCTGAGCGTCAGCGCCTCCGCCTCGGGGAAATTCCAGATGACATGCTCGCCCAGATTGTTCGTGCCGCCGAGGAAATTGTCGTTGAGGTTGATCGACCGGCCGCTGACGTTGACGATCGCGGTGTCGGCGCCGTTCAGATTGAACTGAATCTCGCCGATGCGGTCGAGATCGGCCGAGGTGATGTTGAAGACCGCAACGCCGTTCGCGCCCGCCTGGGCATTGAAGATGCCGCGATTGCCCTGCGCCGTGAACTGGCTGGTCGTGGCCAGCGTCCCCATTTCATAGGACAGGCTGGACAGGCTGTTCGTCAGCTGGGTCTTGCTCTGCTGAAGCCCGACCACGAACGCCGGGTCGGTCGTGCCGAGATTCGACACGACGGTGTTCTGATTGACGTTGGTGTTGCTGATCGTTCCGCCGACCTTCACGGTCTGGTTCGGCCCGTTCAGATTGAACCCGCTCGACACATTGCCGCCGACGACGGCGCCCGACCCATTGTTCAAATTCTTGTGGCTGCCTGTCACGTCGCCGACGACCGTCAGGCCGGGCTGTCCGTTCGGCGACGTCGTGGCGCGAATGCCGTAGTTCGACGAGTTGCCGGTCAGGTTCCCGCCGACGAAGGTGCGCCCTTCGACTTCGGACGAGGATTGCAGATTCCCCAGAACGATCAGATTCCATTCCTTCAGCGCATCGATTCCGACGATGGCCGATCCCGACTGGGCAAGCGCGGACGCGGCGAAAAACGAACCGGCAGCCAGGCCGGCGGCAAGGAAAGTACGGGAAACGAACGACACGATGAAACGCCTGCTTATGAAGGGGATAGGAACGGGCCGGGCCCTTATCCGATTTTCCGTAAACACGCCATGGTCGGTTCGTCCCCATATGGGACAGGCGTCGCCGCGCGCGCCGGTGCCACGCCGGACCGAGTGGAAAATAGGTTCGGCGGGCTCAATCGATCGCATCGAGCAAATCGCCGATCCGCCCGAACATCTCGTCGATCTGTGCCTTTTCGACGATCAGCGGCGGCGACAGCGCGATGATGTCTCCCGTCGCGCGCACCAGCAGCCCCTTGTCGAAACAGGCGTGGAACAGCTCGTTCGCGCGCGCGGTCGGGGCGCCGGGGCGGGGTTCGAGTTCGATCCCCGCAACCAGCCCGACCGTGCGGATATCGATGACATGCCGCCGCCCTTTCAGGCCATGCGCCGCGTCGTCCCAATAAGCGGCGAGATCGTTGGAGCGGTCGAACAGGTTATCGCGGACATACAGGTCCAGCGTCGCGAGCCCCGCCGCGCTCGCCAGTGGATGGCCCGAATAGGTATAGCCGTGGAACAGTTCGATGCCGCCCGCGACGCTGTCGATCACCGCGTCGTGCAGATCGCGCCGCACCGCGACCGCGCCCATCGGCACCGCGGCATTGGTCAATCCCTTGGCCATGGTGATGATGTCGGGGGTCACGCCCCACGCGCCCGATGCGGTGGCCGCCCCGACGCGTCCGAAAGCCGTGATCACCTCGTCAAAGATCAGGATGATGCCATGCCGGTCGCAAATCGCGCGCAGCCGCTGAAGATAGCCCTGCGGCGGCAACAGCACCCCGGTCGACCCCGCCATCGGCTCGACGATCACCGCCGCGATCGTTTCGGCGCCGTGCAGTTCTACCATGCGCTGAAGGTCGTCGGCCAGTTCCGCACCATGCGCCGGAAAGCCGCGTGTGAAGGCATTGCGGTCGATGTCGTGCGTGTGACGCAGATGATCGACGCCGGGCAGGCCGCCGCCGAAGGCGCGCCGGTTGTTGACGAGGCCGCCGACGCTGATCCCGCCAAATCCCGTGCCATGATAGCCGCGCTCGCGCCCGATCAGGCGGGTGCGCGTCCCCTGCCCCTTTGCGCGCTGGACCGCCAGCGCGATCTTGAGCGCGGTATCGACCGATTCGGACCCGCTGTTGGTGAAGAAGATGCGGTCGAGTCCCGCCGGCATCATCTCGGCCAGCCGCCGCGCCAATTCGAACGGGGCGGGATGGCCAAGCTGGAAGGTCGGGGCGAAATCCAGCGTTGCCGCCGCCTGTGCGATCGCCGCGCTGATCTCCGGCCGGCAATGACCCGCATTGCTGCACCACAGGCCCGCGGTGCCGTCCAGTATCTGCCGCCCGTCGCTCGACTGGTAATACATGCCGCTCGCCGACACGAGCTGGCGCGGGTGCGCCTTGTACGCGCGATTGGCGGTAAAGGGCATCCAGAAGGACGCCAGAGCATCATTGTCGCCGCGCATTGCCGATCGCTCCTGCCTGTATCCGTCATCCTTGACGAAGGGACGGCGGCCGGGTCAAGCCCGGCCTGCCGAAAATGCCGCGCCGCGCCTTTCTGGCAACCAAAGAATTGCGCATATAACCATACCGAAAATGGCGGAAACACGTCCCCTCTGGCGCTTCGGCGAAGTTCGCGATAGGCTGGCGCTTCCACAAACGGGCCGGTTCCTCGGCCCAATCGGGGGCGCATGTCAGTCAATCTGGAACAATGGATCAGCGAAAATAAGATCGACGAAGTCGAATGTATCGTCCCCGACATCAACGGGGTCCAGCGCGGCAAGGTGCTGCCGGCCCGCAAATTCCTGTCGTCGGTGAAGGATCGGTCGCTGCGTATTCCGGGCAGCGTCTTCATCTGCACGATCGACGGCCATTACCCCGAAGACATCGACGATATCTGGGACAAGGATCCCGACAAATATCTGGTCGCCGATCCCGGCACCATCTGCGTCGCGCCCGGCTTTTCCTCGCCGACCGCCTTCGTGATTGCCGACGCGTTCAACGGCGACGGGACCGAAGTCGACATCGCGCCGCGCACCATCCTGAAAAAAGTGCTCCAACTCTATGCCGACAAGGGCTGGAAGCCGATCATCGCACCCGAGGTCGAATTCTATCTGGTGTCGCAGAACGTCGATCCCGATTTCCCGTTGACCCCGCCGACGGGCCGCTCGGGCCGCAGCGAGACCGCCAGCCAGCCTTACGGACTGGAGGCGATGAACGAATATGAGGACATCATCGATCATATCTATGACGATTGTGAGCTGATGGGGCTCGATATCGACACGATGATCCACGAAATGGGCGCGGCGCAGCTGGAAGTGAACTTCCTGCACGGCGACCCGCTGCGCCTGGCCGACGAAGTCTTTCTGTTCAAGCGCGTGGTCCGCAACGTCGCCAAGCAGCACGACGTCTATGCGACCTTCATGGCGAACCCGATGGCCGGCCAGCCGGGCAGCGCGATGCATATCCACCAGTCGGTCGTCGATGCCGAAACGGGCCGCAACCTGTTCGCCACCGCCAACGGCCGCGACAGCGCGGCCTTCCGCAGTTACGTCGCCGGGCTCATTCGCTTCATGCCCCAGATTTCCCCGATGTGGGCGCCCAATGTGAACAGTTTTCGCCGGATGCGGCCCGACAGCGCGGCGCCGATCAACGTGCAATGGGGCGTCGACAACCGCAGTTGCGGCTTTCGCATCCCGGTCGCGGACAAGGCCAACCGCCGTGTCGAAAACCGCCTGCCCGGCGCCGACAGCAACCCCTATCTGGCGATCGCGGCGTCGCTCGTCTGCGGTTACATCGGCATGGTCGATCGCATGGTCCCGCCCAAGCCGATCACCGGCAGCGCCTATAACCGCGCCCGCACCCTGCCCCGCACGCTGGAAGCGGCGCTCGACCGCTTCGCCTCGTGCAAAAAGGTCCGCAATCTGCTCGGCGACGATTTCTTCGAAATCTTCTTCGCGGTGAAGGATTATGAGCTGTTCAACTATCAGTCGGTGGTGTCGAGCTGGGAACGCGAACATCTGTTGATGCGGGTCTGACCGTGCGCATCCGTTCCCCCTCCCCGTTCGCTCGACGCGAGCGGGGTTAGAATTGGTGTCGGAATGACCGATCCGCTCAATCACAGCTATTACGCCGCGACCGCGCATCCATCGCCGCCACGCGGCGATGTTCGGGGAGCTTCGCGCTGCGACGTGGCGGTCATCGGCGGCGGCTTCACGGGGCTCAGCGCCGCGCTCGCCTGCGCCGAACGCGGCTTTTCGGTCATCCTGCTGGAAGCCGATCATATCGGTTTCGGCGCCTCCGGCCGCAACGGCGGACAGCTGATTCCCGGCCTGCGCTGGACGGCCTCCGAGCTGGAGGCCGAATTCGGCCGCGAACGCGCCGACGCCCTGTTCGACCTGTGCTGGCGCGACAATCGCGTGAAAGCGCGGATCGCCAGGCACGGGATCGACTGCGATCTGAAAGCCGGTCATCTGGAGGCGGCGTGGACGCCAAAGGATTTCGACGCGATCCGGCGCGAGGCCGATTATCTTGCCCACCGGTTCGACTATCGCACCGACACCGTCCGCAAGGACGAAATGGCCGCGCATATCGCCAGCCCACTCTATCATGGCGGCATCCATGACCCCCACGGCGGACATTTCCACCCGCTGAACTATGCGATCGGCCTTGCCCGCGCCGCACAAGCCGCGGGCGTCGATATCCGCGAACACCACCGCGCCGATCGGATCGAGGAGGCGGCCGGCGGTCTTCGCGTGGCGACGGACGGGGCGGGCGTCTCCGCCCGTTACGTCATCGACGCCACCGACAGCTGGATCGCCGATGTCGAACCCGACCTCGGCCGCTACACCGTGCCGATCATGAACTATAATATCGCGACCGCGCCGCTTGCGAACGCGGACGACCTGCTCCCGACCGACGCGGCGGTCGCCGACAGCCGCTTCGTGCTCAACTATTTCCGCCTGTCGGCCGACAAGCGCCTGATCTTCGGCGGCGGCGAGCGTTATTCGCAGACCCCGCCGCGCGACATTGCCGCCTTTGTCCGGCCGTTCATGACAGAGGTGTTTCCGCAGATTGCCGACGCAGCGATCGACTATGGCTGGGGCGGCGCGGTCGCGGTAACGCGGAACCGGCTGCCGCATGTCGGGCGGCGCGGCAATGTCTTTTTCGCGCACGGTTTTTCCGGGCACGGCGCGATGATCACGACGCTGGCGGGCGAATTGGTCGCCGAGGCGCTGGCCGGCACTGCCGAGCGTTTCGACGTGCTCGCAAGCCTGCCCTCGCCGCCCTTTCCGGGCGGAACATGGCTGCGTCGGCCGCTCGCCACGCTGGGGTTGCTCTGGTATGCGCTGCGCGACCGGATGGGGTAAGGAGCTTTTAATGTCGAAATCATCGGGCGTGATCGCGCCGCGTTCGGAAGCCGAGGCGTTTTTCGAGGCCAACCCCGATGTCGATTCGATCGAGATGATCTACACCGACATGGGCGGCGTCCCGCGCGGCAAGCGGCTGCGCCAGCACGAAGTGCTGGCGGTCTATGACAGCGGCCGGATGTTTCCGGGGTCGATCACGGTCGTCGACATCACGGGACAAGACACCGTCGAAACGGGGCTGGTGTGGGAAGACGGCGACGCGGACCGGTCGATGAAGCCGGTCCCCGGCACGCTGGTCCGCACGCCGTGGGGTGGCGAGAGCGCCGCGCAGTTCCTCGCCAGTTTCTACGAACTCGACGGCACACCCCACGACCTTGATCCCCGCCATGTTCTGGGCCGCGTGATCGACCGCTTTACCGCCGACGGCCTGACCCCGGCGCTGGCGGTCGAGCTGGAATTCTATCTCGTCGATCCGCGCCGCGCCCGCGACGGGACCATCCGTCCCGCCCGTCCCGCCTACAGTCGCAGCGCGCCCCGCAATGTCGAAGTCTATGGCCTGCGCGAGCTGGACGATTTCCGGCCCTTCTTCGATGCGCTTTATGCGGCCACCGATGCGCAGGGCCTGCCACTGGAAAGCGCGATTTCCGAATTTGCACCGGGCCAGTTCGAGCTGACGCTTCGCTACAAGCCCGACGCGCTGCGCGCATGCGATGATGCAATCATGTACAAGCGGCTGGTGAAGGCGATCGCCCAGGCGCAGGGGCTGGAAGCGACCTTCATGGCCAAGCCCTTCGCCGAACAGGCGGGCAGCGGCATGCACATCCATGTGTCGATGAACGACGCGAAGGACGCCAATATCTTCGCGAGCGACGACCCGGAAGGCACGCCCGCGCTGCGCCATGCGATCGGCGGCATGATCGGCACGGTCGGAGACGCCTTCGCGCTCTTCGCGCCGCACGCCAACAGCTTTCGCCGGTTCAAGGCGAACAGCTATGCCCCCGTCGCGCCGACCTGGGGCGTCAACAACCGCACCGTGTCGTTCCGCATCCCCGCCGGCCCGCCGCCGAGCCGTCACGTCGAGCATCGCGCGTGCGGCGCCGACGCCAATCCCTATCTGGCCGTCGCGGCCGTCCTTGCCGGCATTCATCATGGCATGGCGGACATGATCGATCCCGGTCCGGCGGTCGTCGGCAACGGCTATGACCGCGACGACAGGGGCGACGACGTGCTTCGGAAACATTGGCCGCCGTCGAACTGGTTCGCGGCGGTCGACCGCTTCCACGCATCGGCGCTGATGCGCGACTATCTGGGCGACCGCTTCGTCGAGATGTTCAGCATCGTGAAGCGTGTGGAACAGGATCGCTATTTCAGCGCGGTGCCGCCGATCGATTACGACTGGTATCTGCGCAACGCATGAATTGATGCCGATTTCTTTGAGAGATTCCGTGCTGCGCTGCAAAATACCCCCTTTTCAAGCCGGACATATTGAGTCAGCTTGATGACACAAACAGGGAGGCAGCCATGGATCTGAACGAACTGCTCAATCGCACCCGGGGCCGACGCTCGCTCTTGCAGGCGCTGGGGGTCGCGGCGGTCGGTATCAGCTTCGGTGGCGTCGCCGCCTGCAGCAAGGGCGAGGAAAAGAAGCTCGCCAACGGCGAAGAGGCCAAGCTCAACTTCTACAACTGGGACACCTATATCGGCGAGACGACGCTCGACGATTTCAAGGAAGCCACCGGCGTCGCGGTGACGATGGACCTGTTCGACAGCAACGACGTTCTCTTTGCCAAGTTCAAGGCCGGCAATCCCGGCTACGACGTCATCGTGCCGTCGAACGATTTCGTCGAGCGGATGGTCCGCGCCGACATGCTCCAGCCGCTCGACCATGCGGCGATCCCGAACATGAAGAATATCGACCCCAGCTTCATCGACGTCGAATATGATCCGGGGCGCAAATTTTCCATGCCCTATACCTGGCTGACGCTGGGCATCGGCTATCGCAAGTCGAAGGTGTCGGCCAAGCCCGACAGCTGGAAGGTGCTGTTCGACAGCCCCGAATATGCCGGCCGCATCGCCTGGCTGTCGGAGGCGGGCGACATGTTCCGTCTATATGGGAAATATCTGGGCAAATCGGTCAATGCGCTGACCCCGGCCGACATCGCGGCGATCGAAGCGATGATGATCAAGCAGAAGCCCCATGTGAAGAAATTCCACGAGGACGACGGGCAGGACCTGCTGCTGAAGGGCGATTGCGACGTCGTGCTGGAATATAACGGCGATATTGCGCAGATCATGAGCGAAGACGACGACGTCGATTTCGTCGTGCCGAAGGAAGGCAGCCAGCTCAATTCGGACAATCTGTGCATCCCCAAGGGCGCGCCTCATCCGAAGAATGCCCATGCGTTCATCAACTATATCCTCGATGCCGAAGTCGACAAGGCGATCACCGAAACGATCCTCTATCCGACGCCGAATGCCGCGGCGAAGGCGCTGATGCCCGACAGTTACAAGAACAACCCCGTCATCTTCCCGCCCGCCGACGTGCTGGCAAAATGCGAATATGCGAAGTTCAATCCGGACCTTCAGCCGCTCTATGAAGAGGCGTTCACGCGGGTGCGGGCGGCCTGACGGGTCCGGTGGGGGGCACCGGGGATGGCCGAACAGGACTGGAAAACGAACAGAAACGGCTTTGCCGCCGTGTCGGTGCCGACACTATTCTGGGTCATCGCCTTTTTCATCGTCCCGATGGCGATCGTCTGGCTCTACAGCTTCGGTGAAAATCGCGGCCTGACCGAGATCGCTATCTCGGGCACGCTCGACAACTACAAACGCGCGACCGAATGGCTCTACGTCATCATATTCGGAAAAAGCTTCGCGGTCGCAGCGCTCGTCACGCTCATCTGCCTGATCGTAGGTTTTCCGGTGGCGATGGCGATCACCTTCGCCAGCGACAAGTGGCGGCCGTGGCTGCTGCTCGGCATCATGCTGCCCTTCTGGACCAATTTGCTGATCCGCACCTATGCGCTGATGATGCTGCTCGGTACGCAAGGCTATGCGAACAAGGGGCTGGGCGCGCTGTGGGAAGGGACGAGCTGGGTGAAGACGCTCGTCGGGCTCCAGCCGCTGCCGACATGGGAGCCGGTGCAACTGCTGTTCAACAATTTCGCGGTCGTCTTCGGTCTCGTCTATGTCCACCTGCCCTTCATGGTGCTGCCGCTTTACGCCGCGCTCGACCGGCTCGACCGCAGCCTGATCGAAGCGAGCCTCGACCTTGGCGCCGGACATTTCCGTACCATCATGCGGATCGTCGTGCCGCTTGCCGCGCCGGGCATCGTCGCGGGCGTTATGATCACGCTGATCCCGGCACTCGGCGCCTATCTCACGCCCGACCTGATGGGCGGGACCGACAGCCAGATGATCGCCAACGTCATCGAGCGGCAGTTCAAGAAGGCGAATGACTGGCCCTTCGGCGCCGCCCTATCCTTCCTGCTCATCTATGCGATGTTCATCCTGATCGCGTTTCAGTCGATGCGCCGCAAGGTGCCGGAGGCGCACTGATGGCGCTGTTCGCCCGCTCGCCGATCGCGCCGCTCGAATATAGCCGCACATTGTGGATGCGGCTGTGGGTCGGGACGGTGATGGTCTTCCTCTACGCGCCGCTGGTGGTGCTGATGGTCTTCAGCTTCAACGACAGCAAGCGCAACGTCGTATGGCGCGGCTTCACGACCAAATATTATGAAAAGGCGCTGGGTAACGACCAGCTGGTCGAGGCGCTGATCAATTCGCTCACCATCGCCGCGCTCGCCACGGTCGCCAGCCTCGTGCTCGGGGCGATCTCGGCGGTGATGCTGTGGCGTTTCCGTTTCCCGTTCAAGGGCGCGGTCGATGGCGTCATATCGCTGCCGATCATCGTTCCCGAAATCTGTCTGGGCGTCGCCTTCCTGATGTTCTTTGCGGCGGTCGACTGGCCCACGGGGCTGATCTGGCCCTTCAACCTGGGAGCGATCACCATTGCGCACATCACCTTCTGCTTTCCGTTCGTCACCATGGTCGTCCGATCCCGGCTCGCCAGCTTCAATCGCGAACAGGAGGAAGCGGCGAAAGACCTGGGGGCCAGCGAATGGCAGGTATTTCGCGACGTGCTGATCCCGCACATGAAACCCGCGCTGGTCGCCGGGGCGCTGCTGTCCTTCACGCTCAGCCTCGACGATTTCGTCATCACCTATTTCACCAGCGGACCCGACACCATCACCTTCCCGGTAAAGGTCTATTCGATGGTCCGCTTCTCGGTCACGCCGGAGGTGAACGCGGCGTCGACCCTGCTCATCATCCTGACCGTCGTCCTCACCTTCATTGCGCTGAAGCTGCAGGGCGTGAAAGCCATTGCGGAGACGCACTGACCCATGACCGACGCGACCCAAAAGCCGATCATCCAGATCCAGAATGTTTCCAAACGCTTCGGCAAGGTGACGGCGGTCGACAATGTCAGCCTCGACATTCTGGCCGGCGAGTTTTTCGTCCTGCTTGGTCCCTCCGGCTGCGGCAAGACCACGCTGCTGCGCATGATCGCGGGGTTCGAACTGCCGACCGAAGGCCGCATCCTGATCGACGGACAGGATGTGACCGGCGTGCCGCCGAACAAGCGGCCCGTGAACATGGTGTTTCAAAGCTACGCCGTCTTTCCGCACATGAGCGTCGCCGACAATGTCGCCTATGGCCTGAAAATCGCCGGCGTGAAGGGCGGCGATGTCAAGGACCGCGTTGCCGAGGCGCTGGAACTGGTGAAGCTCGGCGGGTTCGAAACGCGCATGCCCGACCAGATGTCGGGCGGCCAGCGCCAGCGCGTCGCGCTGGCGCGCAGCCTGGTCATGCGGCCCAAGGTACTGCTGCTTGACGAGCCGCTGTCGGCGCTCGACGCCAAGCTGCGGGCGCAGATGCAGTTCGAGCTGGCCGATCTGCAGGATCAGGTCGGCATCACCTTCGTCACCGTGACCCACGATCAGGACGAAGCGCTGTCGATGGCGAGCCGCATCGCGGTGATCAACAAGGGCGAAGTGGCGCAGCTCGCCGCCCCATCCGACCTCTACGAATATCCCGCGAACCGCTTCGTCGCCGATTTCGTCGGGTCGGTGAACATCTTCGAGGGCAAGCTGACCCTCGACGAACCCGACCGCGCCGCGGTCGATTGCCCCGGGCTGGGCAAGGTCTATCTGAACCATGGCGTCACCGGACCGCATGGCGCCGACGTCTGGGTCGCGCTGCGGCCCGAGAAAATGTATCTTCATGTCCCGGGCGACGGCAAGGCCGTGCGCGCGGCGGCACAGGATGCCCCGGAGGGTCATAATTTCGCGCGCGGGACCATCAAGGGCATGAGCTATCTCGGCGACATCACGCTTTACGAGATCAAGCTGGAATCGGGCGCGATGATCCGGGTGTCGCGACCCAATCTGTCGCGGCACGACCAGGAGGATTTCACCTGGGACGACAAGGTGTCGATGCACTGGCGCGCCGACAGCCCGGTGGTGTTGCTGGGGTAGCCAACGAACATTTTCGTCATCCCGGACTTGATCCGGGATCCATTCACGCAGCGTTGGAATAATGAATCCCTGATCAAGTCCGGGATAAAGAGCGGAGCGTCAGTGCGCCGTCTTCTTCCCCGGCACCATGTGCAGGACGCCGACGATCACTCCGCCGAGCAGCAGCCCGAACAGGCCCGCGCCGGCGGCGTTGATCAGCCATTCCCACACGCCCGCGCCGGGCAGTCCGCCCGCGACCGCCTGCGCAAAATCGTGCAGCCCGTGACCGATATTGCCGATATGATATTCGTCGAGGCCGTGCAGGAATATCTGGCCGCCGACCCACAGCATGGCCGCGGTACCGATCGCCGCCAGCGCGGCCAGCAGCTTGGGCATGAAGGCGACTAGGCCGCGGCCCACCGCCTGTCCGGAGCGCGTGGCACCGCGCGTCATCGCCAGCCCGATATCGTCCATCTTCACGATCAGCCCGACGACGCCATAGACGGCGATGGTGATGACCACCGCGACCACCGCCAGCGTCGCGGCACGCATCGCCAGATGCTCGTCGAGCACTTCATTGAGCGCAATCACCATGATTTCGGCCGACAGGATGAAGTCGGTACGGATCGCCCCCTTGACCATCGTTTCTTCATGGTTGGCGTCGGCCACGACGGCGGCGTCTTCCGCCAGGGTCGTCTTGCTCTTTTGAAGCGAATGCAGAACCTTCTCCGCCCCCTCGAAGCACAGATAGGCGCCGCCCACCATCAACAGCGGGGTGATCGCCCATTGCGCCACCGCCGACAGCAGCAGCAGCACGGGCAGGATCAGCACCAGCTTGTTGAAGATCGACCCCTTGGCGATCCGCCAGATGATCGGCAGTTCGCGGTCGGGGGTGAAGCCGGTGACATAGCGCGGCGTCACCGCGGTATCGTCGACCACGACCCCCGCCGCCTTCACCCCGGCCTTGGACGCCGCCGCGCCGATGTCGTCGATGCTCGCGGCCGCCACCTTGGCGATGGTGGCGACGTCGTCGAGCAGGGCAAAAAGGCCGGAGGGCATGGAGGTTGCGTCTTTCCTGTCAAAGCGCCCGAAGCTTGGGCATCACCTCATCCAGCGATTTGCGGATAATGGCAACCATCTCGTCGATCTGATCGGTGGTGATGACCAGCGGCGGGCACATGACCAGACTGTCGCGGATACCGCGGACCATCAGGCCGCCCGCGATACAGGCGTCCCGCGCCATCGGACCCGCCGTGCCTTCCGCGCCGCCAAAGCGCGCCCGCGTCTCCCTGTCGGCGACGATCTCCACCGCGCCAAGTAGGCCGATCGAGCGCGTCTCGCCGACCAGCGGGTGATCGTTCAGCGTCGCGAGTGCCTTCGCGAGATGCGGACCCGTGATTTCGCCGGTGCGTTCGACAAGCTTCTCGCGCTCGATGATCTCGATATTCTTGAGCGCCACCGCCGCCGCCACCGGATGCCCCGAATAGGTGTAGCCATGGACGAAATCGCCGCCGGTTTTCAGCACCTCGACGACATGCGCCGCGACCGCCGTCGCGGAGATGGGCAGATAGCCCGACGACAGCCCCTTGGCCATCGGCATCAGGTCGGGAGTGAAGCCCATCGTCTCATGGCCCCACATCCTGCCCGTGCGGCCGAAGCCGCAGATCACCTCGTCGGCGACGAGCAGCAGGCCATATTTGCGCACGACCGCCTCGACCTTCGGCCAATAGCCCTTGGGCGGGATGATGACGCCGCCTGCGCCCTGAACCGGTTCGCCGATGAAGGCCGCGCAGTTTTCGGGGCCGACCTCAAGAATTTTGTCTTCGATCGCCTGCACGCAGGCGTCGCAGAATTCCTCCTCGCTCATCCCCTGCCCTTCGCCGAAATAATAAGGCTGGCGGACATGTTCGACGCCGGGGATCGGCAGGTCGCCCTGCGCGTGCATGGCCTTCATGCCGCCCAGCGAAACGCCGGCGACGGTCGAGCCGTGATAGGC
This sequence comes from Sphingopyxis macrogoltabida, assembly GCA_003241685.1. Classification (GTDB taxonomy): domain Bacteria; phylum Pseudomonadota; class Alphaproteobacteria; order Sphingomonadales; family Sphingomonadaceae; genus Sphingopyxis; species Sphingopyxis macrogoltabida_A. The sequence continues at coordinate 40,364 of QFPJ01000009.1, forward strand.
GTTCCAGCGGCTGATGAAGACGGTGCGCTTCGGCTCGCCTTTCAGCTTCCAATAGTGGCGCACCATGCGGAACACCGTGTCGTTCGCCTCGCTGCCCGACGCATTGAAGAAGATATGCGGCAGGCGGTTCCCGGTCAGGGCGGCGATCTTGGCCGCCAGCGTCACCGCGGGCGGCGTCGCGGTCTTGAAAAAGGTGTTGTAGAAGGGCAGTTCGCGCATCTGGTCGGCGGCCGCCTCGACCAGTTCCTCGCGGCCATAGCCGACATTGACGCACCATAGGCCCGCCATGCCGTCGAGGATGCGATGTCCGTCGCCGTCGGTGATGATGCAGCCTTCGGCGTGCGTGATGATGCGGCTACCGCCAAGCTTTTCGATTTCAGCCCAGTCGGCCTGCGCGGGAAGATGGTGCGCGACGTCCAGGCGGCGCAGTTCGGCGATGTCGTGATTGCGGGGCATGGGAAACTCCTGATGTCTTGAAATGGAACGATGAACGTCCCGGAAATCAGGGCGAGAAGCTGATCCGTGCGAGATAGCGGTCGTAGCGGGTGACGCGGCGGTTCATAACGCCCCTCTTAACGCACGGCCCAACAGGTGAAAATAGGTCTGGCTCTGATCATTTTCGTCCGTGTGCCATTCGGGGTGCCACTGCACCGCGAGCAGCGGCGCGCCGTTCGGCCGCGCGCTATAGGCTTCGACCAGCCCATCGGGCGCCCGTGCCTCGACCGCCAGCCCGTCCGCAAGTTGGCCGACACCCTGAAAATGGACCGAATTGACCTCAAGCGACGGCGCCCCGTAAGCCGATGCGAGCAGACCGCCTTCGACCAGATCGACGCGGTGCCGATGATCGAACATGGCGTCGAACGACGCGTCGTCGGGGGCATGGTGAGGAAGCAATGCCTCGCTTGCCGACGTATCGCGCCGCAGCGTTCCGCCCAGCGCGACGTTGATTTCCTGAAAGCCGCGGCAGATGCCGAACAGCGGGCGCTGGGCCGCAATCACCGCCGCGACCAGATCGATCATCATGCGATCACGGCCGGGGTCGAACGGCCCCTCCCCTTCGCGCTCGTCGCCATAGCGCGCGGGTTCGACGTTCGAAGGCGATCCGGTGAGCAGTACCCCGTCGAGCCGTCCGACGATTTCTCCGCCACGCATATATTCGGGCAGCGAGGGAATGATCAGCGCCGCGCAATCCGCGTGGCGCATCGCGGCGATTGCATAGCGGTTGACGACGGTCTGCGCGACTTCGGTTCCGACCATGCGGTTGCAGGCGATGATGCCGAGAACGGGGCGCGTGGACATGCATCCTAGCTGCCGATTTTATCGATGCGACGCCAGCGGAATCTTAGCCGTGCTGACGCGCGAAGGCGGCCGCCGCGCCGAACAGGCCGGGCTGCGGATGGGTGATCAGCTTGACCGGCAGCGCGGCCATCAGCTTTTCAAATCGCCCCTTGGCGACGAAGCGTTCGGGAAAGCCCGATACGACAAGCTGTTCGCGGATACGCAGTCCCAGCCCGCCCGCGATGACGGCGCCGCTGGCGCCCTGTGCAAGCGCGATGTCGCCCGCGACGCTGCCCAGCGACAGGCAGAAGCGATCGACGGCGGCGGCGGCCAGCGCATCCTCCCCGCTCATCCCGCGGCTCCAGATGGTCCGATCGTCGAGCGGCGTCACCGCGCGCCCTTCCAGGCTGGCGAGCGTTTCATAAATGTCGACGATGCCGGGGCCGGACACGACACGCTCTGCGGACACGCGGCGGTGACGCCCCCGCATCCGCGCCAGGATCGCATCCTCGATGCTGTCGAGCGGTGCGAAGTCGATATGGCTGCCCTCGGTCGCCTGCACCCGATAATCGTCCCCGTCACGCCAGAAATAGGCGACGCCAAGGCCGGTTCCGGGACCCAGGACGCTGATCGTTCCAGACGCGGGAAGCGGCTCGTCGGGACCCGTCAGATGTTCGAACCAGTGCGCGTCGACCTGCGCCACCGTATGCGCGACCGCTTCGAAATCATTGACCAGCGTGTAGCGGTCGACCTGCATCCGTTCGTTGATCAGCGACGGGCGGATTATCCAGGGATTGTTGGTGAAACGGATGATCTCGCCGCGTGCGGGGCCGGCGATGGCGATCGCCACCGCGCGGGGCAAGCTGCCGCCCTGCTGGCGCGCGAAAGCCTGATAGGCGGTCTGGAAACTCGCATGGTCCTTTGTATGCAGCGTCGTCTCTTCGCCCAACGCGACGACCCGGCCCGCGCCGACCTCCGCAATGGCAAAACGCGCGTGGGTGCCCCCGATATCGACCGTGACGATCGGTTCGCTCATCATCTCTCCCTCGATGGGGCCGGTCCGGCCAAGCCACCAAAGGGAATGGCGGATCGCGGTGCGCCGTGCAACGGGGCATAGCTATGCGCCCCCGTGCGGCCGGCCCGGCGCCGTCCCGCCGATTATTGCCCGCCAAGCGCCGGAACGCGCATTTCCAGCAGCGCCCGGCTCTTGCGGCTGATCCCCCACAATATGCCCGGCCGCGTTTCGTCCCAATCGATCGCCTGACCTTCGGCCTCCATCGGCACGGTCGCAACATGATCCAGCGTCGCGCCGCCCTTGGGCAACGCCACGACATAGAGTTCGGGATGGTCATGCCCCGACAGCCACAGGCTGCCGTCGGCCCGGAATCCGCCACCCGAAATGCTCATCGGCGCGATCCGTTCGAGGATCGTGGCGGGCAAGGCCCAGCTTTCGGTTCGCCGCCATTCGCGATCGAATTTCACCAGCACCGTGTGGCGATGGTCGCGCGGCGCGTCGCCCCCCTTGCCGTCGTAATTGGCGAACATCGCCCACCAGTGGCCGTCGCGCCAATCGACCCAGGTCAGCGAGCCGGTGCCGAGGCCCAGCGACACCGTCCGCTTGTGCGCCAGCGTGACCGGGTCGAAGAATTCGACCGAGCTAGCGTGCGGCACCGCCGGAAAATTGGACGCCGCGCATACCAGTTCGGCGGCGATCACGGCACAACTGTTGATGTGCGGGTAGCGCGCGGGATCGCCCTCCCACATCGCCTTGCGGTCGCCGCTGACGCGGTCGTAGCGGGCGATCGTCCAGTTGGCGACGGCATAGATGCCATCCGGGCCGGCCGCGACGCCCTGCCGCGCTTCCGGCGCCGGAATGCGGCGGACGGTTTCGGCGGGCTGGCCCTGCGGCACGGCCGGTGCGGAGGCCGGCGACGGCGTTGTTGCCGCCGCCAGCAGGAGGAAGAACAGGCCGGCCATCAGAAGTTCGCCGCCACGCCGAACCAGAAGGTCCGGCCATATTCGGCCGATTCCTGAAGATAGGCCTGCCCCGGCCCGACCAGTTCGCGGCGCCCCTGGTCGGTCAGATTCTGACCCTCCGCATAGAGGGTCAGGTTCGGCGTCACGCGGAAACTGACATTGGCGTCGAGCGTCCCGCGGCTTTTCCAATATTGGTCGGCGTTGGGAATGGTGTCGTTGATCGTTTCGAGGAAGCCGCCGATATAATTATAGGACAGCCGCCCTTCGAACGCGCCCTTCTGGTAATAGACCGACGCGTTCCAGACCGTGTCCGGCTGCAGGAACAGGCCGGTGACGCGCGGGCCGACGGCGGTCAGGAAAGTGAATTCGGTGTCGAGGAAGGTCGCATTGGCGCTGATCCCCAGCCCGTCGAACGGGTCGGGCAGGAACGTCAGCGCCTGTTGCAGATTCAGTTCGAGCCCCCGGATCGTCGCCGTTTCGGCATTGCGCGGTTCGGAGACCAGCACATCCTCGACCCCGCGCCCGACATCGAGCCGCTCGACGCTCGACAGGGTGAAGATTTCATTCTTTATCCGCTTGTGGAACAAGGCGGCGGAGAGCAGGCCGTCCTTGGGATAAAATTCGAACGACAGGTCGAACCCCCGGCTTTCGCGCGGCTTCAGCCCCGGATTGCCGCGCGACAGCGTCGGCTGGCTCCCGTCGAAAGCCAGGGTTTCGGTCGCGGTGATCGACGAATAATCGGCCCGGCCGATCGTGTTGGTATAGGCGCCGCGAATGACGAAGCGATCGGCCACGTCCCAGCGGATATGCGCGCCGGGCAGCCAATTGTCATAGCTGCCGTCGGTGGTGATGCGGGTCAGCGCGCCGTTCAGCGTGCGGAAGGCATCGGACGATATTTCCGTCCGCTCATAGCGCAGGCCGCCCAGCAACGTCACATTGCCAAGCCGGGTGCTGCCCTGAAAATAGGCAGCATAGACATCCTCCTGCACTTCATAATCGCCCCCGGTCGACGCGACCGTTTCGGTAAAGCGCGACTGGTTCGCCGCATAGAAGGCCGGAAAGGCATCCGCGTCGATGCGGATGGGAATGAAGAACTGGTCGCGGATCGGCTTGGTCGGGCCATCGGTCACGACTTCGCCGAGCGTATAGGTGAAGCCGGTGCCCGCGCGGTAATCGGTCCGTTCGGTGCTGTTCTCCCGATTGGTCAGGCGAATGACGCCGCCGGTCTTGACCTTGACGCCGCCTTCCTCGCGGTCGTCGCCATAGGTCAGGTTGAGCCGGAACTGGCCGCTTTTCTCCAGCGACTTTTGCAGATCGTCGCGTTGCTGCTGAAGGAAGAAATTATCGGGGTCGATACCGGCGGCGGGGTTGTTCAGCGAGAAGACAGGATAGAAGTCGGAGGTGTCGTAGGCGAATGCATAATTGGCCCCGCTGGCATCGCGGGTGCGGAACTCGATGCTGTCGTTCGGCACGCGCAGCCGGCCGAGCGAAAAGACCGCATCGCCGTCGACCTTCCACTGTTCGCCCGCCTGCCAGTCGAAGGCGGTACGGCCCAGTGCGACAAGGCGCTTGGTGATCGGCTGGTTAAGCTGGATGATGATGCGACCGCGGCCGAACGCGCCGCTCGTCGGCGTCTGGCTGGCGACATTGCCCAGCGGTTCGATGCGATATTCGATGCGCTCCTCATCGTCTTCGGTGCGGGCCACGACGCCCGACACTTCCCAGCGGAACGTGTCCGACGGGCGCCATTCCAGCTTCACATTGCCGCCGGTCCGCTGCTTCGTATTATTATACCAGAAAAGCCGGTGCTGGGTCGGCACCTGAATGCCGTTGCCATTCGCGGCGCCCGAATTCACCGGCGCGCCGGCGGCGGTATATTCGCGGACCGACGGGCTCGCGACCTCGATCTGAGGAATGTCATAGTCGAGCTGTTCGTGGCTCGCCCCAACGACGATGCCCCATTCGTCATCGGCGCCAAAAGTCGTGCCGGCGGCAAAGGCCAGGCGATAGGACGGCTTGCTGTTCCGCACGTCGCCATTCTGTTCGTAGATGCCATAGGACGCGATGCCGTTGAAGAAGGGCCGCCGCGCGTCGAAGGCGCTGCGCGTCGCGATGTTGATGATGCCGCCGATCGCATTGGCGTCATTTTCCGGCGTCACCGTCTTGATGACCTCGATCCGTCCCGCCATCACCGACGGAATGATGTCCAACGGCACCGTGCGGCCGCCGGAGTCGACGCCCGACACCATCGCGCCGTCGACCGTCGTGCGATTATAGGTCGATTGCAGCCCGCGCAGCACCGGGAAGCGCGGTTCGCCCTGATCCTCCTGCACCGACAGGCCGGGAATGCGGCGCAGCGCGGCGGCGGTGTTGTGGTCGGGCAGCTTGCCGATGTCGTCGGACGAGATCGCGTCCATCACGACGAATGCCTCCCGCTTCTCCTCGGTCGCTTCATATTGGGCGCGGCGCTGACCCGTCACCAGAATGACGTCGCCGTCCGCTTCCACCTCCGTTTCAGCCACAGGTGCGGCCTGCGCCAGCAAGGGCGAAGGCATGAGGACGGCCGAGCACAGGAGAGCGACCCGCGAACGCAGGAGAGTATGTGTCATTGTGGTGATTCCCCGACAGATGTTGTATTGTCGAGGCGGCGGATAGGAACAGCGTGCGGCAGTCCGATGACGCGCGCGTTTCAAAACGAAGAAAGACGATGACGCTTTTCTTACGCGGCCATTTTCGGCGGGTCGGCACGCCGTTCCGATCGGTGCACAACACCGTCGATCGGCAAGACACAAGGCCCCGCGCATGGCCGATCCGGACAAGCCGAAAACAATGCTGCAACGATGAAGGGAGGAAGTGGCGCACCCGGAACGATTCGAACGTCCGACCCCCAGATTCGTAGTCTGGTGCTCTATCCAGCTGAGCTACGGGTGCGTGGAGCGGTGCCTTTACGGGCAGTCGCGGGGGGGCGCAACCCCCTATTTCGGATTTGTGACCGGGGCGCAGGACGACTGCCGCCGCACCGCGTCCAGCGCGCCGATTTCCGACGGATCTTTCAGCAACAGACGGATCAGCGCGATGCCCCTGTCATGGCGCGTGCGCACGACTTCGGCGCCAGCGGGCACCTTTTGCCCATCGCGCGCGACGATGATTCGATAGGGCCTGCCCCCTGCCTCGACATCGTTGCGGACGAAGATCACGTCGGTTGCCGCATCGAAGATGCTGAGCGAGCTGTAGCGGCCGGGAACCGGCGTCACGTCGATCGCCAGCGGCCCCGCCGACAGGTCGAAGGGACAGCTTGAATAGGCAAGGTCCGGGCTGGGCCGCACGACCGGCTGACGATCCGGCGTCGCAAGGTTGCCGTGCGACATGCGGTTGATGCCGCCCTGCCCCAAACGGTCCATCGCGACGGTCATCAGACCATGGGGTATCCAGATGATGGCGATCCACGCGGCAACGGCCGCGACCGCAATACCGAACAGGGCGGGGCCCAGCCAGCGCCGCATCTCAGCAGCCCTCCTTGACGATCCGCGGCAGCGCCGCCGACGATGGCGACGCCCGGAATGCCGCGCCGGGATTGTACATGCGCAGGGTCAGGTGAAAGGGCTGCCCCTTCGTTCCCGGCAGCCATTGGCCGTCGGCCGGTTTGTCGGGAGAAATGATCACGCGCCAGATACCCCGATCGTCGAGCGGGGCATTGGCGCCGTTGACCGACCAGATGTCGGCCGGATTGGCCACCAGATAACCCTTGGCGTCATACAGGGTAACGCTCCACCACCGGGCGTCGAGTGCCCCGCCCGACAGGCTGTAGCGGCAATTGCCGTCGAGCGGCGCGCCGCCGGCGTCGGTCTTGGCCATCCAGTAGATGGTTTCCCTGGCGGGAAGCGCGAGAAGGCCCGACCGCGCCACCATGGCGCGGGTGAGTGGATCGGTCGCCCTGGTTCCATAGCCGAGCGAAGTCGTCCACGGGCCGTTGCGGATAGCACCGTCGCCAAGTCCGCCGTTGGTGAGCGCCCATGCCGCGCCGAGCCCGGCCGCCAGACCACCGGCCACAGCGATCGCGTAGCGTTGCCAGCTTCTCATGGCGCCTTCCCCCCTCACCCAATTCGTCATCCCGGCGAAAACCGGGATCTCGACATGGCGCCGGGATAAGGCGGCGAGACCCCGGCCCTGGCCGGGGTGACGTTGTTATTTCGCCTTGAGCGCCGCTTGCGCGGCGGCGAGCCTGGCGATCGGTACACGGTAAGGCGAGGCGCTGACATAGTCGAGGCCCGTCTTTTCGCAGAAATGGATGCTCGGCGCATCGCCGCCATGCTCGCCGCAGATGCCGAGCTTGATGCCGGCGCGCGTTCCCCGACCGCGTTCGGCGGCAAGCTCGATCAGCTGGCCGACGCCCTCGACGTCCAGGCTGACGAACGGGTCGGTGACGAAAATGCCCTTATCGACATATTGCGTCAGGAAGCGGCCCGCATCGTCGCGGCTGATCCCGATCGTCGTCTGGGTCAGATCGTTGGTGCCGAAGGAGAAGAATTCCGCCGACTCCGCGATCTCCCCCGCCATCAGCGCGGCGCGCGGCAGTTCGATCATCGTCCCGACCAGATATTCGATCTCGCGGCCCTTCTCCGCAAACACCGCCCGGGCAGCCGTATCGACGACCGCTTTCATCAGGTCGAATTCGCGGCGCGTCGCGACGAGCGGGATCATCACCTCCGGAATCGGCGCGGCGCCGGTCGCGGCGGCGACATCGCACGCCGCCTCGAAGATCGCGCGCGCCTGCATTTCGTAGATTTCAGGGTAGGTGACGCCCAGGCGGCAGCCACGGTGGCCCAGCATCGGATTGAATTCGTGCAGTTCGTTGGCGCGCGCCTTCAGCGTTTCGATACCGACACCGGCCGCCGCCGCAACGTCCGCGAAATCCTCTTCGCGCGTCGGCAGGAATTCGTGCAGCGGCGGATCGAGCAGGCGGATGGTGACGGGCAAGCCCGCCATCACGCGGAAGATTTCGGCAAAATCGCCGCGCTGTTCGGGGAGCAGCTTGGCAAGGGCGGCGCGGCGGCCTTCCTCGCTGTCGGCCAGGATCATCTCGCGCACCGCCGTGATCCGGGCGGCGTCGAAGAACATATGTTCGGTGCGGCAGAGCCCGATCCCCTCGGCCCCGAAATCGCGCGCGACCTGCGCGTCGGCGGGGGTTTCGGCGTTGGTGCGGACCTTCATGCGGCGCACCTTGTCGGCCCAGCCCATCAGCGTGCCGAAATCGCCGACCAGTTCGGGCAGCAGGGTCGGAACCTCGCCCGCCATCACCTCGCCCGTCGAACCGTCGAGCGTGATGATGTCGCCTTCGCCGAGTTCGCGTCCGCCGACGCGCAGGATGCGCGCATTGCCGTCGATCGACAGGCCGCCGGCGCCCGACACGCAGGGGCGGCCCATGCCGCGCGCGACCACCGCCGCGTGGCTGGTCATCCCGCCGCGTGCGGTCAGAATTCCCTTCGCCGCGTGCATCCCGTGAATATCCTCGGGCGACGTTTCGACGCGAACCAGGATCACCGCTTCGCCCATGCCCGCTGCCTTTTCAGCACTGTCGGCGTCGAACATGATCTTGCCCGACGCCGCCCCGGGGCTGGCGGGCAACCCCTTGGTCAGCACGTCGCGCGGCGCCTTCGGATCGAGCGTCGGGTGCAGGAGCTGGTCGAGCGCGCCGGGATCGACGCGGCCCACCGCTTCCTCTTCCGAAATCAGTCCCTCGGCCGCCATCTCGCAAGCGATGCGCAGCGCCGCCTTGGCGGTGCGCTTGCCGCTGCGCGTTTGCAGCATCCACAGCGTCCCGCGTTCGACGGTGAACTCGATGTCCTGCATGTCGCGGTAATGATTTTCCAGCGTGTCGAACACGCGGCCAAGCTCGCCGAAGGTTTCCGGCATCGCCTCTTCCATCGACAGCGGCTTGGCGCCCGCGTTTTCGCGCGCGACCTTGGTCAGATATTGCGGCGTGCGGATGCCCGCGACGACGTCTTCGCCCTGGGCATTGATCAGCCATTCGCCGAACCAGGCGCGTTCGCCCGTCGCGGGGTCGCGCGTGAAGGCGACGCCCGTCGCCGACGTGTCGCCCATATTGCCGAACACCATCGCCTGGACGTTGACCGCGGTGCCCCATTCACCGGGGATCGAATTCAGCCGGCGATAGACTTTCGCACGGTCGCTTTCCCAGCTGGCGAAGACCGCGCCGATCGCGCCCCACAGCTGGTCCTTCGGCTCCTGCGGAAAAGGCGCGCCGGTCTCGCGCTCGACGATCGTCTGATATTCCCGGACCAGCGCCTGCCAATCCTCCGCCGACATATCCGTGTCGAGGTAGAAGCCCTTGTCTTCCTTGGCGGTTTCCAGCGCCTCCTCGAACGCCGCATGGTCAAGGCCCATGACGACGTCGGCGTACATCTGGACGAAGCGGCGATAACTGTCCCACGCGAAACGCGGATCGCCCGACGTTTCCGCCAGGCCCAGCACGGTCGCATCGTTGAGGCCGAGGTTGAGGACGGTGTCCATCATCCCCGGCATCGACACGCGCGCGCCCGACCGGACCGACACGAGCAGCGGATCGGCGGCGTCGCCGAACGCCTTGCCGGTGATCCCCTCGATATGCGCGACGCCCGCCACGACCTCGTCAACGAGTCCGGCGGGAAATTGTTCGCCATTGGCGTAATAAGCGGTGCAGACATCGGTGGTGATGGTAAAGCCCGGCGGGACCGGCAGGCCGATCGAGGCCATTTCGGCAAGGTTCGACCCCTTGCCCCCCAGCAATTCCTTCGAGCGTTCGGCCGTCGTGGCCGGTCCGCCGAACAAATGCACCATCTTCGTCATGTCTAACTCCTGCTGCCCCCTGGGGAGGTAGGTTGCCGGCTGCATAGGTATGCGTTTCGAGTCGGTCGATTCACTTTTGCTTTGTCAGTTTCAAGGCGTCCCTACCCGTTCGCATCGAGCCCTTCGACTCGTTCAGGATTCGAGATGCCCATCGGTCGTTCGCGCCTTCGCGGTGTCTCGACTTCGCTCGACACGAACGGGATTTCCTACTTTGTCTCAGCCCTCGATCTTCGAGAAGTCGGCAACGCCGTGAACCGCGTCGGTAAAGCGCGAAAGCAAGCCGAGCCGATAGACGCGCACCTCTTCGTCCGGATCGTTGACCATCACGCCTTCGAAAAAGGCGTCGATCGGCGCGCGCAGCGATGCTAGCGCGGCCATGGCGTCGGTGAAGCGTTCGTCGGCGACGGCGGCGGTGGCAGCGGGCTCAGCGACGTCGAGCGCGGCGAGCAGCGCGGCGTCGGCGTCGGTCGGCGGCGTTGCGGCGGCCGTGCCGCTCACCTCGCCCGCCTGTTTCAGGATATTCGCCGCACGCTTGTAGCCAGCGAGCAGGTTGGTGCCGTCCTCGGTCGCCATGAACGCCTGCAACGCCTTCACGCGGGCGAGCAGACGAACGAGATCGTCCTCGCTCCCGAGTGCGAACACCGCGTCGATGAGGTCGTGGCGGACGCCGGCCTCGCGTTGCTGGACCTTGAGGCGGTCAACAACAAAGTGTCTCACCCTTTTTGCTACGCTCTCAAAATTAGGCGAGAATTTAGAAATGCTGTTAAATTCCGTTAAGCCAGTGTCGTCAAATTCTACTTTTAACGGCCCAAAATCTTCAAGCGCGGTATCGGCGAACTTAGCAATCCAGTCGTGTCCGGTCACCTTACCGGCCAAACCATCCATAAGAAATTTTTCAAGCTCAGGCTTTTGAGCGATCAATTGATCCATTCTTTGATTAAAGCGCTCCTGCCCAGCTTGATGCAGCAATTCCCGTAACGAACAGCGCACCTCGCTTTCAAATATCAAGCCGATGAAACCTATGGTCTGCCTACGAAGCGCAAAAGGGTCTTTCGAACCCGTCGGCCCCTGATCGATCGCAAAGAAATTGAAAAAAGTATCCAGCTTATCCGCCAACGCCACCGCCACCGTCACCGGCGCTGTCGGGACGTCGTCGCCCTGCCCGACCGGCTTGTAATGGTCGCGGATCGCGTCGGCGACGGCGTCGGGCAGGCCTTCGGCGCGGGCGTAATAGCCGCCCATCAGGCCCTGCAATTCGGGGAATTCGCCAACCATTTCGGTCACGAGGTCGGCCTTCGCCAGTTCCGCCGCCTGTCGCGCCAGCGCAGGGTCGCAGTTCGGGACGATCCCTTCGCTCGCCAGCCATTCGGCTAGCTTCGCGACGCGCTCGACCTTGTCGGCGACGGTGCCGAGCTTTTCGTGGAAAGTGATGTTCGCCAGCTTCTCCGCATGCTGCGCCAGCGTCTTTTTCTGGTCCTGTTCCCAGAAGAAGCGCGCGTCGGACAGGCGCGCGGCGAGCACTTTCTGATTGCCCGCGACGATCGCCGCGCCGCCGTCGACCGCGTCGATATTGGCGGTGCAGACGAAGCCGTCCGCCAGCTTGCCGTCCGGGCCGTTCACGACAAAATATTTCTGGTTCACCCGCGCCGTAAGCTGGATGACCTCCGGCGGCACTTCGAGAAACGCTTCGTCGAAACGGCCGAGCAAGGGCACCGGCCATTCGGTAAGGCCGGCATTCTCGATCACCAGCCCCTCATCCTCGACCAGTGTCAGCCGGGCATCGGCCGCGGCCTTCGCGGCGCCGTCGCGGATGATGCGCGCACGTTCCTCATGGTCGACGATGACATGGGCTTCGCGCAGCTTGTCGGCATAGTCGGCGGCCGACCCGATCCTGACCTCGCCGGGGCAGTGAAAGCGATGGCCGCGCGTCGCGAAACCCGCGGAAATTCCGCTAACTTCACTCTGAATCAACGTTTCGCCGAAGATTGCGACGATGCCCGACAAGGGGCGCACCCAGCGCAGGCTCTCGCTGCTCGCGCTTTCCTTGCCCCAGCGCATCGACTTGGGCCACGCGAAAGAACGGACGATCGCGGGGATCGCCTCGGCCAGCACCTCGGCGGTCGCGCGGCCGGCACGCTGGATCACGGCGAAATACACGCCGTCGCGGTCCTGAAGCTGGTCCTGGGTCAGCCCGGTCTTGCGGAGGAAGCCTTCGAGCGCCTGCGGCGGCGCGCTGGTGCGCGGGCCTTTCAGTTCCTCGCTGACGGCTGCCGTTGCTTCAGGCAGATCGCGCGCGATCAGCGCCAGGCGGCGCGGCGTCGACCAGATGGTGAGCTCGCCCGCTTCGAGGCCCGCGGCGCCGAGCTGCGCGCGGAACAGCTTTTCGAGTTCGGCGCGCGCGGCGGCCTGCATCCGTGCGGGAATCTCTTCCGAGCGGAGTTCCAGCAGGAAGTCGGTCACAGCGTCCACCCCGGATATTTCGCGGTCCAGTTTTCGGACTGGCTGTCGATCCACGCCTTGCAACTGCCCTTTGCCAGATCGCGGACGCGGGCCATGTAATTGGCGCGTTCCTGCACGCTGATCACGCCGCGCGCCTGCAACAGATTGAACAAATGGCTCGCCTCGATCGCCTGGTCATAGGCCGCGAGCGGCACGTTCGCCGCGATCGCGCGCTGGCATTCGGCCTCGGCGGCCTTGAACCCGGCGAACAAGGTGTCGGTGTCGGCGACCTCGAAATTCCATTTCGAGAATTGTCGTTCGTTTTCCAGGAACACGTCGCCATAGCTGACCGCCGCGACATCGCCGACCGCGTCCGAAAAGCGCAGGTCGTACACATTGTCGACATTCTGGATATACATGGCGAGGCGTTCGAGGCCGTAGGTCAGCTCGCCCGCGACGGGTTTGCAGTCGAAGCCGCCCATCTGCTGAAAATAGGTGAACTGGGTGACTTCCATCCCGTCGCACCAGACTTCCCAGCCCAGCCCCCACGCGCCGAGCGTCGGCGATTCCCAGTCGTCCTCGACGAAGCGGATGTCGTGGAGCAGCGGGTCGATGCCGATCGCGGCCAGGCTGCCCAGATACTGGTCCTGCAGGTCGGCGGGCGACGGCTTCAGGATCACCTGATATTGGTAATAATGCTGGAGGCGGTTCGGATTTTCGCCATAGCGGCCATCGGTCGGCCGGCGGCTCGGCTGAACATAGGCGACGTTCCACGGCTCCGGCCCCAGGCTGCGCAGCGTCGTCGCGGGGTGAAAGGTGCCGGCGCCGACGCGCATGTCATAGGGTTGCAGGATCGCACAGCCGCGCGCCGACCAATAAGCATGCAGCGTCAGGATCATGTCCTGAAAGCTGAGTGGTGTCTTCTCCGCCGGTTCGGCCACGGGTCCCGTCTTTCGCAGGTGCAACAATCGCCGCCGCCCTTGGCGCAGCGGCGCGCGGGGGTCAAGGGAGAGACGTATCGGCCTGTGCCATCGACGCCGCCGCGATGTAAGGTAAACAATGCTTTTTGTAAGGTGTTATTGACATAGTCATCCATAGCTGTCATTTAGTCAATAACAGCTGACATATGGTCAGTGAAACATGACGAACGGACGCCCGATGGAAAACCGGCTGAAAGTGCTGCGCGCGATGCGCAACTGGAGCCAGGCCGAACTGGCCGACCGGCTGGACGTGTCGCGGCAGGCGGTGAACGCGATCGAGACGGGGAAATACGACCCGTCGCTGCCGCTCGCCTTCAAGCTGGCGCGCCTGTTCGCCCTGCCGATCGAGGAGATTTTCGATGATGGCCATGGAGCGCGCTGACCGAAACTCCCCTTCTGCAAAGCTTCGGGCTAATAGGCCTCAATATGAAAGGTTATTCTGTGAAAAAATGGTTCAAGACGCTTGCCGCAACCTGCGCGATCGTCCCCCTTGCGCAATGCGCGATGCTGCCCGGAAACAATCTTGCGCACGCCCGCGAAGCCGCCGCGCCGGCGACCACAGCCGCCGTCCCCGCGCTCTGGTCGGTCGCCGACGCGGATACGACAATCTATCTGTTCGGCACCGTGCATGTGCTGAAGCCCGGCCTTGGCTGGTTCGACCATGCGGTGAAGGACGCGTTCGACACGTCGGACGAAATGATCCTTGAACTGGTAATGCCCGAAAGCGACGAGGAAGCCGCGCAGGCGATGATCCCGATGGCGATCGAACCGAGCGGGAGGACGATTCCGTCGCGGCTCGACGCCGATGCGCTCGCGGCCTATCGCGCGGCGCTGGCCGATCTCGGCATCCCCACCGGACAGTTCGACAATTTCAAGCCCTGGTTCCCCGCGGTGATGTTGTCGGTGCTGCCCCTGACCAAGCTGGGTTATGATCCCAATCAGGGTGTAGAGAAGCAGCTCACCGCCTTTGCCAAGGCCGCCAAAAAGCCGATTTCCGGTTTCGAGACGCTGCCCGAGCAACTGGGCTTTTTCGACGCGTTGGCGCCGGATCAGCAGGTCGCTTTCCTGAACGCGGTGGTCAAGGACATCGACGAGTTGGGGCCGACGCTCGACCGGCTGGTCGATCTGTGGGCCAAGGGCGATCCCGAAAATCTGGCGGTCGTGATGAACGAAAGCATGGCCGCGACGCCCCAGCTCACCAAGATATTGTTGTGGGACCGCAACGCCCGCTGGGCCGACCAGATCAAGGCGCGGATGGACCAGCCGGGCACCGTGTTCGTCGCGGTCGGCGCCGGACATCTGGCCGGCGCGCACAGCGTGCAGGACTATCTGGCGGAGCGCGGCCTGACGGTGACGCGCGTCGAGCCGGTAACGGCCAGCGCCGAATGAGGGGGCGTCCGGCGCCATCGTGCCGGACGTGGGGCCGCCGCCTGTCGGCGGCGTTCCTGCCATTGCTGCTCGCGGCTTGCGGTCCCAAGGACATCGGTCCGCCGGCGCGGCCCGCCATGTGGCTGGTCGAAGATGATGATACGCGCATCTTCCTGCTCGGCACGATGCACGCCCTGCCGCGCGGAACCGACTGGCAGACCGGCGCGGTCGCGGGCGCGATCGACGCCGCCGACGAACTGGTGATGGAATTGTCGCCGCGCGAACTGGCCGCCGCCGGGCCGATGTTCACCGCCCTGGCCCCGCGCAGCGAGCCGCTGGCGGTCGACGACCGTCTGCCGCCCGACGCCCTCGCCCGCTATCGCGCGCTGGACGCCGACATCGACGGCGACGCGCTCGACGACTGGGCGATCATGGTGCTGATGGGGCAGCGCGCGGCACAGAAAGCGCGCCTGTCGCCCGCCGACGGTGTCGAAACCGGCCTGCGCGCGCGCTTCGAGGCGACCGACAAACCGATATCGGGACTGGAAACCGCGCGCAGCCAGTTGATGCTGTTCGAAACGCTGGATGCCGCGACGCAGCGCGCGCTGCTGATCCGCGCGGCAAGCCATGCCGACCGCGCGCCCGAGGAGATCAAGCGCCTGACCGCCGCCTGGGCACGCGGCGACGTGGCGACGCTGGAGGCGATCATCAACGAGGACGTCGACGCCGTCCCCGCGGCGCGCAGGGCGATCATCACCGACCGCAACCGGGCGTGGAGCGACTGGGCCGCGCGGCGCATGGAAAAGCCCGGCACCGTGATGATGGCCGTCGGCGCCGGGCACCTGATCGGCGACGACGGCGTTCCCGCGATGCTGGGGGCGCAGGGTTACAAGGTGACGCGGGTGCAGTAGCGGGGCGGCTGGCCGGCTTTTGGGGTGGGAAGCGGACGTTCCGAACGCTCCCTCTTTCCGCTCGTGTCGAGCGAAGTCGAGACACCCATCGATGTAACGCCCAGCCGGACGGGCATCTCGACTTCGCTCGATGCGAACGGGATAGGAAGGGCTGTTTTCGGTCGTTGCCTGCCCGTCGTCATTCCGGACTTGATCCGGAATCCACAGCCGCACCGCCGTCATGGATCCCGGATCACGTCCGGGGTGACGACGCGATATATGTCGCGTTTCGGGCGTTTTCTGGCGCTCCCGCTTTTGTCATTCCCGCGCATGGGGCCGACCAGCATCGCTGGAAAGCCGTCGGCCAGCACGAAGTCCGCCCCCGGGCCCATGTCCCCGGGGGCGGATCGCGACCCGTCGTCTTTCTGTCCGTCGCCGGCCCCGCGGCATGATGCGCGGCCGGCGGCGGCCGATCAGGCGAGGTCGAACCGGTCGGCGTTCATCACCTTGGTCCAGGCCCTGACGAAGTCCTTCACGAACTTCTCTTCATGGCCCGTCTCGGCATAGACTTCGGCGACGGCGCGCAGTTCGGCGTTGGAACCGAAGATCAGGTCGGCGCGGGTGGCGCGCCAGGTTTCGCCGCCGTCCTTGCGATCGGTGGCGACATATTCCTGGTCGTCGGACCCTTCGACCGCTTTCCACACATTGGTCATGTCGAGCAGGTTGACGAAATAGTCGTTGGTCAACTGGCCCGACCGCTTGGTGAAATGGCCATGGCCACCGTCGCCATGATTGGCGCCCAGCACGCGCAGGCCGCCGACCAGCACCGTCATTTCGGGCACCGACAGGCCGAGCAGCGACGCGCGGTCGAGCATCATTTCCTCGACCTTCACCGCCAGCTTTTTCTTGCCGACATAATTGCGGAAGGCATCGGCCTCGGGCTCCATCACCGCGAAGCTGTCGGCGTCGGTCTGGTCATCGGTCGCGTCGCCGCGGCCGCCGGTGAAGGGCACCGCGACGTTGAAGCCCGCGTCCCCGATCGCCTTTTCCAGACCGACCACGCCGCCGAGGACGATGGCGTCGGCCATCGACAGGCTGCCGCGCAGGCCGTCGAGCGTGTCCAGCACCTTGGCCAGTTGATCGGGTTCGTTGACCTCCCAATCCTTTTGCGGCGCAAGCCGAACGCGCGCGCCGTTGGCGCCGCCGCGGAAATCGGACTTGCGGAACGTGCTGGCCGAGGCCCAGGCGGCCTTGATCAGCTGGCTGACCGTCAGGCCGCTGGCGGCGATCTTGTCCTTCACCGCCCGGACATCGGCGTCCGACGGCATGGTGCCGGCGGGAACCGGATCCTGCCAGATCAGGTCTTCGGCAGGCACCTCGGGGCCGAGATAGCGGACCTTGGGACCCATGTCGCGGTGGGTCAGCTTGAACCAGGCACGGGCAAAGGCGTCCTTGAACGCTTCATGGTCATTGCGGAACTTTTCGCTGATCGCGCGGAATTCGGGATCGCGCTTCAACGCCATGTCGGCCGTGGTCATCATCGTGGGAACCTTCAGGTTCGGATCCCAGGCCGCGGGGGCCATATCCTCTTCCTTCTGGTCGATCGGCTGCCACTGGTTGGCACCCGCGGGCGACTGCACCAGTTCATAGTCATAGTCGAAGAGCAGGCGGAAATAATTTTCGGTCCATTCGCGCGGCGTGTTGGTCCACGCCCCCTCGATACCGCTGGTGACGGTATGTTCGCCGATGCCGCCGCTTTCGTGCGTGCTCACCCAGCCGAAGCCCTGCGCGGCCAGATCGCCGCCCGAAGGCGCATTGCCGAGCAGCGATGCGTCGCCATTGCCATGCGCCTTGCCGAACGTGTGGCCGCCCGCGGTCAGCGCCACCGTCTCCTCCGCGTTCATCGCCATGCGATCGAAGGTTTCCTTCATATCGCGCGCCATGCCTTCATCGTCGTGCGGATTGCCCTGCGGACCTTCCGGATTGACGTAGATCAGGCCCATCTGGATCGCGGCGAGCGGGCCTTCGATATTCTCGAAACCCTTGCCGGGGTCGATGCGCGTCTGCACGCCCTCGTTCACCCATTTGTCCTCGCTGCCCCAATAGATGTCGCGTTCGGGTTCGAACACGTCGGCGCGGCCGCCGCCGAAGCCGAACACGGGGCCGCCCATGCTTTCGATCGCGACATTGCCGGTCAGGATGAACAGATCGGCCCAGCTGATCTTGTTGCCGTATTTCTGCTTGATCGGCCACAGCAGGCGGCGCGCCTTGTCGAGATTGCCGTTGTCCGGCCAGCTGTCGAGCGGGGCGAAACGCTGTTGCCCGCTGTTGGCGCCGCCGCGGCCGTCGGCGGTGCGATAGGTGCCCGCCGCGTGCCACGCCATGCGGATGAAGAAGGGACCATAATGGCCATAGTCCGCCGGCCACCACGGCTGGCTGTCAGTCATCAGCGCGGTCAGATCGGCCTTCAGCGCCTGATAGTCGAGCGACTTGAACGCGGCGGCATAGTCGAAATCATCGCCCAGCGGGTTCGACGGCCCATTGGGGTTCAGGATTTCGGTCGCCAGCATGTCGGGCCACCAATCCTTGTTGGTGCGGCCGAGCAGCGCGCGCACGCCGCCGGGCTGGTGGACGGGGCAGCCGCCGCCGATGGGGGTCTGGTCGTTCATGCAGTCTCTCCTCTTATGGTTTGCTATTGGGGGTTTCCTATTGGGACGTTTCGGCCGCGTCGCGGTTCCGGGCAAAATGGATCGGCGCGATGACAACAGCATGGCATGGCGACGGCCCGAGCGTCGCAGAGGGCGGGACGGCGCGGGCGGTCGTCGAGTCGATAGCCTCTTCCTTTCCTTCCGACCGGGAGAGGATAGGCCGGCCGACCCCAATCGACCTAAACGAATAAGATGCACATAGTCATCGAACGAAGCGATCAGCGGCGCCCGGCGTTCCGGGTTGTTGCCGGGACCGTCGCGAAAGCGGCACGACCCGGCGCCGCATGCGACGAATGGAGCAACATTGGCCGGCGCCGAATGTTTATCCTGTGTCTGCCATCCCCCGTGACAGACCGAGAGGAGAAGCCAGATGGCGAATAACCAGAACCCCAACCAGCAGAACCCGAACCAGCAGCCGCAGCGCGACGACGAGAAGCGCCGCCAGCAGGAACAGCAGGACGGCCAGAACCGCCAGCCGGGCAGCGACCAGCAGCGGCGCGACGATCAGGACCGCCAGCAGCGCTGACAGGTCCGATCGGACCCAAAGGGTTTAAGTCCCAACGAGAAAGGGGCCGCCAATCCGGCGGCCCCTTTTCCTTTGCGGCGATGCTATCCCCGGCGACCGAACAGCCGCGCCGGGAAAACCCCACTCTCCCGATCAGACTTTCCGGATCAGAATCTTGCCTTGATCGTGCCGCCCCATGTGCGCGGATCGCCCGGCAGGCCGGTGATGAGCCCGGTGTTGCCCGGGCCGACGAACAGCTGGTCGATGTAATTCTTGTCGAAGACATTGCGCACCCAGGCATAGACCTCGAACCCCCGGTCGGCGCGGAAGCCGGCGCGCAGGTTCGACAGCGCATAACCCTCCACCCAGGTATAGATGGACGGCGAGGCATTGGACGAAAAGTTCGACCGATAGCTGCCGTCATAGCCCAGATAATATTCCCCTTCCTCGCCGAACAGCGACGAGGGCGCGTTGACCTCTGCCCCGAAGGAGAAGGCCCATTTGGACACGCCGGGCAGCCGCTGACCCGAAATGTCGCAGTTCGCCGGGCTGAGCCCGCCGGGGGTGCCGGGCGCGCCGGGCGTCTGGCCGGCGCCTACGGTGGTGCCGCCCGACAGTTCGGGCGGGCACGGCGCATCGACGAATCGCTTGTATTTGGCGTCGGTATAGGCGCCGTTGAGATAGGCGTTGAACCGGTCGCTGGGACGCACGGAGAAATCCGCCTCCACCCCCTGCGTCCGCACCTTGCCCGCATTGGCGAGATAGCCGCGCAGCACGCCGAACTGGCCATTGTTCACATTGGCCTGATAATTTTTGATGTCGGTGCGGAAGATCGACAGGTTGAACGTGCCTTTGCGATCCCAGAACTCGCTCTTCAGCCCGGCTTCATAATGGTTGACCGATTCCGGCTTGATCGTCGCCGTGCCGAGCAGCGGATTGCCGGCCGCATCGGTCGGCACGCCATTCTGGTTGATGCCGCCCGATTTGAACGTCTTGGCATAGGTTGCATAGACCAGAACATCGGGCGTGACCTTGTAATTGGCGGTCAGGTCGTAGCTGAAATTCCAGTCGCTGAAGGTCGGCGAATATTCCTGCGGCGCAAAGACGCCGAGCCGCGCGACCGACACCGGATCGGTCAGCGCGCGTGTGACCGGGGTGCCGTCGCCCGCGAACACCAGCCGCTGATAATAGCCTTCCTTCTTGTCATAGTTCAGCCGCACGCCGGGCTGGATCGTGAACTGGTCGGTGATCTTCCAGCTAAGCTGCCCGAAAAGCGCGGCGCTGGTATTCTTCAGATATTGCGTGTTGCGCGCGGTCAGGCCGTCGAGCACCGCCGGGTTGTTCGCCAGCGCGTTGGACGGGTTGATCGTCCAGCGGCTCGATGCCGATCCGTGCGCTTCGGTCCCCTGCGTGTCGATCCGCTGATAGAAGGCGAAGCCGCCGAGCACGAAATCGAAGCGGTCGCCGGTGTAATCATAACGCAGTTCCTGTGTATACTGGTTCTGCTGCGAGGGGTTCTGCGACTGGGTGACGATCGGCAGGCCGGTGAAATCGCGATCATTTTCCGGCAGCCAGTCCCAGTAGCGCCAGGCCGTGATCGACGTCAGCGTCCCTGGCCCCACATCCCATTTGACGCGCAGCGCGACCCCGCCCAGTTCGTTCCCGGCGTTCAGATTGGCGTCGAGGTCGGACACGCGGTCATAGGGGTTGGTGCTGGGAAAGCTGTAGCCCTGCGCCGCCGCAAGCGCGGCGAACTGGCGGTTCAGCGGCCGCTGCGTGGCGCCGGTGCGAACAAAGACCGAGCCGCAGCACACCGAATCCTGCTTGTTCCAGTCGCCCGCCAGCGTCACCGACAGATTGTCGGTCGGTTTCCACAGCAACTGGCCGCGAATGCCGATATTGTCCTGGCTCTGGATCCAGCGATCGGTCGTGACATTATAGATGGTGCCGCGCCGGCTGGTCGCCGAAATTGCCACGCGCGCCGCCAGCGTTTCGGACAGAGGCCCCGATATAGCCGCCTTCGCCTGCTGAAAATTGAGGTTGCCGACGCTGAGTTCGGCCTTGCCTTCGAAATCGAAGGTCGGCTGATTGGTGGTGATGTTCACCGCGCCCGCCGTCGTGTTCTTGCCATAGAGCGTGCCCTGCGGCCCGCGCAGGATTTCGATCTGTGCCACGTCGAGAAAGTCGAGCGTCGCCGATGCGACACGGGCATAATAGACATCGTCGACATAGATGCCGACGCCCTGTTCGATGCCGTCGTTGGTCAGCCCGAACGGCGCCCCGATGCCGCGGATGTTCACGGCCGAATTGCGCGGGTTCGACGAATAGAATTGCACCGTCGGTGCCAGTTGCTGAAGCCGGCCGATGTTGAAGGCCCCGGTGCTGTCGATCTGGTCCCCGCCCACGACCGAAATCGCGATAGGCACATCCTGCGCGGTTTCGCTGCGGCGGCGCGCGGTGACGACGATTTCATTGCCATAAGCGGCCTGTGCGCCCTGTACGGGTGCGCCCTGTGCGGGCCCGGTCGCGGACGCCGGGTCGGCGGCATCCTGGCCGGCGGTATCGGCCGCAGCCTCCGTGGCGGCGGCGGGATCGGCCGCCGCGAGCAGCAAGAGCGAGAGCGTCAGCGACGCAGCCGGCAGACGCCGGCGCGGATTCGATGGACGAGAGATCATGACAAATTCCTGTTGCAAGAAAATTTGCCACATCCGGTCGTCCGGTCTGCGACATTGAATAGGCGGATTTATTGAATAGGCGGATTTTTGCCCCTTCGGGCCTTGGAAATCAGTTCGGGTAGCGGTGCCGTTCGGTCACATCGACCTGTACCAGCCGCCCTTCGTGAACGGTCAGCTGGATTGCCCCGAATTTCAATTTTTCGAGCGCGTCGAGCACCGTCTGGACCGCGCGCGGCACCTGATCGGAGCCGCCTTTCGCGGTCTCGCTGGGGGAGCTCATGTCAATTCCTTTCCCTGATGGATTCGCTGGCGGAGCATATTACAAGTGATTTGGTAGACAATGATCCTTTTGCTTTCTGCGCCGAAAGGTTGGGTTGTTGGGCCGAAGCGAATCTGGCGTGCGACGAGCCGATGCAATCCGTCGCCGAACGCATTGCGCCGACGCGTGCGTGCTGGCAAAGGCGCAGTTAATGAGCAGAATGAACGACCTGATGGCGCGCGGCACCGATCTTCTCGGCAGCGATCATGCCATCCTTTGCGGCGCGATGAGCTGGGTTTCGGAGCGCCATCTGGTGAGCGCGATCAGCAACGCGGGCGGGTTCGGCGTGATCGCGTGCGGCGCGATGACGCCCGAACTGCTGGACGCGGAGATTGCGGCGACCAAGACGCTGGCCCGGCGCAATTTCGGCGTCAACCTGATCACCATGCATCCGCAGCTGTTCGACCTGATCGACGTGTGCGCACGGCATGGCGTCGGGCATGTCGTGCTGGCCGGCGGCCTGCCGCCCAAGGGCAGTCTGGAGGCGATCAAGGCGTCCGGCGCCAAGGTCATCTGTTTCGCGCCGACGCTGGCGCTGGCAAAGAAACTGTTCCGTTCGGGCGTCGATGCGCTGGTGATCGAGGGTATGGAGGCCGGCGGGCATATCGGCCCCGTGTCGACGAGCGTGCTGGCGCAGGAAATCCTGCCCGCCCTGTCCGGCGAGGTGCCGATCTTCGTGGCCGGCGGCATCGGGCGCGGCGAAGCAATCGCCGCCTATCTGGAGATGGGCGCATCGGGCGTCCAGCTCGGCACGCGCTTCGTCTGCGCGACCGAAAGCATCGCCCACCCCAATTTCAAGAAAGCCTTTATCCGCGCATCGGCGCGCGATGCCGTGACGAGCGTCCAGATCGACCCGCGCCTGCCCGTCATTCCGGTCCGGGCGCTCAAGAATGCGGGCACCGAAAGCTTTACCGCCAAGCAGCGCGAGGTCGCCAACCTGCTCGACACGGGCAGCGTCGACATGGCCGCCGCGCAGCTGGAGATCGAACATTATTGGGCGGGCGCGCTGCGCCGCGCGGTGATCGACGGCGACGTCGAAAACGGATCGTTAATGGCAGGGCAATCTGTCGGTATGGTAACGTCGGAAGAGAGCGCTGCCGAAATCATCGCATCTCTGGTGCAACAGGCCGAAGCCGCGTTGCACAATCGGGGTTGAAGCCACATGCAAGTGGCAGGGGAGACTGAAATGAACGTGTCGCGCAAGATCGTCCTGGCCGGATTGCTCGCAACGGTTGCCGCCTGTGCGCCGAAACCGCCCCCGCCCGCTCCGCCGCCCCCGCCGCCGACCGTCGTGACCGTGATTCCGCCGCGCCCGCTGCCCCCCGGCAATGCGGCCACCACGCAAATCCTGCCCGCGCGCGGCCCCAATGGCCAATTCATCACGGCAAACAGCGGTATCACGGGCGACCGCGCCTTCTGGCAGCTGAAGATCGGGCTGAACGTCGCGGCGATCGGCTGCCGCGGCGCCGAAGAAGCGACGCTGATTTCCGCCTATAACAATATCATCAAGACGCACGGCAAGCCGATTCGAAGCACGGAAAAGACCGTGATCTCGACGCTGGGCAAGGAAACCAAGACCAACGGCATATCGGCACGCGACAAATTGTCGGTCCAGCTGTTCAATTATTTCGCGCAGCCACCCGCCCAGCGCGAATTCTGTCCGCGCGCCAACGAGATCGCGCAACTGGTGTCGTCGACGCCGACGGCGCAGGTGATCGAACAGGCGCCGGCGCATCTGGCGCGGCTCGACGAACCTTTCCATCATTTCTACGAAGCCTATGCCAAATATCAGAATGATGTGGTGGCGTGGGACGCGCAATATGGCCGCCCCCCGGCGATCATGGGCGCGCCGGCCGGAACCACCGTCGTGCCGGTCGGCCCGACGACCAGCGCATCGGGCATTACCCCTCCCGCGGGGCGCTGACGCCGCCGGAGAAAAGCGGGGCGAGGCAATAGCCTTGCCCCCAAGCATCTGTTAGGCAGGGGGTAATGACGAACGCCCCGCCACCGCCGACCTCCGCCGCCCAGTCGGCGCGGACCATTTTGACGCGTCTGCACGAGGTCATGGCGGCGCGAACCAATGCCCAAAGCAAGCTGAACCAGGTCGTCGGAATCATCGGCGAATGCCTGCACAGCGAAGTCTGTTCGATCTACCTGCTGCGCGAGGGCGCGCTCGAGCTTTATGCGACGCGCGGGTTGAAGCAGGAAGCGGTGCACGTCACCCGCCTGGCCCCGGGCGAAGGGCTGGTCGGCACGATCGCGGAGCAGATCGAGACGCTGAACCTGGACGAAGCCGCCGCGCACCCCGACTTTTCCTATCGCCCGGAAACCGGCGAGGAATTGTTCCACAGCTTTGCCGGGGTGCCGATCATCCGGCGCGAGCGCGCCGTGGGCGTCCTGTGCGTCCAGCACGCCGACCCGCGCCGTTATGACGAAATCGAGATCGAGGCGCTGCAGACCGTGGCGATGGTGCTGTCCGAACTGATCGCCAACGCCGATCTGGTCGATACGGCGGCGCGGATTGACGCAGGCGAAACCGACCAGTCGATGCAGCGGCTGACGGGGCAGAAGCTGGTCGACGGCATGGGCGCGGGCATCGCCGTGTTTCATCAGCCGCGCGTGACCATCGAACATACGGTCGCCGACGATATCGAAGCCGAACGCCACCGCGTCTATGCCGCGTTCGACAAGATGCGCGAACAGATCGACCGCATGGCGAGCCAGGCCGAATTCGGCGTCGGCGGCGAGCATGAGGAGGTCATCGAAACCTACAAGATGTTCGCCTATGACGAAGGCTGGTCGCGGCGGATCAACGAGGCGATCGACAGCGGCCTGACCGCCGAGGCCGCGATCGAGCGCGTCCAGCAGCGCACCCGGATGCGGATGCGCCAGATCGACGATCCGCTGCTGCGCGACCGCATGCACGATCTGGAGGATCTGTCGAACCGGCTGATCCGCATCGTGTCGGGGCAGATGGGCACCGCCGCGCAAATGGGTTTGCGGCAGGACTCCATCCTGATCGCGCGCAACCTCGGCCCCGCCGAGTTGCTGGAATATGACCGGCGCCGCCTGAAGGGCGTGGTGCTGGAAGAAGGATCGCTGACCGCGCACGTCATCATCGTCGCGCGCGCCATGGGCGTCCCCGTCATCGGCCGCGTCCGCGACGTCCGCACCTCGATCCGCGACGGCGACCTGCTGCTGCTCGACGCCAGCGGCGGTACCGTGGATGTCCGCCCGACCCCGGCGGTTCAGGAAGCCTTCGATACCAAGCTCGACATGTCGCACAAGCGACGCGCCAATCTGGCGGCGCTGCGCGACCTGCCTGCCGTCACGAAGGACGGGGTTGCGATCGACCTGATGATCAACGCCGGGCTGCGCGAGGATGTCGCGGCGCTGGACCTGACCGGCGCGGCGGGGATCGGCCTGTTCCGCACCGAATTCCAGTTTCTGGTATCGGCGACCCTGCCCCAGCGCGAGCGGCAACAGCGGCTGTACCGCGACGTGCTGGACGCGGCGGGCGAGCGGCCGGTGATTTTTCGTACCGTCGACATCGGCGGCGACAAGTCGCTGCCCTATATGAACCTCGACGAGAATGGGCAGGAGGAAAATCCCGCGATGGGCTGGCGCGCGCTGCGGCTGGCGCTGGAACTCGAAGGATTGCTGAAAGTACAGGCGCGCGCGCTGATGGAAGCGGCGGCGGGACGGACACTGAACGTGATGTTCCCAATGGTATCCGAACCATGGGAATATGAAGCCGCGCGCGACCTGTTCATCCGGCAGCGCGCGTGGTTGAAACAGCATAACAAGAAGCTGCCGTCCGCGATCCGCTATGGCGCGATGCTGGAGGTTCCGGGCCTGGTCGAAACGCTCGACCTGATGCTGCCGCATCTCGATTTCCTGTCGATCGGCACCAACGACCTGACGCAGTTCCTGTTCGCCGCCGATCGCGCGCATCCGCGGCTCGCCGAACGCTATGACTGGCTGTCGCCCACCGTGATGCGCTATATCGCGCGGGTGGTCAAAATGGTGTCGGGAACCGGCGTATCGCTGGGCGTCTGCGGCGAAATGGGCGGCCGGCCGCTGGAGGCGATGGCCCTGCTCGGCATCGGCATCGAGCGGCTGTCGATCACCCCGGCGGGGGTCGGCCCGGTGAAGGCGATGATCCGCTCGCTCGACCTGGGCGCGCTGCGCGCCGCGATCCCCGCGATACTCGACCGTCCGACAGCCGACCCGCGCAGCCAGTATCGAAACTGGGCCGATGCCAACGGCGTCGAGCTTAGCGACTGACCCCCCGCGTCCTTGCATTCCGGACGATGTTTATATTATGTTCTTCTCCGGCAAGGGAGAGGGAGGCATGACCGATTCGAATACGCGCGCCAATGGGCAATGCCATTGCGGCGCGATTCGCTATTCGATTCCCATCGAAGTCGTGCGCCATTCGCTGTGCCATTGCGGCGATTGCCGCCGTCATGCGGGTGCGCCGCTGGTAAGCTGGGCGATCGTGGCGCAGGACGCGATAGAGGTCGCCGGCACGCCGAAAATCTATGCCTCTTCGCACGATGGCCGGCGGCATTTCTGCGCCGATTGCGGGACGTCGCTTTTCTACACCAATGACGCGATATTCCCCGGCCTGATCGACGTGCAGTCGGCGACGCTCGACGACCCCGGCCTGATCCCGGTCGAAGCCCAGGTCCAGACCGCCGAGCGGATCGGGTGGATGCAGGGGCTGGACGCCCTGCCCGCGTTCGAGCGTTATCCGGGCTGATCCGGGCCGTCAGCCGCGACGATGGCGCGAACCAGCGCGGCGATGTCGAGCCGCACGGCCGCATCGTCATAGCCCTGACGGACGACGACCAGTTGCCGTGACGGAATGACGACCAGATATTGGCCGCGATTGCCGAAAGCGCCGAAGGCGTCGGCGGGGATTCCGTCGGATTTGTCGAACAGCCAGAAGCCGGCGCCATAGCCGAAGGGGGTTTCGGGCTGGGGGCCGCTGGCGGTCGTGACGAAACGGCGCCAGTCGGCTGGCAGCAGCCGCTCGCCCTGCCACACGCCGTCCGCCTGATACAGCAGGCCCAGTCTGGCAAGGTCGCGGGCGGTGGTCCAGACCTGGCTCGACAGGATGAAATTCCCGTCCTTGTCATGCTCGACAAAGGTCCGCGTCATCCCCAGGCGATCAAAGAAAGCGGCGGGATCGAGCGTCTGGCCCGCCTTCTCCGTCGCCGCTTTCAGCGACAGTGCGGCCAGCAGCGTGTCGTTATTGGCATAGCGAAAGTGCGATCCCGGCGGGTTCAGCAGCGGCCATTGCACCGTCCACTGCCGCACCGACCCGCCGCCCATATAGATGGCATCGGTGCGGTTGCCCGCCGTGTCGCTACCCAGCCCGCTTGCCATGCGGAGCAATTGTTCGGTGGTGATCGCGGCGCGCGGGTCGCCCGGTGTCTGCCATTCGGCGATCGTCGCGGGCGCGCGCACATCGATCAGGCCGCGCTGCACCGCATGACCGATCAGCGTCGCCGCCATCGACTTCGCCACGGAGAAGGTCCGCTGGGCGGTGTGCTTGTCATGCCCGCCATAATAGCGCTCGACCTGGATCATACCGTCCTTGACGATCAGCAGCGAACTGGTGCGCCCGCCGAATTTTTCCGGATTGAGGACCGCCCGTTCATAAGCGGTGTAGCCGCGCGGAACCGGCGCCCGCGCCCGCGCATCGCCGAGCGGCCATACCTCCGTGTCGCGGTTGCGGCGCCCCGGCGCCGGGGCCGCGGTATCCGCGGGAACCTTCGCGCCGATCGGCAGGGTGACGCAACCCGAACGCGCCGTCCACTGGGCGAGGCGCGGCGGCATGTCGTCGCGGTACGTCACGCTGACCCGCTTCGCCGCCGGATCGACATCGGCCTTCAGCGTGCGAACATCGGCCTCGATCTCGGGATAGATGTGCGTCAGCTCGTCGCGCTCGATCGCGGCGAGCGGCTTGCCGGCACCGTTCCACAGGGCCGAACAGGTAAAGCCCGCGCGATAGCCGGCCGCCCATGCACGGTTGATCGATGCCTGCGGATCATCGGCCGCCTTCGCCGGCAAGGCCGCGATGCCAAGCAAGGCCATGGCCAGCGCGGCCCCCGCGGCGACCCCGGATTTTGCGCCCATCATCGGTTTCTCCCCGCCGCTTCGCTGTCGACCTCATCCCCCTGCGGCTGCATCGGCTGGAACCGCATATGCGTCGCGATCAGCCGGTCGCCCTGGATATCGAGATCGAAAAAAGCCGTGCCCCCGCGTGGGCAGCAATGACCGTCACCGTCGCGGGCGACGGGTATCGATGCGAACATTTCGCTGAAAATATAATCGGCTGGCCCGCGCAGCGAATAACCCTTGGGAAGCATTGCATCGGCATCGTCCCACCAGCTTTCGATGTCGATCTTGCGCCAGCGCGCCTCAGCGCCATCGGCCGCGAACAGCGCGTCGGCGTTGCCGCCGCCGCTGCCCGCCAGCGTCCCGGTGAGGTGGATCAGGCTCTGGTCGTCGCTGGTCGCGACAAGGTCGGGCGAACCGATCGAGCCGCTGCTTTCGGCATAGCCGACCAGGCGCGGCGTGCCGCCGTCGAGCGAGACCAATATGTCCATCCAGCCTGCCGGACCGTCCTTCGGCGCCAGCCGCAGCTTTTGCCAGACGATTTCCCCGCCCTGCTCCGCCCCGCGTATGCGCCCGCTCGCCTCGACCCAGCAGCGTCCGCCATAGTCATAAAGGCAGACGCTATGCAGGGTCGCCAGCCGGTCGGGCGCAAGGTCGATCGCGGCAGCGACATCGGCGGCGCGGCATTCGGCATCGGACGCGCCGGACGGACAGTGAACGGGATTGGCGGCGAGCATGGCGAGCGCCAGAAACAAGGTCATCGTCGGATTCTCCCCCGATCATCATGCGCGACCATCACCCTGATGCACGGACCCGGTGCCGGGGGTCAAGAGCGGCTCAACGACTTTCCCGCCGCCGCTCGTCCCACCAGGCCAGCCGTTCGGCAATGCGCTTTTCGAAGCCGCGGTCCACCGGCCGGTAATAGGCGGCCGGCTCCATGCCGTCGGGCCAGTAATTATCGCCCGAAAAGCCGTCGGGCGCGTCATGATCGTAGCTGTAGCCCGCGCCGTAGCCCAAGTCCTTCATCAGCTTCGTCGGCGCGTTGAGGATGTTCGCGGGCGGCGCGAGCGATCCGGTTTCGCGGGCGGCGGCCCAAGCGGCCTTTTGCGCGGCATAGACGGCGTTCGATTTGGGCGCGGTCGCGCAATAGAGGCACGCCTGAACGATCGCCAATTCCCCCTCGGGCGATCCCAGAAACTGATAGGCGTCCTTGGCGGCCAGGCATTGGACCAGCGCCTGCGGATCGGCGAGGCCGATGTCCTCGCTGGCGAAACGCGTGATCCGCCGCAGCACATAGAGCGGCTCCTCCCCCGCCACCAGCATCCGCGCGAGCCAATAGAGCGCCGCCTGCGCGTCCGACCCGCGCATCGCCTTGTGCAAGGCCGAGATCAGGTTGTAATGCCCGTCGCGATCCTTGTCATAGACCGGCATCCGGCGGTGCAGGAACTGCGCCAGCTCGGCGGGGTCGAGCGGGTCCGGAAGCGCGGCGGCGAACAGGGTTTCGACCTGATTGAGCAGGAAGCGGCCGTCGCCGTCGGCACTGGCCACCAGCGCGGCCCGCGCGTCGTCCGTCACCGGCAGGGCGCGCCCGGTTTCCGCCTCGGCCCGCTCGACCAGCGTCGTCAGCGCGGCTTCGTCCAGCCGGTGCAGCACCAGAACCTGCGCGCGGCTGAGCAGGGCGGCGTTCAGCGCAAAACTGGGATTTTCCGTCGTCGCGCCGACCAGGACGACGGTGCCGCGTTCGACATAGGGCAGAAACCCGTCCTGCTGCGCCCGATTGAACCGATGAATTTCGTCGACGAACAGCAGGGTCCGCTTGCCCGCCGCCGCCATGCGATCGGCGTCGGCAAAGGCCTTTTTCAGATCGGCGACCCCCGAAAACACCGCCGACAGCGGCGCGAATCGCATATCGACGGCGTCGGCGAGCAGCCGCGCGATCGTCGTCTTGCCGGTGCCCGGCGGCCCCCACAGGATCATCGACGAAAGCTGGCCCGCCGCCACCATGCGGCCGATCGCGCCTTCGGGGCCCGTCAGATGGTCCTGCCCGACCACATCCGCCAGCGTGCGCGGGCGCAGCCGTTCGGCCAGCGGCACCGGGCCCGCCGCCTCTCCGCCGGACGGGCCGGGCGGGTCGTCACCAAAAAGATCGGCCGCCGCCACCGGCCCGTCAGCCCATCTGCCGCTGTTTCTGGCGGATCAGGCGCACATAGGTGTCGGCGACGGTCTGGTTGATCGCGTCCCATTGATAGGCGGCGCTTTCCTGAACCGCCGCGGCGCCATGCGCGGCGCGCAATCCGGGGTCGCGGCAATAAAGTTCGAGATCATCGGCGAATAGCGTGATGGCGCCCGGCGATACCAGGAAGCCCGTGACGCCATGCTTGACGATGCTGGCGCTGCCGGTCGCCCGCGCCGCGACCACCGGAAGGCCGCACGCCATCGCTTCCAGCGTCACATTGCCGAAGGTTTCGGTGATCGAAGGATTGAACAGCATGTCGCACGAGGCCAGCGCGCGGGCCAGATTCTCGCCGCCCTGAAAGCCCACGAACTTCGCCCGCGGCAACCGCGATTCGAACCATTCGCCCGCCGGCCCTTCGCCGATCACGACGATCTGATGCGCGACCCCGCGCCGCTGGAGCTGGTCGACCGCATCGGCGAAGACGTCGAGCCCCTTTTCCATCACCAGCCGGCCGAGGAAAGCGATGATCGGCGCGTCTTCGGCCAGTCCCCATGCGCGGCGCCATTCCATGTCGCGGCGGCCGGGGTTGAAAACGTCGCGCTCGACCCCGCGCGTCCAGATACCGACATCGTAGTTCATGCGCTGGCCGCGCAGCACCTGTGCGAAGCTTTCCGACGGCGCGATCAGCGCGTCACAGCGACGATAGAGCCGGCGGAGCCACGCCACGACCAGCGGTTCGATGAACGACAGATTATAATAGCGGGCATAGGTTTCGAAGCGCGTGTGCACCGAACAGACCGCGGGCAGGTTGCGCTGGCGTGCCCAGGCCACGGCCTGACGCGCGGCGCGATCGGGGCTGGAGATATGCACGATATTGGGCGCGAAGCTGGCCATGTCCTGGCGCACCCGCCGCGACAGGTTGATCGGAAGGCGATATTCGGTGCGCAGCGGAATGGGGATCGCGGGCACGCTGACCACATCCCCCGTCGGTTCGAAATCGGGATCGTCGCTGGTCGGCGAATAGATGCGCACCGCCGCCCCCCGCCGCAGCAGATATTCGACGAGGCGATTGAGCGCCTTGTTCGCGCCGTCGGTGGTCATGTTGTAATTGCCGCTGAACAGCGCGATGCGAAGGTCGGAAACGTCCATCGGCCCTCCGCTAATCCCATCGCCGGGCAAAGGCAATGCGCCGTCCACGTGCGGCGCGCGAAGCTTGCCGCGACCGATTTCGGGATACCGCGGGCGGCCAAGGGCCAAGCCGAGGGAAACAGGCGTAGATTGCCGGGCAGCTTGGGCAACGTCGGCCGTTCGCATATCGCCTTTCGACCGATTGCGGAGGTTCGGCCTCTCCTGACTTTGTCATCCCCGCGAAAGCGGGGATCCAGGGTGGGGTCAGCCGACGCACGCTCTGGGTTCCCGCTTTCGCGGGAATGACAAAAGCGGGGACGTCAGCAAGCGACCGCTTGTTGCCGTTCTTCTCCCCTCCCGCTTGCGGGAGGGGATACCGTCGCTCTATGCGGCGGCATCCGTTCGCCACCCCGAACCGAACCGCGTGGCCGGGCTAGAACTCCCCGCCGGGGTCCGACGAGGCTTCCAAGTCGACCTCCACGGGCGGGTAGAGCCGCACGCGATGAACGCGCTTTTCGTCCGAATCGCTGATTTCCAGCCGCCAGCCGCTGCCGTGCGTCAGGATTTCGCCGACCGCCGGGACGTGTCCGGCGAGCACCGCCGCGAGGCCGCCGATCGTGTCGACATCCTCGTCCACTTCGGCCAGCCGGGGGTCGATCACCTCGCCGATGTCGTCCAGTTCGGCGCGGGCATCGACGTCCCATGCCCCGTCGGGCGCCGCGACGATCAGCGGTTCGGGCTCATCGTCATGCTCGTCCTCGACCTCGCCGACGATCTCCTCGACCAGATCCTCGAAGGTCACGAGACCCTCGGTCCCCGAATATTCGTCGATGACGATCGCCAGATGCGTGCGTTTCGCGCGCATATCCGCGAGCAGGTCGAGCGCGTCCATCGACTGCGGGACGTAAAGCGGCTGGCGGATGAGGTCGATCAGCGGCGGCGGCGGCGTGCCCGCGGCCAGCACCGCGAACACGTCCTTGATATGGATCATGCCGATGACTTCGTCGAGCGTCTCGCGATACACCGGCAGGCGGCTGTGCCCCGCGTCGGCGAAGATCGCGACGATTTCGGCAAAGCTGGCGGTTTCGTCGATCGCGACGATTTCGCCGCGCGGCACGGCGACGTCGTCGACCGTCTGTTCGCCGAAGTGGAGCAGGTTGCGGACCATCTTGCGTTCGACCGGCGACAGGTCGCCGACGACGCTGCTGCCGCGCCGGTCCTCGCCCTCTTCCTCGGCTTCGTCGATGACGTCCTCTATCTGCTCGCGCAGCGACGGTTCCTTGTCGCCGCGAAACAGCAAATTCTTCAGTCCGGCGAGCAGGCCGGACCCGCTACTGTCCTCTTCCGATCGGCTCGAAGGCCCTGGATCGTCGGGCATGGATGGTCAAACTCCCTGTCAAATCCTGTTGTCAATCATCATCGGCATATGGATTGGCAAGGCCCAGCGATGCAAGCGCTTTCACCTCGATCGCCTCCATCGCCGTCGCGCTCGCATCGTCCATATGGTCATAGCCGACCAGATGCAGCGTGCCGTGGACGATCAGGTGCGTGGCATGATCGGCGAGCGGCACCCCTTTTTCCTCCGCCTCCCGCGCGCAGGTCTCCCGCGCCAGGACGATATCGCCGAGCAGGATTTCCCCGTCGTCGCTGTTCGACAGGCTTTCGAGCAGATCGCCCTGAACCTGCGGAAAGGACAGGACATTCGTCGGCTTGTCCTTGCCCCGAAAATCGCGGTTGAGCGCATGAACCTCGGCATCGTCGGTCAGACGCACCGCAATCTCGACCAGCGGCGCGGCGTCGGCCAGCGATGCGAACGGGGTGAGCGCCAACGCCGCCGCCGCCGCTTCGGCCGCGCGCGCATCCCAGTCCAGCGTGTCCGGCCACGGCTGCGCCTGCCAGGTCTCGACGCTCAGCATCGCGGGCTGGCCGAATGAAAAACGTCGGAAAAGTGGGAAACTTCACACTGGAATCGCGTGCAACGCACCGATCCAAGCGTCGTCGGGATAAGCGATGTCATCGCCCGATGCTACCGCGCGGCGCCATGGTAGGACAGCGATTTTTTGCGCGGGCTATTGCGGCATCGGCGCGCATTGGCTGTGGTCGCCCGCCTTGCACGCCGCGACGGCCGCCTGCCATGTCTCCTGCGCCTCGCGCGCCTTGCGTTCATTTTCGGCGATCAACGCCTCGCGATCGGCGAGCGCCTTTCGATAAGCGGCTTCCTTTGCCGCCTGTTCGTCGGCGACGCGCTTGACCTCGGCCGTATAGTCGGCGCGTTCCTTGCGCGCCGCTGCCGCCTGCTGGGCGTTGAGCGAGCGGGTGGCGGCCTCTTCTTCCGCATTGGGTTGGGGCGCGGGTGCCGGCGATAGGGGCGCTGTGGAAGCGGGCGCGGCGCTGGCGGGTGCCGCGGAAGCAGGTGCGGCGGCGGCGGACGGCATGCCCCCCGGCCCGGCCGGGCGGCCGTATGTCAGCCCCGAACCGCTTTCGGTCATCCGCTTGCGTACCGGATCGATGGTCAGCGTGCAGGCGCGCTCGCGGCGAATGACATTGCCCCCGGACGTGCGATCATAGGTCGCGCACGTCGCCTTGAGCTTGCAGCTGCGCTCTCCCCCTTCGCGGTAGATGCCGGTGAATTTGGTCTGTCCCTTGGGCCACCAGCCTTCGGGATGGTTGAAGAGCAGCGCGTTACCGCCCGGCCCGTTCTTGAAGGCCTGCACCCCCACGATCGGCACCACGGCGCCGTCGCTGCGCTTCCAGTCGCCTTCGATGTCGTCCCGCGAACAGGTCTGCCCGACCGTGGAAGGCGGCAACGCAACGGGCTTTGGCCCTGATCCGGCCGACGGCGGCGCACCGACACCGGCGCCGGCGCCCGGCCGCGACACCACGACCCAGCCCTTGGCGGCCGTCTTGCCGTTCCAGCCGCGACCGTCGCAATATTCGGTCAGGATTCGTTGCGGTTCGAAGCCATATTTCCGCGCGAGCGCGCGCACGCCATCATGGCCGACGGCGCAGCTTCGCCCTTGGGGCAAGGTGAAATTATACTGGAACTGCGTCGCGGTGTTCAATTCGGCGGTCGGCACCTGCATCTCGATCGCGTCGCTGTTGTTGACCGGCCCGAACCACAGGTAGAAGACCGTGGCGCCGGCAACCGGCGATTCCATGCGCGAGAAATTGACACTGCCGACGCCGGCGACCTCCTCGCCGCCAGCCGTTTGCGCCAATGCCGCAAACGCACAACCCGCCAGAACCACGCCCACCCATGTCCGCTTCGTCATCACGCCCCCCAAAATACGGCCTTGGCCCCACCCGCCTATATCCTGTCCGCGCATCGCGGTGAAGCGTCATCGCGGCGTCCGATCCGGGCATCGGCGGCGGCGTCGCCATCCGAAGGACAGGATGGGAGGATCGGCCCGTGCGACGTCTGCGACGTCGCCGATAAAAAACTCGCGCCCCGCGAAAAACAGGTTAGCGTGCCTGTCCCGACATCAGCGAAGGATTGCCCGGATGACATTTCTCGATGGCCAGCGCGAACGCGCCTTTGCGGTGCTGCGGATCCTGTCCGGCCTGCTCTTTCTGGCGCATGGCGTGCAGAAGTTCCTGGGCTTTCCGGTCGCCTTTCCCTACCCGCTCACCCCGATGCTGAACGCGGCGGGCGCGATCGAGATTATCGCCGGCGCGCTGATCGCCATCGGGCTGTTCACCCGCCCCGCCGCCTTCATCGCCAGCGGCATGTCGGCGGTCGGTTACTGGACGGTTCACGCCGCCAACGGCCCCTTCCCCATCAGCAATGGCGGCGAGACGATCGTGCTATATTGTTTCCTGTTCCTCTATATCGCGGCGCGCGGTGCCGGCATCTGGAGCATCGACGCCGCGCGCACGAAGGGGAAATAGCCCCCATGCGCTATTATCTGGATGCGGAATTCAACGGGTTCGGCGGCGCGCTGATCTCGATCGGCCTGGCGCCCGAGAACGACAGCCGGCCGCCTTTCTATGGCGCGGTTTCATGCCCGGACCCGACCCCCTGGGTCGCGGCGCATGTCCTGCCCGTGCTGGAGGCCGCACCCACCACCTATGTCGAATTGCAGGACGCCTTCGCCGATTATCTGGCGGCGGACGGCGAGGCGATCCTGGTCGCCGACTGGCCGGAGGATATCGTCCATGCCGCGCGCCTGCTCGTCACCGACGACGGGCGGCGGCTGATCCTGTCGGCGGTGGGATTTCAGCTGGCCCCCGTCGTGAACTTCTCGTCCGCCGAATTGAGCGCGGTGCCCCACAACGCATATCATGACGCCGTTGCGCTCCGCACCTTCTGCATGGCGCGGCAGGCGACCGCGCAGGAACGGTGCGCGGCGCCCGCAGAGGCGCAAAAATAGGGGCGGCACCCGCGGGCGCCGCCCCAGTTGCGGGCTTCACATGGTGAAGTTGGTCAGAGCTGTTTCGTGTTCGCCTCGATCAATTTGGTCGCCTCCGCGATCGCCTTGGCGGTGGTCAGTTTCTTGTCCTGAACCTCGTCGGCGATTTCGAGCAGGCGGCCGCTGATCACCGTGCCGGTATCGGCCTGTTCCTGAATGGCGATACCGCCCTTGGCCTGTGCCACGCGGTCCCATTCGGCGCGCACCGCGGCCCAGTAATCCTTGGTCGCCGCCCAATAATCGTCGGCGGCCTTCACATCATAATTGTCGTATTTGATATAGGTGTTGAGGACATATTCCTGAACGATCGGAACGAGCTTGCCGTTCTTGATCCCCATCTTGGTATTGTCCTGCCAATGCACCCAGCCGTCGGGCGTGGGCTGTTGGCGGTTGATCGAATAATAGCGGTCATAAACGGGATTGCGAACGGCATCGCGGCGCGCGAGCGGACGCCAGGTCCAGTTGGAACGCCAGCGGCGAATCCCCGCCTGCGTTTCGAACTGGCCCCAGCCGCCGTAACGCGGGCTGTCGTCGACCTGCCACACCGTCTGCGACCAGCGGCCGGTCCGCATTTTTTCCGGCACATCTTCCCATGTCCAGCCGTTGCGGTCCGAATAGACCAGCAGCCTGGCCGGTTCATATTCCCAATCCTGGCGCCAATGCTTGATGATGTGCGTCTTGTCATTTTCGTCGGTGATGACGAGCAGATGCTGGAGCACGATCTTGCGCCCCGTGTCCTCGATCACGCGCACGACCTCGTTGCCGCCCGACCTTTTGGGTTCAAGCACTTCGTAATCGGGGTCCCAGCGCGTCGATTCCTGCATGTTGAAGCTGACGCGGTAATTGCCCGCCATGGCGAGGATATCGGCGCGGTCCTGTTCGAAACTGGCGGCGGCCTCGCTCGCGGCGATCGGCGGATGCGCGGATGCGGCCACCGGCAGGGCGGCGGAAAGCAGCAGCGCGGCGGCGATCTGGCGATAGGATTTCATCGGTGCAGTCCTTCTCTTTTTAGAAACGGAAGCTCAGCGACACCGACGCATTGCGCCCCGGCTGGGTATAGGCATCCGTGACGGTCGAGGTCGACGCCAGGCCGCGCACATCGCTCCACCAGGCATATTTCTTGTCGAGGATGTTGAAGACCCCGGCGCGCAGCGTCAGCCCCTCGACCAGCCGCACGAAGGCGGTGGCGTCGAGGATGGTGAAATCGTCGGGGCGGAAGCAGGACGGCGTGCACACGCCGGTCGTCCGCGATTCCTCCTTGCGGGCGCTGTGGGTCATGATGAGCTGGCCGCCGAAACGCCCTTCGCGCTCGCGCCAGCCGATCCCGGCGACCAGCTTCAGCGGGTCGATGGTCGACAGCGGGTCGCGGGCGCCCGTCGGGTCGATCACATTCCCCTTGGCATAGGATAGGGCGAGCGTCGCAAAGAGGCCGGAGGACGCCCGCCCCTCGAACCGTGCTTCCGCGCCATGCACGCGAACACGATCGAGATTGATGAATTGATAGACCGCCGGGTCGGCGGGCGTGAAGCGGCCGCTCACGACTTCCTGGCTGATGAAATCCTTGTAGCGCGCCGAAAAGGCGGTGAGGTCGAGGCTGACATGATCGCTGGAGAAGCGCAGACCGCCCTCGATGCTTTCGCTGCGTTCGGGACCAAGGTCGGGGTTCGGCGCCGAGGTGTAGCCGAAGGCGAGATTTTCGAAGAACTGGTTGACCTGCCCCGGTTCGGGGGCCTTGAAACCCGTCGCATAGTTGGCGAACAAGCGCACCTCGTCGGTGATCTTGAAAACGGCGCCGAACTTGGGCGACACGCGCGAGCCATCCTGATCGGCCCCGGCGAAGGTCGGAAGCAGCGGATCATTGCGCGGCGACAGGTCGTAAAAGTCGAACCGCACCGCCGGATAGAGGATCAGCCGGCCTTCGGAGATCGAAATTTCGTCGCCGACGAACAGGCCGCCGCGCGTGAAGTCGGTGGTCGGGAAGGCGCGGGTCGGGAAAACCTCGCCCGCCGGGGGCACCGTGCCGTCGCGCAGGCCGCGCTGGCGCGTCTTGCTGATGTCGCCGCCGAAAACCAGCCGGTGGGTGATCGCGCCGGTCGCGAAATCGGCCCGCGCATCGGCCGACGCGCCGAAGACGCGATTTTCGAAGGTGTTGAGGCGGGTGCGGTCGGCGGCGGGCGTCCGGTCTTCCTCGGTATATTGATTGTCCTCGCCGTCCTGCCAGTACAGCGCGACGCGGGCGAAATCGATCGTCCCCTCGCCTTCCCAGCTCCAGTCGAGCGACACCCGCTTGCGCTCGCCCGAATCCCAGCCTTCGAGGCGATCGACCGTCGTCGTGACCCCGGTCAGCCCGTTGGTGTAGAGATGCGTGTCGAGATATTCGCCGGTCAGGCGCAGCTTGTGGCCATTTGCGGGATCATAGACGATCCGCGCCAACGCGGCGTTCGAGCGGCCGTCCTGCGGGTTGGGTTCGGTGCGCGCGCCGCCGGTGCCGCCCACGATGCCCTTGTTGTCCAGTTCCTGCCAGTCGCGGCGCGTATAGGCGGCCATGATCGACCAGTCGCCGCTGCGGCCGGCGAGGATCGCGGTTTCGCTGAATTCGTCGTCGGCGCTGCTGTAGGCGGCGCGGACGAGGCCGCCGACGTTCTTGCCGTTTTCGAGGAAATCGACCGGGTCCGACGTGATGAAGCTGACCGCGCCGGCCAGGCCGTCGCTGCCATAGAGCGCCGAGGACGGACCGCGCAGGATTTCGACCGACTTGATGAGGCCGAGGTCGACGTAGTCGCCGCGCCCGGACGCCTGGGCGCCGAAGCTGAAACCGTCGGGAACGCGCACGCCGTCGACCTGGATCAGCACGCGGTTACCGCCGATGCCGCGAATGTTGAAGCTGTCGTTGCCGGCCCGGCCGGTGGCGCCGAGCGCGGCGCCGAAGCGCGCGGGCTGGCGCTGGACGCTGACACCCGGTTCGAAGCGGATGAGGTCGCGAATGTCGGTGACCAGTTCGTCGGCGATCTGCTCGTCGGTCTTGACGGTGACGGTGACGGGCAGGTCCTCCGCCGGTGTCGCGACGCGGGTCGCGGTGACGACGATCTGGTTCTTGCGCGCAAGCCAATAGGCGCCTTCGTCGTCCTGCGCCATCGCGGGCTGCGCCGTGAAGGCCAGCACCGCACCCAGCGTGGTGGCGACGGAAAAACGGGCGGCGGACGGCAAACGATCGTACTTCAAAACGGACCCCTTTTTATGTATGCGATTGATTCGCAATAGCGGCGCTCTACGGCTGGCCGTCGACCGGGTCAAGCTTTATGCTATTGCGAATTGTTCGCGCTTAAATTGCAGGATGTGCAACTCTCGCATTGCTCTCTCCCGCCCGGCGCGGCATGATGCGGACGGGGCTATCAGCGGGGGTGGGCCGATGTCGGCCGAGGTCTTCATCAGCTATTCGTCGAAGGACCGCACCATCGCCAACATGGTGTGTGCGCTGCTCGAGGAACGCGGGCACCGATGCTGGATCGCGCCGCGCGACATCCTGCCCGGCACCGAATGGGGCGAGGCGATCATCGGCGGGCTGAAGGGCGCGCGCGTCTTCGTCCTGGTCTTTTCGCAGCACGCCAACACCTCGCCGCAGATCTTGCGCGAGGTCGAGCGCGCGGTGCACATGGGCCTGCCGATCATCCCCTTTCGTATCGAGGATGTCGTGCCCGAACGCAGCCTCGAATATTTCATGAGCGTTCCGCACTGGCTCGACGCGCTGTCGCCGCCGGTGGAGGCGCATATCGTGCGGCTGGGCGATGTCGTCGACCAGCTCGTGTCGGGGGTGACCGATGCCGCATCCTATCGCGCGGCACGCCCGCGCGGGGCGCGGCGATTGAGCTGGAACGACGCCGCGGTGCGCGCCGGCGTGGGCGGCGCCCTGTTGGCCCTGCTGCTGGGCGCGGCGTGGCTGGGCGGGCTGGCGCCGCCCGCGTCCCCGGTCGGCTGGCTGGCCGCCCTGCTCGCCCTGCTGCTGCCCGTCGGAGTCGTCGCCAGCGGGCGGGCCGGATGGTGGACGGGGCGCGGGATACAGGCGGCGCTGCTGGCGCTGGCGCTGGGCGGCATCGCGGCGCACGGCTGGCTGGCGTCGAACTATGTGATCGAAGGAAGCGGCGGGGCGCCGATCGTGCGCGGCAGCGACTGCACCCCCGACGCCCGGCTGATCTATGAAAGCGAATGCCCCGACCTGCCCTCCGACGCGCTGGCCGACGCCGCCTATGACGAAAAGGCGTTATGGACCGCGGCGTCGATCGGGCGGATCAGGGCGATGATGGCGGCGGCCTGGCTGATCGCTGCCGCCGCCGCCGCGCTGCTCGTCGCGGGATGGCTTGGCGGCCCGCGCAAGCTGAAGCAGGAGGGGTAGGATGCACAGGATTGGGGGCCTGGCCCTGCTGACGGCAATGGCGGTTCCGGCCGCCGCGACGGCGCAGACGCCGCCCGATGCCGCCGCGCTGAAGGCGATCGAGGCCAAGGTGCCGCCGCAAGGCTGGTATCCCGCCGATTATTACGACATCCG
The DNA here is from genome assembly GCA_003241685.1 of Sphingopyxis macrogoltabida. Classification (GTDB taxonomy): domain Bacteria; phylum Pseudomonadota; class Alphaproteobacteria; order Sphingomonadales; family Sphingomonadaceae; genus Sphingopyxis; species Sphingopyxis macrogoltabida_A. The sequence goes on from QFPJ01000009.1 coordinate 80,734, forward strand.
CATCGCCGCCGAAGCGCAGATCGCCGAGCGGCCGCGGACGCGCGGGGAAATGGTCATCGACTGGCAGGACGGCGAAGGCCCCCGCTATGACGTGATCGATTGCAGCGCCGAAAGCTATTATCCGTCGGCCGATTATGATGCCGCGACGGCGCGCTATGCGACCGTCGCGATCGACGTGTCGCGCATCCGGTCGGAGCTGGAACGGCTGCGCTATCCGCTTGCCGCCTATGACGCACCGCTCCTGCGCTATGAACGCGCGCGGCTCGACGATGCCGCGCGCCAAGCCGATGCGGAAGCGGCGGGCGAGGATGCCGTCCAGGCGCTGGACGATGCGATGGCGGAGGAGGAATCGCCCGAAGCGATGCTGGCGGCGGCGGTCGATGCGAACCGCGCGCGGGTGGCGCCCAAATTGCCGAAAGTCATCGTCGACGGCGGCTGCGGCGCGGGCGACGGGGCGCCGGTCATCGTCCGGACCGCGCCGGCGGGCGGCGAAGTGCTGCTGGTCAACGCCTTCGCCTTCAAGGTCTGCACGCGCAAGACGCCCGATCCGTGGGACCGCTTCGCGTGCAAGTGGAACGAAATCGAGACCGGCGCCGAACGGCAATTGTCGGGCCGCTATGTCTATCAGGTCAAATGGCCCGACGGCACGGTGCGGAAAGGCACGCGCGAGATCGTGCCGAACGAGGATGGCGGCGCGACGCTGACCGTCACCTTTCGCAAGACGGGGAGCTGAGATGATCGACCGGACCGCCCTTTTCGCACTGGCACTCGCGGCGCCCGCCGCCGCAATGGCGCAGGACGACGCGGCCAGCGAAGCCGCCGAGATGAAGGCGCTGGAAGCCGCCGTGCCCGATCAGCGCTGGTATCCGGACGGCTATTACGACATCCGCATCGCCGCCGAGGCCGAGATTGCGGAAGCGCCGCCGCCGCCCCCATCGGCGCCGGGCGGTAATGGCGTCAACCTGGCCGTGTGTTGGGCGAAAAGCAGCCCGATCGATCCGTCCGACCCCTTGCTGCGGCAATATGGCGGCGTGGCGCTGGAAACCGCGCGGCTGCGCGCGACGCTGAACGATCTGCATTATCCGGCGCGCCTCTATGCCGAGCCGCTGCTCGCCTTCGAGCGCGCCGCGATCGCCGCCGCCGACGGCGAGCCGACCGACGACGCGCCGCTGGACACGCTGGCCGAGGCGCTGGAAGCGGCGCGAAGCGGGATCGACCCCGCGCTGCCGCCGGTCTTTGCCCGCGACGACTGCGCGCCGCCCCCGCCGCCACCTCCTCCACCGCCGCCGCCGCCACCACCGCCCTCTGCGGCACCCGCGCCGCCACCCGCGTCCGCCATGCCGCCGCCGCGCCCCGCCAGACCCGTCGCCACGCGCGCGCCGAGCACACCAGGCGTCACCTTCGTCACGCAGCCGCCGGCGGGCGAGGTGCTGATGATCAACGCCTTTGCGTTCAAGGTGTGCGTGCGCAAGCATCCCGACCCGTGGGACCGTTTCCGATGCCGCTGGACCGAGATCGAAACCGGGGTCGCCAAGCCGATGACCGGCCGTTTCGTCTATCAGGTCAAATGGCCCGACGGCACGGTGCGGAAGGGCACACGCGATGTGGCGCCCGGCCCCGGCGGATCGGCGACGGTGACGTTTCGCAAGACAGGCAGTTGACGGCCGGGAATCGCCCGGGCCGAATGACGCACAGCCGAATGCCACTCAAAGGCCAGCGGCCCGATCCGGAACCGATGACAAACCAAAGCCGGTAACGAAAAGCCCCGCCGGATCGCTCCGGCGGGGCCTTTTTCCGTCAGCCTGTCAGACCGAGGCGCTTATTCCTCGCCTTCGCCGTCCGGGCGATCCAGCACCGCGACATCGTCGGTGGTGAAGTCCTCGCCCTGCACCTTGCCCAGCGGATCGTCGCCCATCGCGGCTTCGGGGCCCTGCGCCAGTTCGGCGGCATGCTCGTCGGCCGCGCTCGCGGGCGCGATCAGGTCCGGGTTGGCGGCACGCATGGCGGCGCGCAGCGCGGCGTCCTTCGACGACGCGGTAACGCGGACGCGGTTCATGGCAGCGCCGGTGCCCGCCGGGATCAGGCGGCCGACGATGACATTTTCCTTCAGGCCCATCAGCGAATCGACCTTGCCCTGCACCGACGCCTCGGTGAGCACGCGGGTCGTTTCCTGGAAGGACGCCGCCGAAACGAAGCTGCGGGTCTGCAACGACGCCTTGGTGATGCCGAGCAGGACCGGGCGGCCCTCCGCGGGAACGCCGTTCTTCGGCAGCTTGGCGTTATATTCCATCATCTCCAGATAATCGAGCTGTTCGCCCGGCAGCAACGTGGTGTCGCCGCCGCTCGTGATCTCGACCTTCTGCAGCATCTGGCGAACGATCACCTCGATATGCTTGTCGTTGATCTTCACGCCCTGCAGTCGGTAGACTTCCTGGATTTCCGCGACCAGATATTCGGCCAGCGCTTCCACGCCCATCACGTCGAGGATGTCGTGCGGGTTCGGCGAACCGCTGATCAGCGCGTCGCCACGCTTGACCTGGTCGCCTTCCTGCACTTCCAGAACCTTCGACTTGGGGATCAGATATTCGATCGGATCGCCCTCTTCCGGTACGATCGCGATCTTGCGCTTCGCCTTGTAATCCTTCACGAATTCGATGCGGCCACTGATCTTGGCGATCACCGCATTGTCCTTCGGGATGCGCGCTTCGAACAGCTCGGCAACACGCGGCAGACCGCCGGTGATGTCGCGCGTCTTCGACGCTTCGCGGGTCACACGGGCCAGAATGTCGCCCGCCTGCACTTCCTGACCGTCGTCGACCGAGATCATCGTGCCGACCGCGAGCAGGTAGCGCGCGGCCTCGCCCGATGCATCGTCGAGCAGCGTCAGGCGCGGCTGAAGATCTTCCTTCTTGCCGCGACCGGCGGCGCGATATTCGATCACGACGCGCTGCGCGATGCCGGTCGCTTCGTCGACCTGTTCGGCCAGCGTCTTGGTATCGACCAGATCCTGATACTTCACGACGCCGTTCTTTTCGGTGATCAGCGGCATGGTGAACGGATCCCATTCGGCGATCCGGTCGCCCTTCTTCACCTTTTCGCCGTTCTTGTGCATGATCTGCGCGCCATAGGGCAGCTTGTGCGACGCGCGCTCGCGGCCCTCGCTGTCGATGACCGCGATCTCGCCCGAACGCGACAGCGCCAGACGGCGGCCGCGCTGGTCGACGATCGTTTCCATGTCGCGATATTCGATCGTGCCGTCGGAGATGGCTTCGGCGTTCGACTGCTCGTTGACCTGCGCCGCGCCGCCGATGTGGAAGGTCCGCATCGTCAGCTGCGTGCCCGGCTCACCGATCGACTGGGCCGCGATGACGCCGACCGCTTCGCCGATGTTCACCGGCGTGCCGCGCGCCAGGTCGCGGCCATAGCATTTGCCGCAAACGCCCAGCGTCGCTTCGCAGACCAGCGGGCTGCGGATCTTGACCGCCTGCACTTCGGCGTCCTCGATCTTCGCGACCGCGGCTTCGTCGAGCAGCGTGCCGACGGGGGCAATGACATTGCCGTCCTTGTCGACCACATCTTCCAGCGTCGTGCGGCCGAGGATGCGTTCGCCCAGCGAGGCGATCGTCGAACCGCCCTGGATGATCGCGCGCATTTCCATGCCGCGTTCGGTGCCGCAGTCATCTTCGATCACGACGCAATCCTGCGACACGTCGACCAGACGGCGGGTCAGATAACCCGAGTTCGCCGTCTTGAGCGCCGTATCGGCAAGGCCCTTGCGGGCGCCGTGGGTCGAGTTGAAATATTCAAGGACGGTCAGGCCTTCCTTGAAGTTCGAGATGATCGGCGTTTCGATGATCTCGCCC
>QFPJ01000049.1 GCA_003241685.1 Sphingopyxis macrogoltabida
GTCGAGCCGTGCGGTGACGCGGTCCGACAGCGCCGCAATCTCTTCGACCAGGCTCCGCATTTCCGCCGATTTGGGCGAGGCGTCGAGGCTGGCGACCAATTCGATCGGGCGGCGCAGATTGCCGAGATAGGATTTCAGCTGGGCGGTCGTATTGGCGTCGAGCATCGGCATGGGGAGAGCCTTTCGGACAGGGGCCGGGGTTCGCCGCGCGGGCACACGGCGTTGCGATGTTTATGTTATGGGGGCACAGGGGCCGGGCGGGCGGACACCGCCCGGCCCCTGCGGCAGCCGGATCAGATCTTGCCGACGAGTTCGATCGACGGCGCGAGCGTTTCGGCGCCTTCTTCCCACTTGGCGGGGCAGACCTGGCCGGGGTTGGCGCGGACATAGACCGCGGCCTTGATCTTGCGGACCAGTTCCTCGGCATTGCGGCCGACGCCTTCGCTGGTGATTTCCATCACCTGGATGACGCCATCGGGATCGACGACGAAGGTCGCGCGGTCGGCCAGGCCCGAATCCTCGCGCAGCACGCCGAAATTATTGGCCAGCACATGATTCTGGTCGCCCAGCATGTGATAGTTGATCTTGCCGATCGCCGGCGAGCTGTCGTGCCAGGCCTTGTGGCTGAAATGCGTGTCGGTCGACACCGAATAGACTTCGACGTCCAGACCCTTCAGCGTTTCATACTGGTCGGCGAGATCTTCCAGCTCGGTCGGGCAGACGAAGGTGAAATCGGCGGGGTAGAAGAAGAACACCGCCCATTTGCCCTTGGTGTCGGCGTCGGTGACGGGCACGAATTTGCCCTGATGATAGGAGGTGGCGCTGAACGGCTTGATGGTCGATCCGATGATACCCATGGGAGAGTTCCTCTTTCTTTGTTGCGGTGCAAAATGAATGCAAGGGCGCAGTTATGGATCGACCCGGCCGCAATCAAGCCGAATTTTCCGCGAAGACTTATCGCTTGAATCGATCAATATCGGAAATATGGCGGAAAATGCCGCTTAATCGTCGGGATAACGCAACCGGGGGGATTATGGCCGGACGCGCGTCTTTCGCAGCTGCTTGATGACGCGGCGGTCAAAGGCGTCGGCGTGGCCCGGCGTCAGCTTGCGAAAACGGCTGGCGCAATAGGCGGCGCGCGGGCCGAGGTCGGGCGTATCGCGGAATTTCAGGGCCGGGCCATGATGATCGCCCAGCGCGTCGGCCATATCGGCGATCACCGCGCTGACCGTCAGCACCGCGCCGGGGCGCACCTGCGGCGGATACCGATCATGGCGGCTGATGCACAGCGCCAGGTCGTCGACCCGCCAATCCTCTGTCCCGTCTCTTGCCATCGTCCAACCCTCCTTGTGCCGAGGCTGGCTGATGGCAGCATATCACAGAAGCGCCGGTGACGAAGATGCTTTTTGGGGCGGCATAGAATTCCGTAGCGGCCAAGCGGTCCGCCAGCCTTGCACACGGTGTCAACGCGTGTCAGGGACGCGCCGGAGAGGTGAAGCGACGGAGAGAAGGCGGATCATGAAATTCGATGTGGTGATCGTGGGCGGGGGTCATGGCGGGGCGCAGGTCGCGGTGATGCTGCGCACGCAGAAGTTCGAAGGATCGATTGCGATCGTCGGGGACGAACCCGAATTGCCCTATGAGCGTCCGCCGCTGTCGAAGGAATATTTCGCGGGCGAGAAGGAATTCGAACGCATTCAGCTTCGTCCCGCCAAATATTGGGACGAACGCAATGTGACCCTGCTGCTCGGCAAACGCGTCGTGTCGGTCGATCCGGCGGCGCACTGCGTGACCACCGACGGGGGCGAGACGATCGGCTATGGCAAGCTGGTCTGGGCGACCGGCGGGGCCCCGCGCATGCTGCCGATCCCCGGCGGCGACTTGCCCGGCGTGCAGGGCGTGCGGACGAAGGCGGATGCCGACGCGATGAAGGCGGCGTCCGAAACCGCGCGCCAGATCGTCGTCATCGGCGGCGGCTATATCGGGCTGGAAGCGGCGGCGGTGCTGACCAAGGCGGGCAAGAAGGTCGTGCTGCTGGAGGCGCAGGACCGGGTGCTGGCGCGCGTCGCCGGTCAGGAACTGTCGCGCTTCTATGAGCGCGAACATCGCGAGCGCGGCGTCGACCTGCGGCTGGGCGTCAATGTCGCCGCGATCGAGGGCACGGACCATGTGACCGGGGTGCGGCTGGCGGACGGCGAGATCATTCCCGCCGACCTCGTCATCGTCGGCATCGGCATCGCGCCGGCGGTCGAACCGCTGATCGCGGCGGGCGCCGAGGGCGGCAACGGCGTGCTGGTCGACCGCCTTTGCAAGACCAGCCTGCCCGACATCTATGCGATCGGCGATTGCGCCGCGCACGAAAATGATTTTGCCGAAGGCGTCGTCATTCGGCTGGAATCGGTGCAGAATGCCAATGATCAGGCGAATGTCGTCGCGAAAGGCATCGTCGGCGACGAAGCGCCCTATCACGCCATTCCTTGGTTCTGGTCGAACCAATATGACCTGAAGCTTCAGACCGCGGGCCTGTCGACGGGGCATGACCGCGCGGTGGTGCGCGGCGACATCGCCAGCCGCAGCTTCTCGGTCGTCTATCTGAAGGCGGGCAGGGTGATCGCCATCGACTGCGTCAATGCGACCAAGGATTATGTGCAGGGCCGCATGATCGTCACCGCGGGGCTGGTGGCGACGCCCGAACAACTCGCCGATGCCGACAGGCCGCTGAAGGAACTGCTGGCGGGCTGAAGCAGCCGGTATCGCCGGTATGATGGTGCGTCCCCGCGAAGGCGGGAACCCATTTGCTGTCGGGGCCGCTGTAAAGGCGCGGATGATGGACCGTCGCCGTCGCGGGGGAACAGGCCGCCCGCTTACGCCGGCGGCGGGATGTCCGGCGCCGGCGGTTCGTCGCCCAGCGCGCGTTTCAGCGACGCCTTGATATTGCGCATCAGACGGCGCAGCGCGATGATGACGATGACCGCCGCGACGGCGAGCAGGATCGCGATGACGATCGCGACCGCGGGATAGGCGATCGCCAGCGCCAGCAATCCGGTCGTCGCCACATCCTCCCCGGTCGACACCACCGCGTTGCTGAACGGTTCGGGACTGACGTTGACGACCGCGCGCGTCGCGGCCTTGGCCCCGTGACTGAGCAATGCGCCGCCGCCGCCGAGCAGAAAGGCGATCGTCTGCCACGCCGGGTCGGACGAATCGACCAGCGCCAGCGCGAGCAGCGCGCCGCCCAGCGGCCGGATGGCGCTGTGCACCGTGTCCCAGATCGAATCGACCCACGCGATCTTGTCGGCCAGGAATTCGGCGACCGTGCCGATCCCGGCGACGCCCAATACCCACGGGTTGGCCAGCACCTGCAATGCCTGGAGATGTTCGGGCAGCGGCAGCCAGCCGAAATGCATCGCGATGCCGGTCGCAAAGATCGTCAGATAGAGCCGCCATCCCGCGAGCAGGCTGAGGCTCCCCGCGACGCCCAGAATCTCGGCAATGCCCATGGGTTCCTCTCCTCGGCCTTGGTCGCGGACATCCTGCACCCGCGCGGGCGCTCCCGCAATGGCCGGATGACAAGCGGGGGCGGGGCGGTTATCGATTCGTCCGATGACCGATACCGCACCTTTGCCCGCCGCATCGCCGGTGCTGCCCGACGGGGCGATTCCCGCCGCGACGCTTGTCATCATGCGGCCGTCGAACGCGAGCGGCCCGGACGAGATTTTGATGGTCAAGCGGTCGAGCAAGATGGCGTTTGCGGCGGGCGCGGTCGTCTTTCCGGGCGGCCGGGTCGAACCCGACGACCTTGTCGTTGCGCGCCAGCACGGGCTGGACGATGCCGAAGACGGCGCGGCGCGGGTCGCGGCGCTGCGCGAAACGCTGGAGGAAACCGGGCTGGCGGTCGGCTGGTCGGCGCTTGCGGAGCGCGACGTCGACGATGTGCGGCGCGCGCTGCTGGCCGAAACGCCGCTGTCGGGCATATTGGCGGCGCGCGGCGACCGGCTGGCGCTCGATGCGCTGGTGCCCTTCGCGCGCTGGTGCCCCAATTTCAAGGAAGCGCGGACCTTCGACACGCGCTTTTTCGCGGTGCGGGCGCCGGACCACCGCCATGAGTTGACGGTCGAGGAGGCCGAACACAGCCATATCTTCTGGTCCAGCGCGCGCGATACGCTGGCGCTGGCGGATCGCGGCGACGTGTCGGTGATCTTTCCGACCCGCCGCAATCTGGAACGATTGGCGAGCGAAGCGGATTTCGACTGCTTTGCCGCCCATGCGGCGCGCTTTCCGATCGAACTGGTGACGCCATGGGTCGAGGATCGAGACGGGGCGAGCCACCTCTGCATCCCCGGCCACCTCGGCTATCCGGTGACGAGCGAGCCGTTCGACCGGGTCCGGCGCGGCTGACCGACGCCTATAATGCGATCGCCCGCACGGCGCGGGATCGCGCCAGCGGCACCGCCGCGCGGGCATCGGCCGCCGCCTGCACGGCAATCGGCGCCAGCAACAGGCTGTAACCGGCGTCGGCTTCGGCCGCGCCGCCCTCCGCCAATATCCCGCCCCATGGATCGATCGCCAGGCTGTGGCCAAAGGTCGCGCGGCCATCGGCGTGACGGCCCGCTTGCGCCGCGGCGATGACGTGACAGGCCGTCTCGATCGCCCGCGCGCGCAGCAGCACATGCCAATGCGCGTCGCCGGTCGGCACGGTGAAGGCGGCGGGAACCGCGATCAGATTGGCGCCGGCATCGACCAGCGCGCGATAAAGCTCGGGAAAGCGGACGTCGTAACAGATGCTGAGCCCCAGCGCGCCGACCGGCGTATCGACGACCACGACCGCGTCGCCCCCGGCATAGGCGGCGGACTCGGTCCATTTCTCGCCCGTCGGCAGGTCGACGTCGAACATATGAATCTTGTCATAGCGCGCAACGATATGGCCGTCGGCGGCGACGACATGGCTGCGGTTGACGCGCCGGTCGCCATCCTCGGACAGCAGCGGCATCGACCCCGAATGCAGCCACAGGCCATGCCGCCGCGCCATATCCTGCAACGCGGCGGGCCAGGGACTGTCGACCTCGCGCCTGATATGCGCGCCCGACCGCTTGCGATCGCGGTCGAGCAGCGGCGCCATTTCGGGCAGGAAGGCCATTGCCGCGCCGCGCGCGGCGGCTTCGGCCAGCGCGCGGTCGATTGCCGCCAGATTGGCGTCAGGGTCGATACCGCTTGTCATCTGGACGATCGCCGCAAGCGGGGGCGGAGAGGGGGACGCGGGCTCCATCCTTTCTCGCTAGGCCGATAGGCGCGCGGCGACAAGCCGTGGGACAGTTCAGTGGCCAGTCAGCTTCATTCGCGATAAGAAGCCGCGATGTACCATATTCCTGCGTCGGCGCCGCGTCGTTTCGCCCCCCCTCTCCTCACCGCCTGTGCGCTCGCCGCCCTGTTGCTCGGCCCGGTCGTCAGCGCGCAACCGGCGCCGGAGTCGGCCAAAACTGCCGCCAAGGCTCAAAATGACAGCTGGCTGTATGAAGGCAGCGACATACCGCGCGACACGGCGTGGCGCTTCGGCGTGCTGCCGAACGGCGTGCGCTATGCGGTGCGCAACAATGGCGTGCCGCCGGGTCAGGTGTCGATCCGCGTCCGGATGGACGTCGGATCGATGTTCGAAACCGAACAGGAACGCGGCTTTGCCCACCTGCTCGAGCATCTGACCTTCCGCGGCTCCGAACATATTCCCGATGGCGAGGCGAAACGCATCTGGCAGCGGTTCGGCGTTACCTTCGGCAGCGATTCCAACGCACAGACGACGCCGACGCAGACGGTGTATCAACTCGACCTGCCCAGCGTCACGCCGACCAACCTCGACGAAAGCATGAAGTTGCTGGCGGGCATGGTACGCGAACCGTTGATCGCCGACGCCGCCGTCACCGCCGAGCGCGGCGTCGTCCTGTCCGAATTGCGCGAATCGGACGGGCCGCAGAAACGCATCGCCGACACGACCAATTCGCACCTCTTCGCCAACCAGCTGCTGGGCGATCGTTCGCCGATCGGCACGGCGGAGTCGCTGGCCGGCGCGCGCGCCGGCGCCGTGCTCGCTTTTCACAAACGCTGGTATCGTCCCGAACGGACGGTGGTGGTCATCGCGGGCGACGGCGAACCCGCCGAATTCGCCCGGCTGATCGAGAAATATTATGGCGACTGGCGCGGCGATGGCCCGCCGCCCAAGGAACCCGATTTCGGCCAGCCCGATCCCAAGGCTGCCGTCGCCAAGACGATTGTCGAAGCCAATCAGCCGTTGGCGCTCACCCTTGCGATGATCCGGCCGTGGCAGAAACGGATCGACACGGTCGCGAACACCCGCAGGCTGTATCTGGAATTTCTGGCGCAGGCGCTGGTCAACCGGCGCCTCGAAAATCGCGCCCGCAGCGGCGGCAGCTATCTGGTCGCGACGGTCGAACAGCAATATGTCAGCCGCAGCGCCGATGTGACGATGGCCCAGATCGTGCCGCTGACCGATTGGCAGGCGGCGCTCGCCGATGTGCGCGGGGTGATCGCGGACGCGGTGCAGACGCCGCCGTCGCAGGCCGATATAGACCGCGAAGCCAACGAGATAGAGGCCTTTCTTCGCAAGGAGCTGGAAAACGCCCGCAACGAACCCGGCTCGCGGCTGGCCGACGACATCGTGCGCGCGGTCGACATTCACGAGGTCGTGACCAGCCCGCAGGGTCAGGTCGACATGTTCGCCGCGATCCGCAAATCGGCGACCCCGAAGGTGATGCTCGACGTCAGCAAGGCGATCTTCACCGCCCCCGTCACCCGCGTCGTGCTGACGTCGCCGACGGCGGTCGATGGCGGCGATGCCGCGCTGCTCGCCGCGCTGGCCAAGCCCGCGACCGCGCGCGATGACCGGCTGACCACGACCAAGGCCCGTTTTGCGCAGCTTCCCGCGATCGGCAAGCCCGGCACCATCCTGTCGTCGGCGCCGCTCGGCGGATTGCGGGCCGAACGCATCGAATTGTCAAACGGCGTGACGGCGCTGGTGTCGAACAACAAGGTCGAACCGGGCAAGGTTCGCGTCAACGTCCGTTTCGGCAGCGGCAACCGCAGCGTCGCCGCCGATGCGCCGAACCTGCTGTGGACCGGCGACTATGCGTTGATGGCCAGCGGCATCGGCCCGTGGAGCCAGAATGACATCGATCAGCTCACCAACGGCCGCCAAATTCAACTCAATTTCGCGATCGATGACGATGCTTTTGAAATCGCGGGCGAAAGCAATCCCGCCGACCTGACCGATCAATTGCGGCTGATCGCGGCGAAGCTGGCGAAACCGCGCTGGGACGCCGCGCCGGTCGACCGGCTGCGCGTCGGCTATCTGACCGGATATGATCTGAACGATGCGACCCCCAATGCGGTGCTCGACCGCAACCTGCGCGGCTGGCTGTCGGGCAATGACGCGCGCTGGGCGGCGCCCGACAAGGCGCAGATTCAGGCGTTGACGCCCGCCGCCTTTCGCGCCTTTTGGGAACCGCGGCTGGCCAGCGGACCGATCGAGGTCCAGATATTCGGCGATCTGGAATCGGTCGATTATCGCAAGATATTGACCGAAACGCTGGGCGCGCTGCCGCCGCGCAAAGCGATCGCGCCGCCCAGCGGCCAGCAGGTCGCCTTTGCCAAGCACAACGTGACGCCCGAAATCGCCTATCATCGTGGGGACAAGGGGCAGGCGGCGGCCATGACCGCATGGCCGACCAGCGGCGGGCTGGCGTCGCCGCGCGATGCGCGCGGGCTCGAAGTGCTGGCGGCGATCTTCAACGACCGACTGTTCGACCGGCTGCGCGCCGAACAGGGGGCCAGCTATGGTCCCGTCGTCGACAGCCACTGGCCGACGGGCTTCGATACCGGCGGCTATCTGCTCGTCGGCAGCCTGCTCGCGCCGAAGGACATTGATCGCTTTTACGAGATCGCGGGCAGCATCGCCGCCGATCTGGCCGCCAACCCGATCGGCGCCGACGAACTGGCGCGCAATTCCGGTCCGATCCGCGAACAGGTTGCGCGCGCGTCGACCGGCAATGTCTTTTGGATGTATCTGCTCGAAGGCGCGACGCGCGACCCCCGCATCACGCAATCGGCCCTGTCGATGGAAAGCGACATTTCCGGCGTCACCGCCGCGGACATTCAGCGGCTGGCGCGCGCCTTTCTGAAGCCGGATCGGCAATGGTCGCTGGCCATCCTGCCGGAAGGGACGACGCTGGCCGATGCGTCGGCATCGGGCGCTGCCCCGCCGCCGGCCGCCCCGGTCGCGGGGGGCGGGCGCTAAGGTCCTGATCCCCGGGTCCCGACGACTTTAGCCTTCTTCCGCCGCGGTCGATCCCAGTTTGCGGATGCGGGGTTCCTGGTCGAGTTGCCCCTTGGTCATGATGTCGTGCCGCATGCGGGCGCGCACATCGTGGATCGATGCGATCACCGGCCCCATGGCGACGCCGAGGTCGATCAGCACGGCTTCGGCAAGTTGCAGCGAGCTTTCCAGCGTTTCGGGAACCGCGTCGCTGGCCCCCGCCTGATAGAGCGCGGCGGCATGGTCGGCGTCGCGGGCGCGGCTGATGATCGGCAGGTCGGGATATTTCTGCTTGAGCTGGCGCGTCATGCGCAACTGTTGCACCGGATCGTCCATCGTCAGCACGATGGCATTGGCGCTTTCCAGTTCCAGCCGGTCGATGGCGCCGGGCCGCGCGACGTCGCTGAAGCGCACGTCAAAGCCCTCGCGCCGGGCCGCGGCAACCGCGTCGATGTCGGCATCGATCGCCAGATATGGGCGCCCATGGTCGCGCAGCAGTTCGGCGACGGTGCGGCCGACGCGGCCGAAACCGACGATAATCGTGCGCTCGGCGACGGCCGGCTCCGCATCGGCGGCCGGCTCGCCGCGCATTTCGATGCGCCTGGCGATGTCGTGCCCGACCCGCGCGAGCAGGGGGGTGATGGTCAGGCCGATGGCGGTGACGATCTGCCAGAACTCCGCCGTGTCGCGGCTGATGATCTGTGCTTGCAGCGCGGTCGCAAGGACGATCAGCGTGGTTTCCGATGGGCTCGACATCAACAGGCCGACTTCGGTCGCGGTGCCGCGCCGCACGACGCCCGAAAAGCGCAGCAGGGCGGCGGTGACCGTCGCCTTGACCAGCACGACGCCGACGACGGCGAGGGCGAGTTGCTGCCAGTTGGCGGCGATCGTCTTGAGATTGAGCCCCATGCCGACGCTGATCAGGAAGACGCCCAGCGCGAGCCCCTTGAACGGCGCGGTGATCGCCTCGACCTCGTTATGATATTCGGTTTCGGCGATCATCAGGCCCGCCAGCAGCGCGCCGACGATCGGCGACAGGCCGACCGCCGCGGTCGCCAGGGCGGCGACGATCACGACCAGCAGGCTGGCGGCCAGGAACAGTTCGGGGTCCTTGGCGCGCGCCGCCTGGGCAAAGATGCGCGGCAGCAGGAACCAGCCGCCCAGCGCCAGCGCGGTGACGACCAGCAGGCCCTGCCATAAGGTCGTCAGCAGCAATTCGGTGCTGTCGCCCCCGGCATTGGGGGCGAAGGCGGCGAGGATGAAGATGATCGGGACCAGCGCCAGATCCTCGAACAACAGCATCGAAAAGGAGGCGCGCCCGACCGCCGACTTGGTCCCCGCCATCGGCAGCACCAGCGCGGTCGAGGACAAGGCGAGCGCGATGCCGAGACCAAAGGCGGCGGGTGTCGAATAATTGCCGAACAGCATCAACGCGCCGCCCAGGATCAGCCCACCCAGGCCGAGTTCCGCGGCGCCGATGCCGAACACCAGCTTGCGAAGCTGCCACAGGCGGCGGAACGACAGTTCGAGGCCGATCGAAAACAGCAGCAGGATGATGCCGAGTTCGCCGAACAGGGCGATTTCCTCGGCGGACCCGATGGTGATGTGCCGAAGCCACGGATAATCCCCGGTCAGCGCGCCGAGACCCGAGGGGCCGACCAGCAATCCGACGAGGATGAAGCCGATCACCGGCGAAATGCGGAACCGCGCAAAGGCGGGGATGATCACTCCCGCGGCGCCCAGCACCACGAGCGCATCGCCAATCATCGAGGATTCGGCTTCGGATACCATAAGGGCCACCCTTATGCAGGGTGGCCCCGATTGGCTAGAGGACTATCCCAACCTTTTCGGTTGTTTTTCAGGCGCCCATTTTCTTTTCGAGGTTTTCCACGATCGCCTCGAAGAAGCCTTCGGTGGTCAGCCAGTTCTGATCGGGACCGATCAGCAGCGCCAGATCCTTGGTCATCTTGCCGCTCTCGACGGTCGCGACGCAGACCTTTTCCAGATCGTCGGCGAACTGCGTGACCTCGGGTGTGCCGTCCAGCTTGCCGCGATGTTTCAGGCCGCCGGTCCAGGCGAAGATCGATGCAATCGGGTTGGTCGACGTCGCCTTGCCCTGCTGGTGCATGCGGTAGTGGCGGGTAACGGTGCCGTGGGCGGCTTCCGATTCCACCGTCTGGCCGTCGGGGGTCATCAGCACGCTGGTCATCAGGCCCAGCGAGCCGAAGCCCTGCGCGACGGTGTCGGACTGGACGTCGCCGTCGTAATTCTTGCAGGCCCAGACGAACTTGCCGCTCCACTTCAGCGCCGATGCAACCATGTCGTCGATCAGGCGGTGTTCATAGACGATGCCGATTTCGTCGAACCGGGCCTTGAACTCGTCGACGAATATTTCCTCGAACAGATCCTTGAAGCGGCCGTCATAGGCCTTCAGGATCGTGTTCTTCGTCGACAGATATACGGGCCACTGGCGGGCGAGGCCATAGTTCAGGCTGGCACGGGCGAAATCGCGGATCGAATCGTCGAGGTTGTACATGCCCATCGCGACGCCCGAAGAGGGGAACTGGAACACTTCCTCGTCGATCAGCGTGCCGTCCTCGCCCTCGAACACCAGACGCAGCTTACCGGGGCCGGGAACGCGGAAGTCGGTCGCCTTATACTGGTCGCCGAACGCGTGGCGGCCGACGACGATCGGGTCGGTCCAGCCGGGCACCAGCCGCGGGACGTTCTTCATCACGATCGGTTCGCGGAACACGACGCCGCCCAGGATGTTGCGGATCGTGCCGTTCGGCGATTTCCACATCTTTTTCAGGCCGAATTCCTCGACGCGCGCTTCGTCGGGGGTAATCGTCGCGCACTTCACGCCGACGCCATGCTTCTTGATCGCGTTCGCTGCTTCGACGGTGATCTTGTCGTCCGTGCGGTCGCGTTCCTCGATGCCGAGGTCGTAATAATGCAGGTCGATGTCGAGATAGGGGAGAATCAGGCGTTCGCGGATCCATTGCCAGATGATCCGGGTCATTTCGTCGCCGTCGAGTTCGACGACCGGGTTTACTACCTTGATCTTGCCCATGTGCGTGCCTTTTCCTGCGGGGAGTGGAATTGCTTGGCGCCTTAGGCAAAGCTGCGCGATTGATCAACCGCCGCCTTGGTCGCATGTCCGCCGTGTTATTCCGTTGTCACTGTCCGGCCCGCGCCCTAGAAGAATGCGCATGTCCACGACAATCTCTTCCAACCGTCCTGGCGGCGGCATCAAATGGCGCTGGCCGTCGATTCATCCGGAAGGCCGGAAATTCCTGCTGATCGCCGGGATCATCACTTTGTGCTTCTGGCTGCTCGGTTGGGAGATCATCGGCTGGCTGATGCTGGGCGTCACCATCTGGGTGGCCGCTTTCTTCCGCGATCCGATGCGCATCACGCCGATGGCGGCCGATCTGGTCGTCGCCCCGGCGGACGGGCTGGTCACCCAGATCGCGGAGGTGGCCCCGCCGCCCGAAATCGCCGGCCCGGACGGGATTGGCGACGCGGCGATGCTGCGCGTGTCGATTTTCATGAGCGTGTTCGACGTCCACATCAACCGCACGCCGGTTGCGGGAACGCTGCGCAAGCTCGTCTATATCCCCGGCAAATTCCTGAACGCCGATCTCGACAAGGCGAGCGAGGAAAATGAGCGCCAGCATTTCGTCGTCGAGCGCGCCGACGGGGTGCGGATCGGTTTTACGCAGATCGCGGGCCTCGTCGCGCGGCGCATCCTGCCGTTCGTCAGCATGGGGACCGATCTTGCGACGGGGCAGCGGGTCGGCCTGATCCGCTTTGGCAGCCGCGTCGACGTCTATCTGCCCGCGGGTACGATGCCGCAGGTGCTGCTGGGCCAGCGCACGCTGGCGGGCGAAACGGTCATCGCGCGGATCGGCACCGCCGACATTCTCGACGGTATCGGCCAGTAGGATGGCGGACGAGGTGGACTATGCGGCGGACGCCGAAAGCCGCCGGATCGGCGGCATTCCGCTACGCGCCTTCGCGCCCAATGCGATTACCGCGCTGGCGCTGTGCTTCGGCCTGACCGGCGTTCGCTTCGCGATCGGCGAGGAATGGGACAAGGCGCTGGCCGCGATCATCTTCGCGGGCGTGCTCGACGGAATGGACGGACGCATCGCGCGGCTGCTGCGCGCCCAGAGCAAGTTCGGCGCCGAACTCGATTCGCTGTCCGATGTCATCGCTTTCGGCGTCGCGCCGGCGATGATCCTGTTCCTCTGGTCGCTGCAATATGCGCCCAAATTCGGCTGGACCGCGGCGCTGGCGGTCGCGGTGTGCTGCGCGCTGCGCCTCGCGCGCTTCAATTCGCGTATGGATGCGGAAATTCAGCCGCACAAGTCGGCCGGCTTCCTGACCGGCATTCCGGCACCGGCCGGGGCGGGGCTGGCCTTCGTTCCCGTCTATCTGTGGCTGGTGACGGGCAACGACCTGTTCCGCGAATGGTATCTGGTCATGCCCTGGGCGCTCGGCGTCGCGATGCTGATGATCTCCGCGATCCCGACCTACAGCTGGTCGTCGATCCGGCTGCGCCGGTCCTGGCGGCTGTTCGCGCTGGCGGGCGTGGGGCTGTTGGGTGCCGCGCTGGTCACCGCGCCGTGGCACACGCTGCTCGCGGTCAGCACGCTGTATATCGTGATGCTGCCCTTCGGCCTGTTCAGCTACGCGCGCGTCAGGCGGCGCGGCTGAGCAGCGGACGCGGCGACACCGCGGCGCGGACGGGCCGGGGTGCATCGCGGCGCGACGGCGACGCGCGCAGCGTCATGCGGTGCGGGGCAGGCCCCGGTTCGGGGGCGGCCGGCTGCGCGAAGGCGCCTTCGCCGAGCAGGGCGGACAGAATCGCATCCTCATTATTCCGGAGCATCGCCAGGATCACGGTGACACCGAGTCCGGCGGCAAAAACGAACAGCAAAGCGGCAGCGACCTGAACCATGACCTTGTCCTTTCGGTTTCCCTTTGCGAAACCTTTTGTTAACCAGCGACGGTTTCGTGGGACTTTTCGTTCCATGTTCCTGTTTTGTTCTCAACGCTTTTGCGACGAACCGAGTCGCTTTGTCGTCGAACCGAGTGTCGCGGGCGATGGCGCGGGCGCGCGCGAATCCGCCTGGGGCCTTGCATTTCGCTGTCGAGGCGGCTAACGGCCCGCCCATTCCACATGGAAGGCGCACATAAACCGGTGCCGGGATGTCCCTGAACGGATGCCTCGGTTCTTGCTTTCCAGAGGACCAACCGGAAGGAGAAAGACTATGGCGGCTCCTGTCGTCACGATGCAGAATCTTATCGAAGCGGGCGCCCACTTCGGCCACCAGACCCACCGCTGGAACCCGCGCATGAAGCCGTATATCTTCGGTGCGCGCAACGGCATCCACATCCTCGACCTGTCGCAGACCGTGCCGCTTTTCGCGCGCGCGCTCGACTTCATCGCGTCGACCTCGGCCGCGGGCGGCAAGGTGCTGTTCGTCGGCACCAAGCGCCAGGCACAGGGCCCGATCGCCGATGCGGCCCGCGCGTCTGGGCAGCATTTCGTCAACCACCGCTGGCTGGGCGGGATGCTCACCAACTGGAAGACGATCTCGAACTCGATCAAGCGCCTCAAGTCGCTCGAGGAACAGCTTTCGGGCGACACCTCGGGCCTCACCAAGAAGGAAGTGCTCAACAAGACCCGCGAACGCGACAAGCTGGAACTCAGCCTGGGCGGCATCCGCGACATGGGCGGCATTCCCGACGTGATGTTCGTGATCGATGCGAACAAGGAAGAGCTGGCGATCAAGGAAGCCAATGTCCTGGGCATCCCCGTCGTCGCGATTCTCGATTCGAACGTTTCGCCCGACGGCATCGCTTTCCCGGTTCCGGCGAACGATGACGCCGCGCGCGCCATTCGTCTTTACTGCGACGCGGTGGCCCAGGCGGCGACCCGTGGCGGCCAGCAGGCCCGCGCCGATCGCGGCGAAGACTTGGGCGCCGCGGTCGAGCCCGTCGCCGAACCGGCGCTGGTCGAAGACGCCCCGGCTGCCGAAGCCGCCGCTCCGGTGACCGAAGACGAACAGGTGCCCGCCGAAGCGGCCGCCGAAACCGAACGTCAGAGCGACGCCTGATCGCTTGCAGGCATGACGGGACGGCGCGGCATCGGTGCTGCGCCGTCCCTGTCATCCGTTTGACTTATCGCCCCGCCATGCGCGCGGGCGTCCCGCGGGCCGAAAGGCGCCCGCCCCTTTGGAAAGGATACTCCCATGGCTGAGATTACGGCCGCTCTCGTCAAGGAACTGCGCGACCGCACCGGCGCCGGCATGATGGATTGCAAGAAGGCGCTCGCCGAGAATAACGGCGACATCGAAGCATCGATCGACTGGCTGCGCACCAAGGGTCTCGCCGCCGCCGCCAAGAAGGCCGGTCGCGTTGCCGCCGAAGGCCTGGTCGGTTTCGCGACCGACGGCACCAAGGGCGCCCTTGTCGAAGTGAACAGCGAAACCGATTTCGTCGGCAAGAACGAGCAGTTCCAGGACTTTGTTCGCGACGTGACGCAGGTTGCGCTCCAGAATAATATTACCGACATCGACGCGCTCGCCGCCGCCACCTATCCGACCGGCGGCACCGTCGCGGAGAAGCTGACCAGCAATATCGCGACGATCGGCGAAAACCAGTCGCTGCGCCGCGCCGCGATCCTGTCGGTCGGCTCGGGCGTCGTGACCGGCTATGTCCACAATGCGGCCGCACCCGGCATGGGCAAGATCGGCGTGCTTGTCGCACTCGAATCGAGCGCCGGGGCCGACGTTCTCGAACCGCTGGGCAAGCAGCTTGCGATGCACGTCGCCGCCGCTTTCCCGCTGGCGCTGAACGGCGATGATCTCGACGCCGACCTCGTCGCGCGCGAACGCGCGATCGCCGAGGAAAAGGCGGCGCAGTCGGGCAAGCCCGCCGACATCGTCGCCAAGATGGTCGACGGGTCGATCGCGAAGTTCCGCAAGGAAAACGCGCTGCTGTCGCAGCTGTTCGTGATGGACGGCAAGACCCCGGTCGCCGAAGTCGTGGCCGCCGCCGGCAAGGATGTCGGCGCGACGATCACGCTCAAGGGCTTCGTCCGCTTCCAGCTCGGTGAAGGCATCGAGAAGGAAGAAAGCGATTTCGCGGCGGAAGTCGCGGCCGCCGCCGGCGTCTGACAGAATTGGACTGCTGACCCGGCGATCGAGCTGGCCCTCCATTTTCGTCATGCCGGACTTGATCCGGCATCCACTTCTGACATCGAGGCAGGTGGACCCCGGATCAAGTCCGGGGTGACGAATGCGGGGAAAGGCAATGGCCGGGCATGGCAGTCCGCTTGGCAATGGCGCGCACTCTGACTAGGGTGCGCGCCATTCGCATATCATGAGTTCGCAAGAGGTTCTCCCCGACATGGCTTTGCCCGGCATGAAACGCATATTGCTCAAACTGTCGGGCGAGGCGCTGATGGGACCCACCCCCTTCGGTATCGATCCCGAAACGGTGGCCAGCATGGCGGCCGAGGTGAAGGCGGCAAAGGATCGCGGCCTGGAAATCTGCCTTGTCATCGGGGGCGGCAACATCTTTCGCGGCATGGCGGGGGCGGCCAAGGGCATGGACCGCGCACAGGCCGACTATATGGGCATGCTCGCGACGGTGATGAACGCGCTGGCGATGCAGAACGCGCTGGAACAGCTGGGCGTCGAAACGCGCGTCCAGTCGGCGATCGAAATGGACAAGGTGTGCGAGCCGGTGATCCGTCGCCGCGCCGAACGCCATCTCGACAAGGGGCGCGTGGTGATTTTCGCGGCGGGCGTCGGCGCGCCCTATTTCACCACCGACAGCGGCGCCGCACTGCGCGCGGCCGAGATGAAGTGCGACGCGCTGCTGAAAGGCACCAGCGTCGACGGCGTCTATAACGCCGATCCCAAGAAAGACCCGAACGCCGTGCGCTACGAAACGCTTGGCTATGACCGCGTGCTCGCCGACAATCTGAAGGTGATGGACGCGAGCGCGGTGGCGCTGTGCCGCGACAATAATATCCCGATCGTCGTGTTCAACATTCGCGAAGGCGGCAATCTGGCGCGCGTGCTGGCGGGCGAGGGCGTTGCCACGGTCGTCACCGACGCGGCCTGAACAGAATATTGAGAGGAAAGACAGATGGCGAAATATGACAAGGCCGACCTGGAGCGCCGGATGAACGGCGCGGTCGAATCGCTGAAGCACGACCTGGGCGGGCTGCGCACGGGGCGCGCGCATACCGCGTTGCTCGACCCGGTGACGGTCGAGGTTTACGGCAGTCACATGCCGCTGAACCAGGTGGCGTCGGTCAGCGCGCCCGAACCGCGCATGTTGTCGGTGCAGGTATGGGACAAGTCGAACGTCGGTCCGGTGGACAAGGCGATCCGGTCGGCGGGGCTCGGCCTCAATCCGATCGTCGACGGTCAGACGCTGCGCCTGCCGATCCCCGAAATGACGCAGGAACGGCGCAAGGAATTGTCGAAGCTCGCGGGGCAATATGCGGAAAAGGCGCGCGTCGCCGTCCGCAACGTCCGCCGCGACGGCATGGACAATCTCAAGACCGACGAAAACAAGAAGGAAATCAGCGAGGACGAGCGCAAGCGCGCCGAAACCGACGTCCAGAAACTGACCGACAGCACGATCGCGGAGATCGATGCCGCGGCGACGGCGAAGGAAAAGGAAATCCTGGGCTAGTGCCTGTCCGCGCGTCCCTCTCTTCCGTTCGGGCTGAGCCTGTCGAAGCCCCGTCCTTTTCTTCCGTAAGAAAGAACGGCTCCCTTTGGCCGCCTGCCTGCGGAAGCCGCTCGGGACATGCTTCGACAAGCTCAGGGCGAACGGGTTTTTAGGGTCTTCCTGTGACTGTTCCCGATCACAGCGCGCGCCACGTCGCCATCATCATGGACGGCAATGGCCGTTGGGCAAAGAAGCGTCTGCTGCCGCGCGTCGCCGGTCACAAGGCGGGGGTCGAGGCGGTGCGGACGATCGTGCGCGCGGCGGGCGACCTGGGTATCGAGGCGATGACGCTCTATGCCTTTTCGTCCGAAAACTGGAAGCGGCCGGAGGAAGAGGTCAACGACCTGATGGGGTTGAT
>QFPJ01000050.1 GCA_003241685.1 Sphingopyxis macrogoltabida
CGGACTTGATCCGGGGTCCATGACTTCGGCGCCGTCGTGGATCCCGGATCAAGTCCGGGATGACGACAGAGAGCAGACGAATGTCCCCTTCCCACCCCATAGTCGACGTACAGGCGACGCATCCCGATCCGTCTCGCCGCGATTTGCCCCCTTGAAACCCTCCGCCTTGCCGCCGATGTAGGATCGCGCAAGGGGCAGCCCGCCGGTCCTCGGCGCGGCAACCCATGATGAAGGACGAATTTACCGATGATCGACCCGCTCGCCGCCCTTGTTCCCGTCGTCGTCGAACAGACGAGCCGCGGCGAACGCAGCTTTGACATCTTCTCCCGCCTGCTGCGCGAACGGATCGTCTTCGTCACCGGGGAGGTCGAGGACAATATGGCCTCGCTGATCGTTGCCCAGCTCCTGTTCCTCGAATCGGAAAATCCGAAGAAGGACATCTATATGTACATCAACTCGCCGGGCGGCGTCGTCACGGCGGGCATGGCGATCCACGACACGATGCAATATATCCGCCCGCGCGTCGGCACCGTCTGCATCGGCCAGGCGGCATCGATGGGCAGCTTTCTGCTCGCGGCGGGCGAACCGGGGATGCGCGTCGCGCTGACCAACGCCCGCGTCATGGTGCACCAGCCGTCGGGCGGCGCCCGCGGCATGGCGTCGGACATCGAGATTCAGGCCAAGGAAATCCTGCGCATCCGCAAGCGGATGAACGACCTGTACGTCAAATATACCGGCCGCAGCCTGAAAGAGATCGAAAAGGCGATGGACCGCGACACCTTTCTGGAGGCCGACGAGGCCAAGGCCTTCGGCCTGGTCGACCATGTGTACGACCGCCGTCCCGGCGCGATCGAAGCTGACGCACCGAAGGATGTGAGCGAGGGGCCGACGCCCTGATTTTTCGAGGACCACTCCCTTCCCGTCACCCCGGACCCTATCCGGGGTCCATGGACGCAAGCGGCGCCATGGATGCCGGATCAAGTCCGGCATGACGAAAATGGGGTCTGGTAACCGCGTTTCGTGATGCCGTCGGGGCGATCTGTCGCCGTGCGGGACATTGAAGCCATGTCACCCAATTGCCATATTGTAATTGGGTGACCGGGGGCTAGGATAAAGGAATCGGCGCCCCATTCGGGTCTGCCAAAGGATATTATATGACGAAATTGAGCGGCTCGGACAGCAAGAGCACTCTTTACTGCTCCTTCTGCGGCAAGTCGCAGCATGAAGTCCGCAAGCTGATTGCCGGACCGACCGTGTTCATCTGCGACGAATGCGTCGAACTGTGCAACGACATCATCCGCGAAGAGATCAAGGGCGGGGTCGCCGCGCGCAAGGACGGCGCGGTGCCGACGCCGCTCGAAATCTGCCAGCATCTCGACAATTATGTGATCGGCCAGAACAAGGCCAAGCGCGTGCTGTCGGTCGCGGTGCACAATCACTACAAGCGGCTCGCCAATTCGGGCCGCGGCGACGATGTCGAACTGGCCAAGTCGAACATCCTGCTCGTCGGCCCGACCGGCAGCGGCAAGACTTTGCTCGCCCAGACGCTCGCGCGCTTCCTCGACGTGCCTTTCACCATGGCCGATGCGACCACGCTGACCGAGGCGGGCTATGTCGGCGAGGATGTCGAAAATATCATCCTGAAGCTGCTGCAGGCCAGCGACTATAATGTCGAAAAGGCGCAGCGCGGCATCGTCTATATCGACGAGATCGACAAGATCAGCCGCAAGGCCGAAAACCCGTCGATCACCCGCGACGTGTCGGGCGAAGGCGTGCAGCAGGCGCTGCTCAAGCTGATGGAAGGCACGACCGCCAGCGTTCCGCCGCAGGGCGGCCGCAAGCATCCGCAGCAGGAATTCCTGCAGGTCGACACGACGAACATCCTGTTCATCGCGGGCGGCGCCTTTGCCGGCCTGGAAAAGATCATCGGCGACCGCCTGCAGGGCAAGTCGATCGGTTTCGGCGCGCATGTCGCCGGCCCCGACGAGCGCCGCGCCGGCGAAGTGCTGAAGAATATCGAGCCCGAGGATCTGTTGAAATTCGGCCTGATCCCCGAATTCGTCGGCCGCCTGCCGGTCATCGCGACGCTCGAGGATCTCGATATCGACGCGCTGGTCAAGATTCTCGGCGAGCCCAAGAACGCGCTGGTCAAGCAGTATAAGAAGCTGTTCGACCTGGAAGAGGTCGGCCTGACCTTCACCGACGACGCGCTGGTCGCGGTCGCCAAGAAGGCGATCGAACGCAAGACCGGCGCGCGCGGGCTGCGCTCGATCGTCGAGGCGATTTTGCTCGACACCATGTTCGACCTGCCCGACCTGACCGACGTGGTCGAGATCGTCGTCGACAAGGACGTCGTGGAGGGCCGCAAGGACCCGGTGCGCGTCTATGCCGACAAGGCGAAGGAAGCCGGCGACGCCGCCTGAGTCGCGACTCCGGCGGGCATCCCACCGGTTTCAGCGCGCAACCATGTTGCATTGCAGCAACAGTCATCCGGAAAAACGCATCGCCGGCTGTGGATAACTTTCAGCCGGCGACGCAAAAGCGTGTCTTTTAGCCGATCGCGCGGGCGGTAAAGCGCGCGCGGCTTGCACTGTCACATTTGCTGTCACAATCGTGCCACATGCGGGCTTCAGGGGCGCTCGCAGGTCTTGGCGCGCCCCTTGTCGCGCGTCGGCCGACTGCAGATATAGGGGACATCCTGACATGAAACTTCGTTATTCGATCGCGGCTAGCCTGATGGCGATCAGCGCCGCCACGGTCATTGCGGCGCCGGCGCAGGCGCAGCAGATCACGACCGGCATCCAGGGCCAGGTCAACGACGACAGCGGCGCCGCGATCGCGGGCGCGACCGTCGTCATCACCGACACCCGCACCGGCGCGTCGCGCACGATCACGACGGGCGCCGACGGCCGCTTCACCACGTCCGGCCTGACCACCGGCGGCCCCTACACCATCTCGGCCAACGCCGATTCCTATGAAGGCCAGTCGGTCACCGATGTCTTCACCACGCTGCAGGGCAATACCTCGCTGAGCTTCGCGCTGTCGTCGGGCGGCGGCGAAATCGTCGTCACCGGCACCCGCGTGCGCGTGACGCAGCTCGAAGTCGGCCCGGGCACCAGCTTTACCACCGAAGTTCTGGCCAGCGCGCCGTCGTTCAACCGCGACGTTCGCGATATCATCCGCCTCGACCCGCGCGTCAGCCTGGATCGCGACGATGGCGGCTCGGGCCAGGACCGCATCTCGTGCCTCGGCGGCAACGACCGCGGCAACGCCTTCACCGTCGACGGCATCAGCCAGGGCGACGTCTATGGCCTGAACGACACCGGCTTCTCGTCGCGCTCGTCGACCCCGCTCCCCTATGACGCGGTCCGCGAAACGCAGGTGCAGTTCGCGCCGTTCGACGTCGATTACGGCTCGTTCACCGGCTGTGCGATCAACGTCGTGACCAAATCGGGCACCAACGATTACAAGTTCGGCGGCTTCTTCGAATATTCCGACAATGGCATGCGCGGCGACAAGCTGCCCGGCATCGCCCAGCTGCCGCCGATCAAGGCCGACAAGCGTTGGGGCGTGTGGGCCGGCGGCCCGATCATCAAGGATCGCCTGTTCATCTTCGGCGCTTACGAGCATCAGGAAGCCGGCCAGTCGCAGGACGACGGTCCGGTCGGCGGCGGCTATGCCAATGAACAGACCGGCATCACCGTCGATCAGTTCAACGAAATCTCGCAGGTGCTGCGCGACGTCTACGGCGTCGACACGGGCCCGCTCGTCACCAATCGCCCGTTCAAGAACGACCGCTATTTCGGCCGTCTCGACTGGCAGATCAACGACGACCATCGCCTGGAGCTGACCTATCAGCGTCTGGAAGAAGGCTCGACGCGCGCCGACGACCTGTTCACCGGCACCTCGCCGCAGGCCATCGGTCTCAACACCTTCTACACCAGCGGCACCAAGTCGGACTATTATTCGGGCCGCCTCTATTCGCAGTGGACCGACAATTTCTCGACCGAACTGCGCTATTCGCGTTCGGAAGTCACCGACCGGCAGGACCCGATCGGCGGCGGCGAAGCGCAGTCGGCGAACCCGATCCCGCGCATCATCGTCGGCATCGACAACCCGACCGGCATCGACGGCGCGATCCTCGCCGGCCCCGGCAACTCGCGTTCGGCGAACGATCTGCGTACCAACATCGATCAGTATCGCGCCGTCGCACGGCTGGTCAGCGGCGCGCATGAACTGAAGGTCGGTGTCGAAATGAACCGCGCCGACCTGTTCAACCTGTTCGTCCAGAATGCGACCGGAACGCTGGTGTTCCGCAACATCAACGACCTGCGCGCCGGCCTGCTGTCGCCCGGTTTGGGCAACAACCAGACGAGCACGACTGCCGGCAACGTCATCAGCGGCCAGACCGAAGGCGCCTTTGGCAACTTCTCGGCGACCGGCGACGTCAACGATGCCGCCGCGGCCTTCAAGCGCGACATCTACACCATCTTCGCGCAGGACGATTGGCAGGTCAGCGACCGGCTGAGCGCGGTGATCGGCGTTCGCGCCGACTGGTACGGCGGCGGCAAGCCCGCGCTGAACTCTGTGTTCCTGCAGCGCTATGGCTTCCCGAACACCACGGGATTCAGCAACCTCGACCCCGTCATCATGCCGCGCCTCGCGCTGACCTATGACATGGACGACTTCGCGGTCTTCGGCCGGCCGAAGCTGACCGCCGGCGTCGGCATCTTCTCCGGCGGCGACCCTGTCGTGTGGTTCGGCAACGCGTTCCAGAACGATGGCCGCGGCTTTGCCACCGGCAGCACGCAATCGACGAACTGCCCGACCGGCCAGGTCAGTGTGCTGACAGGCGGCCAGTTCACCGGCGTTCCGGCCTGTATCCAGGCGGATGGCGTCAATCAGGCCGCCCGCGGCCTTGGCGATACCCAGTCGATCAGCCCCGACATCAAGATGCCGACGGTGCTGCGCGCCAACATCGGTTTCTCGTCGGAACTGAATTTCGCCCCGTCGGGCTTCTTCAGCGGCTGGAACCTGAACCTCGACTATATCTACAGCAAATATCGCGATCCGCTGACGATCGTCGACCTGTCGCAAACGGTGGATCCTCGCCTTGGCGTCAACGGTTTGACGATCGATGGTCGGCCGATCTATCGGTCGATCGATCCGAACGCGACGGGCTGTAACGCCGAATTGGTGGGCCTGAACCCGGGCCCGGTTTTCACCGGCGTCACCGCCGCCTGCTTCAACACCAGCCGCGACGACGAACTGCAGCTGACCAACGCGGGCAGCTATCGCAGCCACAACGCGTCGTTCATCCTGTCGAAGACGTTCAACGGCGGCCTGTTCACCGAGAACGGCAATGTCGATTTCAACGTCGGCTATGCCTACACCGACTCGCAGGATCGGCGGAGCATGTACAATTCGACGGCCGGGTCGAACTATGACCTGGTCGCCGCCTTCGATCGCCAGAACCCGGCGGCGTCGCGCGGTTTCTATGAAAGCCGTCACAACATCTCGACGCGCCTCGCCTTCCGCGAGGAATTCTTCGAGGATCTGTCGACCCGCTTCGCGATCAGCTTCATCGCGCGTTCGGGCCGTCCGTACAGCCTGACCTTCGGCGGCACGACGCAGTTCAACGACAGCGCATCGGGCAGCGACAACGCGCTCGCCTATCTGCCGACCGGATTGACCGACCCGAACGTCTCGCCCTCGTCGACCATTTCGGCGGCGAACATGCAGGCGCTGGTCGATTACATCAACGACACCGGCTGTGCGAAGAAGTATATCGGCACGACCGTTCCGCGGAATACCTGCTCGAACGACTGGTATTTCGACATGGACCTGTCCTTCTCGCAGGAAATTCCGGGTCCGGGCCGCCTGTTCGGTCGCAACGACAAGCTGAAGCTTTATGCGACGATGGACAATTTCCTGAACTTCCTCGACAGCGGCTGGAACGTCCAGAATCGCCGCAACTTCGCGGGGCTGCAGGACATTGCCACGGTCAGCGGCGTCGATGCGCAGGGCCGTTACATCTTCACCGGCTTCAATGGTGCAGGCAGCATCGCCGACGACAACGGCATCAACGTGTCGTCGTCGGTGTGGCGCCTGAAGGTGGGCGTGTCGTACGAATTCTGATCGTCCGGCAACCGAACGAAAAGAAGGGCGCGGAAGGAGACTTCCGCGCCCTTTGCTTTGTCGGATGACCGCGGCGGGATGCCGCTACGCGTCGCGGCGCGGCCGGCCGCGTCGGGCGGTCAGCTATGGTCGGCGTTTTCGTAGAATTGCTGAATGATCCGCCACGCATCCTCCGCCTTTTCGACGAAGGTGAAGAGCTTCAGGTCGCGGGCGCTGATCACGCCTTCCTCGACCAGCGCCTCGAAATTGACGACGCGGTGCCAGAATTGCTTGCCGAACAACAGGATCGGGATCGGCTTGATCTTGCCGGTCTGGATCAGCGTCAGCAGTTCGAACATCTCGTCGAACGTCCCGAAGCCGCCCGGAAACACCGCGACCGCGCGCGCGCGCAGCAGGAAGTGCATCTTGCGCAGCGCGAAATAGTGGAACTGGAAGCTGAGCGACGGGGTGACATAGCGGTTCGGCGCCTGTTCGTGCGGCAGCACGATGTTCAGACCGATCGATTCGCGTCCTTCGTCGGCCGCGCCGCGGTTCGCCGCCTCCATGATCGACGGGCCGCCGCCCGAACAGACGACGAAGTGGCGGCACCCCTTGTCATCGCACGGATATTGGCTCGCGAGCCGCGCCAGCTGGCGCGCCTCGTCATAATATTTCGCCTTGGCCTTGAGCCGGCGGGCGATGTTGCGCGACGGATCGTCGGTCGCCGCCGTTTCCAGCGCGTCGGCGGCGGCGGGTTCGGGAATTCGCGCCGAGCCATAGATGACCAGCGTCGATTCGATCCCCGCCTCGTCGAGCAGCAGTTCGGGCTTCAGCAGTTCGAGCTGGAACCGGACCGGCCGCAAATCCTCGCGCAGCAGAAAGTCGGTGTCCTGGAAGGCCAGCCGATAGGCCGGGTCCTGCGTCTGGGGGGTGGTCGTCGCCTGCTTGGCGAATTGCGCGTCGTCCTTTGCCTTGTGGAAACGCGAACGATGGGGTTGTTTGTCTTTTGCCATTGGCGGACGGCTAGCCGCTTCGCGGGACTTTGCCAAGACGGCCGCCCTTTGCGCGGGGCCCGCTCAACGGCAGAAGCCGTTTCCGCCCATGTCGAAATGGAAATGGTCGTGATGCGCGGCATTGTATTCGGGGCCCAGGACCGTGCCGAAGCGGCGGCAGGCCGATTTGTGCAGCGCGCGCAGAAACTCCTGCGATGGGCGATCGGCATTCCAGTGCGTCTTGAGGGCGATACGGCGTCCGTCCGCCAGAACGAAGGCCGACACGTCGACCGCGTTAGAATAGGCGTGCTGCGACAGGCGTCCCGACCGGCCGCCATAGATGTTGCGGCAGCTGTAGGTGCCGAAGGTTTCGATCTTCACCACGTCCTGCCCGAAAAACTTCCGTGCCGCGGGCTTGACCGCATATTGCGCCCAAGCCGCGAAATTGCGCGCCAGCGGACAGGTCATCGCACCGAGATTGGTCGTCGGCGTACCGATGTCGAGCAGCTTCACCGCGTCGATCGAACTGCACCCGCCGCCATGATCCTGATTGGGCAGCGGCGTGAAGCGCACCCCGGCCTGTTGCAGATCGGCCGCGCATTGCCGCGCCTCGGGGCTGGTGAAGGACGGCGTTCCGGTCGTCATCTGCGGCCGTTTCGGCGTGGTGACGCTCGCCTGTTTGCGATCGCCGCGCTTCATCACTTCGGGGGCGCCGAAACAGGCGGAGAGCGACAGCGCCGCGACCATCGCGACCATCACCCGGGGCTGGAGAAATGTCGGAAGTGCCATGCCCGTCAATTTACCGACGATATGGTTAACAAGCCGTATACCCTTGGCTCGGCCTGCCGATAATTTCGCACGGACGGCGCAATTTGTTTGACAGGCGGCGCCCGCGCCTTAAACGCGGCGCCGGGCCACGCGGTCCCAACGCCGCGCGTGCTCTCTGTAAGGAGAGTTTGACATGACTGACGTGCGTAAACCGCAGGCAAAGCCTGCGCGTCCTTTCTTTTCCTCCGGTCCGTGCGCGAAGCCGCCCGGCTGGTCCCCCGAAAAAATCTCCACCGAATCGCTCGGCCGCTCGCATCGCGCGAAGATCGGCAAGACGCGCCTCGCCTATTGCATCGACCTGATGCGCGAGATGCTGCAATTGCCCGACACGCACCGCATCGGCATCGTCCCCGGATCGGACACCGGCGCCTTTGAAATGGCGATGTGGACGATGCTGGGCGCGCGCCCGGTGACGACGCTGGCCTGGGAGAGCTTCGGTGAAGGTTGGGTCACCGATGCCGCCAAGCAGCTCAAGCTCGACCCCACCGTCATCCGCGCCGATTACGGCCAACTGCCCGATCTTGGCCAGGTCGACTGGTCGAACGACGTTCTCTTCACCTGGAACGGCACCACCAGCGGCGTCCGCGTTCCAAACGGCGACTGGATTCCCGCCGACCGCGAGGGCCTGAGCTTCGCCGACGCGACCAGCGCGGTGTTCGCCTATGACCTGCCGTGGGACAAGATCGACGTCGCGACCTTCAGCTGGCAGAAAGTGCTGGGCGGCGAAGGCGGCCACGGGGTGCTGATCCTTGGCCCGCGCGCGGTCGAACGGCTGGAGACCCACACCCCCGCCTGGCCGCTGCCGAAAGTCTTCCGCCTCGTGTCCAAAGGCGCGCTGGCCGAAGGCGTGTTCAAGGGCGAGACGATCAACACCCCGTCGATGCTGGCGGTCGAGGATGCGATCTTCGCGCTCGAATGGGCGAAGTCGCTGGGCGGGCTCGACGGGCTGAAGGCGCGCAGCGACGCGAACGCCGCCGCGCTCGACGCGATCGTCGAAGACCGCGCATGGCTGAGCCACCTTGCCGCCGATCCCGCCAGCCGGTCGAAGACGTCGGTGTGCCTGTCGGTCGCCGGGGCCGACGCGGATTTCATCAAGAAATTCGCCGGGCTGCTCGAAGCCGAAGGCGCGGCCTATGACATCGCGGGCTATCGCGACGCGCCCGCGGGCCTGCGCATCTGGTGCGGCGCGACCGTCGATGCCGCCGATGTGGAAGCGCTCGGCCCCTGGCTCGACTGGGCCTACGCCGCGCTCAACGCCTGACCTCAATAGCCCTATCCCCTTCAGGGGAGAGGGTTGGGAGAGGGGGATGACGCCCCGCTCCTTTCCTTTATCAACATAGGGCCGGCGCAGAGACCCCCTCTCCCCGGCCCTCTCCCCTGAAGGGGAGAGGGAGATTAAAATGACCGCACCCAAAGTCCTCATCAGCGACAAGATGGACCCCAAGGCCGCCGCGATCTTCAAGGAACGCGGCATCGACGTCGATGTCATCACCGGCAAGACCAAGGACGAGCTGATCGCGATGATCGGCGCTTATGACGGCCTCGCCATCCGCTCCGCGACCAAGGTGACGGCCGACGTCCTCGCCGCCGCGACGAACCTGAAGGTCGTCGGCCGCGCCGGCATCGGCGTCGACAATGTCGACATTCCCGAGGCGTCCAGGAAGGGCGTCATCGTGATGAACACCCCCTTCGGCAACAGCATCACCACCGCCGAACATGCGATCGCGATGATGTTCGCGCTGGCGCGCCAGATTCCCGAAGCCAACGCCGGGACGCAGGCGGGCAAATGGCCCAAGAACGACTTCATGGGGGTCGAACTGACGTCGAAGACGCTGGGCCTGATCGGCTGCGGCAACATCGGCAGCATCGTCGCCGAACGCGCGCTGGGCCTGCGCATGAAGGTCGTCGCCTTCGACCCCTTCCTGACGCCGGAACGCGCGATCGAGCTGGGCGTCGAAAAGGCCGATCTCGACACGCTGTTGGCCAAGGCCGATTTCATCACGCTGCACACCCCGCTGACCGACCAGACGCGCAATATCCTGTCGGCCGAGAATATCGCCAAGGCCAAGAAGGGCGTGCGGATCATCAACTGCGCGCGCGGCGGCCTGATCGACGAGGCGGCGCTGAAAGACGCGCTCGAAAGCGGCCATGTCGCGGGCGCGGCACTCGACGTGTTCCAGACCGAACCGCCGGCGGCCGATCATCCGCTGTTCGGCACGCCGAACTTCATCTGCACGCCGCACCTTGGCGCGTCGACCGACGAGGCGCAGGTCAATGTCGCCATTCAAGTGGCCGAACAGCTCAGCGACTATCTGCTGACCGGCGGCATCACCAACGCGCTGAACGTCCCCAGCCTGTCGGCCGAGGAAGCGCCGAAGCTGCGCCCCTATATGAGCCTCGCCGAAAAGCTCGGCAGCCTCGTCGGCCAGCTGGCGCACGACAATCTGACCACCATCTCGATCGAGGTGGAGGGTGCCGCCGCCGAACTCAATCTGAAGCCGATCACCGCCGCGGTGCTGACCGGCCTGATGCGCCGCTATTCGGACAGCGTGAACATGGTCAATGCGCCGCACCTGGCCCGCGAACGCGGTCTCGACGTGCGCGAGGTGCGCCACGACCGCGAGGGCGATTATCACACGCTGGTCCGCGTGACCGTCGCCACCGAAGCGGGCGACCGGTCGGTCGCGGGCACGTTGTTCGGCAACAACGAACCGCGCCTGGTCGAAATGTTCGGCATCAAGGTCGAGGCCGACCTCGACGGCGACATGCTCTATATCGTCAACGAGGATGCGCCGGGATTCATCGGCCGCATCGGTGGGGCGCTGGGCGATGCGGGGCTCAACATCGGCACCTTCCACCTCGGCCGCCGCGCCGCGGGCGGCGAAGCGGTGCTGCTGCTCAGCCTCGATTCGGCGATGCCCGAGCCCCTGCTGTGGCAGGTGTGCCAGCTTCCCGGCGTGAAGACGGTGAAGGGGCTGAAGTTCTGATATCTGCAAGAATTACCGCCTCCCCGAGCGAAGACGAGGGGCTCGTTCGAGCGCAGCGAGAAGCTGCGCCCTGGCCGCCTCGACTTCGCTCGGCATAGTCCCTCGTCTTCGCTCGGGAACACGGGGTTTATTGAAACTGCGCTTTCGCTCGCCTAAGGCCCAAATCGATGACCAAGGCCCCTGCCCTGCTGCCCGAAGGCCTCCGCGACCGCCTGCCCGCGCAGGCGGAGGCGGCGTCGCGCGTCACGCGCGCGCTCGTCGATGCGATGCGCGCGCATGGCTATGGCCGCGTGTCGCCGCCGCTCGCCGAATTTCGCGAAACGCTGGGCGGCGATGACGACCGCAGCGCCCGCGACCTGCTCCGCTTCACCGACCCCGTGTCGCAGCGCACGCTGGCCCTGCGCCCCGACATCACGCGGCAGGTCGGCCGCATCGCGACATCGCTGCTGGCCGAGGCGCCTCGGCCCCTGCGCCTCTGCTACGCCGGGCAAGTGGTCAAGCTGCGCGCGAGCCAGATTCGCCCGGCGCGCGAGATGCTGCAGGTCGGCGCCGAACTGGTCGGCAGCGACAGCGTCGCGGCGGCGCGGGAGATTGTCGGGGTCGCGATCGACGCGCTGGATGCGGCGGGTATCGGCCCCGTCACCATCGACTTCACCCTGCCCGATGCCGTCGACCTGCTCGCCGACGGCCCCCTTCCCGTCGATGCGGACCGCGACGCGCTGCGCGACGAACTGGATGCCAAGGATGCGGGCGCGCTCGCACGGATCGGTGCCGGCGCCTATCTGCCGCTGCTGCGCGCCACCGGGCCGTTCGACGCTGCGATCGCGGCGCTGCGCGCCTTTGACACGGCAGGCGTTCTCGCGAGCCGGATCGACGCGTTGCAGGACATCGCGGCGCCGATCCGCGACCGCGCCAACATCACGCTGGACCCGACCGAGCGGCACGGCTTTGCCTATCAAAGCTGGTTCGGGTTTCAGATCTTCGTGCCCGGACAGGGCGACGCGATCGGCCGCGGCGGCGGCTATTCGATTCCCGTCGGCGAAGATCGCGAGGAATCGGCCGTCGGCTTCTCGCTCTATCCCGATCCGCTCATCGACGATGGCCTGGGCGTCGAGGATGATCGCGAACGCCGCATCCTGCTTCCCGTCGGCCACGACGCCGCCATGGGCGCCAGCCTGCGCGCCGACGGCTGGCGGACGATCGTCGCGCTCGCCGATGGCGACGAACCCGCACCGCTCGGCTGCGGCTTCATTCTGGGCCCCGACGGCCCGCAAGCCGTCGGGGACTGACCCTTTTCGTTTATTCCGCGTCCGCGCCGGCCGGACAGTCGATCTTGCCGGGCACGACATCGAACTGGCGGGCGCCGACCATTCCGCCGGGCAGCGGCTTTTCGGCGATGGTGACATAAGCGAAGCATTCACCGCCGACCACCCGGTACAGGTCGGGGCGGACATATTCGACGCGGTCGATCATCCGCCGCTGCCCCGCGAAGGCTTCAACCAGATCGCCATTGTCCAGAATAGCCTTCAATTCGGCGACACGCTGCCACTGCGGCGGCAGCGCGGCCGCGGCGGGAAGAGCCAAGGCGGCGACGGCGGCAGCGGCGAGCAGGGAAGGCAATTTCATCCGGTTTCTCCTGTTGGCGATCATGATCGATCGCGCCCCGTTTAGGCGCAGGCTATTGACATTCAAGGGAGCCATGGCGGCAAGCGCGGACGCCGGACGTCAGAAATCGGAAACGCCGAAGCGTGCGATGCCCTGATTGATGCCGGGCGGGTCCAATATGGTCACGTCGAGGTCGACCGGCGCGCCGATCCATTGGGCCAGACTGGTGTGATCGGCCAGATCATCGTCGGTCAGCGGATGGATCAGCGCCCGCAGACCGGCCGCCCCGATCACCGCAGCGACCGCGTCGCGGGATCGCGCCCGAAAATGCACCTCATATTGCGCGATCGGATGCGGACCCGCCGCCCCGTCGGCCATCGCGCCGACGAACAGGATCGCGGCGTCGCGCCCGAACGCCTCGCGCAGCGCCGCCGCCGCCGGCCGCTCGGCAGGATCATAATAGATATGCGCGTGAAAGGGCGCATCGGGATCGGTCATTCGTCCGGGCCGCTCAGGCGGCGCGCGGTATCCTGAACCAGCGCGATCATGTTGGGAACGCCCTGTGTCCGGTTCGACGAAAGCTGGCGCGTCAGGTCGAACGGCGCGAGCGCCGCGGCGATGTCCATGCCCGCGACATCGGCCGCGGGCCGATCCTGCACCGCGGCGAGGACCAGCGCGACAATGCCCTTGGTGATCGCGGCATTGCTGTCGGCCAGAAAGTGGAGCCGACCATCCGCCTGCGGCACCGGATAGACCCAGACGCTCGCCGAACAACCGCGCACCAGCGTCGCATCGGTCTTGAGCGCATCGGGCATCGGTTCCAACGCGCGCCCGAGGTCGATCAGCAGACGATAGCGATCGTCGCCGTCAAGAAAGTCATATTCTTCGAAAATATCGTCGAGACTGCGCATGGCGGCGCCAGTGGCAGATTTGGACGGCGGTGGGAAGGGGAAGCCTTGTCCCTCCTGTCGTCCATGCCCCCGCGACGGGGCGCGCGCGGGGTCAGAGATCGACGCCCGCCGCGATGGCTTCCAGCTTGCGGAGCCGTTCCTTGAGATCGGCGATTTCGATGCGCGAGCCGGCGTGGGGGACGTGCGCCTCCTGCGGATCGCCATTGCGCCCATGCCCCGCGGCAAGTTCTTCGCGCTTGAGCTGGATCCAGTCGCGCCAGCCGCGCAGCGCGACCAGGCTGACAATGGCGAGGGCGGACAGCGCCACCGCGGCAGTGATCAGATTGGCCGAAAGATCGGTGATGGTGGCCATGTTGCGGCTCCTTCTACGTCCTGCTTGCCGTCAAAGCGCGGTGCGATCGCGCAGCTTCTCGATCTCCTGATCCAGGCTGACGGCGCGGTTGTTGTCGGTTGCGATGCGTTCGAGCACCTGAATGCGGTCCTTCAGCGCGCGGATTTCGGCCTGCAGCGCCTTGGTCTCCGCGTCGTTTCCGGCGACATAATCATTGCCGTGGCGGTCGCGGCGGATGCCGTGCTTGGCGCGGACGATGCTGCCGATCGTCACGATAAGGACGATGCCGATGACCATTTCAAACGGGCCCATGGGGGAATCCTTTCCTGTTCTGGCGTATCAGTTGAGCGGACGATCGCGCAGTTTCTCAATCTCTTCCGCGACATCGATTCCCTTGTCGGTGACGATGCGTTCGAGGACGCGGACGCGCTGTTCCAGCCGGTCGGTCTGCGCGGCATATTGCGCCGCCTTTTCCGCCGTTTCGTTGCTGATCGCGTCCAGCTGGCGCTCCTTGAATTTCAGGTGGCGCTTGTAGACGTCGCCCAGCACCCCGAAGATCACCGGAATGGCCACGACGATAAAGAAGAAGCCGAGCACGAAGGAGCTTTTGTCCGCCATGTCCAATTCCTCAGTTCGCGGGGCGCCGCAGCGCCTCGATCTCGTGGCTCAGCCGGTGGCCTTCGTCGGTGACGATGCGTTCGATCACCGCCAGCCGGTCCTTCACCGAACCCAGTTCGGCGCGCAGCTGGGCATTTTCCTGGCTGATCAGCTTGACCCGCTCCATCGCCTCGTCGCCGGTCTTGGGATAGATCGGCTTGCCCCAGCTGCTTTCCAGCGGATAGCCATTCTTGACGCGGAGCCAGGTGGTGAACACCCATCCCCCGATCGCGGCGATGCCCAGGATCACGGCAACCGGCGCGATCGCGTCTTTCAGCAACATGAAATCCATCGTCTTTTCCCTCTTCAGCGTAGCCGGTCGATCTGGTCGGCGAGTTGCGCCGCCTGACCGTTGGTTTCCGTGGCGATGCGTTCCAGCACCGCGATCCGTTCTTCCAACCGGCTGATCTGACCCGCAAGCTTGGCATTGTCGTCGGTCAGAAGTTTGATTTTTCGATCAGCGTCGGCGTCGGTTCGATGAACCGTGCCACCCCATTCATTCTCGATCGGATAGCCATGCTTGGCGCGGATCCAGGTGGTGAACATCCATCCACCGATCGACAGCGCGATAATGGCGATTACAAATCCGGGACCGCCCCAACTCATGCTATGTCTCCCTGTCTTGCTTCGTCGGCCTGGGGTCGATCAGCGCAGCGCGTCGATCTCGTCCGCGAGGCGGCGGTTGTGGCTGGTGTAATAAAGTTCGATGTCGGCAAGCCGGCGGTCGATGTCGCGGAAGCGCGAGCGAATGTCGCGGGTCGACGCGCTGGGGTTGGTGCGTACCCCCTGCCAGAACTTCGCCTCTTCCTGCGAGCCATAGAGCGCGAAAGGCTTGGGCGTTGCCATCCAGGCGACCAGCCAATAGGCGATCAGCGTCCAGGGGAAGCCACCCATCAGCGTCAGCAGCACCGCGCCGACGCGAACCCAGAGTGCATCGATCCCGCTGTAATCCGCGATCCCCGCGCACACGCCGCTCCATTTGGCGTTCTGTTTGTCGAGGTAGAATTTCGTGCGGCTGGCAGACATCTCAGTTCCTCCTGTTTCTGTTTTCGAGCTGCGCCAGGTCTTCATCGCTGCGTACCGCGGGGCGGAAGTCAGGATTGTCGGCGCTGATGATGCGTTCGACGGTGTGCAGGCGGTTTTCCAGCCGCCGTGCGGTGTCATACAGTTCGTCGAGGAGCTGCTCATCCTCTCCGGTCAGTGTCTTGGCCTGTTTCCACTTGGTCACATAGTGGAGGATAAGCCAGGGCAGACCGAGGAAGATCGCAGGCACCACGATGATCGGAACGAGTACCTCTTCCATCGGTCCGGCTCCTTAATTCTTGCCCTGCGCGGCCTTCAGCGCCGCCAGTTCGTCGGCGACCTTGTCGGCCGCCTGCAGATCGGCGATTTCCTCGTCGAGCGTCTTCTTATAGCCCAGACCCAGCGCATCGGCACGGCCTTCGGCTTCGTCGACGCGGCGTTCGAGCGTTTCGAAGCGCGAGAAGGCATCCTGAACGCGATCGCCATTGGTCATCTCGCGCAGCTTGTAGCGGTTTTCCGCGCTCTCCAGGCGATTGACGACGCTCGACTGGCGCGCACGCGCTTCGCTGAGCTTCTTCTGCAGCTTGGCGATGTCGGCCTCATAGCCCTGGAGCGCGTCGTCGAGGACGGCAATCTCCGCCTTCAGCCGTTCGGCCATGTCGCCGGCCTTCTGCTTTTCGACCAGCGCCGCGGTGGCGAGATCCTCGCGATCCTTCGACAGCGCGAGTTCGGCCTTTTCCTTCCAGCTGTCCTGCAGGCTTTCCAGCTTGGCGATGTGACGGCGCATCTCCTTCTGGTCGGCAATGGTGCGGGCCGCCGAGGCGCGGACTTCGACCAGCGTCTCGTTCATCTCGAAGATGATCTGGCGGATCATCTTTTCGGGATCTTCGGCCCGGTCGAGCAGATCGGTGACGTTGGCGGCGATGATGTCGCGGGTTCGTGAAAAAATACCCATTTGGAAAACTCCTGACGAAACTCTTTCGAGACCTTCTGAAAATACTGGCAAAAAATACTGGTGCCGGGGCGGGGCAAGGGGGGAGAGTGCCCCGGCACCAGAGCCGGTCAAGCCAAGGGACTGACCGCCGGGGACATGGCAGCCGCCACCAGACCGATGGCGGGGGCGCCATCGGCATTCGCGGCGAAGGCAGGCTGGTCGATCACACCGACGAGGATCGCCAGGGCGCCGATCGCGCTGAACGCGAAAGTAGCGGTCTGGGCAAAGATCGTCTTCATAATGAAACCTTCCTGTCTGGCTGCACCGGCACGCGGTGCGCCGGTTCGTTTCCTGAAATGCAGGAGGCGTGCCAAATGCCGGGAGCGTCGGAAAACGGCGGAAAATGCCGCGGACGACATGGCTCGCGTCGAATTGACTTGCCAATCAACGGGAAATTTTGCCAATCATTGGGAATGGAGCGCGAAACGCAGTTCATCGGGCAATCGGGAGCCTTTCAGGACGCGGTCGAACGCGCCAGCCAGGCGGCGACGCTGGACCGCCCCGTGCTGGTCATCGGCGAACGCGGCACCGGCAAGGAACTGATCGCCGAGCGGCTCCACCGCCTGTCGGCGCGCTGGGACAAGCCCTATGTGATCATGAACTGCGCCGCGATGCCCGAAACGCTGATCGAAAGCGAATTGTTCGGGCACGAGGCGGGGGCCTTCACCGGCGCGACGCGCAGCCGCGCCGGACGGTTCGAGGAGGCCGACGGCGGCACGCTGTTTCTGGACGAACTGGCGACGATGTCGATGGGCGCGCAGGAACGCCTGTTGCGCGCGGTCGAATATGGGGAGGTGACGCGCGTCGGCGCGTCGCGCCCGATCCGCGTCGACGTGCGCATCGTCGCGGCGACCAACGAACATCTGCCGGCGCTGGTCGACGCCCATAAATTTCGCGCCGACCTGCTCGACCGATTGTCGTTCGAGGTCATCACCCTGATCGAGGTGCTGGCCACCTATTTCGGGCAGCGCATGGCGGCGGAGATCGGCTGGGACGAATGGCCGGGATTCGGCCCGCGCGCGCTGGCGGCGATGGAAGGGCACGACTGGCCCGGCAATGTCCGCGAACTCCGGAACGTCATCGAGCGCGGCATCTATCGTTGGCACGACCCGGCGCGGCCGGTCGATGCGTTGAATTTCGATCCCTTTGCCAGCCCCTGGCAACCCGTGCCGCGGTCGTCCGAGGCGGCGCGCGAACCGGCATCGCCCGATCGGAGCGATACGCCGCCGCCGACGGCCGCCGCCGGCCCGTCCCCGCCGCCCGGCACCGTCAGCGACCTGCGCGCCGCGGTCGACGGATATGAAAAGCAGATCCTCGCCGACACGATGGCGCGTTGCCGTTACAATCAGAAGGTCGCGGCCGAGGCGCTGGGGCTGAGTTACGACCAAATCCGCCATGCGCTGAAAAAGCACGGGCTGAACCAGTAACCGCGCCGCCCTATTGCCCCGGCAATTGCGCGCCGAGCGCCTCGATCACCGCATCCTGCCCCGAGACGAGATCGGCAAGCCGGTCGCGCAGCGCATAGATGTCGGGCAGGCCGTCGACCTGTTCCTCGACGCTGCGGTCGAGATAGAGCCGGTCGATGTCGGCCAGCGCGGCGGTCAGCGGCGCGCGCGTCGCGACAAGGCGCGAAATCGCCTGCTGCGCCACCACCCAGCGCTCGCTGGCGACGGCGGCCCCGGCGGCCGCGGTGACGAGCGAAGCCGTGGGCCCGCGTTCGGCGGCGAAGGCCTGCTGCGCCGACGCCGCGTCGGATTCCCAGCGCGCCAGCCGCCCCCCCAGATCGGCGGGCAAGGGGCCCGGCGGCGCGACCTCGACCGGCGGGGGCGCGACGTCGAATCGTCCTTCGACCGGCCGCTTGGCCAGCGAGGGCGCGTTCGACGCCTGTGCGGCGGCGCATCCCGGCAGCGAAATGACCGCGGCGGCGGCCGGCAGAAGAAGCATCATGCGCATCATCGCCGTCCCTGATATGGCCGGGCGCGCGCGGCGGCAAGCGCCGAATCGGCCGGGCGGGACGGTCCGGCCGCAAGCACCGCTTTCGAACAAAAAGCACGGAAATATGCGGTTGACAGGCAGAGGCAAGCCCGCTAGTGGCGCGGTCTTTCCCGCTTGTCGGAAAATTCGCCTGCTTCGGCGGGTGACCGGCAGCGCGGGTGTTCTAGTTTCTGATTGGATGGAAGACCATGTTCGCAATCGTGCGCACGGGCGGCAAACAATATCGCGTCGCCGCTGGAGACAAGATCGCCGTCGAGAAGATCGAGGGCGCGGCCGGTGATACCGTGTCGCTCGGCGATATCCTGCTGGCCGGTGACGGCGGCGAAGTGAAGGATGCGAAGGGCCTGACCGTTTCGGCCGAGATCATCGCCCAGACGCGCGGCGAAAAGGTCATCGTCTTCAAGAAGCGCCGCCGGCACAATTATCGTCGCCGCAACGGCCACCGCCAGTCGCTGACGCTGCTGCGCATCCTGTCGGTCGGCGAAGCCAAGAAGGCGGCGCCGAAGAAGGAAGCCGCTCCGAAGGCCGAAGCCGCTCCGGCTGCGGAAACCAAGGCCGCCCCGGCCAAGGAAGCCGCGCCGAAGAAGGCCGCCGCGCCCAAGAAGGACGCCGCGCCCAAGGCCGACGCCGCCGAAAAGAAGCCCGCCGCCAAGAAAGCGGCCCCCAAGAAGGACGCCTGAGCGCGCTGACACGCTGCTCGGCTCATCAAGCGAAGCAAGGAGTTTAGGTCATGGC
This sequence comes from Sphingopyxis macrogoltabida, assembly GCA_003241685.1. GTDB lineage: Bacteria > Pseudomonadota > Alphaproteobacteria > Sphingomonadales > Sphingomonadaceae > Sphingopyxis > Sphingopyxis macrogoltabida_A. The sequence goes on from QFPJ01000050.1 coordinate 19,176, forward strand.
ACATAAGAAAGCAGGCGGTTCGTCGCGTAACGGTCGCGACTCGCAAGCCAAGCGCCTTGGCGTCAAGAAGTTCGGCGGTCAGGAAGTGATCGGCGGCAACATCATCGTGCGCCAGCGCGGCACCCGCGTCTATCCGGGCGTCAATGTCGGCATGGGCAAGGACCACACGCTGTTCGCCACCGCCGACGGCCGCGTCCGTTTCCACGATGGCAAGCTTGGCCGCAAATATGTGTCGGTCGACGCCATGGCGGAAGCCGCCGAATAAGGACGACTTTGTACGGGTCGTCCACCAGGGATGACCCGGAACGGTCCTTTCCGCCCTTCGCGCGGAAACAAAGTTCGAAAAGAGGGAGACGGGTCACCCCCGATCTCCCTTTTTTCTTGTCCGTTCCAAGCTGCTCCGGCAGCGGCCTTTCGGGAAACGGACGCGAAAACAGGGCCATCCATCTCCCTCACGGCTTCGCTGTCGTCAAAGCGTCACCATCTGGCGGCACGGCGACAGGCAAATGGGAGTGACAAGAATGTTTGCGCGTACCGAAAGATTGCTGCTGCGGCCCGGCTGGCAGGAGGATGCTCCGGCCCTGGCCCGCGCGATCGGCGACGAAATGATCGTGCGCAACCTGGCCAGCGTGCCCTGGCCCTATGACGAGCGCGACGCCCGCAATTTCCTCGCCGGCTGGGGAGAAACCAGCCCCAGCCGCTTCCTGATGGTCCAGCGCACCGCGAGCGCGCCGCGCATCATCGGCTGCATCGGGATGGATGCGATGGAAAATGGCGACGTCGAACTGGGTTATTGGGTCGCGCGCCCGTTCTGGGGCCTGGGCTATGCGACCGAGGCGGGCCGGCACATGGTCGACCTGGCCCGCACCATGGGCATCCGCCGCCTGGTCGCGTCGCATTTCGTCGACAACCCCGCTTCGGGTTCGGTGCTGCGCAAACTGGGTTTCGCACCCACGGGTCGCCGCGTCGACCGCCGCAGCCTGGGCCGCGGCACCGCAGCGCCCACCGTCGAATATGCACGCGATGTCGCCGAACCCGGCAATGATGCCGACGCCGACGACAGTCCGGTTGCGATGCTTCGCGCGCATCGATGGCCCGATGCCATGCGCGAGGAATGGCGCCTCCACGCCGCATGACCCCCGCCCCCTCCCGCCCTTCGCCGGCGGGAGAGGCCGGAGGGGCGTCAGCGACCGAGCTTGCCCGCCATGCCGAGGATGTCGTCCAGCGGATTGCCGTCGCCATTAAGGTCCAGCATCTTGCCCAGACCGCCCAGACCGCCGGCGGACTGACCGCCGCCCAACACGCCGCCGATCAGGTCGCCTAATCCGCCCGAAGTCTGGCCGCCTGAAGTCTGGCCGCCCGAAGCCTGCCCCCCGGAAGCCTGACCGCCGCCCTGCTTGGCCATATAGCCCGCGACCAGCATCGCGAGGATCGGCAGCATCTTTTTCAGCGTTCCGCTGTCGATGCCCGTCTTTGCGGCCGCATCGCCCGCGACGGTGCGGCTCACATCCTTCGACCCGAAAATCTGGCCCAGCACGTCATTGCCCGGCTGGACCGGAGTCGGCTGCGACCCCAGCACCGCGTCGAGGAGACCGCCGCCGCCGAGCTGACCGAGCAGCCCGCCGAGACCGCCCAGGGCATCGGCTCCGCCGCCGCCGCCTTGCGCCTGTTTCTTGAAGCCGCCGAGGATCGCGGGCAGCAATGCGTCGGCCCCCTGCTTTGCGACCGCCGGCGGAATGCCCAAATCCCTGGCCATCGATTCGATGCCGCCCGCCTGCTGCAAAATATCGGTCAAATTCATCTGCTATGCTCCCACTCCGGCGCGGGATCGAATGGCGCCGGCAGGGGTTAGTATAGCAGCGGGGGGACGGACGGCGACCCGTTCATTTGACTGTCATACCGCCTCTGCTTAACCTTGGCCGCACGGTTCCGAAACCTCCGGCCAGCGAGATCGGCCGTATCCTTCAGTGGGAGCAACGACATGGGTATTTTCAGCAGCATCAAGGACGCAATTTTCGGCAAGAAGGCGACCGCCGCCGAACCCGCCGCTTCGCCCGCACCGGCAAGCCCCATCGGCACCGCGCTCGACGCGGCGACCAACGCGATGGCGGCCGCGTCGTCCACCGCGCCGATCAGCGAGGTCGATGTCGAGGCGATTTTGTCCGCCGAAGCCGCCAAGTCTGGCCAGCCGCTCAACTGGCGCACGTCGATCGTCGATCTGATGAAGCTGCTCGGCATCGATTCCAGCCTTGCCAACCGCAAGGAACTGGCGACCGAACTGGGCTATACCGGCGCCCTCGACGGTAGCGCCGAAATGAATATCTGGCTGCACAAGGCGGTGATGCGCGAACTGGCGGCGAACGGCGGCAAGGTTCCGGCCGATCTGACGGATTGATGTCATTTCGCCCTTCGCTTCAGCGGAGGGCGACGACATTTGGCGGCTTGCCGCCTCGTCGCAGCGGGTGAGGGGCAGCGGCCTTGTGCAGCAAGCCTTGCACAAGGGCTCGAGCCCCCACCCCAACCCGTCCCCTGAAGGGGAGGGGCTTTTCATTCATATGCGGCATTGACCCGTCGGCTATGCTCCCTAGACAGGTTTCACAAGAAACCAGGTCGTCAGGGAGTCCGTCCGTGTACCATCCGCTTTCCACGTCAATGAACCGCCGCCAGACGCTCGCCAGCCTCGGCGCGGGCGCGGCGGGCATCGCCTTTGCCGGGCCCGCGACGGCGCTTTCCGCCGATCCCGCGAACGGCGCACAGGCGCTGCTCGGATCGATCGCCGACAATCTGCTCGCCCATTCGCCCGAAGGCGCGACGTCGCTGGGCATCGACACCGGCGCGCGCGCGGCGATGCGCGGCGCGCTCGGCGACCGGTCGGCCGCGGGCATGGCGGCCCTGGCCGACACGCTGAGGGCCGACGCCGCGCGCGTGAAGGCATTCGACAAGAGCGGGCTCGACCATGCGACGCGCACCAGCCTGTCCGTCGTCGAAAGCGCCTATGGCGTCGCGCTCGACGGTTTCGCCCTGCCCTATGGCGACGTCGCGGTCGGTGGATGGCGCAACACGCCCTATGTGGTGATCCAGAATGTCGGCGCCTATCTGGATATTCCGAAATTCCTCGACAGCGACCACCCGGTCAAGAATGCCGCCGATGCCGAGGCCTATCTGTCGCGTCTGAACGCCTTTCCCGGCGTCCTCGACGGCGAGACGGAACGGTTGAAGGCGGCGGGAGCGCAGGGGCTGATCGCGCCCGCCTTCCTGATCGACAAGGCGGTGACGCAGATGGAGGCGAGCCTGGCCGACGCGAAGGCCGGCGGGTCGATGGTCGACAGCCTGGCCCGCCGCACCGCGGCCGCCAAGATCGCCGGCGACTGGTCGGCGCGCTCGGCAAGGATCGTGCAAGGGCCGGTCGCGGCCGCGCTGGAACGCCAGCTTGCCGAACTGAAGGCGCAGCGGCCGAAGGCGACGATGGACGCGGGAATGTGGGCACGGCCGGGCGGCGACGAATGGTATGCGTGGGGGCTGCGCGCCTCCACCACGACGCGCATGACGCCCGAGGAGGTCCATGCGATGGGCCGCGAGGAGCTGGCGCAGCTGCACGGGCGCATGGACCCGATCCTGAAAAAGCTGGGCTATACGCAAGGGTCGGTCGGCGACCGCATGAACGCGCTGGCGAAGGACCCCAAATATAAATTCCCCGACAATGATCAGGGCCGCGCCGAGATCGTCGCCTATATCCAGACCTGGCTGGACAAGATCCGCGCGCAATTGCCGCGCGCCTTTCGCACGCTGGTGAAGGGGAATGTCGAGGTCAAGCGGCTGCCGCTGGCCGAGGAACCCGGCGCCCCGGCGGCCTATGGCGGGGCCGGGTCGATCGACGGCAGCATTCCCGGGCGTTTCTGGATCAATCTGCGGACCACCGAGCTGCACAGCAAATATTCGCTGCCCGACCTGGCGATGCACGAAGCCATTCCGGGCCACGCATGGCAGGGCGAATATGCCCATGCGATGCCGCTGATTCGGACGATGCTGGCGTTCAACGCCTATTCGGAAGGATGGGCGCTGTACGCCGAACAACTGGCCGACGAACTGGGCCTGTACGACGATTTCGAGGTCGGCCGGCTCGGCTATCTGCAATCGCTGGCCTTTCGCGCCTGCCGTCTGGTTGTCGACACCGGCCTCCACGCGAAGCAATGGACGCGCGAACAGGGGGTGCGATTCTTCGTCGAGGAGAATGGATCGAACCCGCTGGAGGTCGCGAGCGAGGTCGACCGTTATTGCAGTTGGGCCGGACAGGCATGCGGATACAAGGTCGGGCACAGCGAGATCGTTCGCCAGCGCGGCCTGGCGGAGACGGCGCTGGGGACGAAATACGACCTGCGCGATTTCAACGATGTCGTCGTCAAGGGCGGCAATGTCCCGCTCGACGTGCTGGCGCAGAATGTCGCCGAATATGTCGCGGGGACGAAGGGGTAATAGCGCCGTTATCGCGAGGAGCCGAGGACGACGCGGCAATCCGGCGCGGGCGTAAACCGCTCCGGATGGCTTCGCGCCGCTCGCAAGGACGCGCTATGCCAAGGGCGTGCGAATCCCCGGCGCGGCGAAACCGCGCCGGGCCGACAGCGGGTCGCTTAGGCCGCGACGGCGGCCCGCGGCGCGGCCTGGCGGACGCCCTCGTCAACATGGTCCGCAAATTGCGCGAAATTGTCGATGAATTGCTCGACCAGCGATTGCGCGGTGCGATCATAGGCGGCCTTGTCGGCCCACGCCTCGCGCGGGTCGAGCAGGCTCGAATCGACACCCGGCACCGCGACCGGAACCTGGAAGCCGAAATTCGGATCCTTGCGGAATTCGGCGTCGTTCAGGCTGCCGTCGAGCGCGGCGCCCAGCAGCGCGCGCGTCGCCTTGATCGGCATCCGCTTGATACCGTCCATCGTCGCCATGCCGCCGGTCCAGCCGGTGTTGACCAGCCAGCACTGGACGCCGCCCCTGGCGATGCGTTCCTTGAGCAGATTGCCATAGACGGAGGGATGACGCGGCATGAAGGGCGCGCCGAAACAGGTCGAGAAGGTCGCCTCCGGCTCGGTCACGCCGATTTCGGTCCCCGCGACGCGCGCGGTGTAGCCCGACAGGAAGTGATACATCGCCTGATCGGGGGTCAGCTTCGCGATCGGGGGCAGCACGCCATAGGCATCGGCGGTCAGCATGATGATATTCTGCGGCACCGGGCCCATATTGTCTTCCGACGCGTTCGGAATGAAATCGATCGGATAGGAACCGCGGCTGTTTTCGGCGAGGCTGCTGTCGTCGAAATCGAGCGTCCGCGTGTCGGGATCGATCACGACATTTTCCAGCACCGTGCCGAACCGCCTCGTCGTGGCATAGATTTCCGGCTCGGCCTCTTCGGACAGCCGGATCATCTTCGCATAGCAGCCGCCTTCGAAATTGAAGACGGCGGTGTCCGACCAGCCATGTTCGTCGTCGCCGATCAGCGTGCGCGACGCATCGGCCGACAGGGTCGTCTTGCCCGTGCCCGACAGGCCGAAGAAAACCGCCGTGTCGCCCGCGGGGCCGATGTTCGCCGAACAGTGCATCGGCATGACGCCCTTCACGGGCAGCAGATAGTTCAGGATGCCGAACACCGACTTCTTCATTTCGCCGGCATAGGCGGTGCCGCCGATCAGCACGAGCTTTTCGGTGAAATTGACCGCGACGACGGTTTCGCTCCGCGTCCCGTGCTTCGCGGGGTCGGCGCGGAAGCTGGGCAGGTCGATGATCGTATAATCGGTCTGGAACGCCGCCAGCTCGTCCGCGGTCGGGCGGCACAGCAGGGTGCGGATGAACTGGCTGTGCCAGGCGAATTCGGTCACGACCTGGACCGCGACGCGGTGCTCGGGCTGCGACCCGCCGAACAGCTGCTGGCGATAGAGGCGCGGACGGTCGGCGAGGTGCGCGAGGAAATCGGCCTTGAGCGCCGCGAAATGATCGGGCGTCATCGCGACGTTGGTCTTGCCCCACCAGATGCTGTCGCGGGTTTCGTCGTCCTGGACGATGAACTTGTCCTTTGCGCTGCGGCCGGTGTGCTTGCCCGTCGCGACGACGAGCGGGCCGTCCTTCGCCAGCAGGCCCTCGCCCTGACGAACCGCCTCTTCGATCAGTTGCGGGGTGCCCCAGTTTTCAGCGACGTTCGCCGTGGTGGCGACGGCCACATTGCCGATCAGAAGCTGTGTCATTGCCATGGCCTTTCTCTCATCCCGCGCCTCCGTTGCATACCTATGCAATTGCCGCCGAGACCATGTTCTGGCCCGCATTTGCAAATGGGTGCCGACGTGACGCCGATTCCGAAGTTGCAATCCGGTTAGCGAGGATGGAACGGCAGGTCAAAAGGATTAAGGCGGGGCGTGGGCGCCGCCCGGCGATCGCCGCCGGGCCGGAACCGACGCGGCTTGCGGCGGTTGTGAGAGGCTGGCGGATCGGCTAATCGGCATCACAAGGTCCGCCCAATGGAAAGAGCATGACGGCAACCATCGCGCTGGTCGACGACGACCGCAACATCCTGCAATCCCTGTCGATCGCGCTGCAGGCCGAAGGCTTTGTCACGCGCGTCTATTCGGACGGGGAGGCCGCGCTGAAGCCGCTGATCGACAACCCGCCCGACCTCGCCGTGTTCGACATCAAGATGCCGCGCATGGACGGGCTGGAACTGCTCCGCCGGCTGCGCGAGAAAAGCCAGCTTCCCGTCATCTTCCTGACCAGCAAGGATGACGAGATCGACGAGGCGCTGGGCCTGGCCATGGGCGCCGACGATTATATCGCCAAGCCCTTCTCGCAGCGGCTGGTGATCGCCCGCATTCGCGCCATCCTGCGCCGGGTCGAACTGAACCACGGCCCCGCGGAGGACGAGGACGAGCCCATTGCCGAACCGATCACGCGCGGCCGGCTGCGCATGGACCCCGCGCGCCACAAGGTCAGCTGGGACGGCAAGGACGTGACGCTGACCGTCACCGAATTCCTGATATTGGAAACGCTGGCGGCGCGGCCCGGCATCGTGCGCAGCCGCAACCAGCTGATGGACGCGGCCTATCAGGACGATGTCTATATCGACGACCGCACGATCGACAGCCATATCAAGCGCCTGCGCCGCAAGTTCCGCGAGGTCGATCCCGATTTCGACGCCATTGCCACCCTGTACGGCGCGGGATATCGTTTTTCCGATGATGGCTGAAGCATCCGCCGCCGAGCAGGAAGAAGCGCCGCTGCTCTGGTCGGCGCGCTGGTCGCTGACGACGCGCATCCTGGCGGTCAACATCTTGGCGATCGCGCTGCTGATGGGCGGCTTCTTCTATCTCGACACCTATCGCAGCCGGCTGGTCGATACGCGGATCGAGGCGATGGACGATCAGCTGGCGATGCTCGACGCCGCATTGGAAGCAGCGCGCCCCGACCAGCGCCGGCGCCTGATCGACGAATTCACGACCGCGACCGAATCGCGCCTGCGCTTCTATGCCGCCGACGGCACGCGCCTTTCCGACAGCTTTGCCGGGCGGCCGCCGACCTATACGCTGCGCGACCCCGATTTGCAGCCGTGGAAGCGCGACGCGGCGCGCGCGATGGACCGCGGCATCGACTGGATCGTCGGCGCTCCCGCCTATCCCGAATTCGAGGAACCCGCCGTCGACGATGCCCGCGCCTGGCCGGAAGTGCGCGAGGCGCTGGCGAGCGGCGATGCGACCAACCGATTCCGCTACGCCCCCGAACGCACCCCCCTGCTCAGCGCGGCGCGGATCGTCGATCTGGAAACGCCGCAGGCGATGCTGATGACGCTGAACGCCCGCGACATCACGCGCACCGTGCGCGAGGAACGGTTCCGGCTGGCCGTCGTCGTCGCGATGGTGCTGATGGCGTCGGTGCTGCTGTCGCTGTTCCTGGCGCGCACGATCGTCCGGCCGCTGCGCAAGCTGGCGCGCGCCGCCGTCCGCGTCCGGCTGGGCCGCGCGCGCGAGGTCGTCGTGCCGCGCCTGCCGAGCCGCCGCGACGAGATCGGCACCCTCGCCCGCGCGCTCAGCGACATGACGCAAGCCCTTCGTGAGCGCATCGACGCGGGCGAGCATTTCGCCGCCGACGTCACGCACGAGCTGAAAAATCCCATCGCCTCGGTCCGGTCGGCGATCGAGGGGCTGGGGCGCGTCAAGACCGACGAACAGCGCGCGCAATTGCTGGCGATCGCCGACGAGGACGTCCGCCGGCTGGACCGGCTGGTCACCGACATCAGCGACGCGAGCCGCATCGACGCCCAGCTTTCGCGCACCCTGTTCGAACCGATCGACGTCGGCATGATGATCGAATCGATGCTCGCCGGCCGCGCGGCGCGGGCCGAGGCGGGCGCCCCCGGCCCCCGCATCGCCTTTGCCCGCCCCCGCAAGGGCACGACGACGGTGATGGGCGACGGCCACCGGCTGGAACGCGCGATCGACAATATCATCGACAATGCGATCAGCTTTTCGCCGGAGGACGGGCTGGTCTGCATCGCCGCGACGCGCCTGGGCGACGAAGTGCATATTCGCGTCGATGACGATGGCCCCGGCATCGAACCGGCGCAGCGCGAGGCCGTTTTCCGCCGCTTTCACAGCGAACGCCCCGATGGCGAGAGCTTTGGCCGGCACAGCGGCCTGGGCCTCGCGATCGCGCGCGCGATCATCGAGGGACATGCCGGAACCATATCGGCGCGCGACCGCGACGACGGCCGGACGGGCGCCAGCCTGCTCATCACCCTGCCCGCGCGCGAAACGCCCGACGCGGCGGACTGAAATCCCGCGCGCCGCTTCGCCGGCCGCCGCATCGGTCTATCGCCTTGCGGCACCGCATCGTCGCCGGTAAGCCCTGCCCATGATGCCAAGCCGCTCCACGATCGAGATCGCCAATATTCACGCCAGCTGCGTCGCGGCGGGCAATGGCGGCGTGCTGATCCTGGGCCAGTCGGGACAGGGCAAATCGGATCTGGCGCTGCGCCTGATCGACCGCGGCGCCCGGCTGGTCGCCGACGACCGCTGCGACATCTGGCTCGATCGCGGCCGGCTGTGGTGCCGTCCGCCGGAGGCGCTGGCCGGCAAGCTGGAAGTGCGCGGCATCGGCATCGTCGAACGGCCGTGGACCGCGCCCGTGCCACTGGCGCTCGCGGTGCGGCTGACCGACCGTTACGACCGGATGCCGTCGGTGAACCAGGTCGAAATGGTCGCGGGCCACCCGCTGCCCGCGCTGCTGCTGTCGGCGTTCGAGGCGTCGGCGCCGATCAAGATCCTGCTGGCGCTCGAACGGCTGGCGCCCGCGGCATGAGCGCGAACGGGGAACCCCGCCTGCTGCTCGTCACCGGCCTGTCGGGCGCGGGCAAGTCGACGGCGCTCAAGGTTCTGGAGGATCTGGGGTGGGAGGTCGTCGACAATCTGCCGCTCGCGCTGCTCGACGCGCTGATCGCCGCGCCGGCGCACAGCAGCGAGGCGAACCGGCCGCTCGCGATCGGCATCGACAGCCGCAGCCGCGGGTTCAAGCCGCCGCTGCTGGTCCGGCAGATCAAGGATTTGCGGGCGACGGGCGGCCGCGATATCCAGACCCTGTTCCTCGATTGCGCGGGCGCCGAACTGGAACGGCGTTTTTCGGAAACGCGCCGCCGCCACCCGCTGGCCGAGGATCGCCCCGCCGCCGACGGCATCGCGCGCGAGCGCGAGATGATGGAGCCGCTGCGCCGCTGGGCCGAACATGTCATCGACAGCACCAATTACAGCAGCAACGATCTGCAACAGGAGGTGCGCCAGCGTTTTGGCGATGCAGGCGGCGACGAACCGGCGCTGAACATATTGAGCTTTGGCTTCGCGCGCGGACTGCCGCGCAACGCCGATCTGGTGTTCGACATGCGCTATCTGCGCAATCCGCACTGGGACCCCGCGCTGCGGCCCGGCACCGGGCTGGACCCCGCCGTCGCCGCCTATGTGATGGACGATCCCGCCTATGCGGCGAGCGTCGCCCAGATCGAGCAATTGCTGCTGACCCTGCTGCCGCGCTACCGCGCCGAAGGGAAAAGCTATGTCACCGTCGCCTTCGGCTGTACCGGCGGCCGCCATCGGTCGGTCCATGTCGCCGACCGGGTCGCGCGGACGCTGCGCGCCGCGGGGCACAGCCCCACGCTGACGCACCGCAACCTTGACTCTGCGCCGCAAGACGGGCTTGAGGGCAAACCTCCGCCCGCATCTCCCGAATCCGGCGGCGCAAAGACATAAGGGTTCTGCAACGCATGCCTAGCGACAAAGCTCTCCCCCTGCTTGGAATGGTGCTCGTCACCCATGGCCGGCTGGCCGAAGAGATGGTGACGGCGATGGAACATGTGGTGGGGCCCCAGCGCGCGATCGCCACCGTGTGCATCGGCCCCAACGACAATATGGAGATGCGGCGCAAGGAAATCGCCGACGCGATCCGCACCGTCGACGAGGGACGCGGCGTCATCATGCTGACCGACCTGTTCGGCGGCACGCCGTCGAACCTGGCGATCAGCCTGCTCGAAAGCGGGCGAACCGAAGTGATTGCGGGGGTCAACCTGCCGATGCTGATCCGGCTGGAAAGCGCCCGCAAGGCCATGGACCTGCGTGCCGCGGTAATCGCGGCCAAGGAAGCAGGCCAGAAATATATCTCCGTCGCTTCGGAGATGCTGGGAGTTGGACCATGAGCGAAGTCAGCGAGACGGTCGAGATTACCAACCAGCGCGGCCTTCATGCCCGCGCGAGTGCGAAATTCGTCACCTTCGTCAGCCGCCTGCCCGAAACGGTCAGCGTCGAGGTCGAAAAGGGCGGTTCGCGCGTCAGCGGCACGTCGATCATGGGCCTGATGATGCTGGGCGCCGCCAAGGGCGACAGCATCACCATCCATACGAAGGGCGATGGGGCCGATGCCGCGCTGATGAAGCTGGTCGGGCTGGTCAAGGACAGCTTCGGCGAGGATTGAGGCGTGGGCTTCGCTTTCCCGCTGTCTGGGCCCCTAGGGTCAGGACCCATTAATTTGCCGATCGAGGTTTGAAGCGATTTCGTTCAGGGCGAGGAAGAAAGGCGCAGGAATATGAATATATTTCAAGGCTTT
>QFPJ01000084.1 GCA_003241685.1 Sphingopyxis macrogoltabida
GCCCGCCACCCGGTCGATGAAGCTCGACCGGCTCGTGTTTCAGGAGGTTTCCACGCCTCCACCCGCGTCTCCGCAGGTGCGCGCACGCTACCGGCAAACCGTTAAGAAAAGCAACAAGCCGACAGGCAACATCGCAGATCAGCCGATCTTGACGCCCCGCCAGTCCCGCTTTTTCCGCAGGTGGATGGGCCGCTTGGTCACTGACGCGGGCGTATCACGGCCGGTCCTGTCGGCCAGCAACGGCGTCGATCGCTCCTCGATGAGGGCGCGCAGCCGGGTCCGCCCGCGTGCGATGCGGCTCTTGAACGTGCCTGCTGCAATGCCGAGTTGCGCCGCTCCGTCCTCGATGGACACGCCTTGGCTCGCCAGCAGCACCGCCTCGCGCTGGTGAGGCGGAAGTTCGCTGAGCGCCCAATCCGTGTCACGCAGCCAGATGGCAAGGCTCTGGGTCTCGTCCACCTTCAGCATCCGGTCGCGTGCATCCTCGGGCAGGTCGGCGTGAAAGCGGGCGCGGCGACGTCCCGTGAGAAAGCTGTTCTTCATCACGGTCCGCGCCCAGGCGGCGAGGCTTGTTCCCGCCGTGAAGCTGGCGCGCGCAGTCCAGCACCGAAGCATGGTGTCCTGCAAGAGGTCGTCGGCGTCGGCGCCGCCTCCGGTCAGTCGCCGGGCATAGGCGCTAAGCGCGGCTGCCTGCTCAAGCAACGCGGCGCCGAATTCATCGTCGGGCATGGCGATCAGCACGGGAACGCGGGCAGGCGCAGTGGGCGGCATCTCATTCTCCGGCAGGCTTCTCCTGCTCAAAGCGATATAGGATGCCCGCCCCGACGATGTTGCCGGCCAGACCGCTTCAAGGCCCGCTTCGTCCCGTCTCGGTCGATCAGGCCTCCATCCGTGCTATAAGGCTCCCATATCGCAATCGGAGAGAGACGATGGAGCGGCTGTTTCCGCGCGCCTTGATAGCGTGCATTCGTGAGGCTCGCGCGCCGACACCGCAGGAGCTTGCATCGATGGCCGAAAAGATCTGGCGCGAGGCTTTCCCGGAGCGCCCATTTCGACGCGAGCGCGCCATGAACATCGCCGCCGTAGCGCTCACAGGCGAATGCCCGACGCGCGACGCACCGCCGGTATCCTGTCCTGCGGAACCATTTTCAGCGAGAATGCGGAGCGCTACGGTAAGCCGATGGTCGTCGGGACTGTCGAGAGGATGCGCCGCTTGAGCCGGCAAACATGCTGGCCGTAGCACCGGCTGTTTCTTCAAGCGGCCAGCGGGCCGCTGACGGTGGCGGCTCAAATCTTGGCGATCATCAGCTCATAAGGCACCCCGATCCGCGTCTCGGCGGTTCCGCGCCGCCGCAGGATCGTAGCGATATGGCGGTCGGCCGCCGCGCGATCGGCGAAGGCGTGCCGCTGGGCTTGGCCGTGTGCCCCGATCCGGCCCCAGCGGGCTTCGACAACGATCATGCCGAAAAGATCGAGGCTCACGGAAATGCTGTAGCGCCGGCGGATGTTGCGCGCCGGATCGAGCGCCACCAGCTCGATCGGTTCGGGCAGGGAAAGGTTCGCGCCATTCATGGCGCGGAGCCTACAAAACAACGGCTCCAAAGTCCGGCGACTTTCCTGAATCAATGACGCGCCGGTGATTCAGGAAATCGATGGTTCCTCGCATTGTTACCTCGTGTGCGGGAGTTCACGTCGCTTCTGACGCTGTTCGAACCAGGTGGTGAATGCCGACTGAGTGCAAACGTCCAAGGGTTCGTAGGTGCCAGGCGCAACGCGCCGAAACAGCATGGGGCCGGTCCGAACGGCGCTTCGGCCGAGAGAAACCTGGCAGCTATTCCCCGTCATCCCGCAGCGGCCTCCTATGTTCATCACCGGACTGGTGCGGATGCGGATTGGCCCCGAGGCGCGGCCCTTCATGATCCGGATAACGCGCGCGGGGCGGCTCTGCTCGATCTGCTGCCCGGGCCTGAACCACGGTCGCGCTCGTCCGTCCGACCCGCACCAGAAGCTGCGCGGTGCCGTCACCGGCGCCCGCCCTATCTCCAACTCACCAACAAGATCGGCTTTGGCGAACGCCGCGCGTCCCGCTGCCTCAATGTTGTCGGGCAGGATGCACGAACACGCCAGGGCGGACGCGGGCGCGCTCAACGCCGCACCGGCCAGGGCCGTGCCGATCGCTCGGAAAAGCGATACCATCATCATGCCGGGAGGCTATGCTAGCACGGCTGAACGGAGCATGCCCTTGTGCGCCTAGGGAATCGCGGTCGGATCGGCGATGCGCCCGAAAAACAGCACCGCGCCGCTCTTCCGGTCGCGCAAGGTAACGAGGAAGGGGCGATCGACCACCATCTCCGGCACCTTGGGCTCCATCCGCGCACTGGTCACGACGATCTTCACTGCGGTCGCCGCCGCTGCCTCGGTGCCCTCCTCATCGACACGCAGGAAGGTCGCGTGCGCCACGTCATCGATCGCCAGGCGCGCACCGCTGGCGATTCCCGACAGGTCCGCACGCTGCTGGTCAAAGGCGCTTGGCATTCCCGCTGCGATCAGCGCTGCCTTCACGCTCTCATCGAACCTGGCTTCGAAGCGGGGCAGAATGATCCGCATCTCGCGCGCCTGCTCCGCTGCCAGGTCGAAACGATCATTGCCGCCCTGCTCGCCGGCGAAGAAATCGACCCCCTTCATCTCGCGCTCCCAACGGCGCAGGGTCGCCGTGTCGCGCGGCAGGAAGATTTCCATCACGAAGCTGCCATCGCCGCCATAAGGCAGGGCAATCGCCTCTCCCTCATGGGTCTCGCGATAGTCGAACCGGCCTATCCGCTTCATCATCGTGATCGGAATGCGCGTGCCGTCGCCACGCGTGAAGGTCCGCGTTTCCGT
>QFPJ01000010.1 GCA_003241685.1 Sphingopyxis macrogoltabida
CAGAATCATCTGGAAGCGGTGCTGGTGCTGAAGGGCAAGGGCACGATCGAAGACCTGGCGACCGGCGAAATCCATCCGCTGCAACCCGGCGTGATGTACGCGCTGAACGACCATGACCGGCACATCGTGCGGCCCGAAACCGACATATTGACCGCGTGCGTGTTCAACCCGCCGGTCACGGGCAAGGAAGTGCACGACGAAAGCGGTGCCTATCCCGCCGATGTCGACGCCGGCCCGGTCCGCGAACCCGCCCCCGCCGACTGACGTCAAACCAAACAGAAAGGGAGATGTCCGATGCAAGACCTCTACCCCTCGCGCCGCGCCGCCACGGCAGAAATGCTGCCGCGCCGCGACCCCGTCGTCCGCACCGAATGGAGCGACGACGCGCCGATCAGCCGCGCCGATGCCGACCGCTTCGAGCGCGACGGCTATATCGTGCTGGAGGATATCTTCTCCGCCGATGAAGTCGCTTTCCTGCAAAATGCGGCCGGCAGGCTGCTGGCCGACCCCGCCGCGCTGGACGATGAAACCGTCGTCACCGAGCCGCAGTCGAACGAAATCCGGTCGATCTTTGAGATACACCGCCAGAGCGACATCATGGCGCGCCTGGCCGCCGATGCGCGGCTGGCCGATGTCGCGCGCTTCCTGCTGGGCGACGAGGTGTATATCCACCAGTCGCGGCTGAACTACAAACCCGGTTTCAAGGGCAAGGAGTTTTACTGGCACAGCGACTTCGAAACCTGGCATGTCGAAGACGGCATGCCCCGGATGCGCGCCTTGTCCATGTCGGTCCTGCTGGCCGACAACACGCCGCACAACGGCCCGCTGATGGTCATTCCGGGATCGCACCACCGCTATCTGACCTGCGTCGGCGAAACGCCCGACGACCATTATCTCAGTTCGTTGAAGCGCCAGGAATATGGCGTCCCCGACGAGGACAGCCTGGCCGAGATGGCGCACCGGCACGGCATCGCGGCGCCGATGGGCAAGCCGGGCACGGTGATCCTGTTCGACTGCAATCTGATGCACGGATCGAACGGCAACATCACGCCCTTTCCGCGCGCCAATGCCTTTCTGGTCTATAATGCCGTCAGCAACCGGCTGGAGAAGCCGTTCGGGGTGGAAAAGCCGCGCCCGTGGTTCCTCGCGCACCGCGGCGAACCCGAACCGCTGCCCCACCGGCACGGCCCGCTGGTCGAGGCGGTGCCGGCATGAGCGGGCACAGCGTCGAGAAGATCGGCGGCACATCGATGGCCGCGACCGCGACCCTGTTCGACAATGTCCTGATCGCCGGGCGTTCGGGCGCCGACCTGTACAACCGCATCTTCGTCGTGTCGGCCTATGGCGGCATGACCGACCTGCTGCTGGAGAATAAAAAGACCGGCGCGCCGGGCGTTTACGGCCGCTTCGTCGCCGACGATGATGCCGACGGCTGGCGCGAGGCGATGGCCGACGTGCGGCGCGCGATGCACGAACGCAATGCGGCGATCTTTGCCCGTCCGGGCAGCCGCGCGGAGGCCGACGCCTTTGTCGACGCGCGGATCGCCGCGGTTTCGGCGTGTCTCGACGATCTGGCGCGGCTGCGCAGTCACGGCCGTTTCTGCGTCAAGGAACAGCTGATGACGGTGCGCGAGCTGCTCGCCGGGATCGGCGAGGCGCACAGCGCGCACGGCACCGCGCTGCTGCTGCGCGACCGCGACGTGAACGCCCGTTTCGTCGATCTGACCTTGTGGAATCAGGACGATCTGCGGGCACTCGACACGCGCATCCGCGACGCCTTCGCCGCGATCGACCTGACCACGACGCTGCCGATCGTCACCGGCTATGCCGGGTGCGAAGGCGGCATGGTCCGCCGCTACGCGCGCGGCTATACCGAGATGACCTTTTCGCGGCTCGCGGTCCTGACCGGCGCGCGCGAGGCGATCATCCACAAGGAGTTCCACCTGTCGAGCGCCGACCCCAAGCTGGTCGGCGAGGACAAGGCGCGCAAGATCGGCCGCACCAATTACGATGTCGCCGACCAGCTCGCGAATCTGGGGATGGAGGCGATCCACCCCGGTGCCGGGCGCGGCCTGCGCCAGTCGGGCATTCCGCTGCGCGTGCGCAACACCTTCGACCGCGAGGACGGCGGCACGCTGGTGACGGCGGACTATGTTTCCGACATTCCCCGCATCGAGATCGTTACCGGCGTCCGCCAGATGCAGGCCCTGCAATTCTTCGAACAGGATATGGTCGGGGTAAAGGGCTATGACACCGCGATCCTCGACGCGCTGGCGCGGCACGGCCTGTGGATCGTCAGCAAATCGTCGAATGCCAACACCATCACCCATTATCTGTCGGCCAACGCCGACGCGGTGAAAAAGGTGATCGCCGATCTGCAGAAGAGCTATCCCGACGCCGCCATTTCGGCGCAGCCGGTGGCGATGGTGTCGGCGATCGGCAGCGACATCGCGCGGCCGGGACTGGTGCCCGAAGCATTGGCCGCGCTGCACGCGGCGGGCATCACGATGATCGCGATGCAGCACCAGATCCGCAACGTCGACGTTCAGTTCATCGTCGAAAGCCGCGACTTCGACGAAGCCGTGCGCGTCCTGCACCGCGCGCTGGTCGAAGATGTGGATGCGGCGGCAGGGGATCGGCGCGCCGCATGACGCGGCGGCCGACGGCGGCCGATGTTCGCGACCCTTCAACCCGTTCGCAGCCTGCTGATCGCCATCTTCGTGATGATGGCGGGCAGCGGCCTGCTGTCCACGCTGGTCGGCCTCCGGCTCGAACGGGCGGGATCGGGGACGATGATCATCGGGCTGGTCGCCACCGCCTATTTCGGCGGGCTGGTGATCGGCGCACTGCGCGCCGGCGCCATCGTTCGCCGCGTCGGCCACATCCGCGCCTTTGCCGCCTTCGTCGCGCTGCTGTCCGCCAGCACGGTCACATATGCGCTGATCCAGCATCCCCTGCTGTGGGGTGCCTTGCGCCTGATCGACGGATTGTGCGTGGCGGGCGTCTTCATCTGCGTCGAAAGCTGGCTGAACGATCGGTCCGACGCACGGACGCGCGGCACGGTGCTGGCCTGTTACATGGTCGCGCTCTATTCGGGACAGGCGCTGGGGCAATTGCTGCTGCGATCGGGCAATACCGCGCCGCAGGTCCCGTTCGAGCTGGCGTCGATCCTGATCTCGCTCGCCATCATTCCGGTCTGCCTGACCCGCGCGGCGGCGCCCGTTCTGGAAGAGGCGGCGTCGCTGCCGCTGCGGCGGCTGTTCGACGCATCGCCGCTGGGCGTCGCCGGCGCGGGGATTACCGGCCTGCTGCTCGGCGCCTTTTACGGGCTGGCCGCCATCTACGCGCGCCGCTCCGGGCTCAGCCTCGGCGATACGGCGACCTTCATGATGACGGTCATTCTTGGGGGCGTCGCGCTGCAATGGCCGCTGGGCCGCTTGTCCGACCTTTACGACCGGCGGCGCGTCATCATCGGCTGCTTCGCGGCGACGCTGGCGGTCAGCATCGCGCTTGCCGCCGCGCCGACCGGCGGGCTGCTGCTGCTGTTCGGCGCCGCTTTCGGGGGGCTCAGCTTTGCGCTCTATCCGCTCTGCGTCGCCTATGCGAACGACCGGCTGTTGCCGTCGGAGCGGGTGACGGCGAGCGGGCAGCTTGTCCTCCTTTATTCGGCCGGCGCGGCGATCGGCCCGCTGGGCGGCGCCGCGGCGATGACGGTCGCCGGTCCCGGCGGCCTGTTCCTGTTCATCGCGCTCGCCGCGGCGGCGATGCTCGCCTTCGGGCTGTGGCGCCTGGCCACCAGCGCCCCCGTTCCCGGCGCCGAACAACAGGATTTCCAGATCCTGCCGCGCACGACGCCGGTTGCGGCGCTGCTCGACCCGGCCGGTCCCGACAGTCCGCCGCCGCCCGCAACACCGCCCGCACAGACAGGTAGAACATGGCCGAACCCCTAACCCGCCAGCCAACGGACCAGCCCCCTGGACAGCCCGCCCCCCTCCCCGAACCATCGGCGCTGCACCGCGCCGTCGGCGCATCGGCGCTGGGCAATGCGGTCGAATGGTTCGACTATGGCATCTATGCCTATGGCGTGACCTATATCTCCGCCGCGCTCTTCCCCAGCGACATGGAGGATGCGGTGCTCTTCGCGCTCGCGACTTTCGCCATATCCTTCCTCGTCCGGCCGCTCGGCGGGCTGTTCTGGGGGCCGCTCGGCGATCGCATCGGTCGCAAGTCGGTGCTGGCGATGACGATCCTGCTGATGGCCGGGGCGACCTGTGCCGTGGGGCTCATCCCCTCCTATGACAGCATCGGTTTCTGGGCGCCGACGATCCTCGTCGTCCTGCGGATGCTGCAAGGCTTTTCGACCGGCGGCGAATATGGCGGCGCCGCGACCTTCATGGCCGAATATGCGCCCGACGCGCGGCGCGGCTTTTACGGCAGCTTTCTGGAATTCGGCACGCTCGCGGGTTTTTCCGTCGGGGCGGCGCTGATGCTCGGCTATTCGCTGTATCTGGGCGATGCGGCGATGCATGAATGGGGCTGGCGCATCCCCTTCCTGATCGCCGGGCCGGTCGGTCTTATCGGCATGTACCTGCGCTCGAAGATGGAGGACACCCCCGTCTTTCGCGAAGAAATGGCGGCGGCCGACAATCGCAAGGCGCCCGGAATAGCGACGCTGATGCGCGACCATTGGCGCCCGCTGCTCGTCGTCGGCGGGCTTGTCGTCGCCCTGAACGTCGTCAACTATTCGCTGCTCAGCTATATGCCCACCTATCTCCAGCGGCGCATCGGCCTGTCGAACGAGCAGGCGCTGCTGGTGCCGATCATCGGCATGGTCTTCATGATGATCGTGGTGCCTTTCGCCGGCGCCTTGTCCGACCGCGTGGGACGGCGGCCGATGTGGCGCTGGTCGCTGATCGGCCTGCTCCTGCTCGTCGTCCCGCTCTATATGCTGATCGGTACCGGCTTCGCGGGCGCCGTCGTCGGCTTCCTGCTGCTCGGGCTCCTCTATGTGCCGCAGCTGGCGACCATATCGGCGACCTTTCCCGCGATGTTCCCGACCGCGGTGCGCTTCGCCGGTTTCGCGATCGCCTATAATGTCTCGACGTCGATTTTCGGCGGCACCGCCCCGATGGTGGGCAGCGGACTGATCAGCCTGACCGGCGATCCGTTGATGCCCGCCTATTATATGATGCTCGCCTGTATCGTCGGCCTGGTCGCGCTGCGCTTCATGCCCGAAACGGCGGGGCGTTCGCTGCGCGAGAATCCCTTTGCGCGGCCGCCCGGCGACACCGCCGCGCCATAGCCGGGCGATCGCCCTTTTTCCTTCCCGATCATCAGGAGACCAGTCCCGTTCCCAACGGGTATCGTGCCATGACCGAAACCAGACCACAGACGCTTTCGACCTTTATCGACATCCCGCTGTTCGCCGATCTGCCGCCCTGGCCCGAAAGCCTCATCGCGCTCGGCATTCTGGTATCGGCGGCGTGGCTCGCCAATTTCATCGTCAAGCACGTCGTCCTGCGCTTCGCGCTGCGCTGGCTGCCCCATGACGGTCCCACGCCGGCCCCGATCGCCGCACGGCTGGCCAATATCGTCCCGGCGCTGATCATTTCATCGGGCATCGGCTTCGTCCCGCATCTGCCGCCCGCGATCGC
This sequence comes from Sphingopyxis macrogoltabida, assembly GCA_003241685.1. Taxonomy (GTDB): domain Bacteria; phylum Pseudomonadota; class Alphaproteobacteria; order Sphingomonadales; family Sphingomonadaceae; genus Sphingopyxis; species Sphingopyxis macrogoltabida_A. The sequence continues at coordinate 5,655 of QFPJ01000010.1, forward strand.
GACGGTGGTCAGCAATGTCGTCGCCGCATCGATCATCCTGTTCATCGCGATGGCGATCAGCAAGGCATTGAGCCTCGCCAACCAGCTCTATGATCGCCGCCCCGATGCCGCCAACCGGCCGATCAAGGGTTATGTCCAGGTGCTCAAGATCATCCTCTATGCCGGGGCCGCGATCCTGATGGTCGCAGCCCTGATGGACCAGTCCCCGCTATTGTTGCTGTCCGGGCTCGGCGCGATGGCGGCGGTGCTGATGCTGGTTTTCAAGGACACGATCCTGTCGCTTGTCGCATCGGTGCAGTTGACATCGAACGACATGTTGCGGGTCGGCGACTGGATCGAGATGCCCGCGCTGGACGCCGACGGCGACGTGATCGACATCGCGCTGCACACGATCAAAGTGCAGAATTGGGACAAGACGATCACGACGATCCCCACGCATCGGTTGATCGAAAAGAGTTTCAAAAACTGGCGCGGCATGTCGGAATCGGGCGGCAGGCGAATCAAGCGTTCGCTGCTGCTCGATCAGAATTGCATCCGCTTCCTGTCGGCCGGGGAGGAACGGGCCCTGCGACGCGTCGCGTTGATCCATGACTATCTGGGAAGCAAGCAGGACGAACTGGGGAGTTGGAACGCCGATCTGGGCGAAGCCGGCAGCGAACCCGTCAACGCGCGCAGGGTGACCAACATCGGAACATTTCGCGCCTATGTCGCCGCCTATCTTCGCGCCAGCGGGCAAATTGCGCAGGATATGACGCTGATCGTCCGCCAGCTCGCCCCGACCCCGCAGGGATTGCCGCTGGAAATCTATTGCTTCACCCGGACCACCGCCTGGAACGCCTATGAGGATATTCAGGCGGACATTTTCGACCATCTGCTGGCCATCCTCCCCGAATTCCATTTGCGCCCGTTTCAGGAACCGGGCGGCGTGGATTTCCAAAGCCTGGCGACGGTGAACTGATCCCGGTTCCAGACCGGCAGCGCCGGATGACCGTGCGTGGAGGCCGTCATCCGACGGCAAAAGGCGCCCCGAGCCGCCAGACCGTCGCTGTCATTCGGGATGCCGGTTGCCGGCCGGGTGCGCGTGCCGGAGCGCCACGTCGCGATTTATCGCGTGTAGCGAATGCAGGGTGTTCGCCGCCTGATCCCAGATTTCGCTGATGGGCATATCGCCGTCTCTGCGCGCCATCGAGGCCCGATCCCGGGCGTATGATTCGGCGCCCTCGCCGTGGGCATGCTCCGCGGCGATCACAGCCATCCAGATTGCGTCGGAGAGCAAAGTCGTCACGCGCCACCTCTTGGAATATTGCCGCAACGTATAGCATCGGCCGTCGTCGATCGACTTAACCCATGTTGGAACGGCAGCGCGGATTTTTCGCCATGGGGGTCAGTGATGTCCGCAGGCGCGAATCCGTCGAATGGACCGATGGTGTGAACGCATGCGCCATCGACGATTGTGGAACGGGCCAAGGCAAGCCCATGCCCACGTCGGTGCGCTGGATGAGTGACGTTGGAGTCAGGCGCAAAGAGGATCGCCTGAAGATCTGTCTTCGCAGGCCGCTGCGTCACAGCCGGCTGTCCGCCGACGACCACGGCCGCGATTCGCGCGCAGCCCGCCAGCCCATCAGGACCGAACCGCTTTTCGTGGCGATCCGCCCCTAATCGTCGAACAGGTTTTTCAGCCCCTCGACGATCGCATCCCGCTCAAAGGGTTTGCGTACGACGGTGATGTGCGACAGGTCGTCGGGAATGGCGCCATCGTCGCCATAACCCGTCGCGAACAGAAAGGGCGTGCCGCGGGTGAGAAGTTCGCGCGCGATCGCTTCGGATGTCTCGTGGCCGAGATTGATGTCCAGGATCGCGAAGTCGGGCGTCTCGCGCGCGAGAAATGCGAGGGCATCTGGCGGCGAGGTGAGCGTTCCCGCGACCTGGACGCCGATGTCTTCCAATATCTGTTCCAGATCGATCGCAATGAGAAGCTGGTCCTCGACAAGCAGGGCGCGTTTGCCGCTGAGGTCGAGCGCGCGGGGCTTTACCGGTGCCGCCATCTCCTCTTTCACCTCCCTGTTTTCGGCGCGCAGCGACACGAAGCGCGACGGCAGCACGAATTCGGCGCGGACGCCGTCGGCGAGATAGTCGACCCGGGCTTCCCCGCCGAGATCAAATGGTATGCTGCGATCGATCAGAATCGATCCGAAGCCGCGGCGGCTCGGCGGGCGAACGGGCGGACCGCCGTTTTCCGACCAGCGAAGCGTGCAGGCGCCGACATCGCTGAGGTCCCAGCCGATCTCGAGCCGGCCGCCCGCCGCCGACAGGGCGCCATATTTGGCGGCATTCGTCGAAAGCTCGTGCAGGACGAGCGCCATGATCGAATAGGCCCTCCCGTCCATCCAGACCGGCGGCCCGTCGAGCGCGATCCGGTCGCCTTCGCCCCAATAGGGCATCAACTCGGCGCGGAGCAGGTCGGACAGGGCGCCCCCGCCATCGTTCCGCACCACCTGATCATGCGCGAGCGAAAGCGCCTGAATGCGGCCGCGCAGCGTCGCGGCATAATTTTCGAGGGTTTCGCCGTCACCCGTCGGATGAACGACCAGCGATCGGATCACCGCGAGGATATTCTTGACGCGGTGATTGAGCTCCTCGTTGAGCATCCGCTGGCGAACGGCGGCTTTCGCCCGCTCATCGGCCAGCCGCTCGCTGTGCTGGAGCGTTACCTCGACCAATGCGATGCGGGTCGCCTCGGCGAATTTCCGTTCGTGATCGGTCCATGGCGCGCTTTCGTGCCGAACCGTTTCTTTCCAGATGGCAAAGCTCTTGCGCGGCGTCAGACGGTCGCCGAGCGGTCCCACTTCATAAACCTTGTCGGGATTGCCCGCCCAATCGAGCGTGTGGACGAGTTCCTTGCGAAAGAAGAAGAGAAAATCCCGAGGACGCTGCGACAGCGGCACCACCAGCATGCCGGCGGCGCGATCGGCATAGCTTTCGGCACCAGGCACCGCATTGGCCAGCTTGTGCGTCGCCCAGATCTGCCCCTCGGCCGTCTTCTCCGCAAAGCGCGCGAGCGCGGGCATCGCCTCCGGAGGCGGCGCGGAACCATGGACCGAAAGCTCGCCCGCGAGCCACATCGCCACACCGTCGGACGCGACCAGCTTCGAAAAATCGGAAAGCCGTTCACGCAGCATCGCGTTGATGTCCTGAACCCCCGCGGTGTGGCGCAGGAAACCGTCGAGCGCGTCGCGCGCGGCATGGGCGGATTCGAGCGTCTGCTTATGCTGCAGCGCGTTCAGGTGAAGCGAGAAAAATTCGCCGAACATCTCCGCCGCGACGCGTTCCGCCATCGACAGGGTGCGCGGCGCATAATGGTGACAGGCGATCAGTCCCCAGAGCGCGCCATCGACGATGATGGAGATCGACATCGATGCGCCGACCCCCATGTTGCGGAGATATTCGCAGTGGATCGGCGATACGCTGCGCAGATGAGCGAAGGAGAGGTCGAGCGGTTCGCCCGACGCATCGAGTTCGGGAAGGAGCGGAATGCGCTCGCAACTGGCATCGGAGATGATGCGGATCGTGTTCTTGAGATAGAGCGCCCGCGCCTGCTGCGGAATGTCGGTCGATGGAAAATATTGACCGAGAAAGCTTTCCAGGTGCGGCCGCTTCGCCTCGCTCACCACCTTGCCCGCGCCATCGGCACCGAACTGGTAGATCATCACGCGGTCATAGCCGAGCGCCGCCTGGACCAGCCGCGCGCTGTCCTTGGTGAGCCGGTCGGTCCGATCGATCGCGCCGATGCGCCCGATCATCGCCCGGGCCATCTCCAGCGGCTCCGCCACTTTTTCCTGGGCCGGTTCGAACTCGATGATCGTGCTGCCCTTGAACCGATGCACCGCAATGTCGAACTTGAGACCATTGGCAATGACGATGCCGAACAGCAGCGCCGACCGCCCGCTCAGTTGCGCGCGCGACAGCGCATTGCGAATGTCGTGCGTCGCCTGCGGCCCGACGACGGCGGAAAGATCGCGCCCATTGAGACCCCGGTCGACCCCCAGCATGTCGGCGGCATTGGCCGAGTGGCGCAGGATGAAGGCCGCCGACATGTCGCATGCGAGCAGGCAGCCGTGCGGCTGGATACTGCCCGGAATATGGATGGGCTCGCGGTCGCAATTGGTCAGATTGATTTTTTGCGGTTCGCTCATGCTGGCTCGCCCGCGTAAATATCGAGCGCGAAGTCGAAGGTCGACGCCGCCCCGGCGATAACATCGTCCCGCGCACCGGGCTGCACCGCCTCCAGCCGCGCCAGAAAATCGGGCCAACGCCGCTTGTCGGAGATCTGCGCCGCCAGGTGCCGCGCGCCATGCCGTTCGTCGAAACCAAGCCCGGCGGCCCTCCGTTCCAACAGGCGCGCGCCGAGCGCGGACCCTTCCAGCACATAGGCCATTCCGAGCGCGAACGCGTCATCCGGCGGCGGCGGCAAGCCTGTTGCCGCCGGAACGCCGCGCCCAAGGTCCGCGAGATCGTCGCCGATCAGCCCCGCCAGGGGCGCGACGGACCAGCCGGCGAAATCGCGCAGCGCCCATTCGGTGGCTTTTCGAAAGCGATAGCTCGCGTCGAGATAAGCGCCATATTGCTCGGCCGTATCGAAAAGGCCGACGGCGCTGTCGAGGCGAGCATGCCGGTCGCTGGTGTGGGCACGAAGCGCGGTACGGAAACTTGCGATTGTCAATTATCCGTCCGAATCCGGGTCAGCACCTACAGGGTGTGCATCCATGTCACGAACGCAGCAGAAAGGGAATTAACATAGGTTATCATGGCTTGAAGCACCGTGGCGGAACTCCTTTGCCGGCATCTCGTTCTAGGCTGGCGGGCTGTGCCGGGCGGGCCATGGAATCGCTTCGGACAGAGTGAAAAGGGAGAGCGGGCGCGTGGACCAGGCCAGGGGCAAGATCGGATCGCTTCTGACCCAGATGTTCGAACAGGCGCCAAGCTTCATGGCGTTGCTTCGCGGTCCCGAGCATCGCTTCGAACTTGCCAATCCCCGCTATCGCGACCTTGTCGGCGGCCGCGAGCTTGTCGGCCGCACCGTCGCCGAGGCGCTTCCCGACGCGGCGGCGCAGGGCTTCGTCGCCATTCTCGACAAGGTCTATGCGGCAGGCGAAACCTATAATGGGTCGGGCGTGCCATTCGCCGAGCAGTCGGATCCCGGCGGACCCGTTGCGGAGCATTTCCTCGACTTCGTCTATCAACCCGTGCGCAACTCGTCGGGCGAGGTCGACGGCATTTTCGTGCAAGGCGTCGACGTCACGGAACGCACCCGGGCCGAACAGCAACGCCGCAGCAGCGAGGCGCTTTACCAGGGCCTTTTCGATGCGATCGACGAAGGATTTTGCATCATCGAATTTCTGGACGGGCCGCATGGACCCGACAGCGACTATATCCATATTCAGGCAAACGCCGCCTATGAGCGTCATGCCGGCATTCCGAACGTCGTCGGACAGACGCTGCGCGAAATGGTGCCGGACGAGGCGGACGCGTGGATCGCACGCTATGGCGCGGTGCTGCGGACCGGGGAGCCGATACGCTTTCAGCAGGAACTGGTCGCGACCGGCCGTTATCTCGAACTGGCCGCGATCCGGATCGAGCCGCCCACCCGCAAGCTTGTCGCGGTTCTTTTCCAGGACATTACCGCGCGTCGCCGCGCCGAAATCGACTTGGCCGAACTCAATGCGACCCTGGAAAATCAGGTGGAGGAGCGCACGGCCGAACTGATGGCGGCCGAAGAGGCGCTGCGGCATGCCCACAAGCTCGAAGCCGTCGGCCAGCTCACCGGGGGTCTGGCGCACGACTTCAACAATATATTGGCGGGCATCAGCGGCAGCCTGGAGGCGATGTCGGCGCGGCTGGCGCAGGGCCGCATCGCCGATCTCGAGCGCTATATCACCGCCGCCGCCGGCGCGACGCGCCGCGCCGCCAACCTTACGCAGCGCCTGCTCGCCTTCTCCCGCCGGCAGACGCTCGACCCCAAGCCCGTCGCCATCAACCGGCTCGTCGACGGGATGCTCGACCTGATCGCGCGAAGCGTCGGGCCCGGCATCGAGGTGGAAACGATCGGCGGCACCGGCCTGTGGACCAGTTTCGTCGACGCCGACCAGCTCGAAAATGCCTTGCTCAATCTCTGCATCAACGCGCGCGACGCCATGCCAGAAGGGGGCAAGCTGACGATCGAGACGTCCAACCGCTGGATGGATGAAAGCGCCGCGACGATTCGCGGCCTCGAACCCGGCCAATATGTCTCGCTTTGCGTATCCGACACCGGCACCGGAATGACGCCCGAAATCGTCGCGCGGGCTTTCGATCCCTTCTATACCACGAAACCCACGGGTCAGGGCACCGGCCTCGGCCTTTCGATGGTCTATGGGTTCGCCGGTCAGTCGGGCGGCGCGGCGCGCATCTATTCCGAACATGGTCAGGGCAGCATGATCTGTATCTATCTGCCCCGGCACATGGCGGACGAAGACCGCGACGCCGAAGCGGTCGCCGCACCCGCCACCCCGCCGCGTTCGTCGGGGAACGAGACGATCCTGCTCGTCGACGACGAACCGCTGATCCGGATGCTTGCATCGGAACAGCTGGAAGACCTTGGCTATCATGTGATCGAGGCGGAGGATGCGGCAGCGGCCATCCGGCTCTTCGAAGCCACGGGTCAGGTCGACCTGCTGATATCGGACGTGGGCCTGCCGGGCGGGATGAACGGTCGGCAGCTGGCCGATGCGCTGCGCGAGCGCCAGCCCGCGCTCGAGGTTCTCTTCATCACCGGATATGCCGAAAATGCCGTCCTCAATCATGGCCATCTGGCCGCGGGCATGCACGTCATCACCAAGCCGTTCCAGATGGACAATTTTGCGCGCCGGGTGAAGCTGCTCCTCGCACCCGAGACAAGGTCGTGACATATTGGCAGCGCGCCCGCATCCGGTTGTCCGCGGCATGGAGCCGCCTTAGAACGAGCGCCCTCGGCCGGCGCCGGACAATCCGGATCGCCGCGGCATCGATCGCAGGGGTCGTGTTCGTCACCCTTCTCCTGCTCGCCATGTTCCCGGTGGGGGTGCTGCGCGGTATCGCCGAAGACAAGCTGTCCGAGGAATTCGGCGCGCCGGTTCATATCGGCGCGCTGTCGCGTCTCGATAGCGTCTCCTTCACGCCCGACATCCTCGTGCGCGACGTGCGGATCGCTCAGCCGGCGTGGGCCGGTAAAGGCGACTTTCTGAAAGCGCGCGAGATCCGCACCACTCTTCCGATTTTCGCGCTCCTGGCCGGCAAGCCCAGCCCCCGGTCGATCGAGGTCGCCGGGCTCGACATCGCACTGGTGCGCGACGCGCAAGGGAACAGCAATTGGGGCGGGCGCGCCCGCCAGCCCGGCAGCGACCGCGACCCCCTCGATCTGGCAAAGCTGATCGTCCGGGACAGCCGCTTCTCGCTTCGCGACGCAAAGCGCCGCCTTGCCCTTTCGGGCACCATATTGGCCGATTCCCAAAACGGCTTGCGGCTATCCGCGACGGGCCGCTTCAACGGGGCGCCCGCCAGCCTTTCCGCGCGCGGCGCGCCGCTCCGAAATGCCGCACGGGGCACGCCCTGGCCTTTTTCCGTCACGCTCGAATCGGCGCCGCTCGACCTGGAAGCGAAGGGAAGCATGGCCGGCGCGCTGAATGCCGACGACGTCACGATGACGATGACGGCGCGCGGCACCAGCCTCAAGGAACTCGACCATGTCATCGAGGCGGGACTCTTCGGCACACAGGATATTGCGCTGGCGGGCAAGGTCCGCCGGAAAGGCGAAGACTGGTTTATCGACAGTCTTGACGGCAAGATCGGGCGTTCGACCCTGAACGCCCGCGCGACCGTGCTGAAGCGCGACGGCCGCACCAAGATCGACGCGACGATCAAGGCGCCGGCGTTCGATTTCGACGATCTGGCCGACGACGCCGGCCTTGCCGCGGCCCGCGCCAAGGAAGCACAAATCGGCAAGCGCGTTCTTCCCGATACGCGGATCGACCTCAGCCGCATGGGGCCCACCGACGGCATTATCCGCTTCACGATCGACCGCCTGCTCATCGAAGGCGGCTCGGCTTTCCGAAGCCTGAAGGGCGAACTGAAGCTCGATCGCCGGCTGCTGACGCTCGAAAAAGCGGTGGCGGGCCTCGACCGGGGCCAGGTCACCGGCTGGGTCAAGATAGATTCCCGGCAAAAGACCCCGATATTCTCGACCGAACTCAGGGTCGAAGGCACCTCGCTGGAAACGTTGATCGGATCGCCCGACATGATCGGCGGCCCGTTGCGCGGCCTGGTTCGCGTGACCGGGCCGGGGACAACGATCCGCGAAGCCTTCGGCAACGCAAGCGGCAAGATCGTCTTTACCGCGAACCGCGGGCAGATGGACCGCGCGGCGGCTTTCGTGCTTGGGCAGGATCTCGGCGGCGCGATCGGCGAAAAGCTGGGCGGCGATGACGCCATGGTTCCCATGCGCTGCGCAATCCTGTCGTTTCAGGCGGAGAAGGGCGTCCTCGCTCCCTCCCCCCTTCTCATCGACACCGCGATCTCGAGCGGACGGGGGCGTGGTCAGATCAATCTGCGCGATGAGCGGGTGTCCCTGACGCTCCGCGGCGCCGCAAAGAAGAAGGCGGCGCTGAAGCTGGTCGATCCCCTGCGTATCGACGGGACATTGTCGGAACCGAGGATCGTGGTCGATGGAAAAGGCGGAAAGCAGGGCGGCGGCATCCTGCGCTCGATCGGGCGGTCCATCGGAAGCGCCTTGGGACTTCGCAAGGATGAGCAGGCGGCCGGCGGCCTGCCGGCAAGCCTGGTCAATTGCGATGCGCTGATCGCGAGCGCACTTCGCTAGCGAGGCCGGAGACGATCATCGAAACGGCGGCGATCGGGGAATATGAGCGGCAAAGGGAGATTTGGGGAAGCCTTACGCAAAGAAAACCGGCGCGGATCGCTCCGCGCCGGGTCCCCCGTTTAGCCCTGTCATCAGCGTCAGGCGACGCGGCGCACTTCGTTGCCGTCGTCGTCGATGTCGCGCAGCACATAGCCGCGGCCCCAGACCGTCTCGATATAATTTTCGCCGCCGCAAGCCAGCGCGAGTTTCTTGCGCAGCTTGCAGATGAAGACGTCGATGATCTTCAGTTCGGGTTCGTCCATGCCGCCATACAGGTGGTTCAGGAACATTTCCTTGGTCAGCGTCGTGCCCTTGCGGAGCGAAAGCAGCTCGAGCATCTGATATTCCTTGCCGGTCAGATGGACGCGGATGCTATCGACCTCGACCGTCTTGGTATCCAGGTTCACGGCCAGCTTGCCGGTTTTGATAACGCTCTGGCTATGGCCCTTCGACCGGCGGACGACCGCATGGATACGGGCGACCAGTTCGTCGCGGTGGAACGGCTTGGTGACATAATCGTCGGCGCCGAAGCCGAACGAGCGCACCTTCGAATCCATTTCGGAAATCCCCGACAGGATCAGCACCGGCGTCTGCACCTTGGCCGTGCGAAGCTTCTTCAGCACGTCATAGCCATGCATGTCGGGCAGATTCAGGTCGAGCAGAATGATGTCATAATCATAGAGCTTGCCCAGATCGAGGCCTTCCTCGCCCAGATCGGTCGTATAGACGTTGAAGCCCTCGGTGGTGAGCATCGTGTCGATCGCCTTCGCGGTCGTCGGCTCGTCCTCGATCAGCAGTACGCGCATTGGGCACCCCTTAGACTGTTTCCCACGATAATCCCGCGATCCATCCGCATGACCCCCATGGGAATGCCCGACCGATCCCTGTTGCAGGACTGCCGGAACATTAACCATGAAACTAATGAAGGGAAAAGGTTAATTTTGATTTAATCGGCGGGAATCCACGAGTCGCACCCGATCCGGGCCGCGGCGGCCCCGCGTTTCAGCCCGGTCGCCGCGCCATATGATCCGCATATGCGCCGCTGCAGGACCGTTTGAGCGCATCGACCAGAAAGTCGGCCAGCGCCGTCACGCGCGCGGGTCGAAGCCGCGACGGCGGCGACAAAAGATGCAGATAGCTGGGCGGCGGCGACCAATCGGTAAGGATCCGAACCAAGGCGCCCGATGCCAGTTCCTCCTCCGCAATGAAGTCGGGCAGGAAGGCGATCCCGCCGCCCGCGACCAGCAGCGGGACGACAATGTCGCCATTGTTCGCGAACAGCGGACCGCTGGGCACGACGGTCGCCTGCTCGCCCGCGCGCTCGAAATGCAGCGGCAAAGCGCGCTCGCGATGGCCGTAACCGACGAGCCGGTGGCTGGCGAGTTCCAGCGGATGGCGCGGCGTGCCGTGGCGGTCCAGATAGGACGGACTGGCGACCACCGACGCCGCGACCGGCGCGATCGTCCGCGCCAGCAGGCTGGAATCGTCCATGCGCGAAATGCGCAGCGCCAGATCGACGCCCTCGGCGACCAGATCGGTGCGGGCGTCGCTCAGGATCACGTCGATTTCGACCGCGGGGTGCGTTTCCAGAAAGGTCGCCAGCGGCGGGCCCAGCACCTTGATGCCGAAGCTCATCGGCGCGGCGAGACGGATGGGGCCGGCAAGGTCGCGGCGATCGCCGCGCGCCGCCTCGGTCGCCGCCATCGCCGCCGCCACCATCGCCCGTGCTTCGTCGACCAGCCCCGCGCCGGCCGTCGACAGCGTGACCGAACGCGAGCTGCGGTGAAACAGGCTGATCCCCAGCGCGGACTCCAGCCGCGTCACCGCCTTCGACACGCTCGCCTTGGAGATGCCGAGCGCCGCCGCAGCCGCGGTAAAGCTGCCGCCGTCGGCGACGGCAACGAAACAGGCCCAGCCTTCATAATCCGGAAGCGCCATGATTACCCCATTATTGGAAACAATAGTTTTCCATCTATGCTATTTCAGAAACGATGAACAGGCCTATCTTGGTCTCAACACAAGACCGCTCCCCGGCACCGACGCCGGACGGGACGCGGACCGAAAGGACAAGGCCGATGATCGATATTCGTAAGTTCGACACGCTGGGCCACGCCGACCATGGCTGGCTCGACGCCCGTCACCATTTCTCGTTCGCCAACTATTATGATCCCGACCGCATGGGCTGGGGCGCGCTGCGCGTCTGGAACGACGATGCCATCGCGGCGCAGTCCGGCTTTCCGCCGCATCCGCACCGCGACATGGAAATCATCACCTATGTCCGCACCGGCGCGATCAGCCATCGCGACAGCATGGGCAACGCCGGCCGCACCGCAGCGGGCGACGTCCAGGTGATGAGCGCCGGCACCGGCGTCACGCACAGCGAATTCAATCTGGAAGACGAGGAAACCACGCTGTTCCAGATCTGGATCATGCCCGACCGCGACGGGGGCAACCCCGGCTGGGGCGCGCGCCAGTTCCCCAAGGCCGACCGTTCGGGCCAGTTCATAACCCTGGCGAGCGGCATCGACGGCGACACCGACGCATTGCCGATCCGCGCCAATGCCCGCGTGGCGGCGGCGACGGTGAATGCCGGCGAAGCGGTGTCCTATGACATTGCGGACGGGCGCCACGCCTATCTGGTCGCCGCCAAGGGCCGCGTTCGGGTGAACGGCCAGGATGCCGAACCCCGCGACGGCATCGCGCTTCGCGATGTCGGAACCATCAGGGTCGAGGCGATCGACGACGCCGAGCTGGTGCTCGTGGACAGCCTCTGACCCCGGGCCGCCGCCCTCCCTTCCCCCTCCCCGGCGGCGGCCCACCCCTTCCTCCTCCCGACTGAAAGGACGTCGAACATGGCAAAGATACTGATACTCTATTACTCCAGCTACGGTCACATCGAGCAGATGGCCGATGCCGTCGCCGAAGGGGCCCGCGCCGCCGGTGCCGAGGTGGATGTCCGCCGCGTGGCCGAGACGGCGCCCGAAGCCGTCGTGAAGGCGGCCGGTTTCAAGACCGACACCGCCCATCCGCTGCTCAGCGATCCCAATGAACTGACGGCCTATGATGCGATCGTGGTCGGCACCCCGACGCGTTTCGGCCGCATGGCGAGCCAGATGGCCAGTTTCTGGGACACCGCCGGCGGCGTGTGGGCGCAGGGCAAGCTGAACGGCAAGGTCGGCGCGGCCTTCACCTCCACCGCGTCGCAGCATGGCGGTCAGGAAACGACCCTCTTTTCGGTCCTGACGAACCTCCTCCACTTCGGCATGACCATCGTCGGGCTCGACTATGGCTATGCGGCGCAGATGGGCGTCGACGAGGTCAAGGGCGGTGCGCCCTATGGTGCGACCACGATCGCCGACGGCGACGGATCGCGTCAGCCGAGCGAAGCCGATCTGGGCGGCGCGCGCTATCTGGGCGAACGGGTCGCGCGGACGGCCGCGAAGCTGGCGGCCTGATCCCATGAAGCGCCTGCCGAGCCTTTTCGTCTCGCACGGCTCGCCGATGATGGCGCTCGAACCCAGTCCGGCACGGGATTTCCTGTCCGGGCTGGGGGCCCGCCTGCCGCGTCCGCGCGCGATCCTGGTCCTGTCGGCGCACCATGATGCCGCGCACGAGGGCGGACACATCACCGTCACGGCATCGCCCAAACCGCCGACCATCCATGATTTCGGCGGCTTTCCCCAGGCGCTGTTCGACATGCGATACCCTGCGCCGGGCGACCCGGCGCTGGCGCGGCGGATCGTCGACCTGTTCGCGGATCACGGCCTGGCCGTCGCCGCCGACGCCGACCGCGGGCTGGACCATGGCGCCTGGGTGCCGCTGTCGCTGATCTATCCCGACGCCGACATTCCCGTCGTGCAACTGTCGGTCGCGTCCGGTGCCCCGCCCGAATGGCATTATGCACTGGGCCGGGCGCTCGCGCCGCTGCGCGACGACGGCATATTGATCATCGGATCGGGCAGCATGACGCATAATCTGCGCGCCTTCCGGTCGGCGCGGCCGCCGATCGACGCGCCCGCACCCGAATGGGTGACGGGCTTTACGGACTGGGTAGCGGAACGCTTCGCGGCCGGTGCCGTCGACGATGTGCTGCACGCCGTCGAGCGCGCGCCGCACGGCCGGGACAATCACCCCACGCCGGACCATATCCTGCCCCTGTTCGCCGCGATGGGCGCTGGCACCGATGCCGACGGGCTGCACGCGGCCCGGCTGCACGACAGCATCACCTACGCGATACTCGCGATGGACGTTTACGCTTTCGGTGAGGGCGCCGCGGCCCTATAGCGCCGCCATGCTGCTGTCCGACCGTGTCCTGTTCCTCGATGGCGAGGCCCTTGTCATCGACAAGCCCGAAGGGTTGCCCGTCGATGCCCCGCGCGACGGCAGCCTGAGCCTGGAAAATCATCTCGATTCGCTGCGCTTCGGGTTCAAGCGCTGGCCGCTTCCCGTGCACCGGCTCGACCGCGACACATCGGGCTGCCTGCTGCTCGCCCGCAATCCGAAGGCGCATGGCCGCTTCACCCGCGCCTTTGAGGAGCGCGCGGTCGAAAAGCAATATCTCGCGATCCTCGACGGCGTGCCCGTGGACGATGGCGGCACCATCGACCTGCCGCTGGGCAAGGTATCGACGGCCGAGACGGGCTGGCGCATGGTCGTCGATCCGAAAGGCAAGCCGTCGGTATCCCGCTGGGAAAAGGTGGCCGTCGCCGGCGGGCGCAGCCTGCTGCGCTTCCGACCCGAAACCGGCCGCACCCACCAGCTGCGCGTCCATGCGCTCGAAGGGATCGGCTTTCCGATCGTCGGCGACCCCGTGTACGGCAACGGCAAGCCCAAGGACCGCACCATGCTCCACGCCGAACGGCTGGTCGTGAACCGTGACGTCAAGCCGTCCATAATCGCCGAGGCGCCCTTCCCCGTCCGCTTCGCCGCGCTCGGCTTTTCGGCGCCCGACGGGGCGGCGCCGACCTGTGGCTGATATTCCCGAAAGCGCGATCACCGAAAAGTTTCTGGCCGGCACGGGGCCCGGCGGACAAAATGTCAACAAGGTCGCCACCGCGTGCCAGCTTCGCGTCAACGCCTATGCGCTCGGCCTGCCGCCCGACGCCTGGCGCCGACTCAAGACGCTGGCGGGTAGCCGCCTGACCGCCGAGGGCGAACTCGTCATCCTCGCGCGCCGGTTTCGCACGCAGGAGGCGAACCGCGCCGACGCGCGGCAGCGGCTCGGCGACCTGATCGACGCCGCGCTCGTGCGTCCCGAAAAGCGCATCAAGACCAAGCCGAGCAAGGCGGCCAGGGCGCGCCGCGTCGATGGAAAAAAGGCGCGGAGCGCGGTCAAGGCGATGCGCGGGCGCGTTCGCGGGTCGGAATGATCCGGCGCGACCGCGTCGGCGATCGGGCGTTCGGCCGACCCCTCGCCCGATGACGCACCATTACCGCCTGGACGCTTCCGCGGCGGCAATCGGCGCGCATTTCGGCGCCGATGCGGGACAGGACCCTTGGACCGGCGGCTATGCGGTTCCCGGACGTCCCGCCCCGATCATCGCGGGTGACGCGCGCGACCCGGTGCGGCGGACCATCAGCCCCGCACTGTGGGGCGTGCCCCCGCCGCCGCAGGGCACCGCGCCGGTCGCGCATGTCCGCAATCTCGCCAGCCCCTTCTGGATCGGCACGCTGCGCCACCCCGAATTGCGCTGTCTGGTCCCGGCGACGGCCTTTGCGCTGTGGGCGGGCGGCGCGGGCGCCAGGCGGCAACGCTGGTTCTCGATTCCGTCGCAGCGGATCTTCGCCCTGGCGGGCATCCGGCGTCAGGGCGAAGACTGGCCCTGTTTCGCGATCCTGACCACCGACGCCAACCGGCTGGTCGCGCGCGATCATCCGGCATCGATGCCCGTCATCCTGCATCCCGGCGATCACGCGCTGTGGCTGACCGGCGAATGGCGCGCCGCCGCGCCGCTCGTCCGTCCCTTTCCGGGACAGGAAATGACCGTCGCCGACCGCCCCGACGGGTTCGATTCACCATCATCGTCCACCTTTCGATAACCAGCCGCCGCTTAAAAAAGGTCCGCAGTCAAACAGAATATGGATCGTCGGGGCCAGAGCCGTGCTGGGAAATCGCAACGTCACCACGCAACGAAAAGCCGGGATCGAACGCCGCGCCGAGCGGGCGCCGGTCCGCGCCCGCGCGCGCTTTCGCGAGGCGGGGCTGAACCCGTTCGATGTGGAATTGTTCGACCTGTCTTCCACCGGCTTTTGCATGGTGACCTTTGCCCGGCCGCCGATCGGCCGCCAGATCTGGGTCAGCCTGCCCGGCCTGCAACCGCTGGAGGCTGTCGTGCGGCGGGCCGACGGCAACAATTACGGCTGCGAATTCGTGAACCCGCTGCACCCGTCGGTCGCCCGGCATATGCAGGTCACGCTGCGCTGAACGGCGGCGGTCGGGTCAGGCCTCCGGTTTCTCCGACTTTTTCAGGATATGCTGCCATTCCGCCGGGGTGACGCGGCCCACCGACAGGCGCGACAGGCGGATCAGGTCCATGTCGGCCAGCGCGGGATCGGCCTTGATCGCCGCGAGCGTCACCGGATGGGCGAGCGCCCGCACCGGCTCCACCTGTACGACGACCCAGGGCGAGCCTTCGTCGGCGGTCGGATCGGGAAAGGCCTCCTTGGCGATCCGCATGATCCCGACGCATTCCTTGCCGATATTGCTGTGATAGAACAGCGCCTCGTCGCCGACCTTCATCGCCTTCATGTTCAGCTTGGCGCTGTGGTTGCGCACGCCGTCCCAGATGCCGCTGCCGTCCTGCACCAGCTGGTCCCACGCATAGGCGTCGGGTTCGGATTTCATCAGCCAATATTGCTTGCTCATGCCATGTACCTGGAGTTTCGTTCTGTTGAGGCGGCCCCGGCCCGCTCCCCCTCCCGGCCTCCCTGACGATAGTAAACTATGGGAGGCCGGGAGGGGGAGCGGGCCGGGGCCGTTTCCGCCTAAGCGGACAGACTCTAGCCGAGCGCCGCTTGGCGGGGAACCGCCTTTTTCCCTTTCGCGGCCGGGGCAGAGCGCCTAAATCCCGATTCCTGTCAAAGACGCGCTCCGGTCCGGCCGGCATGGCGCGCCACAGCACCAACAACTGGAAACTCCGTCCATGACTGCCGCCGTTCCCGTCATTTCCATGTCCCTGCCGGCCGATCGGTTCGCGAAAGATTTCGGCGCGTCCTTCGAACGCTTCGGTTTTGCCATGATCACCGATCACGGCATCGACCCCGCGCTGATCGACGAAGCCTGGGACAAGGCGAAAGCCTTTTTCGCGCTGCCCGAAGAACGGAAGCGCGCCTATCACATCGCCGGTCAGGGCGGCGCGCGCGGCTACACGCCGTTCGGGGTCGAGATCGCGAAGGGTGCCAAGGAGGTCGATCTCAAGGAATTCTGGCACGTCGGCCGCGACCTGCCGCCGGGACACCCGCTCGCCGCGCAACAGCCCGGCAATGTCTGGCCGGCCGAAGTCGACGGTTTCCGCGCCGTTTATGAAAAATTATTCGCCGAATTCGATCGCGTCGGCGCGCGGCTCTTGTCCGGCATCGCGACCTATCTCGGCCTGGCGCCCGATTTCTTCGACGACACGGTAAAGGACGGGAACAGCGTCATGCGCCTGCTCCACTATCCCCCGGTCGAAGCCCCCGCGAAAGGCATTCGCGCCGAGGCGCATGAGGATATCAACACCATCACGCTGCTGCTCGGCGCCGAAGAGGCGGGCCTCGAAATTCTGGACAAGGACGGAAGCTGGCTTCCGGTGGCGCCGCCGCCGGGCGCGATGGCGGTGAATGTCGGCGACATGCTGCAGCGGTTGACCAACGACCGCCTGCCATCCACCACCCACCGCGTCCGCAACCCCGACGCAGGCCGGGCCAGCGTCGCGCGCTATTCGATGCCCTTCTTCCTCCACTTCCGGTCGGACTATCCGATCGTGACGCTGGAAAACTGCATCGATGCCGCGCATCCGAACCATTATCCGACGCCGATCACCGCCGACGACTATCTGCAGCAACGGCTGCGCGAGATCGGACTGAAGAAATAGGCGGCGGCCGGCCGGTCGGTCGGTTTAGCGATCGTCCCAATAATCGAACACCGCCTGTTGCTGGTCGCGGATGAAGCGCGTCGCCGCCGCGCCTTCCCATGGGCCGTCATAGCCGAGCAGCAGCGCGGTGCCGCCGACCCACCAGCCCTGCCCCGGCAGACGGTCGCTCTCGCGCACAACCAGCACCGCCAGATCGGGTTCGCCGTCGAACGCGCAAAGCCGGTCGACCTCCGCCAGCGTGTGGCACAGCGCGCGCATCTTGGGCCGGGTGAAGCGGAAGCCGAGATCGCCGAGCAGTTCGGAATAGCTGACGCTGCGC
Source organism: Sphingopyxis macrogoltabida (assembly GCA_003241685.1). Lineage (GTDB taxonomy): Bacteria > Pseudomonadota > Alphaproteobacteria > Sphingomonadales > Sphingomonadaceae > Sphingopyxis > Sphingopyxis macrogoltabida_A. Next base: position 22,975 of record QFPJ01000010.1, read on the forward strand.
CCCGCCCGCGCGGCTTCGGTCAGGATCGCGCGAATGCGCGGCGCGTCGCCGAGCGCCGACGCATCGGCGGCGGTCGCATCGCCGCCTAATCCCGCGTCTTTGGCGGCCATGGGATGAAACCAGAGGTGCGCCGGACATAGTCGGCATAATCCGGGCGCGTCTTGTGCAGCCCCTTTTCGAGCAACGCCTTGCCCGACCAGCGCGTCAGGGTGAAGGTGAGGAAGATCGGCCCCGCGATGCTGGCGATCCCCGCCCAGGCGGCGGCGTCCGCGGCGACGAGCCAGATGCCCCACCAGGTCAGCGTGTCGCCGAAATAATTGGGGTGCCGCGTGTAGCGCCAGAGGCCGGTGTCGAGCACCTTGCCGCGATTGGCGGGATCCTTGCGAAAGGCGGCCAGCTGCGCGTCGCCGATGGTTTCAAAGGCGATGCCGGTCAACGCGGCGGCCAGCCCGATCCAGCCGAGCGGTCCGAGCGCCGGCGCCGGATCGTTGGCGCCCGCCCATATGCCAAGCTGTGCCGGCAAGCAGGTGAGGAAGAGCAAGGGCGCCTGCGTCAGAAACACGGTGAGCAGCGCGGTCTGCGGCCAGCTCCATCCCCTGGCGTCCATCGTCCGCGCCATGATGCGGGCGTAGCGCGGGTCTTCGCCATCGCGGCGCCAACGCAGGAAAAGATGCGCCGCAAGGCGCAGGCCCCACAAGGTCGTCAACCCCAGCAGCAACGGCGCATGGACCCCGGCAAAGCCGGTCTGCAAAGCGGCGGATGCGGCCAGAAGCACCATGCCGAAAGCCCAGAAGGCGTCGATGAAGGACACGTCGCGGATCGCGACCGACACGCGCCACAGCAACAGAATGACCAGCAGAAGTGCCGCGAGATTGACCGCCAGCAATCCCGTCACCTCGATCATGCGCGAGCTCCCCCGTCATCGTCGCCCAATATGTCGTCGATCGACCGCACCGCGCGATCGGGGAATTTGGGGATGCAGCCCCGGTAGACCTCGAACACCTTCATCATGTCGGCGCGAAAATCGCCGGTCGGCCAGATCAGCGGACCGAGCCCGCCCGTTTTGGTCCCATAGTCCATCATCCCGACGACCATCGGTACCTTGGCCGCGAGCGCGATCTGGTAGAAGCCGGTGCGCCATTTCTGCGCCCGGCCGCGCGTTCCTTCGGGCGCGACGGTCAGCATGAATTCGCTGCGCCGCGCGAATTCGCGCGCCATCTGGTCGACGATGTTGCTGTTGGTGCGGCGGTCGACGGGAACGCCGCCCATCTGGCGCATGAAACCGCCGAGCGGCCAGCGGAACAGCGACAGCTTGCCCATGAAATGCGGGCGGACCCCCAGGTCGGCGGTCAGGCCGAGATAATTGACGAAGTCCCAGTTGCTGGTGTGCGGCGCCGCGATGATGATGAAGCGCCGCGGTTCGGGGACCGTACCCACCGCCTTCCAGCCGCGCAGGCGATAGAGCAGCAGCAGCAGGCGCCGCACGGCGCGCGCGATCAGACCCGGCGGGTCATCCTCGATGCGGGCTTCATTGTCTCCTCGTCCCATGGCTTCGCTTGCGCGAAAGCGGCGGGATGCGCAAGAGCCGAGACGGCGGCCGGTCGGATCAGCCGACGAAGGCGCGTTCGATCACGAAATCGCCGGGCGCCGCGTTCGACCCTTCGGTAAAGCCCATCGCCTCGAACCGCGCCGACAGGTCGCGGATCATCGCCATGCTGCCGCACAGCATCATGCGATCGGTCGCGGGGTCGAAATGATCGGGGCCGGTCAGCGGGTGGCCGAACAGGCGCCCATTGTCGATCAGCGCATCGATGCGCCCTTCGTTGCGAAACGGCGCGCGCGTGACCGTCGGCAGATAGTGGAACTGGAGCAGCGCCTGATCCTGCACCAGCGGATCGCCGGCGAGCTGCGCCTCCAACTCCTCGCGAAAGGCAAGGTCGCTGACCTGCCGCACGCAATGAACGATGACGATCTGGCCGAAGCGGTCATAAATGTCAGGATCGCGCGCCAGGCTGAGGAAGGGGGCGAGACCCGTCCCCGTCGACAGCAGGAACAGCCGCTTGCCCGGAGTCAGCGCATCGGCGACCAGCGTGCCGGTCGGCTTGCGGCCAAGATAGATGGGGTCGCCGGGTTCGATCTTCTGAAGACGCGAGGTCAACGGGCCGTCGGGCACCTTGATCGACAGAAACTCCAGCTCGTCGGAATAGGCGGGACTGGCGATCGAATAGGCGCGCAGCAACGGACGCCCCTCGCCGCCCGGCAGCCCGATCATCACGAACTCGCCCGAACGGAAGCGGAAGCTGGCGGGACGGGTGATCGAAAAGCTGAACAGATGTTCGTTCCAGTGGCGGACGCGCAGCACATCCTCGACGGTCAGCGACGCGGACGGGGCAAGCTTCGCGGCGGCAGCGATACGGTCGCTCATCATTATCGGCTTTCTTGATGGTTCATGGAAGGAAGGGAGAGATGCGAAAGGTCGAAACCCGCCTCCGCAAGCCCGGCCGCGGCCGCATGCATCGCATTGGCGATCGGTGCAATCGATTCGGCGGTGACGAACAGCGCCAGCGTCGCGCGCGCATCCGGAAAGCATCCGCGTCCAACGCCCTGCCACAGTCCGAGCAAGATGGCTTCGTCCTCGCCGATCCGGCGGCAGCCCATATGCGAGAGCGCGACGGGACGCAATGCGTCGCCGGTGACAAGCGCCATCGCAACGTGAAAATCGGGCAGCACATGATGCGCGTTCATACCGCGAAAAGCGCGGTGAAGTGCGCGCGGCGGGCAGATTCCCCGGCGAGCGGCATCGGCCCAGCCGCGCATCGCCCACAGCAGGAAACGGCCGCTGTTGTGCAGTTGTTCGACCGGCTGGTCGATGAAAGCGTACATCCCGGTCTCCTTCGTGCGTGCCGCGCCTTATATGTTATTGCGAGTCATTTGCAATCGTGCCAAATTGTTTTTCTTTGGGTAGGTGAAGAAAGCATGTCCAACACTGCACAAGGCGAACGATCGATAACCTCGGCGCTGCCCGCGATCGCTACGACCCGCGCCGCATTAAGCCGGTTGGTCGCGGCCGGGCTGCGGTGGCGGGACAATGGCTGGAGGTCGCTCGCCCGGCGCACGGGCCGCTTGTTTCCATCCGGTGCGCGCGCGATGATCGGCCCGCAACTATAAGCGCGCAAGGGAGATCGGATCATGGCCGCAATCGACAGCATCGCCGCGCTGGAAGCCGTTGTCGGCAAAGCGCCGCCCGCCATCGACCTGAAGATCATCGACCATCTCGACGCCACCGCGCGCCGCTGGCTCGCCGCCGCGCCGCTGATGTTCGCCGGAATTGGCGACGGGGACGGCATCGCCATGACGCTGGCCGGCGGCGCGCCGGGCTTCGCGGGCGGCGACGCCGCCTGCCTGTCGGTGCCGCTCGACCGGATCGACGCCCCCGAACGGCTGCGGCCCGGATCGGGCTTCGGTTCGCTGTTCCTGATCCCCGGCATCGGGGAAACGCTGCGGATCAACGGACGCGTGTCGGAAGCCGCCGACGGCTTCGCCCGTATTGCGGTGGAGGAATGCTATGTTCATTGCGCCAAGGCGCTCATCCGGTCGGATTTCTGGACGGCCGATCCGCAGGATGACGCCCCGACGACGCGCGACGCGTTCATCGCCGATGCCCGTTTCATGGCGCTGGCCACGATCGACCCGGCGGGCAAGGCCGACGTCAGCCCGAAGGGCGATCCCGCCGGGCGCATGACGCGGATCGATAAGGGCGCGATCGTCTTTCCCGATCGCCCGGGCAACCGGCGCACCGACAGTTTCCGCAACATCATCGCCCAGCCGCGCGTGGGCGGGGCGTTGTTGATCCCTGGGTCGGCCCATGTCGCGACCTTCACCGGGACCGTTTCGCTGACCAGCGACGAAAGCGCGCGCGAGCCCTTTACCGTGCAGGGCAAGCGGCCGCTGCTTGCCGGGCGCATCGACGACCTTGACATCGCCATCGCGCCCAGCGCCGCGCTGACCCGCGCCGCGCTCTGGCCCGCGGCCGCGGCGCCCGACGACATTCGCCCGGCCAAGATGTTCGCCGAACATTTGCGGCTCAACAAGACCAAGGGGATCGGCGCGCGCATCGCCAGCGCCGTCGTGTCGATCCCCGGCTTCATGCAAAAGGGGCTCGCCAAGGATTATAAGGACAATCTCTACTGAACTCCGCAACCGCCCTTTGCCATGTGAGCCGGGGCTTGCTATCCGCGCCGGACAATGGCGACCAGCAACGACGACCTTCCCCCTTCCGACCCTCCTGAAACGCCGGGCCAGATCGACACCCCGTTCGACAGCGCGCTGTCCGAACGCTACCTCGTCTATGCGCTGTCGACGATCACCGCGCGGTCGCTGCCCGACCTGCGCGACGGGCTGAAACCCGTTCACCGGCGCCTGCTGTGGGCGATGCGCGCGATGCGGCTCGACCCGTCGCAGGGTTACAAGAAATCGGCGCGCGTCGTCGGCGACGTGATCGGCAAGTTCCACCCGCACGGCGACACCGCCGTCTATGACGCGATGGTCCGGCTGGCGCAGGATTTCTCGCTGCGCTACCCCCTCGTCGACGGTCAGGGCAATTTCGGCAACATCGACGGCGATAATGCCGCCGCCTATCGCTACACCGAAGCGCGGTTGACCCGCGTCGCGATCGATCTGATGCAGGGGCTCGACGAGGGCACGGTCGATTTCAAGCCGACCTATAATGGCGAGGATGAAGAGCCCGAAATCATGCCGGGCCTGTTCCCCAACCTGCTCGCCAATGGCGCGAGCGGGATTGCGGTCGGCATGGCGACGAACATTCCGCCGCACAATGCCGCCGAGGTGATCGACGCCGCGCTGGTGCTGATCGAAAATCCGAAGGCCGAACTCGGCGAATTGCTCACCCATGTCAAAGGCCCCGATTTCCCGACCGGCGGCGTGATCGTCGACAGCGCCGAAACCATTGCCCACGCCTATGAAACGGGCCGCGGCGGCTTTCGGGTGCGCGCGCGATTTTCGTTGGGCAAGCAAGCCGACGGCGCGTGGGAAGAAACGGGGGTCGAAAAACAGGCCGGCGGCACCTGGCAACTCGTCATCAGCGAGATTCCCTATGGCGTCGCCAAGGGCAAGCTGATCGAACAGATCGCCCAGCTGATCGCCGACAAGAAGCTGCCGATCCTGGAAGATGTCCGCGACGAGAGCGCCGAGGATATTCGGATCGTGCTGGTGCCCAAGAGCCGCAACGTCGACCCCGATATTCTCAAGGAAAGCCTGTACCGGCTGACCGAACTGGAAAGCCGCTTCGCGCTCAATCTGAACGTCCTCGACGCGACCCGGACGCCCAAGGTGATGGGGCTGCACCAGCTGCTGACCGAATGGCTGGACCACCAGATCGTCGTCCTCGTCCGCCGCGCCAAGCACCGGATCGCCAAGATAGACGACCGCATGGAACTGGTCGCCGGCTATCTGATCGCTTTCCTGAACCTGGACCGCATCATCGAGATCATCCGGACCGAGGACGAGCCCAAGCCGGTGATGATGGCGGAATTCCTGTTGACCGACCGTCAGGCCGAAGCGATCCTCAACATGCGCCTGCGATCCCTGCGCAAGCTGGAGGAAATGGAACTGAAGCGCGAACAGGACGCGCTGGCCGCCGAGCGCGACGAGCTGGTCAAGCTGGTCGAAAGCCCGGCACGGCAGCGCACCCGGCTGAAGCGCGACCTGGCGGCACTGCGCGCGGTCTATGGCCCCGACACCGCGCTGGGCGCCCGCCGCACGACGCTGGCCGAAGCGGCGCCCGCGCGCGACATTCCGCTCGACGCGATGATCGAGAAGGAGCCGGTCACGGTGATCCTGTCGAAACGCGGCTGGATCCGCGCCCAGCGCGGTCATGTCGCGGCGGATCAATGGGGTGAATTCAAATTCAAGGAAGGCGACGAGCTGGCCTTTGCCGCCCATGCGCAGACGACCGACAAGCTGCTGATCGCCGTCAGCGACGGGCGCTTCTATACCGTCGGCGCCGACAAGCTGCCCGGCGGGCGCGGTTTCGGCGAGCCGCTGCGCCTGATGGTCGATATCGATTCCGAGGCCCGGATCGTCGCGATGATGCCGGCGCGGGCGGATGGCCGCCTGCTGCTTGCCGCGACCAGCGGGCACGGCTTTGCGATCCAGATGGCGGACGCCGTCGCCGAGACGCGCAAGGGGCGCAACGTCGTCAACCTGAAGCCCAAGGCGCGGCTGAGCGTCGTCCGATCGATCGACCCCGCGCATGACAGCGTCGCGGTCGTGGGCGAGAACCGCAAGCTGGTGATCTTTCCGATCGCCGAAGTGCCGGTGATGGCGCGCGGCCAGGGCGTGATGCTGCAACGTTACCGCGACGGCGGCCTGTCCGACGCGATCAGCTTCGCCTTTGCCGACGGACTGAGCTGGGCCATGGGCGGCGACAGCGGCCGGACCCGTACCGAAACCGACGTTGCACCGTGGCGCGTGGCGCGTGGCGCCGCCGGCCGGATGCCGCCAACAGGCTTTCCGCGCAACAATCGTTTCAACTGAACGTATTTTTATGTTGCCGTAAATAGCTTGTTTACTCGCACCCCATAGGCTTCGGCCAATGGGGAAAGGTCGCTTAAAACCCGTCATTATGCCTATTGATAACACCGGCGAGGACCGGCCATCTCTGTTCGTCGGCTGGATCGACGCCCTGCCCGTGCCGGCGGCGCTGATCCGACCCATGCCGCGCGGCAATTTCCGGCTGCACGCCAGCAACGCCGCGTTCGACCGGCTCGACCTGTCGCCGACCGGCGTCGATGCCCCGCTGGAGCTGCGCCGCGCCATCGAATCCGCCGCGCAGAAAAAGGCCGGGGGGTGTGAATTTTCCTGTCGTTTGGGCGAAGGCATCACCGCGCGCGACCTGCGCGGATCGATCGGCCCGCTGTCCGCCGATGTCGGCGACGACGACCTGTTCCTGCTGACCCTTATCGACCGCACGCAGGAAATGATGACCGAGCGCAATCTGCGCCGCGAACTGGTGTCGGACAGCCTGACCGCCCTGCCCAACCGCGCCGGTTTCGAAGAACTGATCGAACAGCGCACGCGCGACGAAGGGTCCGGCGACCACGCGATCCTGCTGCTCGACCTGGCCCGGTTCAGCCGCATCAACGAACATATCGGGCCGCTGGCCGGGGACGAACTGATTATCACGGTCGCGCGGCGGCTGAAATCGAGCCTGCGCAGCGGCGACATATTGGCGCGGACCGGCGGCGACGAATTCGCCATATCGTCGCGCATCGCGGGCGGCCGCGCCGATGTGCGCGAAATCGCCCGGCGCATCCGCGGCTGTTTCGACCATCCGTTCCGCATCGGCGATCTGAAGGTCAGCGTCGATTGCGCGCTGGGATGTGCGATCCAGCCGGCCGGCGACGCCGAGGTCGCCGACCAGATCCGTCATGCCCAGATCGCATTGAAGCGCGCGAAACAGACCGACCGGATCGAAATATACGAACCCGAAGCCGCGATGCTGTCGGACAATCGCTTCGGCCTGGAAACCGAGCTTCGCAACGCGATCGAGGACGACCGGCTGCATCTGGATTTCCAGCCGCTGGTCGAATTCGCCACCGGCAAGGTCGCGGGTTTCGAGGCGCTGGCGCGCTGGAACAACAGCCGCGGCCAAGCGGTGTCGCCGACCGAGTTCATCCCCGTTGCCGAAGATTCGGGCCTGATCGTCCCGCTCGGCCAATGGGCGATCGGCAAGGCGGCGGCGGTGCTGGCCGAATGGGACGCCCGCAATGACGGCGCCCCGGTCAAATGCTATTTTTCCGTCAATGTGTCGGCGATCCAGCTGCTGCGCGACGACGTCGGGGCTGTCGTCCGTCAGGCACTGGCCGACAATGCGATCGGGGGCGAACGGTTGATGATCGAGCTGACCGAAAGCGCGATCATCGGCGATCCGGACCTGGCCCTGTCGGTGCTGTCCGAACTCAAATCGCTGAATGCCCGCGTCGCGATGGACGATTTCGGCACCGGCTATTCCAACCTCGCCTATCTTCAGCGCCTGCCGATCGACGTGCTGAAGATCGACCGCAGCTTCGTCGATCATATGGTCGAAGATCGCGACAAGGCGGCGATCGTGCGAACGATCCAGAGCCTGGCCGAAGCGATGGGGATGCGGACGACCGCCGAAGGCGTCGAAACCGCCGATCAGGCCCGGCTGCTGTCGGCGCTGGGCTGCGATTTCGGACAGGGATTCCTGTTCGCGCGGCCGATGGGCGATGCGGCGGCGTTCGATTACTGGCGCCGGTCGCTGGCGCGGCCGATCTTCTGATCGAGCAGTTCGGCAACGCGGGCGGCGCCCGGAAAATCCTCCCCCACCCAGGCGGCCTCGACCGCCTTCAGCAATCGCGCGACTTCCGGCCCGGCGGTCACGCCGCGCGCGATGATGTCGGCGCCCCGGATCGGCAGCAACGGCACCGACCAGCCAGCAAGCGACTGCGATGCCGCCACCGCCGCATCGGGCGCCGCCGCCAGCAGATGGACGTCGCGGGCCGCATCGACGCCGATCGCATGGGCCAATTGCCTGGCCGGGGGCGGCGTGCTGCCGCGATGGCGCGCCAGGGCGGCCAGATAGGCGCGCTGCCGTTTCGACAGGCGCAACCGGCTGGCGACCTGTTCCGCGCTGTCCGCATCGGCGGGCAGCAGCGCGGCAAGGCGGCGCAGCCCGGCCGGAGGCGCAGCCGTTCGCGCCTCGTTGCCGAGCAGGCGGTCGAGAGTCGCGGCGAAACCCGGATCGAGTTCGGGCAGCAACACCGCAAACATGCCGTCGGCCGCCATCTGCATCGCGACGGGCCGGGGGTCGGGCAGCGACAAAATCTTGGTCAATTCCTCGGCGACGCGCTCGCGCGACAGGCTTTTCAGCGACTGGCGCGCCGCGATGACGGCGGCATGGCTGTCGGCGTCGAGTTCGCCGCGCCCGAACCGGGCGGCAAAGCGATAGAAGCGCAATATCCGCAGATGATCCTCCGCGATCCGGGTCGCCGCATCGCCGATGAAACGGATGCGTCCGGCATCCAGGTCTGCGAGCCCGCCGAACCAGTCGTCGACCGCGCCGCTGACGGGATCGGCATAGAGCGCGTTGATCGTGAAGTCGCGCCGCGCCGCATCCTCGCGCCAATCGTCCGCAAAGGCGATGGTCGCGCGCCGTCCATCGGTTTCCACGTCGCGACGCAGCGTCGTGATTTCGTGACGGTCGCCGCTGGCGATGGCGGTCACGGTGCCGTGGGCGATGCCCGTCGGGATCACCTTGACGTCGGCGGCCTCCAGCCGCCGCGTCACCTCCTGCGGCACCAGAGGGGTGGCAAGGTCGATGTCGCTGACCGGCAGGCCGAGCAGCGTATCGCGCACCGCGCCGCCGACGATCTTCACGCGCCCGCCGCCCAGCGCGGCGACGATGCGGCGCAGCCCCGGCCGGGCGCGCCAATCGGCGTCGGGAAGCCGCGTCACCGATACCAGCCGGGCGGCAGGCGCCGCGCCAGATTGACGATGATCCCGGCCGTCACGCCCCAGATCCGCCGCCCCTGCCAGTGCATGTCGTAATAGTGGCGATCCTGCCCCTGCCAATGGGCGTGCTGGCGGTCGTAATTGGCGGGGTCGAACAGGATGTCGAGCGGCACCTCGAACCAGTCCTCCACCTCATCCGGGTTGGGATCGAACGGCAGGTCGGGCGGAATCACGCCGAGCACGGGCGTGATGTGGTAGCCGCTGCCCGAGCGATAGGCGTCGGTCGTACCGGCAATCATCACGTCGCGGCGATTGAGGCCGATTTCCTCCTCCGCCTCGCGCAGCGCGGCATCGACGGCATCGCGGTCTTCGGGATCGATCTTGCCGCCCGGAAAGGCGACCTGCCCCGCATGGGCGCGCAGCCACTGCGGCCGCTGGGTCAGGATGACGCCGGGATCGGGCCGGTCGGTGAAGGCGATCAGCACCGCCGCGTCGCGCAGCGTCGGCTGGCCGAGATAGGTTTCATCCTCGCCGGTGCCCGGCAGCAACATGCCGAGGGCGTCGTGCAGCTTGGCCGACAGCATCAGTCATCCACCAGCGGGAAACATGCGCCGTTCGACCAGATGGCGGGAACGCCGCCGCCCCGTGCATCGGCCAGCGCCCTGTCGACGATCTCGTAATACAGCGCGCGGTCGATCCGCGCCTCCAGCCCGTTGCCGATCGCACCGCGCACATGCAGTCGCGGATCGGGATTGTCGGCATCGTCGCCGAAGCGCAGCGGATGATCGGGACCGGCCATGACAAGATCGTCGGTGTCGAGCCGGAAGACCAGCGTGCGCGCCGCGCCTTCGCCCTCGCTTTTCATCTCCACGGCGCGAAAGGGCGTGTCCTCGACCGCGATCGACAGTTTTTCGGCGGGGGTGACCAGGACATGGCTGCCGTCGGCTTCGCGCCGCAGGATCGTCGAAAAAAGCTTCACCATCGCCGGACGGTTGATCCGGCCGCCTTCGTGATACCAGCTGCCGTCGCGGCGGATTTCCATCGCGCTGTCGCCCGTCCGCTGCGGATGCCATTGTTCGACCGGCGGCAGCTTGCGCGCGGCGAGCAGCCTGGCCGTTTCGGCCAGCGAGAGCCGGGAAAAATCCGTGGGAAGCGAAGGCGCGGGGCTGACCATCCACCCGACATAGGAATATGGGAGCGCAAGTAAAGCCGTCCCATGCCGGCAAGCCCGCGGCCCCCCGCCATCGAGAGCCGCGGAAAACTGCGCAACTTCACTCTGAATTCGCTTTTCGCACGGGCGTCGGCGGGACGCGGGCCGCGCGGATCGCGGGTCGCGGCCGCAACGACGACGGGCGGCAGCAGGACCGGCCGGGAAATGGCGGAAAACCGCGCAACTTCACGCGCGAAACGCCATGCGGGAGGGGGGATGACCAGCATCCCCCGACGCTATGTCAGCCGCACAATGTAGGACAGCGATTTTTCCGCCGGCCGGGTCCCGACGCTAGGGTCCTGGCCCTAGCGCGGCCCGATCGCCCCCGCTCCGTGCGGCAGGCCGTGCCCGTTGATCGCCCGCGCGAGCAGGCGCCGGCGCTCGAACGATCCGGGCAGATTCCATTCCCCCGTCGCATCGGCCGTGAAATCGAAGAAGCGGCCATAATATTCGGGATCGCCGATCATCATCAGCGCGCTGTCCGCCTGTGTTTCTGCCGCCGCGAGCATACGCGCCATCAGCGCCCGGCCATGCCCGCCGCGCTGAAGGTCGGGGCGAACCGCGACCGGCCCCACCATCACCAGCGGCGTTTCCGTGCCATCCACGCCATGATGCGCCACCGGCCAGCATTGGATCGACCCGATCAGCGCACCGTCCCGAACCGCCGCGAAGCTGAGCGCGGGGACCCACGCCATGCCTTCGCGGATGCGATAGGCGGTTCGTCCAAAGCGATCCGCCCCGAATGCGTCGTCGAGCAGATGCTCGACCGCCTGCGGTTCGATATCGGACAGTGGAAGTAACTCGACCAACGCGCACCCTTTCGCTAATGCGGCGGCGCTTTAGGGTGAGGGCACGGCAATGGAAAGCCGAATGTCACGCTCGTTCGACAGGATTTTCTTGTGACCGATACATTGTGGCTGGAGGTGGCCGGCATCACGACGCAGGTGTTGACCGGCATCTATTCGGAAGAGACGCACCTGCCGCAGCCGCTGCGCATTTCGGTGCGCGCGAAGCTGACCATGGCCGATCATTACGACCCGACGACGCCGCTCGGCCAGTCCAAGAATTACATGAACCTGAAATTCGCCGCGACCGAAGGCATCCCGAAGGACGTCCATTTCGTGCTGATCGAAAGCGTCGCCGATCACATCATCGACACGCTGTTCCTGCAGGACGACAAGGTCGAGGCAGTCGAAGTGAAGATCGTCAAGCTGGCGATTGCCGAGGAAGGCGAGGAAATCGGCATCACCATGCGGCGCGGGCGCAAATGACGCAGAAGCTGGCGCTGATCACGGGTGGGCTCCACCGCGTCGGCGCCGCCATTTCGGCGCGGCTGGCGCGCGAAGGTTACGCGCTGGCGCTGCATCACCACAGCGGCAGCGATGCCGACCCGGTACTGGCAGAGGCGCTGGCCGAGACGGGGACGGAGAACCGGCGCTTTGCCGCCGATCTGACCGACCCGGCGGCCGTCGATGCGCTGGTCCCGGCGGTCATCGACCAGTTCGGCCGCGCCCCCGACCTGCTGGTGAACAACGCCGCGCTGTTTGCCGAGGGCGAATGGCAGGATCTGTCGGCCGCGTCGCTTGCCGCGATGATGCAGGTCAATCACCATGCCCCGGTGATGCTGGCGAAGGCGCTGGTCGCGGCGAGCCCCGACGGGCGCCCCGCCATCGTGCATATCGTCGACCAGCGCGTGGCGCATCCCGTGCCCGACCAGATCGCCTACAGCCTGTCGAAATCGGCGCTGTGGCAGGCGACGGCAACGCTGGCGGTCGCATTCGGCGACCGCGCCCGCGTCAACGCCGTCGCGCCGGGCCTGACGATGGCGACGGCGGATTATTCGGACGCGCAGGTCGAACGGCTGGGCGAACGGATGCCGCTTCGCACCCTGCCCGCCCCGGCCCAGATTGCCGACGCGGTGGCCTGGCTCGCACGGGCGGAGGCGGTGACGGGGCAGACGATCTTTGTCGACAGCGGCGCGCATCTGGCGCCGCTGGGGCGCGATTTCGTGGCGCTGGAGCGGGATTAGGCGCCGTCGGCGGAAGATGACCGGAAGCGGCCGGTTGCCGCCCTTTTTCATCGTCGGGAAACAGCGCCCCCCCCTACCCCAATGCCGTCAGCCGACCCGAGCCTCACCAGGCGTAACGCTCAGTAGATGTGCACCGCCTTGGTGACGAGATAGCCGTCGAGTCCCTCCGGGCCGCTTTCGCTGCCGAAACCCGATTCCTTGATCCCGCCGAACGGCATGTCGTTCGACGATATGACGAAGCTGTTGATCCCCACCATGCCGCTCTCGATCGCGTCGGCGATGCGGTTGATGCGTCGGCCATTCTCCGTGAAGGCGAAGGCGGCAAGGCCGTAGGGCAACCGGTTCGCCTGCTCCAGCGCTTCATCCTCGGCCGCGAACGGCCGGATCAGCGCCATCGGGCCGAAGGGTTCCTGGTTCATCGCGTCGGCCTCGACCGGCACGTCGGCGAGCGCCGTCGGCTGAAAGAAAAAGCCCTCGCCCGTCGCCTCTCCGCCCGCGATCACGCGCGCGCCTTTCGCCTTCGCATCGGCGACCAGTGCCTCCAGCGCGGGAGCGCGGCGCGCATTGGCGAGCGGGCCCATCTGCGTCGCGGCGTCCAGTCCGCTGCCGATCTTCACCTTCTTCGTCCGCTCGGCAAAACCCGCGACAAAGGCGTCGTAGATGCCCTGCTGAACATAGAAGCGTGTCGGAGAAACGCAGACCTGGCCCGCGTTGCGGAACTTCTGCGCGACCACGCGGTCAAGCGTCGTTTCGAGATCGCAATCGTCGAAGATCAGCACCGGGGCATGACCGCCGAGTTCCATCGTGATCCGCTGCACCCGGTCGGCGGCGAGCTTCATCAGATGCTTGCCGACCGCGGTCGATCCGGTGAAGCTGACCTTGCGGATCACCTCGCTGCCGAGCAGATGGCGGCTGATCATGTCGGGGTTGCCATAGACGAGCTGGACGACATCGCCGGCGATGCCCGCATCGGCGAGGCAGCGCATGACCGCGCTGGTACAGCCCGGCGTTTCCTCCGGCGCCTTCGCGATCACGACGCAGCCCGCCGCGAGTGCGGGCGCGATCTTCTTGACCATCAGGTTGACCGGGAAATTCCACGGGCTGAACGCCGCGACCGGGCCGACCGGCTGTTTCAGCACCATCGCGCGCTGGCCCGCCGGGCGCTGCACGATGCGGCCGGCGACGCGCTTTCCCTCTTCGGCGAAATATTCGAGCAGCGCGGCGGCCGACAGCACTTCGCCGCGCGACTCGGCGATCGGCTTGCCCTGTTCGAGCGTCAGCAACGTCGCGATATGATCGACGCGCTCGCGGATCAGACCCGCGGCCTTGCGCATCAGCGCCGCGCGCTCGTCGGGCGTCTTCGCGCGCCACACCGGCCAGCCGCGCGCGGCGGCCGCCAGCGCCTCGTCGAGATCGGCGGCGGTGGCGACGGGCAGGTCGGCGATCGCATCCGCCGTGGCGGGATTATAGACCGGCCGCGCCTCGCGCCCCTCGCCGCTCCGCCAGGCGCCGTCGATGAAAAGCTGAAGGTCGGCGTCGTAGGTCGCGGTCATGGAGGGCTCCGTTCTGATCATGTCATTGCGAGGAGCGAAGCGACGCGGCCATCCCCAGACATCGACGCTGCGCAAGACCGCCGGCTGGAGATTGCTTCGCTTCGCTCGCAATGACGACACGGCGATATAGGATCGCCTCAGCGATAATTGAAGCTGATGCTGATCCGCTCGCCCTTGCCGGCATGGGGCATCACTTCATGCCGCAGCCAGCTTTCCCACAGAAAGATGCGGCCCGCCGCCGGTTCGGCATAAACGAACGGATGCAGATGCTCGGGCGCGGCGTCGGTGCGGCCCGGCGCCGCCATCAGCATGGCAAGCCGCGGGTCCTCCAGCTTCAGCGCGCCCGACCCCGGCGGAACGGCGACATAGAAGGTGCCCGACACGATGCTGTGCGGGTGGATATGGCCGCTGTGCGTTCCGCCCGGTTTCAGGATATTGACCCACAGACTGTCGAGCTTCAGCGGTTTGGCGAGGTCGAAATGACACGCCCGGGCAAAAGCCTTCACCTCTTTGTCGAGCCGCTTCTTCAGATCGTAAAAGGCGGGATCACGCTCGGGCAGGTCGCCGAGGCTGGCGTAGCTGGTATAGCCCTTGTAGCCATGCGCGCGGCTCCACGCCCGGCCCGCCCCATCCTCCGCCGCGAACAGGCGGCAGCTTTCTTCCAGCTCCGCGAGCAGGTCCGGCGTGCCGATATCGGCCTCGTAAAAATGGGTGGCGAAGAGCGTGCGAACAGGCATGATGGCCGCAAAGCACAGCAAATGGCTGAGAGCAAGGGAGACAAGGATGGCCGAATATGAACTGATCGCCGACGGGCTGCGCTTTCCGGAGGCCCCCGTCGTCATGGACGACGGCAGCGTCATCGTCACCGAGATCGAGGCCGGACGCATCACCCGGTGCTGGCCGGGCGGCAAGAAGCAGGTGATCGCGGAGCCCGGCGGCGGCCCCAACGGTCTGGCCATCGGCCCCGACGGCAAGCTTTATTGCTGCAACAACGGCGGCTTTCATTATGTCGAGAGCGACGGCTATCTGGCGCCGCACGGCATCGCCGACGATTATTCGGGCGGCCGGATCGAACGCATCGACATCGAAACGGGCGCGGTCGAGCGGCTGTACGGATCGGGCGACAATGGCGTCGTGCTGCGCGGCCCGAACGACATCATGTTCGACGGCCATGGCGGCTTCTGGTTCACCGATCACGGCAAGATCGATTATGAAAAGCGGTGTCACGACGTCGTCGGCATCTTCTATGCCAAGGCCGACGGCAGCTTCATCGAGGAAGTGATCTTCCCAAGCTATAACCCCAACGGCATCGGCCTGTCGCCCGACGGGACGAAGCTGTATGTCGCCGAAACCTATACCTGCCGCCTGACCCAGTTCAACATCGTCGCCCCCGGCAAGGTCGACGATGCGGCGGGACCGGGCGGCCCCGGCGTCCCGCTGTATCGCCCCGCCGGCTATAAATTCTTCGACAGCCTGGCGATGGAGGCGAACGGCAATATCTGTGTCGCGACGATCGGCGAATGCGGGATCAGCGTCGTGTCGCCGCAGGGCGAGCTGGTCGAATTCGTCGCCACCGACGACATTTTCACCACCAATATTGCGTTCGGTGGACCCGACCGTCAGGATGCCTATATCACGCTGTCGGGCACGGGGCGGCTGGTCAAGACGCGCTGGGCGAGGCCCGGCCTGCAACTGCAATACTAGGGTCAGGACCCAAAGGGGGCGCATGCACGAGGAAGACCATGCCGTCACGCGGATCGGCTGGCTGCGCGCGGCGATCCTGGGCGCGAACGACGGGATCGTATCGACCGCCAGCCTGATCGCGGGCGTGGCAGCCGCCGGCGCGACGCAAGCGTCGATCCTGGTCACCGGCACCGCGGGGCTGGTCGCCGGGGCGATGTCGATGGCCGCCGGCGAATATGTATCGGTGAGTTCGCAGGGCGACGCCGAAAAGGCCGATGTCGAGCTGGAAAAGCGCCACCTGGCCGCCGATCCCGCATTCGAACTGGAGGAATTGACGCAAATATACCAGCAGCGCGGGCTCGACCGCGAACTCGCCGGACGGGTGGCGGCGGACCTGACCGCGCACAACGCGCTCGCCACCCACTTGCGCGACGAACTGGGCCTGACACGCGAAATGGCGGCGCGGCCGGTTCAGGCGGCGGCGGCATCGGCGGCAAGTTTCACCATAGGGGCGGCGCTGCCGCTGTCGATCCTCTTCGTCGATCGCGGCGAATCGCTGCCATGGACGGTATCGGCCGCGTCCTTGCTGTTCCTGGCGCTGCTCGGCGCGCTGGGCGCATGGGCCGGCCAGGCACCGCTGTTGCGCCCGGTCGTGCGCGTGACCTTCTGGGGCGCGATGGCGATGGCGGCGACGATCGCCATCGGATCGCTGTTCGGGGCAACCGTCGGTTAGGGTCAGGACCCTAGCGGCGACGCTCCAGCCATTCGCGCAGCGCAACCCTTCGACACGCCGCGCGGCCACAGCCGGTCGACCAGAAAACGCGCGCCGTCGGCTGCCGCCGGGATGTCATGAACCCGCTTTACCGCGATTGTCAGCAATTCCGTCATCTGTCAGACTATCGGTCAATGCCGCGCTGTCGGCAAGACGGGGCGGCGGGACGACACCTACCCCAAAGGAGAGGAAATCCATGACCGACGCCTGGGCGATCGCGATCGACCGAGACGATATCCAGCGGGCGACGCTGATCGCCGACCCCGCCCCGCCGCTGACGACCGGCCAGCTTCGCGTGCGGATCGACCTGTATGCGATGACGGCGAACAACATCACCTATGCCGTCTTTGGCAAGCCGGCGGGATTGTTCGGAAACGATCAGGGATATTGGGATTTCTTTGCCGAACGCGGCGAGCCCGGCCGCCTGCCCGTCTGGGGATTCGCGACGGTCACACAAAGCGCCGCCGACGGCATCCGGCCGGGCGAGCGTTTCTATGGCTATTTCCCGATGGCGCGGGACGCGGTGCTGACGGCGGGCAATATCGGCCCCGCGGGATTTACCGACGTCACGCCGCGCCGCGCCGGCCTGCCGCCCATCTACAATCATTATCAGCGGATCGACGCGCTGCCCGATTATCGCGCGGGCGACCATGATTATTGGCCGGTCTTTCGCCCGCTGTTCCTGACCGGCTGGCTGATCGCCGATCAGTTCGAGGACGAAGGCGACTATGGCGCGGCGCAGATATTGATCGCGAGCGCGTCGAGCAAGACCGCGATCGGCCTGGGCTTTTCGATCGCGCGGCGCGGCGGCGACCGGCCCGAGACGGTCGGCCTGACCAGCAAGGCCAATGTTGCCGATCTGGCGCGCCAGGGCGTCTATGACCGTGTCGTCGCCTATGACGACATATTGACGCTGAACCCCGCGACACCGTCGGCGCTGGTCGACATGGCGGGCAATGGCGCGGTGACGCGCGCGGTGCACAGCCATTTCGGAAGCAAACTCAAGGCATCGATCATCGTCGGCAAGTCGCACTGGGACGCCGACGCCGACACCGCCGCGCTGCCCGGCCCCGAGCGGCAGGGCTTTTTTGCCCCCGGCCGCAGCCAGAAACGCATCGCCGACTGGGGCGGCGCGGCGTTCGGGCAGAAAATCGCCGCGGCATGGCTGGCCTTCATGGATGTTGCGCCGCGCCTGGCAACGATCGACAAGCGACAGGGCGGCGACGCGGCGCTCGCCGCCTATCGCGAAATGCTGTCTGGACGGGCGGACCCCACAACGGGTATCGTCATCATTCCCTGAGCGACGCCACCGTCCACCCCCGCGCCCCGGAAAGTTCATCGATGCTGCGTTACGCCCTGTTGATTGCCGCCGCCCTGTCCCTGTCGATCGGTATCGGCAAAGCCAGCGCGCGCGACGCGGACCTGGCCGACCGCATCGCCGGAACCTATGAAGGCAATGTCATGCCCGACGCGCGGGGCGAGGCCAGCAGCAAGGTCGTCATCACGGTGACGCGGGTCGGCCCGGATCAGGTCGAGATCCGTTCGGATTATCCCTATATTCCCAAGGTGACGATCACGCTGCAAAAGGCGCTCGACTCCATCGTGTCGACCAGCGGGCCGCACGTATTGTTGCTGGACACCATTCGCGGGCCCAACCGCCTTGACCTGACGATCAACGATGCCAGCTGGTCGGGTCTGCGCGTGGAGGGATGACCGGCGCCATTTGACGGCGGCGCCGAACTGGGCTTTAGCGCCGCCATGACCGGATATACGCACATCATCTTCGACTTCGGCGGTGTCATCACCGCATCGCCCTTCGAGGCGTTCAACCGCCTGGAGGACGAACGCGGGCTGCCGCGCGATCTGGTGCGGCGGGTCAACGCCGCCAATCCCGACACCAATGCGTGGGCGAAGTTCGAACGGGCGGAAATCGACGCCGCGACCTTCGACCGCCTGTTCGCCGAGGAAGCCCGCGCGCTGGGCCATGCACTGGACGGCGAGGCCGTGCTCGCGGTGCTGGCCGGTGCGGTGCGTCCCGATATGGTGGCGGCGCTCGACACGCTGAAGGCCCGGGGCTTCACCATCGGCTGCATCACCAACAATGTGCCCAGCGGCAAGGGATCGGGCATGGCGCGCAGCGAGGCGATGGCGGCGGAGGTTTCCGCCATCATGGCGCGGTTCGACCATGTGATCGAATCGAGCAAGGCCGGGGTCCGCAAGCCCGACCCGCGCATTTACCAGATGATGTGCGACGCGCTGGGCGTCGAGCCCGCGGTGTGCATCTACCTTGACGACCTCGGCATCAACTGCAAGCCGGCGGCCGCCCTGGGAATGCACGCGATCAAGGTGACGAGCGGCGAACAGGCGCTGGCCGACCTGTCCGCCGCACTGGGCATTCCCCTGCCCTGACCCGCCCGCCTGCGCTCAGTGCGCGAGCAGCAGCGGGTAGCGGCCGCTGGTCAGCAGATACTGCGTCGTCCCGCCGAACAGCGTCTCGCGCAGCCGGCTCTTGCCGAACGCGCCCATGACGATCAGCCCGGCGCCCAGCGCGTCGGCCGCCTGCTCCAGCCGTTCCTCGACGGTCGCGTCGCCGCGTTCGACCAGCTTCAGTTCGGCGTGAATGTCGTGGCGGGACAGGTAGCGCATGGCCTCGGTCGCGGGGAAATCGCCGCTTTCCGCATCGACCGTCACCAGCGTCACGGCGCGCCCCTGCAACAACGGCCGGGCGCCGCGCAGCGCCGCCGCCGCCTGCGCGCTGCCGTTCCAGGCGACCAGCGCCGGCGCGTCGAAGTCGAGCGTGCGCGCCGTGCGCGGGAGCGCCAGAACCGGCACCGGCGTGGCCAGCGCCAGGTCGCCCGCCAGCATCGCGGGGACGGCGCCCTTTTCCCCGGGCAGGCTGACGATGGCCAGGTCGGCGAGGGTCGCGGCCAGCGCCAGCGATCCCAATATGTCGCCGTCGGCGGTCACGATGTCCCAGGGCACATCTTCCTTCGCCAGTTCGTCCGCGAAACGATTTTCCAGCGCCGCTTCGTCGACCTGCGCCTTTGCCAGCGCCTCGGTCGCGATATAGCTGCCGCCGAAGGGGTCGAACGCCACGAATTGCTGAAGCGGCGTCGCGATCAGCAGCGTGACATGACCTTCGAACCGGCGGGCGATGTCGAGCCCTGCCTGCAACCGGCCTTCGCCCGCCCTGTCCTGATCGGCGTGAATGAGTATCGAACGCATCGGAACCTCCTTGCTGGGGACGGAATATCAATGCACCAACGGCCCGATCGCTTCCTTGATCGCGATCAAAATCCCGCGTCGGCCTGAACCAGCCGCAACGCGGCCGCCCGTTCGAATATGCGTACCAGAACCGGCTCGGTATCGGCAACGCGCATCGCGACATGAAAGGCAACGGGCGCCAGCGCGGGCATGTCCGCGAGTTCGACCAATGTTCCCGCGGCCACCTCTGCCCGGGTCATCGGTTCGGGGAAGATGCCGATACCGCCATCGGCGCGCGCGATGTCGATCATCATCCGGGCATTGTTGCACAGGTTGAGCGACTTTTGGGCGATGCGCGATGCATCGATCGCATCGCGCATCCGCCCGTGAATCGGCGAGTGGCTGGCCAGCGACCACACCGGCACCGGCGCCGACGGCTCCGCACCGCCGGCGAAGGCTGCGGCGACGCGCGGGCTGGCGAGCCACACCAGCGCCACGTCGCCGATCGGCCGCGTCGTCAGCGCCGGATGCGCGACCGGCCCCGCGGCAAAGGCGATGTCGGTGCGGCCGGTCAGCAACTGCTGGATCAGGTTCGCGGTCAGGTCGATCTCGATCTCCAGCCCGACGTGGGGCATGTCGGCTTTCAATCCGGCCACGAAGGCCGGCAGGCAGCTTGCCGCCGCGATCTCGCCCGCGCCGATCCGCACCACGCCGCTCGCTTCCGCAAGGCCGCCGCTGCCCAGCAGCGCGCGCTGCATGTCGCGCAGCAACGGTTCGCAGTCGCGCACCAGCTTGCGCCCCGCGGCGGTCAGCGACATGCCGCGCCCGTCGCGCCGGAACAGCACCGCGCCCATCCGCTGCTCCAACTCGCGCATCCGGGCCGATACCGCCGGCTGGGTGGTGTTCAGCCGCTCCGCCGCCGCCGAAAAGGTGCCGAGCCGGTCGATCCACAGCAAGGTTTCGAGATGGTAGAGGGAGATTCGATCGATAGACATCGTTTATCGATAATCGAAAAATATAATATTTAGAATTGATGATTTTTTTGCGCCAAGATCGCCGCGTCCGACCGCCCGGAGAAGAGGAATCGCCATGGCCAAGAAGCAATATCCCGACGCCGCATCCGCCCTCGACGGCCTGCTTTTCGACGGCATGCACATCTGTGCGGGGGGCTTTGGCCTGTGCGGGATTCCCGAACGGCTGATCGATGCGATCCGCGACGCGGGAACCCGGGACCTGACGATCGCCAGCAACAATGCCGGGATCGACGGCGAAGGGCTGGGCAAGCTGCTCCGCACCAGACAGGTCAAAAAGATGATCAGTTCCTATGTCGGCGAGAACAAGGAGTTCGAGCGGCAATATCTGGCGGGCGAGCTGGAGGTCGAATTCTGTCCGCAGGGCACGCTCGCCGAACGCTGCCGCGCGGGCGGCGCGGGCATCCCCGGCTTCTATACCAAGACCGGCGTCGGCACCGCCGTCGCCGAGGGCAAGGAGGTGAAGCGTTTCGACGGACAGGATTATATCCTGGAGCGCGGCATCTTTGCCGACCTTGCGATCATCAAGGGGTGGAAGGCCGACGAGAGCGGCAACCTGATTTTCCGCAAGACCGCGCGCAACTTCAACCAGCCGATGGCGACCGCGGCGAAAATCTGCGTCGCCGAGGTGGAGGAAATCGTGCCGACCGGCAGCCTCGATCCCGACGGCATCCACCTGCCCGGCATTTACGTCAAGCGCATGGTCGTCGGCGCGCCCTATGACAAGAAGATCGAGTTCCGCACCGTCCGGCCGCGCGAGGCGGCGTGATGCGCCGCTTCGCGCTGACCGGCGCGCTGCTGCTGGCGGGCTGCGCGAGCGCGCCGGCCGAGGTGGCGACGGCGCCCGCCGCACCGGCGGTGGTGGCCGCGCATCCGCCGGTGGCGCTCCAATATCTTTATGGTTCGGCCGAGGCAGCGGTGGCCGTCCGCGCCACCAATGCGCGCATTGCCGATTATGGCGCGTGGCGGGTCCGGCAGCGGCCGCGGGACAGCGTCGTCCTGGCACCCGGCGCGGGCGTGGATGCCCCGGCGTTCGCGCCGTGCGGCGACAAGCCCTTTGCCGCGGTGTTCGACGCCGATGAGACGTTGATCTGGAACCTGGGCCCGATGCGCAATTTTGCCGAGAAGGGCACGGCGTTCGACCCGAAAATCTGGGACCAGTGGGAAAAAACCGGCGCGGGCAAGGCCGTCGCCATGCCCGGCGCGGTCGACATGGTGAACGCCCTGCGCGCCGCCGGGATCACCGTGATCGCCAACACCAACCGCAGCAGCGCCAATGCCGGGGGCAGCGAGGACACGCTGCGCGCGGCGGGACTCGGCGAGTTCCGGCACGGCGAAACGCTGTTCCTGATGGGCGACGATGACGGCGGGTCGAGCAAGGACCCGCGCCGGGCGACGATCGCGTCGAAATATTGCGTCATCATCCTGGCCGGCGACCAGCTCGGCGATTTCAGCCAGCAGTTCAACGCGAAGGGCCTGCCCGCCGCGCGGCGCATGGCGCTTGCCACCGGCGCCGCCGCAACCGCACTGTGGGACAAGGGCTGGTTCCTTTTCCCCAACCCCGTCTATGGCCCGTGGGAAAAACTGGGCTGGGACGATGCCTTCCCCTCCGACAAGCAATGGGAGCCGAAATAACATGCCCTGGACCCGCGACGATATGGCGGCGCGCGCCGCGAAGGAACTGCAGGACGGCTATTACGTCAATCTCGGCATCGGCATCCCGACGCTGGTGGCGAACCACATTCCCGCGGGGATGGAGGTCACGCTCCAGTCGGAAAACGGGATGCTGGGCATCGGCCCCTTCCCCTATGAGGGCGAGGAGGACGCCGACCTGATCAACGCGGGCAAGCAGACGATCAGCGAACTGCCCCAGTCGGTCTATTTCTCATCGGCGGACAGCTTCGCGATGATCCGCGGCGGCCACATCGACCTGACCGTGCTCGGCGCGATGGAAGTCGCCGAAAACGGCGACATCGCCAACTGGATGATCCCCGGCAAGATGATCAAGGGCATGGGCGGCGCGATGGACCTGGTCGCCGGGGTCAAGAAGATCATCGTCGTGATGGAGCACAACGCCAAGGACGGCAGCCCCAAGTTCATCCCCGCCTGCACGCTGCCGCTGACCGGCAAAAATGTCGTCGACATGATCGTCACCGACCTGGCGGTGTTCAAGCGCGACGACCATGACAGCCCGTTCCGGCTGATCGAACTCGCGCCGGGGGTGACGGCGGAGGAAGTCGCGGCTAAGACGACCGCCAAATATGAGGTCGCCATCTAATCACCGATCGTTGAAACGGGTTTTCCTTGTCCTGACCGCGCTGGCCGCGATCGGACTGGCGGGTTGGTACGCGCTTCACGCATCGGCTGGCCGGATACCGCTGGCCAGCGTCGCCATTCCGATGATGGCGCCGGAAAACCTGCCGGATACGCCCGCCGAATGGCGTGGGCGGATCGATTATGCGGCGTTGGACGCCCAATTGTCCGACCTTGCCCGGCGGCCCGAAATGGCCGGGCTGGCCGTTGCCGTCGTCGAAAATGGCGAACTGCGTTTCGTGCGCACCTATGGCGTCGCCGACGCCGCGACGGGGGCGCCGGTCACGCCGCACACGCTGTTCCGCTGGGCCTCGGTTTCCAAGACCGCGACGGGTGCGCTGGCGGCGGCGCTGGCCGAAGACGGCGCCATCGACCTGAACCATGCGCTCGCGGCCGGGCAAACGACATTGCGCTTGCCGGGCGGCGCCGAGACGCGGATCACGCTGGCCGACCTGCTGGCGCAGCGCACCGGCCTGACCAAAAATGCCTATGACGAAAAGCTGGAGGAAGGACAGGACCCCGCCTTTCTGCGCGGCGGCCTGGCCTTCGCGCCGCTGCAATGCGAACCCGGCACCTGCCACACCTATCAGAATATCGCCTTCGATGCGGCGAGCGAGATTCTGTCCGGCGCCGCGAACAAGCCGTTCGCCGACGCTGTCGAGGACAGGTTCTTCCGTCCGCTGGGCATGGTCAGCGCGGGTTACGGCATGGCGCGGCTGACCGACGCCAAGGACTGGGCACGGCCGCATCGCAACGGACAGCATGTCCTGGCCGTCAAGGAAGCTTATTGGCGGGTCCCCGCCGCCGCCGGGGTCGAAAGCGACATCGTCGATTTCGCCAAATGGATGCAGGCGATGATGGGCCGGCACCCCGATGTCGCGCCCGAGACGCTGTTGCAGCTGGCCCATCAGCCGCGCGTTCCCACGGCGCGAGTCTATGGCGGCGCGCTGCGTCAGGCCAACAAGGATGCCGCCTATGGCCTCGGCTGGCGCAGCTTCACCTATGGCGGCCACCGGCTGGCGGGGCATTCGGGCGCGGTTTCGGGCTATCGCGCGACGATGATATTCGAACCGGCGACGCAGACCGGCGTGGTCGCGCTGTGGAACAGCGACTGGGGGTTTCCGTTCCGCATCCCCTTTGCGGTCATCGACAGCTATCACCAGCGCGAAGAAGGGCACTGGCTGGATCTGGGCGAGCTGCCCGCGCCCAAAACATCGCCGCCGCCCCAAAGCCCGGCGCCACCCAAAAGCCCGGCGCCCCGGAAAGGAATGTGACGCATGTATGTGCTGATCACCGCCAATCGCAATTATTCAAGCTGGTCGCTGCGCCCGTGGGTGCTGATGCGCGCGCTGGGGATCGCGTTCGAGGACCGCGTCGAACCCTTTGCCCGGCCGGTGAATTACGACGCCTTCCGCAGCTTTTCGCCGACCGGCCAGGTGCCGGCGCTGCTTCACGAAGGGCGGACGATTTACGACTCGCTGGGCATCGCGCTCTATCTTGCCGACCGGCACGAAGATGTCTGGCCCGCCGGCGCCGATGCGCGCGCCTGGGCGCAGTGCGCGGCCGCCGAAATGCACAGCGGCTTTGCCGCGCTGCGGAACGATTGCACGATGAACGTCGGCGTGCGCGTGACGCCGGGGCCGATGTCCGATGCGCTCCAGGCCAATATCGCGCGCATCGCCGAATTATTTGCGGACGGACTGACGCGGTTCGGCGGCCCCTGGCTCGCGGGCACGCAATTTTCCGCCGCCGACGCCTTTTTCGCGCCGGTCGCCTTTCGCATCCGCACCTATGGCCTCGACGTCGGCGCCGGACAGGCGTGGGTCGACCATATATTGGCCGATCCGGCGATGATCGAATGGGAGCGGCAGGCGCTGCTGGAGCCATGGCGCGAGGAAAGCCACGAGGCCGAACTGGCCGCCGCCGGCATAGTCACCGCGGATTATCGGACGGCCTGATCGCCCGACGCGCGCGTCGCAATGGCGGGGGTCAATCGCCAAGCGCCTCGCGCACCACCGCGATCCCCGCCTCGCGCTGAGCCTTCAACTCGGCCTTCAGCTTCGCCGGATCGCGCGCGAACACGAATCCGAAGCTGACCCCGCCTTCCTTGCCGATCGTCGCATGGTGCAGCTTGTGCGCCTGCACCAGCCGCTTCGCATAGCCGCGCCGCGGCACCCAGCGGAAATAGCGCTGATGCACCAGCCCGTCGTGCACGAGCGTATAGATGATGCCATAGAAGAGGATGCCGAGGCCGATCCATGTCCCCGGTTCCCACGCCCGCGCGCCCATGATCATCGGGCTGCCGGACGCAAAGGCCGATATGCTCATCGCCGCGCCGAACAGCGCGAACAGGTCGTTCTTTTCCAGAACGCCGTCATGCGGTTCATGATGGTCGCGGTGCCAGGCCCAGCCGAAGCCGTGCATGATATATTTGTGGCTCGCCCAGGCGACAAACTCCATCGCCACCACGGTGGCGAGGATGAGCAGGAGGATGGCGAACATCGTCATGGAACCGATATAGGCGCATTGCGGACACCGCGCCATCACCTCCTCGTCATGCCGAAGCTGATCCGCGGTCCCGCTTTTCCGTCACCCCAGACGTGATCGGCGATGATCCCTTTTGATCCATATCCTTCGTTTCGTCATTGCGAGGAGCGGGGCGACGAAGCCATCTCCAGCGATCGACAAGGCAGGACGCTGGCTGGAGATTGCATCCCCCGGCTTTCGCCGGGCTCGCAATGACGCATGGGGCATGGTGCGGGGATCATCGCCGACTTGATCCGGGATGACGAAAAGGGCGGAGCGATGGCGCGACCGAAAATTGCGCTTTCGAACGCCACTCGCTTGCAATGTTAGGCAAGCAGCTTAAGTGAGCCGCATGAGCAGGCCGCGCACACTTTACGAGAAAATATGGGACGCGCACGTCGTCGAGCGGCGTGCCGACGGAACGTCGCTGATCTTCATCGACCGCCATCTGGTCCATGAAGTCACCAGCCCGCAGGCTTTCGCCGGCCTTCGCGCCAGCGGCCGCACGGTGCGCCGCCCCGACCTGACGCTGGCGGTTCCCGATCATAATCTGCCGACCACCGCGCGCCGCGACGCCGCCGGAAACCGCCTGCCCATCGCCGATGCCGAAAGCGCGGCGCAGCTGGCGGCGCTGGAGAAGAATGCGCCCGAATTCGGCATCCGCTACATCGACGCGGTCGCCCCCGAACAGGGTATCGTCCATGTCGTCGGGCCCGAGCAGGGCTTTTCGCTGCCCGGCACGACGATCGTCTGCGGCGACAGCCACACCGCCTGCCACGGCGGCATCGGCGCGCTGGCCTTCGGCATCGGGACGAGCGAGGTCGAGCATGTGCTGGCCACCCAGACGCTGTTGCTGCAACCGTCGAAGACGATGGAAGTGCGCGTCGAGGGCGACGTCGGTCCCGGCGTGTCGGCCAAGGACATCATCCTGCACATCACCGGCACGATCGGCGCGGCGGGCGGCACCGGCCATGTCATCGAATATACGGGCAGCGCGATCCGCGCCCTGTCGATCGAAGGCCGGCTGACGATCAGCAACATGGCGATCGAAGGGGGCGCGCGCGCCGGGCTGATCGCGCCCGACGCGACGACCTTCGCCTATCTGAAAGGCCGCCCCTATGCGCCGCAGGGCGCCGACTGGGACGCCGCCGTCGCTTACTGGACGAGCCTGGCGACCGATCCCGGCGCGGCCTATGACAAGGTCGTCGTGATCGACGCCGCCGACATCGCCCCCAGCGTCACCTGGGGCACCAGCCCCGAGGATGTCGTGCCGATCACCGGCGTGGTTCCCGACCCCGCGAGCTTCGCCGACCCGTCGAAACAGGCCGCCGCCGCCAAGAGCCTGGCCTATATGGGCCTGGAACCCGGAACGCGGATGCAGGATGTGCCGGTCGAAAATATCTTCATCGGCAGTTGCACCAACAGCCGGATCGAGGACATGCGCGCCGCCGCCGCGATCGTCAAAGGGCGCAAGAAGGCGGACAATGTCCGCTGGGCGATCGTCGTCCCCGGATCGGGGCTGGTCAAGGCACAGGCCGAAGCCGAAGGGCTCGACCGGATCTTCACCGATGCGGGGCTCGAATGGCGCGAACCGGGCTGTTCGGCGTGCCTTGCGATGAACCCCGACAAGGTGCCGGCGGGCGAACGCTGTGCCAGCACCAGCAACCGCAACTTCGTCGGCCGCCAGGGGCCGGGCAGCCGCACGCACCTGGTCAGCCCCGCGATGGCGGCGGCGGCGGCGGTGACGGGCAGGCTGACCGACGTGCGGGAGTTGATGGGATGACCCCGCTCGACAAGGTGGAAGGCCGCGCGATCCCCTTTGGGCTGAAGAATGTCGACACCGACGTCATCATTCCCGCGCACTGGCTGAAAACCACCAGCCGCGAAGGCATGGGAAAGGGCGCGTTCGAGACGCTGCGCGCCGACCCCGACAATCTGTTCGACAACCCCGAATATAAGGGCGCGCCGATCCTGATCGCGGGCGACAATTTCGGGTGCGGGTCGAGCCGCGAACATGCCGCCTGGGCGCTCGGCGACCTGGGCATCCGCGTCGTGATCGCGCCGAGCTATTCGGATATTTTCTCGGGCAATGCGGTCAAGAACGGGATATTGCCCGTCGTGCTGCCCCAGGCGGCGATCGACCGGCTGATGGAGGTCGCGAGGACCGATCCGGTCTTTGTCGACCTGGAAAGCCAGACGGTGACGACGCATTTCCAGGATCGCTTCGTCTTCGACATCGACCCGTTCCGCAAAACCTGCCTGCTCGAAGGGCTGGACGAGATTTCGCTGACCGAAAAAAGCGCGGGCGCGATCGATGCCTATGAGGCGGCGCTGGATGCCGACCGTCCGTGGATGCGCCCCAAAGCCGCCTGATCAACCGAACGAAAAAAGGAGAAGATGATGAAGGCTCTCTTGTCGACCGCAACCGGCGGCCCGGAAACATTGACGCTGGGCGAATTGCCGCAACCCACCGCCGGCAAGGACCAGATCGTCATCGACGTGAAGGCGTGCGCGGTCAATTTCCCCGACGTGCTGATCATCGAGGATAAATATCAGTTCAAGCCGCAGCGCCCCTTTGCGCCCGGCGGCGAGGTTGCGGGGCTGGTCGCCGAAGTCGGCGAAGGCGTGACCGGGTTCAAGGTCGGCGACCGCGTGATCGCGGGCTGCGGCAACGGCGGCATGGCGGAAGCCGTCGCGGTGGGCATCCACAATGTCTATCACCTGCCCGACGCGCACGACTTCGCCGAAGGGGCGTCGCTGCTGATGACCTATGGCACCAGCATCCACGCGCTGGTCGATCGCGGGCATATCAAGGAAGGCGACACGCTGCTCGTCCTTGGCGCGTCGGGCGGGGTCGGCATTGCGGCGGTCGAGCTGGGCAAGGCCTTCGGCGCGCGCGTCGTCGCCGGCGTGTCGAGCGAGGAAAAGGCCCAGATCGCCCGCGATGCGGGGGCCGACGAGGTGGTCGTCTATGGCCGCCAGCCGTTCGACAAGGACCAGTCGAAGGAACTGGCGAACAGGTTCAAGGAAGCCGTTGGCCCCAATGGCGCCAATGTCATCTATGACGCCGTGGGCGGCGACTATGCCGAACCCGCGCTGCGCTCGATCGCATGGGAGGGCCGCTATCTCGTCGTCGGATTCCCCGCCGGCATTCCGCGCCTGCCGCTCAATCTGACGCTGCTGAAAAGCTGCGACGTGGCGGGCGTGTTCTGGGGCGCCTTCGTGATGCGCGAACCCGAACGGAACCGCGCCAATATCGCGCGCCTGTTCCAGCTGTGGGATCAGGGCAAGATCAAGCCGCGCGTGACGGAACGCTTTGCGCTGGCGGACGGCGGCCAGGCGATCGCCAAGCTGGGCAACCGCAGCGCCGTCGGCAAGCTGGTCGTCACGGTCTGAAATTCCGGCCCGATCCCGCACTGACCGCCGCGCTGACGGCGCTGGCCGCGCCCGAAGGCCGGCTGGAGGTGCGGGTGACGCCGGGGGCGCGGCGCGACGAGATCAGGGTGGAGGGCGACAGGGTGATGCTGCGCGTCACCGCGGTACCCGAGGACGGCGCCGCGACCGAAGCGGTGCTGCGCCTGCTCGCCGCCGCGCTGGGCCGGCCGCGCCGCGACCTGCGCCTGCTGCGCGGCGCCACGGCGCGGATCAAACTGATCGCAATCGCCTGCGACTGATCGCATTTCCCACCGCCGCGTTAACCCTTTGTCAGCAGTGCCCGCTTATGCCCGATGCAGGAGTATTGGGACCGCAGGGTTTGACGATGGCCGCTCGCCGTTCGAACAAGGAAGCACAGGCCGAAAGCCTTGCCAACATCTCGCGCACCCGCCGCGCGCAGCTGGTCGCCGAGTTCGAAAGCGAGCTGGGCATCGACCACAAGGCCCGCGCGCAGGCCGTGCACGACGCGAAACGCTGGCAGGTGATCAAGACGATCATCGTATGGACGATCGCGATCATGTTCTTCACCATCGCCTGCCACAAGCTGTGGGTGATGGGCCAGGACGTCGACGAACCCTTTTCCGACCTGGACCCGATGAAGAGCATATTCGGCCGCAGCGAATAGGGGCGCTGCCCCTTTATGGACAGCGATACCAAATTTTGGTAAATCGTCCGGCATGGGCTCGAAGAACACCTCTGTCGCCTTGGGCGATCCTTTCATCGAATTTGCGCGGCGCAAGGTCGATTCGGGCGAATTTGCAACGACCAGCGAAGTCGTGCGCGAGGCGATGCGGCGCTATATCGCTTATGACGACAGCGTCGAAGCGCTGCGCCGGGAAATACAAAAGGGCATCGATAGCGGCCCGGCCGAACCTTTTGATTTCGAGGCATTCCGAAAGGACATGCGAACAAAATATGATGACGGTGGATGACTCGCTATACGCTGTCACCGGCAGCCAAGCACGACATCACGGAAATCTGGTTATACACCGCCGATCAATGGGGTGTGGATCAAGCGGATGAATATGTCCGGCAAATCGAAGACAATCTGTACAAGGTGGCGGTCGGATTGCGCATAGCTCAACCCTTCGATAGACATTGGAAAATTCGGTCGGGCCATCACCTGTGCGTCTTTTCGAAAGCGGCAGACCATAAAATACACGTTATCCGTATCTTGCACGAGCGAATGGATATACCATCGCAAGAACGGCCGTAATCTTTTTGGCTTTTGCACTTCAGATCGGTTCGGCCAGCCGTTCTTTCCTGGCTGTCAACCAGGGATTGTCACCTATCGAAACAGTCTCAACGCTTATCAAATGCGGGGGCCGCAAACGCGACCTGCCGTGATATGCTGACCATTTCCACAAATCGCCGACGTATTCGCTCCAGATATGTCCCACATAAAGCGTTTCGAGATGCGCAGCGACGCGATCGGCGGTCCAAGCCGCCGGAAACATCATTATAATCCGGTCCTGATCCGCTATGAGGCGATCGCTGCGCCAGCGAACGACCCATCGCGTCTTTTGTCGGCTCAATAAACCCGCGCCTTCGGCTTGATATAGTCAGCGTCGTCGGTCAGCGTATATTCGTGGACCGGGCGGTAATCGAGCGTCACGCCGCCGCCCTTGCCGCCCCAGCCGTCGAACCAGCTGATCGTGTGCTTCATCCAGGTCGCGTCGTCGCGGTTCGGGAAATCCTCGTGCGCGTGGGCGCCGCGGCTTTCCTTGCGATTGAACGCCGAATGCATCGTCACCGTCGCCTGGCTGATCAGATTGTCGAGTTCCAGCGTTTCGACCAGATCGGTATTCCAGATCAGGCTGCGGTCGGTGACGTGGACGTCGTTCATGCGCGCATAGGTCTTGGCGAGCTTTTCCTTGCCCTCCGCCATCAGTTCGTCGGTGCGGAACACCGCCGCGTGCTGCGACATGGCGCGCTGCATCTCGGTCCGGATTTCCGCGGTCGGCGATCCGCCGCTGGCGTTGCGGAAATGGTCGAGGCGGCTGAGCGCGAGGTCGGCGCTGTCCTGCGGCAGCGCGGGCTGCGCGGCGCCGGGGGTGAGCAGTTCCTTGAGCCGATGGCCCGTCGCGCGGCCGAACACCACCAGGTCGATCAGGCTGTTCGAACCGAGGCGGTTGGCGCCGTGGACGGAGACGCACGCCGCTTCGCCCACCGCGAACAGGCCGGGGACGACCGCGTCGGGATCGCCGTCCTTCAGCGTCACGACCTCGCCATGATAGTTACAGGGGATGCCGCCCATATTGTAATGGACGGTCGGCACGACCGGCAGCGGCTGGCGCGTCAGATCGACGCCCGCGAAAATCTTGCCGCTTTCGGTGATGCCGGGCAGCCGTTCCGCCAGCACCGCCGGATCGATATGGTCGAGGTGCAGATAGATGTGGTCGGCGTGCGGACCGACGCCGCGGCCTTCGCGGATTTCGAGCGCCATCGACCGCGACACCACGTCGCGCGACGCCAGATCCTTGGCCGAGGGGGCATAGCGTTCCATGAAACGCTCGCCTTGGCTGTTGGTCAGATAACCGCCCTCGCCGCGTGCGCCTTCGGTAATGAGGACGCCCGCCCCGTAAATGCCGGTCGGGTGGAACTGGACGAATTCCATGTCCTGCAGCGGCAGACCGGCGCGCAGCACCATGCCGCCGCCGTCGCCGGTGCAGGTGTGCGCCGACGTCGCGGTGAAATAGCAGCGGCCATAGCCGCCCGTCGCGAGCACGACCGCCTGGCTGCGGAAGCGGTGGATGCTGCCATCCTCCATGCACAGCGCGATCACGCCGCGGCACACGCCGTTTTCCATGATCAGGTCGAGCGCGAAATATTCGATGAAGAAGTCCGCGTCATATTTCAGCGACTGCTGATAGAGCGCATGGAGCATCGCATGGCCGGTGCGGTCGGCCGCGGCGCAGGTGCGCTGCACCGGCGGGCCTTCGCCCATATTCTGCATATGGCCGCCAAAGGGGCGCTGATAGATGGTGCCGTTGGCGTTGCGGCTGAACGGCACGCCGGCATGTTCGAGTTCGTAGACCGCGGCGGGCGCCTCGCGCACCATATATTCGATCGCGTCCTGATCGCCGAGCCAGTCGGACCCCTTGACGGTATCGTACATGTGCCATTGCCAATGGTCGGGCGAATTGTTGCCAAGGCTGGCGGCGATGCCGCCCTGCGCCGCGACGGTATGGCTGCGCGTCGGAAACACCTTGGTGATGCAGGCGGTTTTCAGGCCCGCCTCGGCGCTGCCCATGGTGGCGCGCAGGCCCGATCCGCCGGCACCGACGACGACGGTGTCATAGACATGGTCGATGATCTTGTAAGCGTCGGTCATGTCACATGCCCCCCGGAGCGAGCCCGGCGGCGGGCGCAAGCGCGATGCGGACAATCGCGAAGATGCCGAAGGCGGCGCCGCCGATCGCGTAGAAATTCAGAACGACGAGCGCGAGCAGGCGCGTCGCGTCGCCATGGACATAGTCCTCGATCAGCACTTGCAGCCCGAGCCGCAGGTGCCAGAAGACACTGACGACGAGCAGGATGAGGGCGAGCGCGACCAGCGGTTGCGACGCCCATGCATAGACGATGCGATAATCGCCGAGCGGCAGGCGGACGAGCGAGACGAACAGCCAGACGACCAGCAGCACGTTGCCGAGCGCGGTCAGCCGCTGTTGCAGCCAGTGATGCGATCCGTGCTGCGCGGAACCCAGTCCGCGGACACGGCCAAGGCGCGTACCATTGCCCATCAGAACGCTCCCCGCAGGATCCAGGCCCAGGTGGCGATGGTCGCGATCAGCGCGCCGACCATCACGATCGTCGACCACAGCTTGTTGGTCTTGAGTTCATAGCCCGCGCCGGTGTCGAGAACGAAGTGACGGAGCCCCGAGAAGAGATGCTGGAAAAAGGCCCAGCTCAGCCCGACCAGCACGACTTTGCCCAGGATGTTGGTAATCTGGTGCAGGATGCTGATTTCGGGGCTGGGATCGTGCCAGACGAAGGCGACGAAGGCCGCATAGGCGTCGGGACCGGCGGCGATCGCGCCGAGCCACCAGAGGAACATCAGCGCGCCGACGATGGCGAGCCCGTCGCCGCTTGCGCGGTGGAGGATCGAGACCGCCATATGCGGCCCCCATTTATACACCTGAAGGTGCGGCGAGAGCGGTCGCGCGCTCGGTTCCTTGCCAGCCATATCAGCCCCGTTTCGTGACTCTGTCGGTCGATGGGCGCGGGTTAAGCCTTCCCGCCGCGATATGCAATTGCTTAGCGGGCGGCAGCACCAAGATTTTCTTTGCGGCCCTTTCCGCAGCGGCGCCGCGGCATCAATGTCCCATGTCCGCCACCGATGCGACCGGTCCGCCGGGCTTTGGCGGACGCAGCAGCAGAACCAGCGGGACCGCGGCCAGCGTCACCCACATCATGAACCAGAAATCGTCGATATAGGCGATCATGGCCGCCTGCCGGTTGATCTCCGCATTGACCATCGCCATCGCCGTATCCCCGGCCACGCCGAAGCGGTCGGCGGTCGACGGATCGATCAGGCTGACCGAATTGTTCGTAACGTGCGCGGCGAGGTCTTCGTGGCTGGTCTGCGTGTTCGACCCCAACAGGGTGGTGACGACCGAGATGCCGACCGACGCGCCCAGACTGCGGAAAAGGTTGAGCAGGCTGGACCCGTCGGTGCGATGCTGCGGCGCGATGGTCGCAAAGGCCATGGTGTTGAGCGGGATGAACACCAGCCCCATGCCCAGTCCCTGCACCAGACCGCTGACGATCACCGGCTGCATCCCCATCGCCAGCGACCAGTGGCTCATCTGCCACAGCGAAATGCTGGCGATCAGCAGGCCGGTGCCGACCATCCAGCGCGCATCGATCTTGCCCAGCAATTGCCCGGCGACCCACATGCTGATCAGGATACCGATCCCGCGCACCGCCAGGACCCAGCCGGTGTCGATCACCGGCCAGCCGAACAGATTCTGCAGCATCGGCGGCAGCAAGGCCATCGATGCGAACATGACGACGCCGATGACGACCATGAAGAAGACGGCGGTGATCAGATTGCGGTCGGCGAGCATCTGGCGGCTGAACAGCGTTTCGCCGCGCGACGTCAGCAGATGGATACCGAACATCCACAGGCAGGCAACGGCGACGCCGCACTCGATCCAGATTTCGATGCTGTCGAACCAATCCTCGTGCGCGCCGCGATCGAGCATGAGTTGCAGGGCGGCGAGCCCGAGCGCGAGCATCGAGAAACCGAACAGGTCGAATTTCCGCTCGCCGCGCCGGGTCGCGGGCAACAGCGCCCACATCATCGCCAGCGTGATCAGCCCGACCGGCAGGTTGACGTAGAACACCCAGCGCCAGTTGGCGCTTTCCGTCAGCCACCCGCCCAGGATCGGTCCCAGAATCGGCCCGATCATGATCCCCATGCCCCAGATCGACATCGCCCGCGCATGGCGTTCGGGCGGGTTGATGTCGAGCATCACCGATTGCGACAGCGGGCCGATGAAGGCGGCGCTGATACCCTGGAGAAAGCGAAAGGCGACCATCTGTTCGAGCGACTGCGCCGCGCCGCACGCCATCGACGTCAGGATGAAGCCGACGATCGCGGCCAGGAACAGATTGCGCCGGCCGATCCGGTCGGCGAGCCAGCCGGTGATCGGCATCGCGACGGCCGACGCCAGAATATAGCTGGTGAGCACCCAGGTCACCGTTTCGCCCGTCGCGCCCAGCGCCGACTGCATATGCGGAATGGCGACGTTGGCGATCGTCGTATCCAGAATCTGCATGATCGACGCGCCCATGACCGCGACGGTCAACAGGCCGCGATAGCGCACCCGTTCGTGCAACGGCACGCTGTCGTCATCCGGAACCGCCACCGCGGCGGGCCGGCGCGGAAAGGAACGGCTGGCCATCGCCTATCGGTCGGCGGTGAAGACTTTGACGTCGGCCGACAGCCCCGCGATCATCTCGCGCGACGGCCGTTCGTCAAAGGCGATGCGAACGGGCACGCGCTGCGTCACCTTGACCCAGTTGCCGGTCGCATTCTGCGCCGGCAGCACCGAAAATTCGCTGCCGGTTCCCGCCCCGATCGTCAGCACATGGCCGCGCACCTTCAATCCCGGGTAGGCATCGAAGCTGATTTCCGCGCGCTGGCCGACACGCATGTCCGCAAGGTCGGTTTCCTTGAAATTCGCTTCCACCCACGGATGCGCGGTATCGACGATCGTGACGGCGGGCAGGCCCGCAACCATCATCTGCCCGATCTGGAGCCGGTCCGACTGGGCGACGCGCCCGGCGCTCGGCGCGCGTATCTCGGTACGGCCGAGGTCAACGCGGGCCTGCGCGCGCTGGACGCGCGCCGCCTCCACCTGGGGATTGATGCCACTGGCGGGCCCCGCGGCCAGCTTGGCGCGCGCTTCGGCGGCGGCGGCCTCCGCCTGGCGGACGCGCTCGCGCGCCTGTTGCAGCGCATGGCGCGAAGCATCATAGGCGGCGCGGGTCGTGAACCCCTTGTCCATCAGCGCCGCCTGCCGGTCGAAATTGACCTTCGCGAAACCGACATCCTCGCGCGCCGCCGCAATATCGACCGCGCTGGTGTTGGCGCTGGCCGACAGATTGCCGACCTCGACCTCCGCCGCGTCGATCGCGGCGGTCGCCTGCGCGACGCTCAGCCGGTAAGGCTCGCCGTCGATGCGAAAGAGAAGCTGGCCCGCCGCGACCTGTTGTCCGTCGCGCACCGCGACTTCGGTGATGCGGCCGCCCACCTCCGCCGCGACCGAAACCTTGTCCATCTGGACATAGGCGTTGTCGGTCGACACCGACCCGCCGCTGGTGAACCACCAGACCGCGCCCGCCGCGATCATCAGGGCGGGCAGGCCGAACATCAGCAAGCGCGTGCGCCAGCCCGATTTCGCGGCCACCTCCACGGCGGCTGCCGGCTCATCCTGCGGCGCGGGAACCGGATCGGCCTTGGGCAGCGGCTTGGGCCGGACATTCTCGGCCTGCGGCGACGGCGGGGAAAGCTGTTCCTGATCCATCAGCATTTCTCTTTTTCATTCTGGCATTCGCGACGCGACAGATTGGCGCGGACCCGCTCGACAAGCTGGGAAAGCTGGTCGCGCTCGGCATCGGTCATGCCCTCGGTCGCTTCGTCGATGACGTCCTGCGCGGTGCGCCGCAGACCGTCGAGCAGCGGTTCCGCCGCCGCCGTCAGATGCAGCCGCCAGGCGCGGCGATCGGTCGGATCGGCGCGGCGTTCGACCAGCCCCGCCTCTTCCAGCCGGTCGATCAGGCGCGACAGGGTGATCGGTTCGACCTCGATCAGTTCGGCCAGCGGTCCCTGCCGGATGCCGGGCTGGCGCAGCACATAGGTCAGGACGCGCGACTGCACGGCGGTGATCCCGCTGTCGCGGGTGCGCGCGTTGAACGCGCGGCGAAACATGCGCGCCGTATCGCCCAGCAGAAATCCCAGCGTTTCACTCATGGCATAGGATATAATAACCATTGCTACTATAAGCAAGACAGGATGATCGCGCCGCCATTGACATCCAATCCGGTGGAAACGCGTGCAACAAGGGTTGCACGTTGCGACCTTTTGTTGGCAGGATAGGACCATGACCCTGTCCGCCGACCTCTTCTGGTCCTTCCGGTCGCCCTACAGCTACCTTGCGATCGGTCGCTATCGCGCGCTGGCGGCGAGTCACCGCGTCACGATCAACCTGCGCCCCGTCTATCCGCTGGCGATTCGCCAGCCCGATTTCTTCGAACGCAACCATCCCAACTGGTTGAGCTACACGATGCGCGACATGATCCGCGTCGCGCAGTTTCACGGCATTCCCTTCGGCCCGCCCCGCCCCGACCCGATCGTCCAGAATGTCAGGACGCGCGAAATCGCGGCGGAGCAACCCTATATCCATCGCCTGACCCGCATCGGACAGGCCGCGTCACGGCGCGGGCGCAGCCTGGCCTTTTGTCACGAGGCGGCGCAGATGATCTGGGGCGGCGTGACCGACTGGCATCTGGGCGACCATCTGGCGGAAGCCGCGCGGCGGTCGGGACTGGACCTTGCGGAACTCGACGCCGAAGCGGCGGCGGACGCCGAGGCGCTGGATACCGAAATTGCCGCCAATCAGGTCGCGCTGGAAATCGCGGGCCATTGGGGCGTGCCGACGCTGGTGTTCGACGGCGAACCCTTTTTCGGACAGGACCGGATCGAGATGGCGAAATGGCGGATGGAGCAAAAGGGCCTGCAGCCGCGATGACCGAACCCCGGTTTTTCGAAGCGCGCGACGGCGTGCGGCTGGCGTGGCGCGAGCTGTCCTCCGGCGCGGGCGACGCGCGCCCGATCATCCTGTTGCACGGCCTGTTTTCCAGCGCCGAAGTCAATTGGATCAAGTTCGGCACCGCCGCGCGCGTCGCGCAGGAAGGCTATCGCGTCATCATGCCCGACCTGCGCGTCCACGGATCGAGCGACGCGCCGCAGGACGAAGCGTCTTATCCGCCCGACGTGCTGGTACAGGACCTGCAGGATCTGATCGCCCACCTGGGGCTGGACGATTTCGATCTCGGCGGCTTTTCGCTCGGCGCGCGGACCAGCGTGCGCGCCGTCGTCGGCGGCATGGCGCCCGGGCGCCTGATCCTGGGCGGCATGGGACTGGCGGGGCTGGCCGGGTGGCAGCGGCGCGGCCGCTTTTTCCAGCGTGTCATCGCCGAATATGACGATGCCAAGCGCGGCGACGACACCTGGCTGTCGGTTCAGTTCATGAAGACGATGAAGATCGACCGCATCGCCGCCGGCCACCTGCTGAACAGTTTCACCGACACCGATCCCGCCGCGCTGGCCGCGATCACCATGCCGACGCTGGTGGTGTGCGGCGACGAGGATCAGGACAATGGATCGGCGCCCGAACTGGTCGCGGCGCTGCCCGACGCGGTGCTCGCGACGATCCCCGGCACGCATATGACCAGCGTGACCAAGCCCGAACTGGGCGAAGCGATCGCGGCCTTCCTCAGCGCTTGACCCTCCCCGCCGCGCGCGCCAATCTGCGGCCATCGCGCCTGCAAGAGCGCCTTTGACTGTCCAGA
Source organism: Sphingopyxis macrogoltabida (assembly GCA_003241685.1). Classification (GTDB taxonomy): domain Bacteria; phylum Pseudomonadota; class Alphaproteobacteria; order Sphingomonadales; family Sphingomonadaceae; genus Sphingopyxis; species Sphingopyxis macrogoltabida_A. Next base: position 61,307 of record QFPJ01000010.1, read on the forward strand.
GGATCGCACCCATGAAAACGATGATTTCCAGCCTGTCGCTTGCCCTGTCGCTCGCGGTGGCGGCCCCCGCCATCGCGCAGACCGAGTCGGCGCCCGCCGCGCCGACCGCCGCGGATGCCGACGCATTTGTCGCGGCGGCCGAAAAGGACCTGTTCGACTATACCGTCGAGGCGAGCCAGGTGAACTGGGTCAACGCGACCTATATCACCGAAGATACCGACGCGATGGCGGCGCGCATCAATGCGGTCGGCACTGAAAAAGCGGTGAAATATGCGCTCGACGCCGCCAAATACAGCAGCGCCCCGGGCCTGAGCGCCGACACCAGGCGCAAGCTCGACATCCTGCGCAACGGCCTGGTCCTGCCCGCCCCGACGCGGCCGGGCGCCGCAACCGAACTCAACCAGATCGCGACCAACCTGCAATCGCAATATGGCAAGGGCCGCGGCACGCTGAACGGCAAGGAAATATCGGGCTCCGATATCGAGGCCGAGATGGGCAATCTGGAGCATACGCCCGCCGAATTCGCCGAGATGTGGACGAGCTGGCACGACAATGTCGGCGCGCCGATGGGGGCCGACTATGCGAAGATGGTCGCCATCGCCAACGAGGGCGCGAAGGAACTGGGCTTCACCGATACCGGCGCGATGTGGCGGTCGGGCTACGACATGTCGCCGGAGGATTTCGCGAAGACCACCGAACGGCTGTGGCAGGAAGTGAAGCCGCTCTACATGGCGCTGCACACCTATGTCCGCTGGAAACTGAACGAGAAATATGGCGACGCGGTGCAGCCCAAGACCGGGCCGATCCGCGCCGACCTGCTCGGCAATATGTGGGCGCAGGAATGGGGCAATATCTATCCGCTCGTCGCGCCCGCCGGGTCGGGCGACCTGGGCTATGACATCGGCGACCTGTTGACCGCTCAGAACAAGGGCCCGCTCGACATGGTCAAGGCGGGGGAGAATTTCTATAGCTCGCTGGGCTTTGCGCCGCTGCCCGACACTTTCTGGAAGCGCAGCCAGTTCACCAAACCCGCCGACCGCGAAGTCATCTGTCACGCGTCGGCCTGGGACATCGACAACAAGGACGATATTCGCATCAAGATGTGCATCAAGGTGAATGCCGACGATTTCGTCACCATCCACCATGAGCTGGGTCATAATTATTATCAGCGCGCCTATAACCGCCAGCCGTTCCTCTACCTCAACGGCGCGAACGACGGTTTCCACGAGGCGATCGGCGATTTCGTCGCGCTGTCGATCACGCCGCAATATCTGGTCGACATCGGCCTGCTCGACAAGGCGAAGGTGCCGAGCGCCGACAAGGACATAGGCCTGCTGCTGCGTCAGGCGATGGACAAGGTGGCGTTCCTGCCCTTTGGCCTGCTGATCGACCGCTGGCGCTGGGGCGTGTTCGACGGGTCGATCCAGCCCGCCGATTACAACAAGGCCTGGACCGACCTGCGCCAGCAATATCAGGGCATCGTGCCGCCGGGCGCGCGTCCCGCGAACGCCTTCGACCCGGGCGCCAAATATCATATCCCCGGCAACACGCCCTACACGCGCTATTTCCTGGCGCGCGTGCTGCAGTTCCAATTCTATGAAGCCGCATGCAAGCAAGCCGGATGGAAGGGCCCGCTCCACCGCTGTTCCTTCTATGGCAACAAGGCGGTCGGCGAAAAGCTGAACGCGATGCTGGAAATGGGCGCGTCGAAGCCGTGGCCCGATGCGCTTCAGGCCTTTGCCGGCACCCGCCAGATGTCGGGCAAGGCGATGGTCGATTATTTCGCGCCGCTGAAAAAATGGCTCGACGAGCAGAACAAGGGCAAGCCGTCGGGCTGGTAAGGCCGTTTCAGGTGTAAGACATGTGGCCGGGGACGCGCTTCCCCGGCCTTTTTTTGTAGAGCGGTCGGCTTGCGGGAGCGGCGGTATCCCCTCCCGCTTGCGGGAAGGGAGAAGAACGGCAAGGGGCCGTTTCCGGCCGATTTCTGCGCTTCGTCATTCCGGACCTGATCCGGAATCCACTATGGCGCTGACGCCATGGGCCCCGGATCACGTCCGGGGTGACGATGCCGTAAAAGTCGCCTTTCGGTCGTTTACGGCCAATCCTTCCTGCGGCGAAGCCGTGGGGAGGGGCGTGGTGGAGGGGCCGTGACGGCCGCGCGTTCGCCCCTCCGTCAGCGCTTCGCGCTGCCACCTCCCCATCGCTGCGCGACAGGGAGGAATACGTCCGCAATCGGTCGGTTCCCGACTTCGCTATCCCCGCCCCAACCCGCTCACTCGGCCTCGACCGCCTGCTTGAAGCGCGCCAGACGTGCCGCCGCCGCGGCGGCATGGGGGCCGATCCAGCGGTCGTGAATATCCTGGATCGGCATCGCGTTGAGGTGATTCCAGCGTTCACGGCCGCGCCGTTCGGCGATCACAAGCTCCGCCGCCTCCAGCACTTTGAGATGCTGCATCACCGTGCAGCGGTCGAGGTCGGGGAAATGGCTGCACAGCGCGCCCGTCGTCAGCGGCTGATCCTTCAGATCGTCCAGAATCTGTCGCCGGATGTGCGATGCCAGCGCCTTGAAAACGCGATCATATTCTTCGTGAATTGACATGTTGTAAATTTATAACATAATTGCCGGCAACTCAAGCGGAGAGTGAGCATGGAATTGAAATTCAAGGTCGCGGCGCGCATCGCGAAGCCGGTGCACGACGTTTTCGAGGCGGTCGTCGATCCGGCCAGCCTGTCGCATTATTTCACCACCGGCGGCGCCCAGGGGTGGCTGGCGACGGGCGCGACGGTGACGTGGGATTTCCACGATTATCCCGGCGCCTTTCCGGTGCATGTGATCGAGGTCGTCGAGGATGAGCGCATCGTCCTGGAATGGGCGGCCGATGAGGGCAAGGCGCCGGACGCCCTGGACGACGCGATGCAGGACGCCGATTACCGCACCCGCGTGACGATGCGCTTTGCGGCGATCGACGACGGGCGGACGCTGGTCGAGATCAGCGAGGAGGGCTGGCGCGACACGCAGGCGGCGCTCGACGCCAGCTATGGCAATTGCCACGGCTGGACGCAGATGCTGTGCGCGCTGAAGGTCTGGGTCGAGCATGGCATCAATCTGCGCGCCGATTTCTATAAATAGATGCGTGGGCGGCGGGCGGCGGGCGGCGGGCGGGCCGCATGGCCCGCGCAGCCGCCGACGTGCCATGCGCCCGGGTGGACGGCTTAGCGGAAGGGCGGCTCGTTGAACGCGCGCAATTTGCGGCTGTGCAGTTTCGCGCCCTCGTCACGCAGCATTTCGCATGTGCGGATGCCGATCTGGAGGTGCGCGGCGATCGCCTCTTCGTAAAAGCGGTTCGCCTGTCCGGGCAGCTTCAGTTCGCCGTGCAGCGGCTTGTCGCTGACGCAGAGCAACGTCCCATAGGGCACGCGGAAGCGATAGCCCTGCGCCGCGATGGTCGCGCTTTCCATGTCGATGCCGATCGCGCGCGACTGCGAAAAGCGCAGCGCCGAATCGGTGAAACGCAATTCCCAGTTGCGGTCGTCGGTCGTCACCACCGTGCCCGTGCGCATCCGCTTTTTCAGGTCGGCGCCGCTGGTGCCCGACACCGCCTCCGCCGCGCTGGCCAGCGCGACCTGCACCTCGGCGATCGGCGGGATCGGGATTTCGACCGGCAGCACCGCGTCGAGGATATGATCGTCGCGCAGATAGGCGTGGGCGAGAACATAGTCGCCGATCCGCTGGCTGGGGCGCAGGCCGCCGCAATGGCCGATCATCATCCACGCTTCCGGCCGCAGCACCGCCAGATGGTCGCAGATCGTCTTGGCGTTCGACGGACCGACGCCGATGTTGACCAGCGTGATGCCGCTGCCGCCCTCGGCGATCAGGTGATAGGCGGGCATCTGGTGGCGCCGCCAGGCGCTGTCGGCGACGAGCGCGGAGGCGTTGACCCCCGAGCGGTCGACATAGAGCCCGCCCGCGCCGGCCAGCGCGGTGTAGCGCCCCTGCCCCACCTGGGCCCCGGCCCAGGCGACGAATTCGTCGACATAGCGGTGATAGTTGGTGAACAGGATATAGCGTTGAAAATGTTCGGGCGCGGTGCCGGTATAGTGGCGCAGGCGCGCCAGGCTGAAATCGGTGCGCAGCGCATCGAACAGCGCGAGCGGCTGGTCCGCGTCGGGGCCGAAACCGAACAATCCGTCGGCCAGTTCGTCGCCGATGTCGGCCAGTTCGGTGGTCGGGAAATGGCGCGCCAGTTCCAGCGGCGTGATCCGCCCCATGTCCGACCCGTCGCTGGCGTCGAGCACATAGGGAAAGGGTATCTGCTGCCCGGTGCGCGTGACTTCGATCGCCACCTCATAGTGGCGGACGAGCAGCGTCAGCTGGTCGCGCAGATAATCCTCGAACAGATCGGGGCGGGTGACGGTGGTGACGAATTCGCCCGCACGCTCGAAATGCCCGAAGGCGAGGTTATGCCCGCCCTGCCCCTCGCGAAATTCGCCCGTCGTCTTCAGGCGAAGCGCGGGATAGTCGAACAATCCGGTGGCCGCCGCGTCGGCGGGCGGCAGCGTCCCATCCTGGACGAAGGCGGCGATGGCGGATTTGAGCGCCGCGACCGAGGCGTGGAACCGGGTCTTGAGTTCGTCGATGATCGCTTCGACGATGGCGGCGGTATCGGAAGGATCGTGCGATGAGGTCGATGTCATCGCGTCGCTGTTGCACGATATTGTGACAAAAGGAAAGAGGGGCGGCGCGGTTCCGCACCGCGCCGCCCCTCCCGATCGCCGGTTGGACCGGCGCGTGATGCGATCAGAGCTGGCCGAGCATATGGTCGGCGCTCGACACCTTGAATTCGCCCGGTGCCTCGACATTCAATTGTTCGACGACACCGTCGTTGACGACCATCGAGAAACGCTGGCCGCGCTTGCCCATGCCGAACGCCTTGCCGTCCATCGTCAGGCCGACCGCTTCGGCAAAATCGCCATTGCCGTCGGCGAGCATGGTGACGCTGCTGTCCGAGCCCGCGCTCTTGCCCCAGGCACCCATGACGAAGGCGTCGTTGACGGCGGTGCAGACGATCTCGTCGACGCCCTTCGCCTTCAACTCGTCGGCCTTTTCGACGAAGCCCGGCAGATGTTTGGCCGAACAGGTCGGCGTGAAGGCGCCGGGGACGGAGAAGAGCGCGACCTTGCGGCCCTTGAAATAATCGGCGCTCGTCACCTGTTCGGGGCCATTTTCGGTCACCTTGACAAAGGTGGCGTCGGGCAGCTTGTCTCCGGTCTGGATCGTCATGTCGGCATCCTTTCAGTTGAGGGGTTCTGGCTTTCAGTTGAGGGGCTCTGGTTCGCGCGCGACATTGGGACGCGGGCGGCGCGAGTCAAGCCGCCGCGTCGTGCACCGGGGCCGAATAAACGACAGGGCGCGCCGCGGCGCCCCGCCGTCATCCGTAAAACAGATCAGCGAAGCTTGTCGCGGTTCGCGTAGAGCAGCGCGGCGAGTACCGCCGCCGAACCGACGCCGATGCCGGCCGCGGTACGCCAGCCGATCTTCTTGCCGGCCTTGGCCGCGTCCTGATCCGCCGCTTCGGCCGCGTCGGCGGCGTCCTGTTGCGCGCGGCGTTCGCGCGCGGCGCGCAGCACTTCATTCTCTTCGTCTTCGGGTGGCGGCGGAGGCGGTGCGGGCGGAGGGGGCGGCACTTGGTCGGTCATCGTCTATCCGGTTCCTTATGGTCAGGCGAGTGCCTGTTCCACAGGCACATAATCGGTTCCGATCGCTTCCGCTACGGCTTCGAACGTCACCTTGCCATTCCAAACGTTCAAGCCCTGCAAAAGATGCGGGTCGCGGCGCAAAGCCTCTTTCCACCCCAGATCGGCGATGCGCAGCGCGTGCGGCAGGGTGACGTTGTTCAGCGCATAGGTGCTGGTGCGCGCGACCGCGCCGGGCATGTTGGCGACCGCATAATGAACGATGCCGTCGACGATATAGGTGGGGTCGGCGTGGGTGGTCGCGTGGCTGGTTTCGAAGCATCCGCCCTGGTCGATCGCGACGTCGACCAGCACCGAGCCGGGGCGCATGGTCTTCAGCATGTCGCGGTTGACCAGCTTGGGCGCCTCCGCCCCCGGAATCAGCACCGCGCCGATGACAAGGTCGGCCTCCGCGACGCATTCCGCCAGGTTGGCGCGGTTGGAAAAGCGCGTCTTGGCCCGCGCCTCGAAAAAGGTGCCGACGCGTTCGAGCACGTCGGGATCGCGGTCGAGGATGGTGACGTCGGCACCGAGGCCCGCCGCCATCTGCGCCGCGTTGAAGCCGACGACGCCGCCGCCGATCACGCACACCTTGCCCGGCGCGACGCCCGGGACGCCGCCGAGCAGGACGCCGCGGCCGCCATGCGCCTTTTCCAGCGCCGTCGCCCCCGCCTGGATCGACATGCGGCCCGCGACCTGGCTCATCGGCTTCAGCAGCGGCAGGCCGCCGTGCGGGCTGGTCACGGTTTCATAGGCGATGCACACCGCGCCGGACTGCATCAGGTCGCGCGTCTGATCGGGATCGGGCGCGAGGTGGAGATAGGTGTAGAGGATCTGGCCTTCGCGCAGCATCGCGCGTTCGACCGGCTGCGGCTCCTTCACCTTCACGACCATTTCGCACTGCGCGAAAATCTCCGCCGCCGTCGCAACGATTTCGGCACCTGCCTCGACATAGAAGCGGTCGTGCGCGCCGATCCCCTCGCCCGCCCCGGTTTCGACGAGGACGCGGTGGCCGTGCGCGACCAGTTCGCGCGCGCTTTCGGGGGTCAGACCGACGCGATATTCGTGATTCTTGATTTCCCTGGGCGTCCCGATGATCATCATGCTTCTCCACAATGCGGTGGTGGGCGGCCGTTGAATGACGGCATTCCCGGCGATTCACAGCCTTCGGGCAAACATAATGCGAAACGCCAGGGAAGTGTTTGCATCTTGTTGCCCCATCATCGACAAATGCGCGATAATTTTGTGCGTAATGGCTATACGGCGCAATATGATTGATCGAATCGATACGAAGCTGCTCGACCTGCTTCAGCGCGAGGGGCCAAAACCCGTCGCCGAACTGGGCGAGCGGGTGGGTCTGTCGCCGTCCGCCTGTCACCGCCGCATTCGCGCGCTGGAGGCGGCGGGGATCATCACCGGCTATGCCGCCCGCCTCGACCCGCGGGCGATCGGGCTGGGGCTCGACGTGTTCGTCGACATCAGCCTGACGTCGCAAAGCGAGGAATCGCTGACCGCATTCGAGACCGCCGTGCGCAGTTTCGACGAAATCCTGGAATGCCATCTGCTGTCGGGTACGTCGGACTATCGCCTGCGGATCGCGGCGCGCAGCGTCGCCGATTTCGACCGTCTGCACCGCCACAGCCTGTCGCGCCTGCCCGGCGTGGCGGCGATGCACAGCGCCTTTGCCCTGCGCACGATCAAGGCGTTCAACGGCTATCCCGTCGAGCCGGACGCCCGGCGCCCGGCATAAGGAAAGCCGCCCGGCTGGTTAACGCCGAATTTACCATTTTCCCGGCATATCGAACGCCAGTTTCGCAGGCGGACACGGGCGACAGACCCCGCGCGCCTCTGGTCGTCCAAGGGAAGCAGGATCATGGTGAAGGAAAATCCCATTCATAAGCTGCAGATCGACCCGGTGCCGATGGCCGAGCGGTTTCCCTTTTACGATCTTGACGGCCAGCTTGCCGCGCAGGCGGCGGAAATCCACGCGATCGTCGCGGGTCACGAGCGCGAGATGGGCGAGGCTTATTGGACCGCCTTCAACGCCCTGCCCGTGATCACGCGCAAGATCGAGGGCGAGCTTCTGGAATCCTATATCCTGGGCAGCGCCCGCCACATGCACGTCAAATATGCCGATGCCGCCGGACAGGAATCGGCGACCATCGCGTGCCAGAACACCCATATGGCGCTGCGCGTCGGCGTCCCGCTGGCGTCGGTGCTGTCGTGCATCACCGAAAGCCAGCGGCTGACGATCCATTATGTCGTCGAAGCCTGCGCCGGCGACGTCGCCCGCACGGTGCGGCTGACGAGCGCGGTCAACCGCCTCGCCATTCTGGAATTCGACATCATGCAGACCTATGCCGAAAAGCTGGACCGCGCGGCGCGGTCGAGCGAGCGGCACGCGCTGGCCAGCGATTTCGACCAGTCGATCGCGTCGCTGGTGTCCGACAGCGAAAGCGTCCGGCTGCGTCTGGCCAAACAGGCATCGTCGGCGGACCAGGCGGCCAGCGGGATGATCGCCAAGACCAGCGAGGTCGCCGCCGCGTCCGAACAGTCGGCAATGGCGATGCGCGAAGCCGCGTCCACCGCCGCCGGCCTGATCCGCGCGATCGAGGATGCGCGCAGCGAGGTCGAGGCGTCGGCCAGCGTCGCGGTGCGCGCGTCCGAACAGGCGGGCGAAGCGGTCGCCATGTCCGGCGCCTTGTCGCATCACGCCGAATCGATCGAGTCGATATTGGGCCTGATCCGCGAAATTGCGGGCCAGACCAACCTGCTCGCGCTCAATGCCACGATCGAGGCGGCCCGCGCCGGCGAGTCCGGTCGCGGCTTCGCGGTCGTCGCGCAGGAGGTGAAGAGCCTGGCGAACGAAACCGCGCGCGCCACCGACGATATCGCGGGCAAGATCACCGCGATCCAGCAGGCGACGCGCGGATCGGTCGCGGCGAACCAGTCGATCCAGCAGACGATCGTCGAGGTCCAGCAATCGGCGCAGCGCATCCGCGATGCGATGGACGCGCAGGCACAGACCGTCACGTCAATCACCGCCGCGGTCGACGAAACCGCGCTCGCCGCCGACAGCATGTCGTCGACCATCGCCAGCATCCGCAACGATTCGGGCACGGTCGCGAGCGAGATCAGCACGTTGAGCGAGGAATTTTCCCGGATGGGCGAACGGCTGCAGGCGCTGGAACAGGCCGCAAGCGAGTTCAGCCGCCGGGTAGCCTGATCCCGCGCATTTCCATCGCCATCCCGGCGAAGGCCGGGATTTCGACCTCGCGGTCCGGTCCATCGTCGAGATTGCGACATTCGCCGGCACGACCGCGCGGGGACATGGCCGGACAAACTTGGCAAGCGGCGTCCCGCTGCCGTAAGGCGGGCGCATGAACACTCATATCCTGATCACCGGCGCGAGCCGGGGCATTGGCGCGGCGATCGCCGATGCGTTGACCGCCGGCGGCGGCCGTGTCGTCGCGCTGTCCAGCGCCGACGGCGACCTGTCCGATCCCGCGACGCCCGACCGGCTGTGGCAGGCCAGCCTCGAGCGGCTGGACGGCCGCATCGACGTGCTGGTCAACAATGCCGGGATATTCGAGGCCAATCCGATCGAAAGCCCCGACGCCGAATGGCGCGCCGGCTGGAATCGCACGATGGAGGTCAATTTGACCGCCAGCGCGGCGCTGTGCCGCCGCGCGGTGCTGCACTGGCAGGAACGGAGCGCGGCCGGGCGCATCGTCAATGTCGCCAGCCGCGCCGCCTATCGCGGCGACAGTCCCGCGCACTGGCACTATGCCGCGTCCAAGGCGGGCATGGTCGCGATGGCCAAGACGATCGCGCGCGCCTATGCCAAGGACGGCATTCTTGCCTTTGCCATCTGCCCCGGCTTCACGATGACGGGCATGGCCGACGATTATCTGGCAAGCCGCGGCGGCGACAAATTGCTGGCCGACATTCCGCTGGGCCGCGTCGCCATGCCCCAGGAGGTCGCCGAAATGGCGCGCTGGTGCGCGATGCAGGCGCCCGCGTCGATGACCGGCGCGGTGCTGGATGTGAACGGAGCCAGCTATGTGCGCTGACCTTTCCCGGGGCGTCGCCGCCGCAGACATGATCCGATGAGCTGGCTCGTCTCGCTCCCCTGCACGCGGGCCGAGGCCGAGGCGCTGTCGGGCGAGATCCCCGCACTCGACGCGATGCCCGAAGCGCCCGTCGTCGTCACGCGCGAGATCGACGAGGACGCCGGGCAGTGGCAGATGGACGCCTATATGGAAGGGGCGCCGGATGCGGCGTTGCTGGCGCTGCTCACGTCGCTGGTCCCGAGCGCCGGGGGCGCCACGCCGACGGTCGAGCAACTGCCCGACGACGATTGGGTCACGCTGTCGCAGCAGGGGCTGGAGCCCGTCCGCGCGGGCCGTTTCTTCGTCCACACCAGCAGCCATGCCGACCGCGTGCCGCCGGACAGCGTGCCGTTCCTGATCGATGCGAGCCAGGCGTTCGGCACCGGCGGGCACGACACGACGGCGGGATGCCTGACGATGATCGACCGGCTGGCGCGGCAGGGGGTGAGCCCGCGCAACATCGCCGATGTCGGCACCGGGACCGGCCTGCTCGCCTTTGCCGCCATGGCGCTGTGGCCGCGAGCGCGCGTCATCGCATCCGACATCGACCCGGCCAGCATTTTCGTGACGCGCGACAATGCGGCGATCAACGGCGTGCCGCTGGGCCGCGGCGGCGGGCGACTGGCGCTGGCCGTCGCGCCGGGGACCGACCATCCCGCGATCCGTCACCGCGCGCCCTATGACCTGGTCATCGCGAACATCCTGGCCGGACCGCTGATCACGCTGGCCCCCGATATCGGCGCCGCGACCGCGCCGGGCGGCCGCGCCATATTGGCGGGGTTGATCGCGCGCCAGATGGCGCCGGTGCTCGCCGCCTATCGCGCGCAGGGCTTTCGTCTTGCCGCGCGCGGGGGCAGCGCCGAATGGCCGTGCCTGATGCTGGTCAAGCGCCGCCGCTATGGCTGGCGGCGCAAGGAACGCGCGTTCCACCGCGCCGACCCGGCGGATGCGAGCTTCGGGAGTTGGTAGGCGTCAGGCCTGCGCCGCCGCATAATCCTGTGTGCCGCGCGTGACGACCGCGTCCCCCGGCAAAATGTCGGCGACGGGGATCGGCGGCCGCGCGGCATTGGCGGCATAGAGCGGCGCGAAGTCGGTGTTCACCGTGGTTTCGAGCAACTGTTCCAGGCTGTCGATGACGAAATAATTCTGCTGAAAATCGTCGATGCGATAGTCGGTACGCATGATCCGCGCGAGATCGAAGCCGATGCGGTTCGGGCTGTCCGAATCGAGCGCGAAGACGCTTTCGGCATAGGAGGAGACGATCCCGGCGCCATAGATGCGCAGCCCGCCCGCCTCGCGGATCAGGCCGAATTCGACCGTATACCAGTAAAGCCGCGCAAGCTGTTTCAGCGCGTCATATTTCAGGCTGCGCAGTCCCCCCTCGCCATAGGCGACCATATAATCGGCGAACACCGGGTCGGCGAGCATCGGGACATGGCCGAAAACATCGTGAAAGACGTCGGGTTCCTGCAGATAGTCGAGCTGCGCCGGGGTGCGGATGAAATTGCCCGCCGGAAAGCGTCGGTTCGCCAGATGGTCGAAGAAGACATCGTCGGGGACCAGCCCCGGCACCGCGACCACCCGCCAGCCCGTCGCGTCCGCCAGCCGCGCGTTGAGTTCGCGATAATCGGGAATCCCCGGCTTTTCGAGCCTGAGCACGTCGATGCCGCGCAGAAAGGCGTCGGACGCGCGGCCAGGCAGCATCGCCGACTGGCGCGCGAACAGCCGGTCCCACATCGCATGGTCGTCGGCGGTGAAGGCGTCCCAGTCCTGCGCTATCGTCCAGTCGGCCGCGGCGCCCGGCGGCGGCGTGGCATGAACATGGGTCATCGGGCTATCCATGGGCAAGCTTCTACCAGTAAAATGGTTTCATGTGAAACTTTATTTGTCGATCCCGACGACCTGCGTCGCCAGCCGGTCGACCTCGGCCCGGTCGTGGCTGACATAGAGGATCGGCAGTTTCAGATCGTCGCGGATCCGTTCGATCACCGCCATGATCTCCCCCCGTCGCGGCGCGTCGAGCGAGGACAGCGGCTCGTCCATCAGCAGAATGTCGGGGCCGGAGAGCAAGGCGCGGCCGATGGCGACGCGCTGCGCCTCGCCGCCCGACAGGCTGTGCGGCCAGCGATCGAGCAGATCGCCGATACCCAGGAAGGCGGTCGCATCGTCCAGCGTCATCCAGCGGCTGGCCGGGGCGGCGAGATCATGGCCATAGAGCAGGTTCGCGCGCACCCGATGGTGCGGAAAGAGGCGGCCGTCCTGAAAGACATAGCCGATCCGCCGCGCTTCGGGCGGCAGGTTCGTCCCTTCGCCGAACAGCGTGCGCGCGCCGACGCGGATATGGCCATGGTCGGGGCGCAGCAGCCCCGCGACCATGTCGAGGATGCTGGTCTTGCCCGCCCCCGACGGCCCGAACAGCGCCGTCAGGCCGGGTCCGGCGGCAAAGCGCGCGGCGATCAGGCGGTCGCCGCGCCGCTTTTCGACATCGACCTCAATCATCCCGCCGCATCCGTTCGGCGTGGGTACGGCGCACCAGCCATTCGGACAGGATCAGCGCGGCGAGCGACAGCGCCACCGACAGCAGCGCCAGCCGCGTCACCATCGCCTCGCCCCCCGGCACCTGCAGCGCCGAATAGATGGCGAGCGGCAGGGTGCGCGTTTCGCCCGGAATGTTCGATACGAAGGTGATCGTCGCGCCGAACTCGCCGATCGAACGCGCGAAGCCCAGCACCAGCGCGGCGGCGATGCCGGGCAACGCGAGCGGCAGGCTGACCGTGCGGAAGGCGTGCCAGCGCCCGGCCCCCAGCGTGCGCGCCGCCCCCTCCAGCCGCCGGTCGATGCCCTCGATCGACAGCCGCATCGCGCGCACCATCAGCGGCAACGCCATGATCGCCGCCGCCAGCGCCGCGCCGGTCCAGCGGAACATCAGCGTCACCCCGAACCAGCTGTGGAGCCAGCCGCCGACCGGCCCCAGCGGCCCGAAGGCGATCAGCAGCAGCCAGCCGGTGACGACCGGCGGCAGCACCAGCGGCAGATGCACCAGTCCGTCGAGGACGACGCGGCCGGGAAAGCGGTAGCGCGCGAGCAGCCAGGCCAAGCCGAACGCCAGCGGCAGCGCGGCAAGCACCGCGACGGCGCCGACTTTCAACGACAGCGCGACGATCCCCCATTCCTCAGCCGACAGCATCAGGGCGCCGAAAAACCGTGGCGCACGAAAATCGCCCGCGCCTGCCGCGACAACAGGAAAGCGCGGAAGGCGGCGGCGTCGCGGTGGCGCGAGGCCTTCAGCACCGCGACGGGATAGCGGATCGGCGGATGGCTGGAGGCCGGAAACACGCCCGCGACGCGCACCGCGCGCGATGCCCGCGCGTCGGTCGCATAGACGATACCGAGCGGCGCGGCGCCGCGTTCGACGAGCGCCAGCGCGGCGCGGACATTCTCCGCCGGGGCGAGCCGGCCCGCGACGCTGGTCCACACGCCGAGCCGGGTCAGCGCCGCCTTCGCATATTTACCCGCCGGCACCGCGTCGGGATCGGCCACCGCGAGCCGCCCCGCGCCCAGCGCCTTCGCCAGCGGAAAGCCGCGCGCGGGGGTCACGCGGACCGGGCTCGACACCGGCGCGATCAGCACCAGCCGGTTGCCGAGCAGCGCGACGCGCGACCCCGGCCGCAGCAGCCCGGCCTTTGCCACCGCGTCCATCCAGGGCTCGTCGGCCGACAGGAACAGGTCGGCGGGCGCCCCCGCCATCACCTGCCGCGCGAGCGCCGAGGAGGCGGCAAAGGACAGGACGGGCTTCGGATGCCCCTTCGCCGCCCAGGCATCGGCCGCCTCGGTCAGCGATTCCTGCAAGCTGGCGGCGGCGAGCACCACGGGACCGCGATCCTGCGCGGCGGCCAGCGGCGCGAAGAACAGCGAAACGAGGATCAGGAGCGCGCGCAGAGAGGGGATCATGCGCGCAAGCATAAGCGGGGGGCGCGGCAACGCAATGCCCCCGCGCCAACCACCATGCCCGCCGTCGGCTATTCCGCCGCCGCCTCGTCGGTCTTCTTGCCGGTGCGCGTCCAGGGATAGAGGAACTGGCCCCAATATTTGCGCGGCACATCTTCCGGAATGCCGTAATTTTCGGGCCAGCGATCCTTCGGCAGATGAAAGGTGCCGAACAGCTTGTCGAGGAAGGGAAAATGGATCGCGAAATTGACGTCGAACGCCTCGCGTTCCAGCCCGTGATGCCAATGATGAAAACGCGGCGTCGCGACCCAGTGGCCCAGCCGGTTGAAATTGCCGCCGACATTGGCGTGCAGCAGCGACGACCAGACATAGACGAAGCCGATATAGGCCTGCATCACCGACGGACTGAACCCCAGGGTGAACAGCGGCAGCGAGGTGATCGACCGCAGCAGGATGATCTCGACGAAATGCATTCGCGATCCCGCCAGCCAGTCCATCGACTTCGCGCTGTGGTGAATGGCGTGAAAGCCCCACAGGAACGGGAATTTGTGGAACGTCCGGTGGAACCAATATTGGACGAAATCCGACGCGACGAGGACGATCAGGAACTGGACGATCCACGGCAGCGACGCGACGCCGGCGCGAAAGGCGTCCCAACCCGACGTATGCGCGTTGACGAACTGTTGCGGGGCGAGCGCCAGGAACCCCAATATCTGCACGAACATCGTGCTGACGAGATAATAGAAGAGATCCTCGCGCCATTCGGTGCGGAACAGGCGCTGGGTGCGGCGATGCGGAAAGGCGCGTTCCAGCGGCGCGAACATGAAGCCGGTGACGAGAAGGTTGACGACGAAAAAGTCGAGCCCGAAGAAAATGCCCCAGTCGCGCGTTTCGGCGGGCTGGACATTGGCCCCGCCCAGCAGGATCGCGCCCAGCCCGATCATCAGCGCGGTCAGCCCCAGCACCTTGCGCGGGCGCAGCAGCAGGCTGAGCAGGGCGAGCGCATAGCTGATCAGCAGCGTGACATGCACGACGCCGCGAAAGCCGCCCCAATTCTTGACGATCTCCAGTTCGGGCGTCCCGAACCAGTCGGGAAAGCGCAGCGCCACCACCATCAGCAAGCCGCTGATCGCGAACAGCAGCGCGAAAAAGCCCGACAGCCAGCCGCTGCCGAACCGCCGCACCGCGGTGTGCGATTCCAGATCGCGCATCAAATTGGTCAGATAGTCACGCTTTGCCATTGAATCCGGTTCACCCTTTCAACGTTCGCCACACCGAACGCGATCCAGCATCCCTGCGGTGCGGCGTCAGTGACGGCGCGCACTGCATGGATCCAGCATCGGCTTGGCGATTATCGCCATCGCATCCATAGCGTCATTGCGAGCGGAGCGAAGCAATCTCCCGCCATCGCGCGGTCCGGTCGATAGCTGGAGATTGCTTCGTCGCGACGCTCCTCGCAATGACATGATCCTTCATCCCGCCGCCGCGACGATCGCCGCCCATTCGGCTTCGTCGATCACGCGAATGCCGAGCGCGCTCGCCTGTTTCAGCTTCGATCCCGCGCCGGGGCCCGACACGACCAGGTCGGTTTTCGCGCTCACGCTGCCCGCCGCCTTGGCGCCCAGCGCTTCCGCCTGCGCCTTGGCCTCGTCGCGGCTCATCGTTTCCAGCTTGCCGGTGAAGACGACGGTCATCCCCGACACTTCGCTGTCGCGCGTTTCGACGACATAGGGCGGCGGCGACACTTCGGAGAGGAGGTCGTCCCACAGCACGCGATTGTGCGGTTCGTGGAAGAAATCGCCCAGCGCCTCCGCCACCGCGGGGCCGATGCCGTCGGCGCGCACTTCGAGGATCACCTTGATCGCCTCCAGCTTGCGCGCCGCATATTTGCCGTCCGACTCGCCCTCCTGACGCGGGTTGGCATCGATCCACGCGCGAAGCTCCGCCGCCTTGTCGGGCAGCCGCGCGATGTCGCCGATCCCTTTCAGCAGGTCGCGCGCCGTCACCGCGCCGATGTGGCGAATGCCAAGCCCGAAAAGCAGCCGCGCGGCGTCGGGTGCGCGCTTCGCCTCGATCGCGGCGAACAGATTGTCGACCGACTTGTCCTTCCACCCCTCGCGCCCAAGCAATTCGCCGCGATGATCCTTCAGCCGGAAAATATCCGCCGGTCCCCGTTCGAGCCAGCCGAGGTCGAGAAACTCCTGAATGCTCTTTTCGCCCAGCCCCTCGATGTCGAGCGCGCCGCGGCTGACGAAATGCCTGAGCCGTTCGAATTTCTGCGCGCCGCAGATCAGGCCGCCGGTGCAGCGGACGTCGACCTCGCCCTCCTCCGCGACGGCTTCGCTGCCGCACACCGGGCAATGGTCCGGGAACAGGTAAGGCGCGCGATCCGCGTCGCGGGTCAGATTGTCGACGACCTGGGGGATGACGTCGCCCGCGCGCTGGACGACGACGCGGTCGCCGGGCCGCACGCCCAATCGGCCGATCTCGTCGCGGTTGTGCAGCGTGACGTTCGACACGACGACGCCGCCGACAGTGACGGGGGTCAGGCGGCCCACCGGGGTCAGCTTGCCGGTGCGGCCGACCTGGATGTCGATCGCCTCCAGCGTCGTCTGTGCGCGTTCGGCGGGAAATTTGTGCGCGATCGCCCAGCGCGGCGCCTTGGCGACGAAACCCAGCCGCGCCTGCCAGTCGAGCCGGTCGACCTTGTAGACGACGCCGTCGATGTCATAGGGCAGTTCGGCGCGCGTCGCCTCGATCGTCCGGTAATGGGCCAGCACGTCCGCGACGCTTTCGAAACGCCCGAGCAACGGCGACACCGGCACGCCCCAGCCCGCGATTGCCCGCATCACCGCATATTGGGTGTCCGCGGGCGGCGCGCTGACGTCGCCCCAGCCATGGGCGAGGAACCGCAGCGGGCGCGACGCGGTGACGCTGGCATCCTTCTGGCGCAGCGAGCCCGCGGCAGCGTTGCGCGGATTGGCGAACTGGCGCGCCTTTTCGGGATCGTCGGCTTCGGCCAGCAGCCGCGCGTTGAGCGCCGCGAAATCGGCCTTGGCCATATAGACCTCGCCGCGAATCTCGAACAGGTCGGGCGCGTTGCCCTCCAGTTGCTGTGGAATGTCGGCGATGTGGCGGACGTTGGCGGTGACATCCTCCCCCACCGTCCCGTCGCCGCGCGTCGCGGCCTGAACCAGCACGCCCTTTTCATAGCGCAGCGAACAGGACAGGCCGTCGATCTTGTCCTCGGCAGTGAGCGCGACCGGATCGTCCGCGCCGAGATTGAGGAAACGGCGCACGCGCGCGACGAATTCCTCGACATCCGCGTCCGCGAAGGCGTTGTCGAGGCTCATCATGCGGACCGCGTGCGTGACCTTCGCCAGCGGCGAGGCCTCGACCGCCGCACCGACCAGCCGGTTCGGACTGTCGGCGCGGATCAGGTGCGGAAAGGCCGCCTCGATCGCGTTGTTGCGCCGCACCAGCGCGTCATAATCGGCGTCGGAAATCTCCGGGCTGTCCTCGGCGTGGTACAGCCTGTTGTGACGGGCGACCTGTTTCGCCAACCGCATCAATTCGTTGGCGGCGTCGGCTTCGGACATATCGGCGATGTCGATCATGGGCGCGCCTGCGCCACCGGCGCGAATTCGGCGCGGGTGCCGAATCCGGCGATAAGCGGTCGCCCTTTCGCAATGGCCGCCTGGACGTCGGGAAGCTTCTGCGACGCGGCATGCGCCGCCTTGGTCTCCCAGATTTCGACGATCCAGATCGCATCGGGGTTCGCGCGATCCTCGCCGATCACATAGCCCATATTCCCCGGCATCGCGCGCGTCCCTTCGGACAGGATCGCGATCAGCGCGGCGCGCTGGCCCGGCGTGGCGATCATCTGACCGATCAGGCCATATTCGGGAATCACTTCTTCCATATGCGCCTCCAGCGCCTTCAATTCGCGCGCCGGCAACAGCGCCGCCGCCATGGCCAGCAAGGCGGCAAGATGATCGCGCCGGCTGATCATTTCGCAATCACCAGCGCATGCACCTGCCGCCGGATACGAAAGCCGAGCGATTCATAAAGGCCGATCGCGCCCGCATTATCGGCATAGCTGTGCAGAAAGGGCGTTTCACCCCGCGCCGCCATCGCGCGCATGACATGGCCGATCAGCGCGCGGGCCAGACCGCGGCCCCGGCAATCCGCCCATGTCGCGACGCCGCTGACCTCCGCCATGCCCGGCATCAGCATCCGCTGTCCCGCCATGGCGAGCAGACGGCCGTCCTCGCGGACGCCGAAGAAGGGGCCGTAAAGATGCGTGGTGCGGCTCCACGGTCCGGGCTGTGCATGATCGGCAAGCGCCGCCATCTCGGCCGCGTCGGCATCGCCGAGCGCGATCATCGCAGGTTCGCCCGGCCGCACGGCGGGCGGCGGTCCGGCGGCGACCATCTGCGCCAGTATCGCGCGTTTCACCTCGTGCGTGCCGGGCGGCACGGGCCATGGCTCGCGCTCCACCAGCCAGAGTTCGCCATCGTCGGGGATCAGCGCCGCGAGCGCCGCCTGGGCTTCGGCGCCGTCGTCGGCCGCCGCGCCGAACGGGCCATAGCCGCGATCGATGCGGACGGCGCGCGCGCCGCCTTCGGCCAGATGCGCCTGGCGCCCGGTCAGCATCGACCAGACGGGCCGGTCGAGCGGGTGCCCCGCCGCCGCCTTCATATCGTCTCCAGCAAGCGTTCGGCCTGCGCGCGCGCTTCCGCCGTCACTTCGGCGCCCGACAGCATCCGAGCGATTTCCTCGCGCCGGCCGGCGGCGTCGAGCGCGCGGACGCCGGTGCGCGTGACCGTTCCCTCGCTCGACTTGGCGATCATGAAGTGCGACGCGCCCTTGGCGGCGACCTGCGGACTGTGCGTCACGGCGAGCAATTGCTTGCCCGCGCCCCTTCCGCTACCCATCGCCAGCCGCGCCAGCCGTTCGCCGATCGCGCTCGCCACCGCGCCGCCGACGCCGCGGTCGATTTCGTCGAAAATGATCGTGTCGGCGCCGCCCTCCTCCGCCAGCGCGACTTTCAGCGCGAGGATGAAGCGCGACAATTCGCCGCCCGACGCGATCTTCGCGAGCGGCGCAAAGGGTGCGCCAGGGTTGGTCGCGATCAGAAATTCGACGCGGTCGATGCCGCCTTCGCCCCAGCGTTCGGCGGGCAGGCGCTCGACCAGCGTGCGGAACCGCGCGGCGTCGAGCTTGAGCGGCGCCAGTTCGCCCGCGACCGCGGCGTCGAGGCGTGCGGCGGCCTTCGTCCGCTGGTCCGACAGGGCGGTCGCGGCGTGAGTATAGGCCGCGGCGCTTTCGGCGACCGCCGCCTCCAGCTTTGCCAGCCCCGCGCTGCCGCCCTCGATCGCGTCCAGCCGCGCCGCCATGTCGTCGGCCAGCGCGGCCAGTTCGTCGGCCTGAACCCCATGTTTGCGCGCCATCGCCCGCAGTTCGAACAGGCGCGCTTCGGTGTTTTCCAGCCGGTCGGGATCATATTCCAGCGCGCGCGCCGCATCGTGCAGCTTCGCCTCGGCCTCGTCGGCGTCGATGATCGCGCGGTCGAGGCTGGCGAGCGCTTCGGCCAGCAGCGGATGATCGGCCGCCAGCCGGTCGAGCCGCCGCGCCGCGCCGCGCAGCAGCGCCGGGCCGCCCGCGCTGCCGTCGAAGGCGTCCATGATCGCGCCCAGGTCGCCCGCGATCCGCTCCCCCTTCTGCATCGCGGCGCGCGCTTCGGCGAGTTCGGCCTCTTCGCCCGGCTGCGGCGCCAGCGCGCGCAATTCGGCGACGCAATGGTCCAGCCATTCGCGGTCGCGCTCCGCCTCCGCGATCGCCGCCCGCGCCGCCGTCAATCGCTCTTCGGCCACCCGCCACGCCGTGTGCGCCGCCGCCACCGCGCCGGTGTCGGCCCGCGCATAGGTGTCGAGCAGCGCGCGGTGCCCCGCGGGCGCGAGCAGGCCGCGGTCGTCGTGCTGGCCGTGAATTTCCACCAGATAGCCGCCGACCTCGCGCAGCAGCGCCGCCGAACAGGGCTGGTCGTTCAGGAAGGCGCGGCTGCCGCCGTCGGCTTTCAGCGTCCGGCGGATCAGCAGCGGTTCGCCCGCGTCCTGCGCGATGTCGTTGTCGGCGAGCAGCGCCGCGAGCGGACTGCCCGCGCGGGGCGGCGTGAAGCTGGCCGTCACCTGCGCCCGGTCGCTGCCCTGGCGCACCAGCGCGGTGTCGGCCCGCATCCCGAGCGCCAGCCCCAGCGCGTCGAGCAGGATAGACTTGCCCGCCCCCGTCTCGCCCGTCAGTACGCCCAAGCCGCCCTCGAAATCGAGGTCGAGCCGTTCGATGAGAACGATGTCGGCAATGGATAATGCGGTCAGCACGCGCCGGTCTTACCGCAGAACAAAATGCGAATCTACGCCGTCGGCGCGTTCTTCCGCATCAGCGCATAGGCGCGTTCATACCATTTGCTGCCCGGGTAATTGGCGCCGAGCACGGCGGCCGATTTCTTCGCTTCTTCCGGCACGCCGAGCGCCAGATAGGATTCGGTCAGGCGATAGAGCGCCTCGGGCGCGTGGCTGGTGGTCTGATATTTGTCGACGACTTCGCGGAAACGGATCGACGCGGCGAGCCAGTTCGAGCTGCGCTGATAGAAACGGCCGATTTCCATCTCCTTGCCCGCCAGATGATCCTGCACCAGATCGACCATCAGCCGCGCGTCGGCGGCATAACGGCTGTCGGGATAGCGGCGGATCACCTCGCCCAGCGCATTCTTCGCCTGTTCGGTGATCTTCTGATCGCGGGTGACGTCGCTGATC
>QFPJ01000011.1 GCA_003241685.1 Sphingopyxis macrogoltabida
AGCGACCGCAGCAGATCCTCGGCCGCGACGATCGCGCTTTCGACGCGGTGCACCAGATCGCGCTGACCATCTGCTGCATCGCGGCCGAGCGCGGCGGTAAACAGCCGCGCGGCGTGCAGCGGCTGGAGCAGATCGTGACTGGCGGCCGCCAGGAAGCGCGTCTTGTCCCGATCGGCGTGGGCAAGGCGTCGGTTGGCGTCGCTCAACTCGCGCGTGCGATCGGCGACGCGCTGTTCCAGTTCGTCCAGCGTGCGCCGCAATTCCTCGCGTATCCGCGCTTCCTCGCTGATGTCGGTGAAGGACATGACATAGCCTCCGCCCGGCATCGGCCCGCCGACCGTCTTGATGACCTTGCCGTCGCGGCGATGGCGCTCGAAACTATGCTCCTGTCCGCGGCGCATATGGTCCAGCCGCTTTTCGACATGATAGTCGACATCGCCGTCCCCGAAATCGCCGCGTCGGGCATTGTGGCGGATCAGGTCGGCGACGGGCACGCCGACGCGGACCATGCCGGCGGGATAGCCGAACAGGTCCAGATAGCGGCTGTTCCACGCGACGAGGTTCATCTGGGCATCGACGACGCTGATCCCCGCGTCGATATTCTCGAAGGTCGAGGCGAGCAGGCCGCGCGAAAAGCGCAGGCTCTGGCCGCCCTCGTCCAGCAGCCGCGTCACTTCGGGCAGGCTGAGCTTGTCGCCCGCGATCGCCGAGGCGACGAGCGCGCGCGCGGAGGAGGCGCCGACCACCTGCGCGATCAGCTCGCGGGCGCGCCGCGCCGACTGGCTGTCGATCGCGGTCGCGGCGTCGGCGTCCGGAAAGGCGCGCGCGGCCTGTTCGCGGCCGATGAAGCTGGCGGTGAGCTGGGCCAGTTCGGACAGGTTGGCGATCGGCCGTTCGGCGCGGACGAAGCGCGGTAGCGGCGGCGCCTGCACCTTGCGCGCGGCGACGGCGGCATAGACCGCCAGATTGGCGCCGACGCTCCAGATGACGCCATGCGACAGCGGCGAAGCGTTGCCGATGCCGAACAGCTGCAACGGATCGAACGGGCCGGCAGACAGCAGATCGAGCCACGCGGTCGGCAGCACCGGGGGCAGGGCGAGCGTGTACAGCCACAGCGCCAGCCCGACGGCGAGGCTGGCGCGCGCCGCCAGCGCGTCTCGGTTCTTGCCCGCCGCGGCGAGCAGCAGGTGGGGCGTGAACTGCGCCATCGCGGCAAAGGCGATCAGCCCGATCGACGCCAGCGAATCCTGGGCCGAAACCATCATCGCCCAGGCGAGTCCCAGTGCCATGATCCCCAGGATCGACAGGCGCCGCACCGTCAGCATCCGGCGTCCGATCGCGCCCGATCCGCTCGACCCGCTTGGAGCGCGGCCGCGCATCAGCGTCGGAAAGACAAGGTCGTTCGACACCATCGTCGCCAGCGCGGTCGAATCGACGATCGCCATCGACGCAGCGGCGCTGACCCCGCCCAGCAGCGCCGCAGCCAGTACCAGGCCGAACCCCTCGCTGGCGGGTAGTTCGAGCACATAGACGTCGGGCGCCACCGATGGACCGAGAATCGTCAAACCGGCCAGCGCGATTGGAATGACGACCACCGCCATCGTGCCGAGATAAAGGGCGAGGCCGCGCCGCGCGCGGTCGAGATCGCCCGGCTCGCGCGCTTCGACCAGCCCCATGTAGAATTGCCGCGGCAACACGATGATTGCCGCCGTCGCGATCAGAAAGATCATCGCCACGTCCAGCGTCAGCCGTTCGGGACGAAAGCGGTCCTGCAGCGCCGCCATGCCCACCGCCACGTCGGCCGCGGGGCTGCGCAGGAGGACGAAGACGGCGACACCGGCGACGGCGATCAGCGCGACCAGCTTCACCGCCGATTCCAGGCTGATCGCATAGAGCAGGCCTTCGCTGCGCCCCGCCAGTTCGAACCGGCGCGCGCCGAACAGGATCGCGAACAGCGCCAGCAGCGGCGCCGCCGTCAGCATCGCCTGCGCCGCGACGTCGGCGCCCGACACGATCGACAGCGCCGCGCCGATCGAACGGAGCTGCAACGCGATATAGGGGATGGTGCCGAGCAGGGCGATGATCGTGACAAGCCGCGCCACCACGACGTCATGGCCGAACCGCGCGGCAATGAAGTCGGACACGGTGGTCGCCTGTTCCTCTGCCACCGCGGCGGCAAGGCGCCGCAGAAAGCGCGGCGCCGCGAGCAGCAGCAGGATCGGCGCGGCATAGATGGGCAGATAGCTCCACCCGTCGCGCACCGCGCTGCCGACCGCGCCATAGAAGGTCCAGCTCGTGCAATAGACGCCCAGCGCCAACGTATAGGCGCGGTGACGCAGAACGGGATGACGGGCAAAGGCGGCACCGCGCGATTCGACCAGCGCGGCAATCACGAACAGCAGCAGGATCATGCCAAGCGCCAGAAACGCCGCGGCCTGCAAACTCATGCCCTTGCCCCTGCTCGATTCTTGTCGATCCTAACAGCGCGGACGGCGCTGGCCAATGGTCAGGGCAGCAGGCGGCCCTCTTCGCGGCTGGGCATGGGGGCCATGAACCGCAGCAGCATGGTGGTCGCCATCAGCCAGCCCGCCGCCACCAGCAGCGCCGCCTTCAGCGATGCCATGTCGGCGATCGTGCCGAGCAGCCACGCGCCGAGCGCCATCGCGCCGAAGGTCACGGCCTGATAGATGGACAGGCAGCGGCCGAGTATCTCTTCGGGCGAACGGAGCTGCATCGCGACGTTCAGCGTCGTCAGCGTCGACACCCACGCGCCGCCGCCGATGAAGGCGGCAGCCACCGTCACCGCCACGCTGGTGGTGAGGGCGACCGGAACGGTCGCGGCGGCGAAGGTCAGGCTGGCCGCGGTCACGACCCGGTCGCTGCCCCATCGCTTGCGCGCCCGCCCGACCCACAGCGCGGCACAGATCGACCCCGCGCCGAAGGCGCCGAGGCAGAGGCCATAGGTCACTTCGTCGCCGCCCAGCCGGTCGCGGACCAGCGACGGCAACAGGGCCTGGAATCCGGCCGCCCCCAGTCCGAAGACGAAGCCGCGGATCAGCACCCGGCGCACCGGGTCGGACCCGGCGCAGAAACGGATGCCGCGTCCGATCGCGGCCAGCATCGGGGTTTTCTGCGGCAGTGTGACCTCCGGATGCCAGCGCAGCAGCACGACGATCAGCGCGATATAGCTGCACGCGTTCAGCGCAAAGGCGGTCGAAGGGCCTGCCAGCGAGATGAGCAGACCGCCGAGCGCGGGCCCCGCGCTGCGCGCCAGGTTGAACGCGACGCTGTTCAGCGTGATCGCCTGCGGCAGATCCTTCGGCCCCACCTGCAACCGCACCGACGCCTGCCACGCGGGGCCGTTGAGCGCGGTGCCGCAGCCGACGGCGAGGGTGAAGAACAGCAGCAACAGGGGGGTGATCGCGCCCATCCATGTCGTGATCGTCAGCGCCGCCGATACCAGCAGCATTCCCGTCTGCGCCGCCAGCATGACCCGCCGGCGGTCGAAATTGTCCGCGATGGCGCCGGCAAAGACGCCCAGCATCAATATGGGGATCGTCGCCCCGGCCTGCACCAGCGCGATCAACAGGTGCGACTGCGTCAATTCGGTCATCAGCCAGGCGGCGCCGACCGACTGGATCATCGACCCCATGTTGGAGGCGAGATTGGCGATCCAGATCGCGCGAAAGGCGGGATAGCGAAACGGCGCAAACGCCGAAGGCGCGCCGGGGGACGGGGCAGTGGGCTGGACACCGGTCACACCTGCGGCCTAGTCGCTTGCCAGGCGACCGGCAAGAGCCGCGCCGCAACCCTGAATAAATCGTGCGCGACCCACTGGCGCGGCGCGGCGCGACTGGTTACATGGGCCGCCACCAAACGACTCGCGCGTGCCGCTTTCCCGCCCGGAGCAGGCGCCGCCAAAAGCAGAAAGTGGCTCCCTCATGGAAATCATCACCGGCCTGACCTTCGACGACGTGCTGCTCGTTCCCGGCGCGTCCGACATCCTGCCGTCGCAGGCCAATCTGTCGACCCAGATCACCAGCGAAATCAAGCTGAACATCCCGATCCTGTCGTCGGCGATGGACACGGTGACGGAGGCCGACATGGCGATCCTGATGGCGCAGATCGGCGGCCTCGGCGTTCTTCACCGCAACCTGACCGTCGAGGAACAGGCGGCGGCGGTGCGCCAGGTGAAGCGATTCGAAAGCGGCATGATCGTCAACCCGATCACCATCACCCCCGATGCGCCGCTGTCCTATGCCACCGCGCTGATGGAGCAGCACCGCATTTCGGGCATTCCCGTCGTCGAGACCGGCGGCAAGCTGGTCGGCATCCTGACCAATCGCGACGTCCGGTTCGCCGACAATCCGGGCCAGCCGGTGCGCGAACTGATGACGTCGGACAATCTCGCCACCGTCCGCCCCGGCGTGGGGCAGGACGAGGCGCGCAAGCTGTTGCACCAGCGCCGTATCGAAAAACTTCTGGTCGTCGATGACGATTATCGCTGCATCGGCCTGATCACCGTCAAGGACATGGAAAAGGCGGTGAACTTCCCCGACGCGACCAAGGATGAAAGCGGGCGCCTGCGCGTCGCCGCCGCGACCAACACCGGCGACAGCGGCGTCGAGCGCGCCGAGGCGCTGCTGGCCGCGGAATGCGACCTGATCGTCGTCGACACCGCGCATGGCCACAGCAAGATGGTCGGCGCGACGGTCGAGAAGATCAAGAAGCTGTCGAACCGGGTTCAGGTGCTGGCGGGCAATGTTGCGACCGGCGACGCGACCAGGGCGCTGATCGACGCGGGCGCCGACGGGGTCAAGGTCGGCATCGGTCCGGGATCGATCTGCACCACGCGCATCGTCGCGGGCGTCGGCGTGCCGCAATTGACCGCGATCCTCGACAGCGTCGAGGCGGCGTCGAAGCAGAATATCCCGATCATCGCCGACGGCGGCCTGCGCACGTCGGGCGATGTCGCCAAGGCGCTGGCGGCGGGGGCGTCGAGCGTCATGGTCGGGTCGATGCTGGCGGGCACGACCGAGGCACCGGGCGAAACCTTTCTCTATCAGGGCCGCACCTATAAAAGCTATCGCGGCATGGGCAGCGTCGGGGCGATGGCGCGGGGCAGCGCCGACCGCTATTTCCAGCAGGATATCAAGGACCAGATGAAGCTGGTCCCCGAAGGGATCGAGGGCCAGGTGCCGTTCAAGGGCCCGGCCAAGGATGTGATCCACCAGATGGTCGGCGGCGTGAAGGCCGCGATGGGCTATACCGGCAGCCGGACGCTGACCGATTTTCGCGATCGCGCGAAATTCGTCCGCATCACCAATGCGGGGCTGCGCGAAAGCCATGTCCACGACGTGTCGATCACGCGCGAGGCGCCGAACTATCCTGCGGGCTGATTTACGGCCGTATATATTATATATGGCGCCGTCATGGGGACGCAGCGTCGTCGCTGCGCTCCTTGCAATGACGAGGGAGGAAGGCCGAGACGATGACCCCCGCTGCCCGCGTCCAGACCGCGATCGAAATCCTTGACGCCATCGCAGCTGCGGCGCGCGCCGGCGGCGCGCCCGCCGACGCGATCTTTGCCGAAGCGATGCGGGCGCGGCGCTATGCCGGGTCGAAGGATCGCCGCGCCATCCGCGCGCATGTGTATGACGCGATCCGCGCCGTGCGGTCGGCGCCGGTGTCGGGGCGCGCCGCGATGCTGGCGCTCGCCGATACCGATCCGGCGCTGGCGGCGCTGTTCGACGGGTCGCCTTATGGTCCCGCCGCAATCGCGGCCGACGAACCGCGCGGCGAAACCGGGCTTGCGGCGCCGGCGCTGATCGACCTGTTCGATCCGCTGGTGCGTGCGGACGAGTGGGAGGGAATGCTGGCCCGGGCGCCGCTCGATCTGCGCGCGAACCGGATCAAGGCGGGCCGGGACGACCTCGCCACGCTCTTCCCTGATGGAGAGGCGATTGCCGCCGCGCCGGACGGCTGGCGCCTCGCGCCGGAGACGGCGGCGACACAGAATCCGGCCTATGCGGACGGGCTGTTCGAGGTGCAGGACGCGGCGAGCCAATATGCCGCCGCCGCGCTCGATGCGATGCCGGAACAGGCGATCGTCGATCTGTGCGCGGGCGGCGGGGGGAAGACGCTGGCGATCGCCTCGCTTGCCGGCGATGGCGCCGACATTCTGGCGTGCGACACCAATCGCGCGCGGCTTCGGCAATTGACGCCGCGCGCCGAACGGGCCGGGGCGATGCGGATCGAGACGCGGCTGCTCGATCCGGGGCGGGAGGCGGCGATGCTGGCCGACTGGACCGGGCGTGCGGCCCGCGTGTTCGTCGATGCCCCCTGTTCGGGCAGCGGCACGTGGCGGCGCAGCCCGGAATTGCGCTGGCGGCTTACGCCCGACCGTCTGGATCGCCATCTTGCCGATCAGGCGAAGCTGATCGATATCGGTGCCGACCTGGTGGCGCCGGGCGGCAAACTTCTCTATGCTGTCTGCTCGATCATCGCGCGCGAGGGGCGGACTCAGATGGACGAATTTCTGAACCGGCATCCCGGCTGGACGGCGGACGGCGGCTATCTGCCCGCCGGTATCGGCCGCGCCGCGGGGGGCGGTTTTCTGCTGACTCCGGCGCATGACGGATGCGACGGATTTTTTCTCGCACGGCTGACGGCACCATGTTAGCATCGCCGCAGACGAAGCGATGGGAGAATGCGATGCGCGTCAGTTTCCTTGCCCTTGGTGCGGGCCTGCTGTTGGCCAGCCTGCCCACCGCTTCGGATGCCCAGCGCGCGGACAATGACATTCTTCCCCGCTCGATCGCGTTGCAGCATGACGGCCAGAAGGCGCAGCAGGCGGGCGATCTCGACCGGGCGATCGACCTGTATGAATCGGCGCTGGCGGCCGATCCGCGCAACCGCTCGGCGATCATCGCCATGGCGCAGGTCGCGCGGGCGCAGGGACTGCCCGGCAAAGCCATCGGCCTTTACCGCGAGGCATTGGTTCTGGACCCCAATGACGTCATCGCGCTGACCGGACAGGGGCAGGCTCTTGCCGACAAGGGCGCGCTCGAACTGGCGCGCGAAAAGCTGGCGGAGGCGCAGCGGGTGTGCAACGATAAATGCGCGCAGGTCGCCGCGCTGGAAAAGACGCTGGCGTCGGGCGACAGCAAGCGCGTCGTCGCTGCGGAGGTGCTGATTCCCAAGCCCGTCGTCGCGACCGTGACCAGCAGTCAGAATTAGGCAGGGCCGCGACGGTCATCCGCCGGTCGCTGGCCGCGACAGAAACGCCATCAGAAACGTCATCGCGCCGCCCTTTCCCATCGCGCCAGGCAGGGGGATTGTGGATACGGTCCGGAACGACGCCTGAGGAGCATGGCGGTCTGACCCGCAAATGGACCGGATATTACCGTGCCCGGCAGGGCCTCAGCTCAGTCGGCGCGCCAGCGCCACCCATTCGGCGACGCTGATCGTTTCCGCCCGGCGCGTGGGATCGATGCCTAGCGCCTCCAGCGCCTCGATCGCTCCCCGGACACCCTTCAGGCTCTGGCGCAGCATCTTGCGGCGCTGACCAAATCCCTTTTCGGTCAGCTTCGACAGGATTTTGGGGTCGACGCCGGCGGGCTCTTCCGTCGGGGTGACATGGACGATCGCCGACATCACCTTGGGCGGCGGGGTGAAGGCCGATCGGTGCACCTTCATCGCGATCCGCGCGTGCGATCGCCACTGCGCGAGCACGGCCAGCCGGCCATAGGCGCTCGTGCCGACCGATGCGACGATGCGTTCCGCCACTTCCTGCTGGAACATCAGCGTCAGCGAGAGCCATTGCGGTGGCCAGCGCGCCGGTTCCAGCCAGCGCGTGAACAGCGCGGTCCCGACGTTATAGGGCAGGTTGGCGACGATATGATAAGGCCCGCCGGTCAGCGCATCGGCGTCGATCGCCATCGCATCGTCGGATAGGACGGTCAGGCGACCGTCGAACGCCTCCGACAATTCGCCCAGCAGCGGCAGGCATCGTTCGTCGCGCTCGACCGCCATGACGCGCGCGCCGGCGCGGAGCAGGGCGCGGGTCAGGCCGCCGGGCCCGGGGCCGACTTCGAACACCGTCGCACCGGAAAGGTCGCCGGGCAATGCGGCGATTCGGTCGAGCAACTGTTCGTCGAACAGGAAATTCTGGCCCAGCGCCTTGCTGGCGGACAGGCCGTGGATGCGCACGATCTCGCGCAGCGGGGGGAGCGATGGGGCGGGCGGGCGCGTCACGCCGCCGAAGCGCAGCCGGGCGCGCGGGCCAGGGCCATCCGCTCCGCCATCGCGATCGCGGCGATCGTCGGCCCGGCGTCGGCCCGGCCGGTGCCCGCGATATTGAACGCCGTGCCGTGGTCGGGCGACGTGCGGATGATCGGCAGGCCCAGCGTCAGATTGACCCCGTCATGGAAATGCAGCGCCTTGAACGGCGCCAGAGCCTGATCGTGATAGCCGCAGAGCAGCGCGTCATACTGGCTGCGGATGCCGGGCGCGAACAGCGCGTCGGCCGCGATCGGCCCCTCGATACGAATGCCCTCGGCCGCCAGCTGTTCGACGGCGGGCGCGATGATGCGGATCTCTTCGTCGCCCAGTCGTCCGCTCTCGCCGGCGTGGGGGTTCAGGCCCGCGATCGCCAGACGCGGTTCGGCGATGCCGAAATCGCGGATCAGGCCGCGCACGACGATGCGCGCCTTGGCGACGATCAGATCGCCCGTCAGCCGTTCGGGAACGTCGGACAGCGGGATATGGACGGTCAGCGGAACGACGCGCAGGCTGGGCCCCGCCAGCATCATGACGGCGTTGCTCGCGGTGATGCCGCAGCGTTCGGCGATGAATTCGGTCTGGCCGGGATGCGTATAGCCGATGTCCTGCAACGCATGTTTGGAAACCGGCCCCGTCACCAGCGCCGCGCTGGCCTGCGTCCGGGTCAGCCCGATGCCGGTTTCGAGCGCGAGCAGCGCACCGGCCGCGCCCGCCGGCGTCGGCTGGCCGGGCGTCAGCGGTCCGCTGGTTTCCAGATGCCAGACGGGCAAGGCGGTGTCGAAGAGCCGAATGGCCTCCTCCATATCGCCGACGCGCGCCAGCGGACCGTCCCAGACGGCCTCGATCGCGGCAATGTCGCCGATCGCGACAAAGGGTGGCAATTGCCGTTCGCGCCGGGCGGTCCACGCGAGGGCGGCAACTTCGGGTCCGACGCCCGCCGGGTCTCCCATCGTGACCGCGATCGGGCGCTTTCGGGACTGGTCAGGCATCAGCTATATTCGATCACCGCATCCCGGCGCAGGTCGCGCAGATACCGCTGCGCGCGCTTGTTCACCTTGTCTTCCAGCAGCCGCTGCTCGATCTGCTGCAGGTCGGGGGCCGTCACCGTATTCGGCATGTCGCGGCCGCACAGGACGAGCACGCTGACGCCCTGGTCGGGCGATCCGAACGGCTGGGTCGTCTGACCGATCTGCAGGTTCATCAGTGTCGCCTGAAGCGGTGCGGGCAGGTCGCGCATCGCGATATTGTCGCGCGACACCACGCTGGCGCCCAGGCTTTCGGCGACGGCATCGGCGGCGCCGCAGCCCGCGATGCCACGGGTCGCTGCGGCAAATTTCTCGGCAAGCTCGCCGGCGCGGGCTTCGGTCGTGCCGGCCGGAAAATCGAGTGCAATCTGCTTCAGGCTGAGCGTCGCGTCGCGCGGATCGGCGGTCAGCACCTGGCGCCGGTCGAGCATCAGGATGATCGACACGCCGCCCGGAACCTCGATCGGCCCGACCAGCTGGCCGGGCTGCATCTGCATCGCCGCCTGGGCCATCGACGTCGGCAACTGCCCGGCGCGAACCCAGCCCAGATCGCCGCCGACGACGGCGGTCGATGCTTCGGAAAATTGGCGGGCATAGGCGGCGAAGCTGCCGCCCGCCTGCAGCGCCTGAACGATCTTCTGGCCGTTTTCGGTAACGGAGGCGGCATTTTCGGGCGTCGCGGACAGATAAATCTCGCCCAGGTGGAATTCATCCTGCCCCTTGGCCTCGTTCATCCGCTGGACGACCGATTCGACCTCTTCGGTCGACACGTTCGTCGTCGACTGGATGTTGCGGGCGAGCAGGCGGTCCCAGGCATATTCGCCGCGAATCTGCTGTTTGACGGCGGCGGCCGACGAACCGCGCTCGGACAGATAGGTGGTGAACTGCTCCGGGCTCTGCCGAAAGCGCGTCGCCAGACGGGCAAATTGTTCGTTGACGACATTTTCGTCGATCGCGATGTCGGCCGAGCGCGCTTCCTGAATCTGCAATTTTTCGTCGATCAGATTGCTGAACACCTGCTGCCGCAGGCGCTCGATCTGCTCGGCGGGCAGTTCGGCATCATTGTTAGCGATGCGGATCAGCGCCATGCGCTGTTCGATGTCGGTCGATGTGATGATCTCGCCGTTGACCGTCGCGGACGGGCGGTACACGTTCGGCGCGGCGTCGCCGAACACTTTGACATTACCTGGAATATTGAGGCTGGTCGTCGGCACGTCGTCGTCGGCGACGGTTTGCGCCACAACGGGCGTTACGCCTGCCGCGGCGATGGTGATCAGGCCGATCATGGTCGAAAATTTGGTCATTGCCATCCTATTCGAGAAACAATGGCACGCTCCGTATCAGCGGAAACGCCCGGTGGTCCAGTGCAAACGCCATCCGGACCGATCGGATGCCGCCCTAGCGCGGCGACGCTGAACGGCGGCTGAGCGAAAGGCGCGCGATCAGAATCCCAGATTGCGCAGCGCGACGCGGAAGGAAAAGCTGTTGCCGCGCCGGGCGTCGCCGGTGTCGATATAGTCGCGGCGCCACGTCAGCGCGATCGACAGGCATTCGTCGTCATAGGCGATACCCAGCCGGTGCCGGATCGGATCGAACCCGTCGGCCTGACTCAGCGGGTCGTCCGTCCGGCTCGTCAGGTCAACGATCGCCGATCCGAACAGCGACCAGTAATTGGTTATCGCGACACGGCCGCCGACGCGGGCTTCCTCGCGGTCCTGCAAATCTTCCGCCACGGTGGTGATGTCGCGGTTGAGCCGCGAATAGCCGAGCACCGCATAGGTCTTCTGGCTCCCGATCGTCGCGTCGAACTCGTTGCGGCGGATCGCCAGATCGTCCTTGTCGAGCCGGAAGCGGTGCGTCAGGCGCAGAAAGTCGCGATAGGCGATGGTGGTGCGGCCGACGACGTCGGACGTGCGGTCGGTCAGCCCGGTGCCGTCGGGGAACAGCGACGGCTTGTTCGACAGGCGATAGCTTTGCCCCACGACGCTGTTGATGCTAAACCCGGGGCGGGTGTAATTCCACTCGACGCCATAGGTGATGCGGGCGCCATCCTCGAACCGGTCATACCCGTTGAAGCGGTTGATCGAGAACAGGTTGCTGTCTTCCAGATCGAAAGCGCGCGAATCCTCGTTCGGAATGTCCAGATTCTTCAGCGGCGGGGTCGCCACGATCTGAACGCGCGGGGTCAGTGTCTGGGTGCCGCCCGCAAATTCGCCGATGAACGGCCAGCGCATGTCGGCGGCGACGGCGGCGATGCCGCGGCCTTCCCACCCCGACTTGCCGCGATAGCCGGGAATCGCGGTCAGCAGATTTTCGTCGCTGTGATACACGTCGCCGCGCACCATCGCGGTCAACGTCACTTCCTGTCCCATGCCGGTCATGCCGCGCAGGTCCCATCGCGCGCCGGCAAAAGCGCGCTGGGTATCCTGACCGGCGGTGCGCTGGATCGACAAGCTGTTCAGTTGCAGTTCGAACTGGCCGCCGAACACCGGATCGGCCAGCCGCTGGCGATAGTCGATCAGCGGCAGGGCGATCGGCTGCTGGCCCTGCACATCGTTGACGCGCAGCGTCTGCGTCGCCCAGCCGGAGATCGACAGATAGCTTTGCCCGCCGATCCGCTCCAGCTCGACGGTCGAGCGCAGCCGGTCGTCGCGGCTGATGTCATAGCGGCGCATGAAGGTGCGGTCGGTTGCGATGCGCCCCGAATAGTTGAGGCTCCAGCGCGGCGAGAACTGGAACTTGCCCGCGCTTTCCAGATAGCCGCGAAAGCGGTCGCGCGGATCGGGCGCCTCGCCGGTCAGCGGAACGAGCGAGCTGTAGGTCGCGTAACCGTTGATCCGGAACGATCCGATATCGGTCAGCGCACGAAATTCGCCCGACAGCATCGGCGCGGCGTCGGTATAGACGTGCGGCGTGATCGTGATGTCGCGGTCGGACGCGAGGCGCAGATAATAGGGGATCGCGACTTCGAACCCGTTGGTGCGGTCGAAACGCACCTCGGGAACCAAGATGCCGCTGCTCGCCTCATTGTCGAGCGGGTGGCTGAGCCCCGGCAGCGGGATCAGCGGCAGGCCGAAGATTTCGATCCGCGCGCCGCGATAGCGCGCCTTATTCTCCTTGCGGTCGTAAATCACGCGAACGGCGCGAATCTGCCAGCTCGGATTCTTCGGGCACCCGTCCTCGGTTTCGACGCGGCACGGCGTGTAGGCGGCATTTTCCAGCTCGATATTGCCATTGTCGAACCGCGTGCCCTGAACCGCAGCCAGCCGCGCGCCATTGTCGAGCACGACCAGCATATTTTCGACCGCCCCGTCGCGCAGCGTGTCGGTCAGGACGATCCGGTCGCCATAGGCGGTGTCGCCTTCGGGATTCTTGATCGCGACATTGCCTTCCGCGACGACTTCGCCGCTGCCGCGGTTCCACGTCACCTTGTTGGCGCGCATTTCGATATTGTCGCGGTTCATCTGAACATTGCCCTCGGCAACGACGATGTCGGTGTCGCTGTCATAGTTCAGATTATCGGCGGCGAATCCGATCTGCTGCTCGTTTCCCGTATCGGGCGCGTCGGTTCCGGTCGCATCGACATCGGGCGTTTGAAGGTCCGGCGCCTCCTGTTCCGCTGGCGCGACCGTCGCCCGCACCGGCGGTGGAGATTCGGCGGCCGGCGGCTGTTCGGCGACCGGCTGCTGCGCCAGTGCCGGAGTCGCCATCAACGCACAGCCGCTCGCGGTCGCCAGCCACGTCGCCGTGCCAAGGGGCCGGGCACGCTTGGCCTGACGGAACAAAGCCCAGTTCATCTAATCTCTTTGTCCCACCTTGTAACGCGTCCACCCGGCCTGGACCGGCAGCTTTGTTTTTGCAACTCGCCAGCGAAACCCCTATCGGTCCGGCACGTTCCAATCAATCATCGCATGAGAGAGTTAACGGATGGACATTCAGTTTGTCGTGCAAATCGATGCATCTGCCGACGTCGTCGCCTTTCCGGTCCGCAAGGGCGGCGCGGCGGGCCTCGGCGCCCTGTTGGGCGCGGCGGCGACGCAGGCGCGTTTCGACGGCGCCGCGGGCGCGGTCGCGGAAACGTCGGCGATCGACGGCGGACAGGCGAAGCGCCTGCTGCTGATCGGTATCGGCGAAGGAACGGAGCATGATCTGGAACGCGGCGGCGCGGCGCTGACGGCCCGGCTGCTGACCAGCGGCGTCACGTCGGTGCAGGTCGATTTCGAAAGCGCCGGCACCATCGACGAGGATGACGTGCTGGCCTTTGCCATGGGCGCGAAGCTGCGCGCCTGGCGCATCGACACCTATCGCACCCGCTTGCCCGACACGGCGAAACCCAGCCTGAAGACGATCGTCATCGCATCGTCCGCCGGCGACCTGTCGGCGCGCTGGGCCGGCTTCTCCGCCATCGCCGACGGGGTCGCGCTGACCCAGACGCTCGTCGCCGAGCCGCCGAACATCCTCTATCCCGAAAGCTTCGTCGAACGCTGCCAGCATCTGGCCGATCTCGGCGTCGAACTGGAAGTGCTCGACGAACGGCAGATGAAGGCGCTCGGCATGGGCGCGCTGCTGGGCGTGGCGCAGGGGTCGACCCGGCCGCCGCGCTTGCTGTCGATGCGCTGGAACGGCGGTAACGCGGGCGACGCGCCGGTGGTGTTCATCGGCAAGGGCGTGACGTTCGATACCGGCGGGATCAGCCTGAAGCCCGGGCCGGGCATGGACATGATGAAATGGGACATGGGCGGCGCGGGCGCCGTTGCGGGGGCGATGAAGGCCATTGCCGGTCGCAAGGCCAAGGCGAATGTCGTCGGTATCGTCGGCCTGGTCGAGAATATGCCCGACGGCAATGCCCAGCGTCCCGGCGATATCGTCACGACCATGTCGGGCCAGACGGTCGAGGTGCTGAACACCGATGCCGAGGGGCGTCTGGTGCTGTGCGATGCGATCAGCTGGGCGCAGAAGGTCCACGATCCCAAGGTCATCGTCGATCTGGCGACGCTGACCGGCGCGATGGTCATCTCGCTCGGCCATGAATATGCGGGCGTGTTCGCCAATGACGACGATCTTGCCGCGCAGCTTCTGGACGCGGGGCTTGCCAGCGGCGACAAGCTGTGGCGCTTCCCGCTGTCGCCGGCCTATGACAAGCTGATCGACAGCCCGATCGCCGACATGAAGAATATCGGCCCGCGCGAGGGCGGATCGATCACTGCGGCGCAGTTTCTGAAGCGGTTCGTGGACGACGGTGTCGCCTGGGCGCACCTCGATATCGCGGGCATGGCCTGGCACGACAAGGACGGCCGCACCTATGCCAAGGGCGCGACCGGCTATGGCGTCCGGCTGCTCGACCGCTTCATCGCCGCCAATTTCGAGGGGTAGGACAGGGAAGGGGCGGCATGGCGCGCGTCGACTTTTACCGGCTGACCCGCGACCCGGCCGAACGGGTGCTGCCCGCGCTTGCGAAGAAAATCCTGGGCGACGGCGACCGCCTGCTGGTGGTCGCCGGGCCGGCGATGCAGCGGCAGGCGATCGACGAGGCGCTGTGGACGCTGCAACCGGCCAGTTTCCTGCCGCACGGCCATGCCGGCACCCCGGATGAGGCGATCGAGCCGATCCTGATCGCCGGAGAGCTGGCGGCTCCGGCGAATGGTGCGCGCCTGGTCGCGCTGGCCGACGGCGAATGGCGCGACGCGGCACTGGATTTCGATCGCGTGTTCCTGTTGTTCGACAACAGCCGCATCGACGACGCGCGGGCGATCTGGCGCAGCCTGAACGCCGCCGACGGCGCCGACATTCATTTCTGGAAACAGGACGACCGCGGCCGCTGGTCGGAAGGACCCTGATGTGACCGGCCTCACCGCATCGCCCGCGCGATGGTGGCAAAGGCCTTTGTGAACAGCAACGGGAGCATTTTATGAAACATTCTTCGATCGCGATCGCCGCTGCGGTCACGCTCTTCGTCGCGGCTTGCGGGTCGCCATCGGAAAAGGAGGTCGCGAGCGGCACCTATACCGATCCCGAAACCGGCGAGACCGCCGATTACAAGGTGACGAGCAGCGACGACGGCGAGTCGGGCAATATCAGCATCAAGACCGAGGACGGCGAAGTGACCTTTGGCGGCGGCGCCGCCAACGCCAAGCTGCCCGCGGGCTTCGCCCTCTATCCCGGCGCGAAGATCAGCGGCGGTTTCGCGTCGTCCAGCAAGGACGGCAGCGGCGGCATGACCAGTTTCGACGTCGAGGGCCAGGCCGCCGACGTCATCGCCCATTTCCGCAAGCAGGCGGAGGCGCAGGGGATGAAGGTGACGACCGAGATCAAGTCGGGCGACACGATGATCATCGGCGCCGAAAAGCCGGGCGACAGCAAGACGGGTGTTCAGGTGACGGCCACCCAGTCGGGCGCCACGGTCAACGGCACCGTCACCTATGGCGTCGGCGGCTGACGGGGCGGGCGACCGGCGCTTCGTCGATCCTGCTCGCTCGCCGCTTGCGGCGCGGGGAAAGCGCGGCTAGAGGCGCGCGCAACCCAAAGCACAACAAAGCAGGAGCTTCCCATGGCGGTCACCCGCACCTTTTCGATCATCAAGCCCGACGCGACGCGTCGCAACCTGACCGGCGCGGTCACCCAGAAGCTGGAAGAGGCCGGTCTGCGCGTCGTCGCGTCGAAGCGCATCCGGATGACGCAGGACCAGGCCGAGGGCTTTTACGCGGTTCACAAGGAACGCCCCTTCTTCGGCGAACTGGTCAGCTTCATGACCTCCGGTCCCGTCGTCGTCCAGGTTCTGGAAGGCGAAGACGCCGTGAAGCGCAATCGCGACATCATGGGCGCGACCAACCCGGCCGACGCCGCCGAAGGCACCATCCGCAAGACCTTCGCCGAAAGCATCGAGGCCAATTCGGTCCACGGCAGCGACAGCGAGGAAAATGCCGCGATCGAGATCGCCTTTTTCTTCAAGCCCGAAGAAATCGTCGGCTGACCCATCGTCATTGCCAAAAAAAAGGCCGCCGGAGCGATCCGGCGGCCTTTTTCGGTGGCGACCCATGTGGTTCCATACGTCGTTGAGAAATTATCGCTTTCATTCCATTTCCGACACATCCTGCATCGTCATCCCGGGTCATCTCCGGGATGACGAAATATGAAACGGCTGTGAGCAAATCAGATTTCAGAGCAGCGGGCTGAGCATCGCGAGCAGATTCTGCCAGAATCGGCGCACGGGCCCCGCGCGCGCCATGTCCGGCGTCACCGGATCGCAATCGGCGAGGTAGCTGTCCTGGCGGGCCCGGATTTCGGCCACGAACGCGGGATCGGCGAACAGGATATTATTCTCGAAATTCAGCTCGAAACTGCGCCGGTCGAGATTGGCGGAGCCGATCAGCGCCACCGCGCCGTCGACGACCATCGTCTTGGCGTGCAGCAGGCCGGGACGATATTCGAACAGGCGGACGCCCGCGTCGATCAGGTCGGCATAATAGCTGCGGCTGGCGCCCGCGACGATGCGGCTGTCGTTGCGTTTGGGCAGGATCATCACCGTGTCGACACCGCGCCGCGCGCAATCGAGCAGCGCGAAGATCAATTGTTCGTCGGGCACGAAATAGGGGGTGGTGATGACGAGTTGGCGGCGCGCCGAATGGATCAGCGCGGTGAAACAGGCGGTCATCGCGGCATAGCGAACGTCCGGCCCCGTGCCGATGACCTGCGCGGCGATGCCGGGCTTTGCGACCGGCGGCGGTTCGGCCGCATCGCCCAGCAGATCGGTGATGTCGTCGCCATGTTCCGATTCCCAGTCGGCGGCGAAGATGAACTGGCAGTCGCGGACCACCGGCCCCTCCCAGCGGGTCATGATGTCCACCCAGGGCGCATATCGGGGCTTCACGCGAAATTCGGGATCGGCCAGATTCTGGCTGCCGCACCAGGCAATCCGGTTGTCGACGATAAGCTGCTTGCGGTGGTTGCGCAGGTCGAACCGGCCGCGCACCAGCGTCCAGAACAGTCCGCCGATGGGCAGGGCGATGCGCGCATCGACCCCCGCATTTTCAAGCTCGATCCAGTAAGCGGAGCGGATGAAGCCGCGCGAGCCCAGCGCATCGGCCAGCACCCGCACTTTCACGCCGCGCTTCGCGGCGCGGATCAGCGCGTTCTTGATCCGGAAGCCGTTATTGTCGGCGAGCCAGATGTAGAAACAGAGATGGACGGTCGATGTCGCGTTGTCGATATCCTCGACCATCTCGCGGATCGCGGCATTGCCGTCCGCCGCCAGCGCCGCGCGATTGCCCGCGGTCGGGGGCAGGGCGTTGACGGTCTGGGCCAGTGCGAAGGGGGCGGCATAGGCGCCGCGCGCCAGCTTGCGGCGCAGCTCCGCATTGCCGCTGGGGTGCGGCAGATGGGCCTCGATCGCGCGATAACGCGCGCGGCGCTTGGCGCTGATTCGCGCCTCTCCGAGCAGCAGATAGGCGATGATCCCGCCGATCGGCACCGCCAGCGTCGCCATCAGCCAGGCGATGCGCGACGCCGGTTCGCGCTGGGGCCGCAGCATGATGCGCACGACGGTCAGCGCCAGCGCGAGCAGGAACAGCGTCGAAACGGCATGGGCGATGTCGAACCGCATCGCCCGACTTCACCCCTATTCGGGCCAGAATGCCAGTCGAAATCGTCGGGTCAGCCGCACCAGGGCAACTCGGCGTCGGCCTTGCAGCCCTGTTCGAGTATCTTTTCGGCGCGTGCGGTATCGACCGGCCCGCCTTCGCCCTTGGTCAGCATCGCGGCCAGATTGCCGCAGGCGCGGCCGTCGCCGGCGTTGCAGGCGCTGGCATAATGGGTGCGCGCGGCGGCCGGATCGGCGGCGCCGCCCAACCCGCTCTGGAGCATGAGGCCCAGGTTGAAGCAGCCGGGGATCGCATCGATCGCGCACGCCTGGGCATAGACCCCGCGTGTCGCGGCCATGTCCACCGCGCCGCCGACTCCGGTGCGCATCATCTTGCCCAGCGACAGGCAAGCATCCTCGTCGCGCGCATCGCAGGCACGACCGTAAAAGCCGCGCGCTTCGGCGAGCGTATGGCCGGGTGCTTCGTCCGCCTCGATCATCTGCCCCAGCCGGAAACAGGATTCCGTCACATTGCTGTCGCACGCGCTGGCATAGGCTTTCCAGGCCGCCGCCAGATCCTTGTCGCCGCCCACGCCCATGCGCAGGCGATAGGCGTATCGGTTGCACCCGGCGCCGGACCCGCCCTCGCACGCTGCGGCGAAGGCGCTGCGCGCCAGCGCGTCGTCGGCCGCGCCGCCGATGCCGAGCCGCGCCAGTTCGCCCAGGTTGAAACAGCCGCTGACGCTGCCCGCCTTGCAGGCATGGCCATAGGCGATGCGGGCCGCGCCATCGTCCTGCGGCCCGCCCGCGCCATTGGCCAGCATGACGCCATATTGCTGGCAATAGGTGGCGTCATAGGTTTCGCACGCACTGCGAAACAGCGTCCGCGCCTCGACCAGATCGGCGGGCTTCGACGATGTGTCCAGTCGTCCGGCCAGGTTGGTGCAGCCGCTGGGAATGCCGCCCTCACAGGCCTTGCGATACATCGGCAGCGCGTCGTCGGGACGTTTGGCGCCATAAGTGCCGTTTTCATACCCGAGCGCCAGGAAGTTGCAGGCATTGGCGTGACGCCCGCACAGTTCCTTCATCTGGCGTTCGCGCTCCGCCATGTCCTCGACCTTCAATATTTCGAACATGCGGTCGTCGCCGCCCTCGATCGCCACGGGCCGGGGCGGGGCGACCGATTGGGCGCCCGCGGACGTCAGAAGGGGCAAAAACAAGGCGGAAAGAAACAACAGGATCGGGCGCACGGGCAATCGTCTCCTCATTCGGAGCGACCCTGAAAGGGCGGATAGCAGTGCCCGGCAGTCAGGTCAAAACCCGCACGATCGTCAGAATTCGTCGGCAACCCGCATCAGGCCCGCCAGCTTCCTTGGCGCGATCGCGAGCCAGCTTTTGCGCAGCCATTCGGCGATCGCGTCCCAGTCCGTATCGCCCAGGTCGAGCCGGATGCCGATCCAGCCGTCGCCGAAATAGGCGGGGCGGTAATAGCGGTTCCCGTCGAGTTCGATAAGCTGCGCCTGCTCGTCGGCGCCGCTGATCTTGACCAGCAGCGCGATCTTGCCGTCGCCGTGATGATCCTCGGTGAAATAGGCGAATTTCTTGCCCTTCACGATCCCGAAACAGGGCATGCCGTGCGACAGCACCTCGTCGCTTTCGGGCAGGGCCAGCGCCAGATCACGGACCCGGCCGCGTAGATAGTCGGGCGACCGTTCGCGGGACACGAAAGCGGCCAGCGTCGGGGGATAGAGTTGATGTTCGGCAAAGCGGACGCGTTCGGCCAGCGTTTCCGCCGTGTCGCCGGCAAGGATCGCGACCGGCGTCTGGGCCAGCACCGGGCCGTCGTCCAGCGCGGGGGTGACGATATGGACGCTGCAGCCGCCGAATCCGTCGCCCGCCTCGATCGCCTGCCGGTGCGTGTCGAGACCCTTGTACAGCGGCAGCAGGCTGGGGTGGATGTTCAGCATCCGGCCGGCCCAGCGCGCGACGAAATCGTCCGACAGGATGCGCATATAGCCCGCCAGTGCGACATAGTCGGCGCGCGCGTCGCGCAATTGCGCGTCGACCAGCGCGTCGAACGCGTCGCGCGTCATGCCCTTGTGCGGGTGCGACCAGGTCGCAACGCCTTCCGCCGCCGCAATCGACAGGCCGGGCGCCCGTGGGTCGTTGCTGGCGACCAGCACCAGTTCATAGGGGCATGTCGCAGCTTTGGAGGCATAGAGCAGCGCCGCCATATTGGTGCCGGCGCCGGAGATCAGAACGGCGACCCGCGCCTTAGCCATTATGTGTTGCCGACCAGGCCGCCATCGCGCTCCACGTCTCGGGCCCGCCGCTGACGGTGCAGCCCTTTGCGCCCTCCGCGATATGGCCGATGCGGTGCACCGTCT
The DNA here is from genome assembly GCA_003241685.1 of Sphingopyxis macrogoltabida. GTDB lineage: Bacteria > Pseudomonadota > Alphaproteobacteria > Sphingomonadales > Sphingomonadaceae > Sphingopyxis > Sphingopyxis macrogoltabida_A. Next base: position 20,271 of record QFPJ01000011.1, read on the forward strand.
CGCCCGAGGCTTCGAGCGCGGCCGTCACCTCGGCGACGTCGCTTTCGGCCACCACGACCGCCATGCCGATGCCGCAGTTGAAGGTACGCGCCATCTCCTCGGGCTCGATATGGCCCTGGGCCTGCAGGAACGCCATCAAACGCGGCTGTTCCCATGCGTCGGCATCGACATGGGCATGGAGCGTCTTTGGCAGCACGCGCGGGATATTTTCCAGCAGACCGCCGCCCGTGATATGCGCCAGTGCGTGGATCTTCCCGGTCTTCACCAGCGGAAGCAGGCTCTTCACATAGATGCGCGTCGGCGCCATCAGCGCGTCGATCAGCAGGATATTCTGGTCGAACAGCGCCGGCCGGTCGAGCTTCCAGCCCTTGTCCGCGGCCAGCCGCCGGACGAGCGAGAAGCCGTTCGAATGGACGCCCGACGACGCAAGGCCCAGGATGACGTCCCCGGCGGCGACCTTGTCGGCGGTCAGCACCTGGTCGCGCTCGACCGCGCCGACGCAGAAGCCCGCGAGGTCGTAGTCGCCGTCGGAATACATGCCGGGCATTTCGGCGGTCTCGCCGCCGATCAGCGCGCAGCCGGCCAGCTTGCAACCCTCGGCGATGCTTGCCACGACGTCGGTCGCGACGGCGTTGTCGAGCTTGCCCGTGGCATAATAATCCAGGAAAAACAGCGGCTCGGCGCCCTGAACGATCAGGTCGTTGGCGCACATCGCGACCAGGTCGATGCCGACGCCGCCATGCTTGCCCGATTCGATCGCCAACTTCAGCTTGGTGCCGACGCCGTCGTTCGCCGCGACGAGCAGGGGGTCGTGGAACCCCGCCGCCTTCAGGTCGAAAAAGCCGCCGAAGCCGCCCAGGTCGGCATCTGCGCCGGGACGGCGCGTCGCGCGGGCGAGCGGGGCGATGGCACGGACCAGCGCATTGCCGGTTTCGATCGAGACGCCGGCCCCGGCATAAGTATAGGGTGCGGGTTGGTTGTGCTTGGAATCCATGGCCAGCGCGCCTAACGGTTCCGGCGGATAATTTCCATGATTTCCTTGTCCGGGCGCGCGCTTTTGGGCAGAGCATAGAGAAGATATGACGTCGGCCGCTTTCCCCCGCTTCGTTCCGAGCTTCGCCCTCGACGCTCCGCAAGGCCGCCGCTGGCGCTGGGCCGCGCTGTTCGCCCTGTTCTTCGCGGTCCTGATCGTCGGTATCGTTCAGGGGCAGGTCAGCCGCGGCGACCGCGGCATCACCCCGATCAACAGCAGCGGCGATTTTCTGGCGAGCGGCATATCCGTCGACGTGACCGGCGATAGCGCCGACGACGCGCGGACCAAGGGCTGGCGCGAGGCGCAGCGGCAGGGCTGGGCCCAGCTGTATCGGCGCCTGAACGGCAGCGACGCCCCGGCGCTCAACGATTCGGTGCTCGACGGCATCGTGACCGCGATCGTGGTGGAGCATGAACAGATCGGTCCGCGCCGCTATGTCGCGCGGCTCGGCGTCCAGTTCGATCGCGTGCGTGCCGGACAGATATTGGGCGTCAGCGGCCGGACGCTGCGCTCGCCGCCGCTGCTCGTCATCCCCGTCTATTCGATCGACGGCATCCAGCAGGTCTTTGAACAGCGCAGCGCGTGGCAGCGCGCCTGGGCCGAATATAATACCGGCCAGAGCGCGATCGATTATGTGCGGACGGCGGGCACCGGCGCCGACACCTTGCTGCTGAATGCCGGCCAGACCGGGCGGCGCGGGCGCGTCTGGTGGCGCGTGATCCTCGATCAATATGGCGCGGCGGATGTGCTGATTCCCATCGCGCGCGTCGAATATAGCTATCCCGGCGGTCCCGTGACCGGCCATTTCGCCGCGCGCTTCGGCCCCGACAACAAGCTGATCGACAGCTTCACGATGACCGCGCCGTCGGCGGCGGCGATTCCCGACATGATGGAAAAGGCGGTCGCGCGCGTGGACCGCATCTATATCGACGCGTTGGCGGCGGGAACGCTGCGGACCGACACCTATCTGGTCCTCGAAAAGCCGGTGGAGAAGGTCGATCTGCCCGAAGAGACGATCGGCGAAGGCGATGTGTTGCCGAGCGAGACCGATACCAGCGTGCCGACCGCGGCCCCGACCGGGACGCAGAGCTTCACGGTCCAGTATAATTCGCCCGACGTCGAATCGGTGTCGGCGACCGAGCGGACCATTGCCGGGATCGCCGGGGTGCAGTCGGCCTCCACCACCAGCCTCGCGCTGGGCGGCACGTCCGTCATGCGCGTGACTTTCCGCGGCGATATCGCCGCGCTGCGCGCCGCGCTCGCCGCGCGGGGCTATACGGTGCAGGAAGGCGGCGGCCAGCTGCGGATCAGCCGCTGATGGCGCGCGCATCGGGACAGATCGCGCTGCCGCTCGACTGGAGCGCGGGCGGCAACGGCGACGCGCCTCTGGTCGTTGGGGCCAGCAATGCCGAAGCCATACGATATCTGCGGCATACCGACGCCTGGCCGGTGCGGACGGCGGTGCTGGTCGGTCCGCCGGGATCGGGCAAGAGCCTGATCGGCCGCCTGTTCGCCGCCGAAACCGGCGGCCGCGTGATCGATGGCCCGCGCAGCGTCGATGAAGAGGCGATGTTCCATGCCTGGAATGCGGCGCAGGCATCGGGCACGCCGTTGCTGATCGTCGCCGACGCGCCGCCGGCGGCGTGGCGGGTGGCGCTGCCCGATCTCGCTTCGCGGCTGGCCGCCGTGCCGGTGCTGACGATCAGCGAGCCCGACGATTGCCTGGCCCGCGACCTGATCGAATCCCTGTTCGCGCAGCGCGGCATGGCGCTGGCGCCGGAAGTCGCGTCCTACATCGTCCCGCGCATGGAGCGGACATATGCGATGATCCACAAAATCGTCGCCGCGCTCGACGTCGCCTCGCTCGAACAGGGGCGCCGCGTCGGCATCCGTCTCGCGCGTGAAACATTGCTGTCACAAGGGCTGATCGACCCCGATCTCCCTGAAAGGCAGGATGCTCCCAAATGTCGCTGACCGAACCATTGCTCCCGACCGATAATGAACCGGCACGCCCGCTGTTCGACCGAAGCAGCTCCGATCGTTTTTTCAACCGGGAACTAAGCTGGCTCGCCTTCAACCGGCGAGTGATGGAGGAAGCGCGCAACCCCGCGCATCCGCTGCTCGAACGGCTGCGCTTCCTGTCCATCTCGGGCAGCAATCTCGATGAATTCTTCATGGTGCGCGTCGCGGGCCTGAAGGGGCAGCAGCTTCAGGGCATCGACGATCCGTCGGCCGACGGCCGCTCGCCCGGCCAGCAGCTTGCCGAGATCGAGGCCGAGGTGAACCGTCTTGTCGATCAGCAGCAGAGCGAGTGGCAGCGGCTGCACGCATTGCTGGGCGAGCAGGGGATTGCCGTTCACGGCAGCGGGTCCGACAAGGCGGCGTTGCGCGCCGCGCTTCGCCAATATTTCATCGAGCAGATATTCCCGATCCTGACCCCGCAGGTGCTCGACCCCGCGCATCCATTCCCCTTCATTCCGAATCGCGGCGTCGGGGTGATCTTCGACTTGCAGCGCAAGGCGTCGGGCGACACGGTGCGCGAACTGGTGATGATTCCGCCGTCGCTGCCGCGCTTCGTGCCCGTGCCGGGCGAGGCGAGCGCCTTCGTGCCGATCGAATATCTGATCGAGATTTTCGGCGACCTTCTGTTCCCGGGTTTCACCATTCGCGCCATCGGCGTGTTCCGCATCATCCGCGACAGCGACATCGAACTGGAAGAAGAGGCGGAGGATCTGGTGCGTCTGTTCCGCACCGCGATCCGCCGCCGCCGGCGCGGGCGGGTGATCCTGATGGAACTGGAGGCCGACATGCCGGCCGAACTGGCGGCCGTGCTCAACGCCGATATTCAGGGGCATGAGGCGATCGTCGCCAAGATCGAGGGCTTTGTGGGGCTGGCGGCCCTGTCGGCGCTGGTCGATGTCGACCGGCCCGACCTCAAATTCCCATCCTATTCGCCGCGCTTTCCGGAGCGCATTCGCGAACATGGCGGCGATTGTTTTGCGGCGATCCGGTCGAAGGACATCGTCGTCCATCATCCCTATGAAAGTTTCGACGTCGTCGTGTCCTTTCTGCGCCAAGCCGCGGCGGACCCCGATGTTGTGGCGATCAAGCAGACGCTGTACCGCGCCGGCAATCAGTCGCCCGTTATTCGCGCGCTGATCGAGGCGGCGGAGGCAGGCAAGTCGGTCACGGCGGTGGTCGAACTGAAGGCGCGATTCGACGAGGAACAGAATCTGCTGTGGGCGACGCAGCTCGAGCGCGCCGGGGTGCAGGTCGTCTATGGCTTCATCGAATGGAAGACCCACGCCAAGATTTCGATGGTCGTGCGCCGCGAAGGGCAGGGCTACCGCACCTATTGCCACTTCGGCACCGGCAATTACCATCCGGTGACGGCGCGCATCTATACCGATCTCAGCTTCTTTACCGCCGATCCGCGGGCAGGGCGCGACGCGGCGCAGTTGTTCAACTACATCACCGGCTATGTCGAGCCCGAACGGCTGGAACTGGTGACGATGTCGCCGCTGAACATGCGTCAGCATCTGTGCGATCTGGTCGATGCCGAGATCGCGGCCGCAAAGGCGGGCCGGCCGTCGGGCCTGTGGGCCAAGATGAACAGCCTGGTCGACCCCGGCATCATCGACAAGCTATACGAGGCGAGCGCGGCGGGCGTACCCGTCGAACTGATCGTGCGCGGCATCTGTTGCCTGCGCCCCGGCGTGCCCGGCCTGTCGGAAACGATCCGCGTCAAGTCGATCGTCGGGCGCTTTCTGGAACACAGCCGCATCTGGGCCTTTGCCAATGGCGCGCGCCTGCCGCACAGCGGTGCGAAGCTGTATATTTCCAGCGCCGACTGGATGCCGCGCAATTTCGACCGCCGGGTCGAATATATGATCCCGATCGAAAATCCGACGGTGCACGACCAGATTCTCGATCAGGTGCTGGTCGCCAATCTGATCGACAATGAACAAAGCTGGATATTGCAACCGGACGGAACCTATGTGCGGGTGGCACCCGGCGACAAGCCGTTCAACCTGCATCATTATTTCATGAACAATCCCTCGCTGTCGGGGCGCGGGACCGCGCTGCACGAACAGCAGGATGTTCCGACGCTGGCCTTCACCACCCGCGAGGTTTGACGAATTTTGGCGTTATCCCGTTCATCGAAGCAGGCGACCCATCGGTCCGCCGTCATCGACATCGGTTCCAATTCGGTGCGGATCGTCGTTTATGAAGGACCGGCCCGCGCGCCCGCGGTCATCTTCAACGAAAAGGTCGCGGCGGGCCTGGGACGCGGGCTGTCGGTCGATGGCCGCATCGCGCCGGAGGATGCCGAACGCGGGCTGACCGCGCTGCGCCGCTATGCGCTGCTGGCGCAGCACATGCAGGTCAAGGATTTGCAATGCGTCGCCACGGCCGCGGTGCGCGATGCGACCAACGGCGGCGATTTTCTGGCCGGGGCTGCGGAAGCGGGACTGAAAATCCGGCTGCTGTCGGGCGAGGAGGAGGCGGAAGCGTCCGGCTGCGGCGTGCTGGCCGCGATTCCCGACGCGCGCGGCATTGCCGTCGACCTGGGCGGCGGCAGCCTGGAACTGGCCGAAGTGGCAAATGGCACCGTCGGGCGCCGCGCGTCCTTTCCGCTTGGCGTGCTGCGGCTTCCGGCGCTGCGCAAGGACGGTCGCCAGCCGTTCGAACGCGCGGTGCGCAAGATGCTGAAGGACGCGGGCTGGCCCGGCGCCATGGCCGGCATGCCGCTCTATCTGGTGGGCGGGTCGTGGCGCGCGCTGTCGCGCCTAGACCTGGAAATTACGCGCGATCCGCTGGCCGTGCTCGACCAGCACAGCTTGCCCCGCGCCGCGCTGCGCCGTCTGCTCCGCGCGACGAAGCGGATGAGCTTCGAGGAGTTGAAGGCGATTCCCGGCATGGCGTCGAACCGCGCCGCGACCTTGCCCGATGCGGCCGAGTTGCTGGCCGCGCTGGTCAACATCATCGACGCGCCCGAAATGACGGTATCCTCGTCGGGGCTGCGCGAAGGGCTGCTCTATCAGGCGCTCGACCCGGCGACGCAGGCGCAGGACCCGCTGATCGTGGCGGCCGAATTCGAAGGCCGCAGGCTCGCCCGCTTTGCCCCCCACGGCCGCGCCATCGCCGACTGGATCGCGCCGCTGTTCGCGCAGGAAGCCGTCGCCGACAGCCGCATCCGCCTGGCGGCCAGCCTGCTGAGCGACGTTGCCTGGTCGGCGAACCCCGATTTTCGCGCCGAGCGCGGCACCGAGATCGGCCTGCACGGCAATTGGCGCGGCATCGATATTCCGGGCCGCATCCTGCTCGCCCGCGCGTTGCACGCCGGGTTCGGCGGCGCGGACGGCGATTTTCCGGCGATGGGCACGCTCGTCAGCGTCGAACGGCTGGCGCGGGCGCGGCAATGGGGGCTGGCGATCCGCCTCGCACAGCGACTGACCGGCGGCGTCGAGGCGCCGCTGCGCGCGAGTTCGATTGCGTTGGAGGACGGCAGGCTGCGGCTCAGCCTCGATCCCGGCTGGCATCATCTGGCCGGCGAATCGGTCGAACGCCGTCTGAAAGCGCTCGCGCAGACGCTGGAAGCGAAACCGGAAATGCTGCTGCGCTAAAGGGCGTGTCAGGCGGGGGCGGCCGCGCCGATGTCGATCTCGCTCATCACCAGCTTGCCCTGTTTCACCGCAAAGCCCATGCGCCCGTCGACCAGATCGAGGGCGGCCTGGCCAAACACCTCGTAACGCCAGCCCTGCATCATCGCGATGCCGTCGCGGCGTCCGGCCGCCAGCGACTCCAGATCGTCGCTGCGCGCGATCAGGCGTGAAGCGACATTGAGTTCGCGCGACCGGATTTTCAGCAGCAGTTTCAAAAGGTCGGCGACCAATACGCCTTCCTTGCCCAGCCCCGGCCCGCGCGGCGCGCGATCGGGCATTTCATCGCGCGACAGCGGTTTCGCACCCGCCAGCGCGTCGATCAGACGGCCGCCGATGTCGTTGGTCCGCCAGGTCGCCGACAGGCCGCGGACGCGGCCCAGCCCGTCCTGATCCTGCGGCGGATGCGCGGCAAGGTCGGCCAGCGTCTCGTCCTTGACGATGCGCCCGCGCGGCAGATTCTTGTTCCGCGCCTCGCGCTCGCGCCATGCCGCCAGCGCGCGCAGCCGTCCCAGAACCTCGGGCTTGCGCGACGGCACCTTGATGCGTTCCCACGCCTTGTCGGGATCGAGCGAATAGTTCGACGGATCGGCCAGCCGCTCCATTTCCTCGTCCAGCCAGTGGCCCCGCCCGGTCTTGACCAGTTTTTTGAGCATCATCGGAAAGATTTTGGCGAGATGGGTGACGTCGCCGATCGCATAGTCGATCTGGCGCTTGTCGAGCGGCCTGCGGCTCCAGTCGGTGAAGCGGGCGCCCTTGTCGAGTTGCAGGCCCAGCCAGGCTTCGACGAGGTTCGAATAGCCCACCTGCTCCGCCTGACCCAGCGCCATCTGGCCGATCTGGGTGTCGAAGATCGGGAAGGGCGTCTTGCCGGTCAGGTTGAAGATGATTTCCACATCCTGCCCGCCGGCATGGAACACCTTCAGCACATCGTCATTGTCGACGAGCAGGTCGAGCAGCGGCTTGAGGTCGATGCCGGACGCCATCGGATCGATCGCGGCGGCGTGCGCGCTGTCAGCGACCTGAATCAGGCACAGCTCGGGCCAGAAGGTGTTTTCGCGCATGAATTCGGTGTCGACGGCGATGAAATCGCTGTGCTTGATCAGGTCGACGAATTCGACGAGCGCGGCATTGGACTCGATCAACGGATGGACTTGCATGCGGCGCCTATACAGCTAGTTGGTGCGGACGGGCAGGAAAAATTGCCGCAATCTCTTCGGGTCGCAAAGGCGCCGCCACGGCGCGTATCGAAGGGGGTCATTCGATGATGTGGATGGGCTGGGCGCTGGCGGCGCTCGCTGTCGCTTTGCTGGTCGGTCAATATGCGGCGGGGCAGGCGGATATTTTCGTGTCGATCGCCAATCCGCGGCCGCTGGACGAAGAGCGGATGGTGGTCACGCTGAAAGGCTGGGGCTTCGCCGCCCACGCCGCGCAGCCGTTCATCACGCCCGAAGCGGATCAGGGGCTGTGCGACGTTCGCGTCTTTGCGACGCGGCGGCAGATGCTGACCGCCATTGCCAGCTTCGGCTATCTGCGCCCGGTGACGGTCGCGTGGCGCGCCCATGCCGGCATCTTGCCGCTGGGAGATGCCTGATGCCGGTCGTGCGGTTGAGCGAGGCGGGCCGCTGGACGAACTACCACGGCACCGGGGTCAGCGAGAAGTCCGTGCGCTTTGCGTTGCGCGGCGGCGACGCCGCGCGGGGGCGGGACGAGATTGCGGCGGCGGCCGCGGCGGTGGTCGCGTGGCTTGGCGAAGCGAAGGCGGCTGGCAAGCGCGTCCGGCCGCTGGGCGCCGGTTGGTCGCCGTCGAACGTCAACATCCTGTCGGATGGCTGGCTGCTCCATACCCGGCGGTTCAACCGCTGTTTCCGCGTCGCGGCGGACGATGTCCGGTCCGGCATCGACGCGTCGGCGCTGATGCTGGTCGAGGCGGGCGCGCTGGTCGACGAGGTGTCGGACAAGCTGGAAGAACAGGGGCGGTCGCTGTGGACGAGCGGCGCGGGCAATGGACAGACCTTTGCCGGCGCGGCGGCAACCGGCACGCATGGGTCGATGGTCGCGCATGGCGGCATTCAGGATCATATCCGCGCGGTGCAGGTCGCGACGCCGCGCGGTAGCTATTGGGTCGAACCCGCCGCGGGGGTGATGCGCGACGCCTTCATCGCCGCGACCGGATCGATACCGCTGCGCGATGACGAGTTGTTCGCGGCGGTGCAATTGCCGGTCGGATCGCTCGGTATCGTCACTGCCCTGGTGGTGGACAGCGTGCCCAAATTCCTGGTCCGGCCGATCCAGAATTTGCGGACGATCGACCGCGCGGCGCTCGACTGGCTGGCGACCGGCGATTTCCGGCGTTTTTCCGCCGCCTATGCGCTCGACCGGACGCCCGATTTCGTGCAGATGATCGTCAATCCCTATAAACCGTTCAAACGGCCGGCGATGCTGCGCTTCCTGTATCGCGAGCCGTGGCGCGACGATTATCCCCGCGCGACGCCGGGAGAGCTGGGCGCCGGTTATGACGCGCTCAGCCTGCTCGGGCGTCTGCTCGACAGCTATCCCTGGGCGCGGGGCGCGCTGTTGCAGTTCGCGATGAAGCTGGGCTATGCCGCTGGCCCCGACATCGACGATCCGGCGGTTTTCGGCAGTTGGGGGGAGGGGCTGGACACGCATCGGCCGCTCGCCGATCTGTTCAACGCGTCGGTGACGATCGACCGGGCCGACCTGCCACATGTGTTCGAACTGATCTGCGCCGTCTATGCCGAGCATGGCGGATCGACGGTGGTGACGGTACGGTTCATGGAACGGGCGCAGGGGTTGCTTGCGCCCGCGCGCTTTCCGCACAATGCCGTCATCGATTTCGACGGTCCGCGCAGCGACCGGACGGCGGAGGCCTATGCGCGGGTGGTCGCGTTGCTCGATGCGCGGAACATCGGCTTCACGCGGCACTGGGCGAAAAGCTGCCGGCTCGATGCCGCGCGCGTCGCGGCCGACTATGGCGAGGATTTCCGCCGCTGGCGCGCGGCGCGCGAACGGTTGATCCCCGACCCCGCCGACCGGGCGATTTTCGGCAGCGCGGTGCTCGACGGACTGGGTCTGACCCGCTGATATCGCCTTCAACCCTTGACAAACCCGTCCCCGCGCTGCCTTAGGCGCGGCCATATCGGCGCGTTTTTGGAGCGCGCCTTTCCGGACATTGAAAGACAAGCAGATGCACGCCTATCGCACCCATAATTGTGGCCAGCTTCGCGCCGAGGACGTCGGCCAGAGCGTCCGCCTGTCGGGCTGGGTCCACCGCAAGCGCGACCATGGCGGGCTGCTGTTCGTCGACCTGCGCGATCATTATGGCCTGACGCAGATCGTTGCGGATTCCAGCGACCCGGCCTTTGCGATGCTCGACGGGCTGCGCGCCGAAAGCGTCGTGACCGTCACCGGCGACGTCGTCGCGCGGTCGGACGAAACCGTCAACGCGAACCTGCCGACCGGGGCCATCGAAGTGCGCGCGCGTGCGGTTTCGGTGCAGTCGGCAGCCGCCGAACTGCCGATGCCGGTCGCGGGCGAACAGGAATATCCCGAGGACATTCGCCTGAAGTACCGCTTCCTCGACCTGCGCCGGGAACGGCTGCATGCCAATATCCTGCTGCGCTCCAACGTCATTGCGTCGCTGCGCCGCCGGATGGTGGAACAGGGGTTCACCGAATATCAGACGCCCATCCTGACCGCTTCGTCGCCCGAAGGCGCGCGCGACTATCTGGTGCCCAGCCGCGTCCATCCCGGCAAATTCTATGCGCTGCCGCAGGCGCCGCAGATGTTCAAGCAACTGCTGATGGTCGCGGGTTTCGACCGCTATTTCCAGATCGCGCCCTGCTTCCGCGACGAGGACGCGCGCGCCGACCGTAGCCCGGGCGAATTTTATCAGCTCGATTTCGAGATGAGCTTCGTTACCCAGGACGATGTGTTCAATGCCATCGAACCCGTGCTGGCCGGGGTGTTCGAGGAATTCGCCAATGGCAAGTCGGTGACGCCGGCGGGCAGCTTTCCGCGCATTCCCTATCGCGAGTCGATGCTGAAATATGGCAACGACAAGCCGGACCTTCGCAACCCGCTGATCATTACCGACGTGTCGTCGCATTTCGCGGGCTCGGGCTTCGGCCGGTTCGCCGATATCGTCGCGGCGGGCGATGTCGTGCGCGCCATTCCCGCGCCGGGGACCGCCGACAAGAGCCGCAAATTCTTTGACGACATGAACAGCTGGGCGCAGGGCGAGGGCTTTGCGGGCCTGGGCTATGCGACGCGCAAGGGCGGCGAATGGGGCGGTCCGATCGCCAAGAACCATGGGCCGGACAAGATGGACGCGCTGGCCGCGGAACTGGGGATCGGCCCCGATGACGGGCTGTTCTTTGCCGCCGGCAAGGAAGCCGTCGCGGCCCGGCTGGCCGGCTTTGCGCGCACCCGCGTCGCCGAACAACTGGGCCTGATCGACCCGAACAGCTTCGCAATGTGCTGGATCGTCGATTTCCCGATGTTCGAGGCCGACGAGGACACCGGCAAGATCGATTTCAGCCACAATCCCTTTTCGATGCCGCAGGGCGAACTGGAAGCGCTGGAAACCAAGGACCCGCTCGAAATCCTCGCCTGGCAATATGACATCGTGTGCAACGGCGTCGAACTGTCGTCGGGCGCGATCCGGAATCACCGGCCCGACATCATGTACAAGGCGTTCGAGATCGCCGGGTATAGCCAGGCCGACGTCGATGCCAATTTCGCGGGCATGATCAACGCGTTCAAATATGGCGCGCCGCCGCACGGCGGTTCGGCGCCGGGCGTCGACCGGATCGTCATGCTGCTCGCCGACGAACCCAATATCCGCGAGGTCGTGGTCTTTCCGATGAACCAGAAGGCGGAAGACCTGATGATGGGCGCCCCGGCGCCGGTCAGCGAAAAGCAGCTGAAGGAACTCAGCATCCGCCTGATCGACGGGCCGAAGAACTGACGCGGATGGCCGGGCCGCGCGAACACCGGCTTGCCACGCCGGACGGGGACATCTGCTGGTTCGAATGGGGCGCGCCGCGCCATGGCGCCGCCTCTCTGCTTTTGCTGCACGCGACCGGCTTTCACGCGCGTCTTTGGGACCGGGTCGTCGCGGCACTGCCCGCCGGCACGCATGTGATTGCCCCCGATCATCGTGGTCATGGGCGCAGCTATCGTCCCTCGACGCTGGCCAATTGGGTCGAAACCTCCGACGTCCTGCTGCCGCTGCTCGACAGGCTGAGCGGTCACCCGATCGTCGGCGGCGGTCACAGCATGGGCGGCTATATCCTGACCCGGCTTGCGTCGCAGCGGCCGGCGGCGTTTCGCCACCTGTTGTTGATCGACCCCGTCATCAAGGCGCCCGAAGACTATGAAGGGCAGGCCGCGCAGCCCATCCCCGATCCCGCCGACCATCCCATCGCGCGGCGGCGCAATGTGTGGACCAGCGTGGAGGAGATGCGCGCGCGCTTTGCCGATCGCATGCCTTACGCCGCGTGGGACGCACAGACGCTTGCCGATTATTGCACCTATGGCCTGTTGCCCGCGCCGGACGGGGAGGGGCTGGAACTGGCCTGTCCGCCGGCGCTGGAGGCATCGGTCTATCAGAATGCGCTGCGGATCAGCCCGCATATGTGGCTGCCCTATCTCGCGACGCCGACGAGCGTCGTTCGCGCGCGCGAGAGCGACCGGGATGGCGAGATGGACTTTTCCAGCAGCCCGACCTGGCCGGGGCTCGGCGCGTCGATCGGCGCGCCGCGTGACGAGCTGTGGTCCGACCACAGCCATTTCATCCCGATGGAAGCCCCCGCGCGCGTGGCCGGCCTGCTGGCCGAACTCAGCGGCGATCAGGGTTAATCCCGTCGCATCCCGTCCGCCGCTATGGTAGCAGCCGTGGCGGACCCAGAGACAGACGCCCGGAGAGCAGCGGGATGACGATCAACCTTGCCGACTATGAAGCCGGCGCCAAATATGACGGCGAATATGCGGCCGATCTCGCCGCGCTGCAGGACCGGCTGGAACGGGTGCAGGCGGCGCATATCTCCCACGGCCAACGCAGCGTCATCATGCTGGAGGGTTGGGATGCCGCCGGCAAGGGCGGGATCATCCAGCGCATGACCGCCTCGCTCGACCCCCGCTATTTCGAGGTGTGGCCGATCGGCGCACCGAACGAGGAGGAGGGGGCGCGGCATTTCCTGTGGCGCTTCTGGAAGCGCCTGCCCGGCAACCGCGAAATCTCCATCTTCGACCGGAGCTGGTACGGCCGCGTGCTGGTCGAGCGGGTCGAGGGTTTCGCGAGCGAGGCCGAATGGCGCAAGGGGTATGACGAGATCAACGAGTTTGAGGCGCAACTGACCGGCAGCCGCACCCATCTGGTCAAGCTGTTCGTCCATATTACCCAGGAAGAACAGGACAAGCGTTTCGCCGATCGGCTCGACAATCCGTGGAAACGCTGGAAGACCGGCGCCGAGGATTATCGCAACCGGGCCAAGCGCAAGGATTATCTGGCCGCGATGGACGATATGTTCCAGCAGACCGACACGCGCTGGGCGCCGTGGAAGGTGATCGACGGCAACAACAAGAAGGCGGGACGCATCGCCGCGCTGGCGCATGTGACCGAAGCGCTGGAAGCCGCCGTGCCGATGACGCCGCCGGATCGCGACGCCGCGGTGGTCAAGCTGGCGCACAAAGCCTTTGGATATACGCCGAAGGACTAGCTTTTTGGGCCGCGCGGCTAGCCAGATCGGCCGTCAATCGCTACATAGGGTCGATGAGCCGCGCCAGACGATCCGACGATTGGGGTTTTCCCCGCTGGCGCGAATATGGTCAGGGGCGTGAAGCGCAGAAGGTGCGGCTGTGCGATCGGCATGGTTGTAGCGAACCCGGCAATTGCCCGGCGCCCAAATCGCCCAACAGCCCGGAACGCTGGTATTTCTGCGAGGCGCACGCGGCCGAATATAATCGCGGCTGGGACTATTTCGCCGGCCTCAGCGCGGAAGACGCGGCCGAGCGCGCCGCCGACGAAGCACGGGGTGCGCGCAGCTACGCCCGCGCGCAGCATTATGAATGGGGCGGTGCGGGCGACGGCAGTCGCAGCGCCGATGAAATGCGCGCGCTGGACGTGCTGGGGCTGGACCCCGATGCCGATTTCGACGCCACGAAAAAGGCGTGGCGCGCCTATGCCAAGGAATGCCATCCGGACGTCAAGCCCGACGATGCGGAGGCCGCAAGGCGGTTCGCGGCGGGACAGGCGGCGTTCGAGGTGCTGAAACAGGCCGAAGATCGCAAAAGCTGGAAACCCGCCTGAACGCGACGCGATCGGCCGGGGAAAGACGGGGCGGGCACTGCCCACCCCGTTGTTCGTCTTACAGGCCGTCGAGACCCTTGCTGACCAGAACATTGACCGCAACGCGGCGGTTCTGCGCCTTGCCTTCGGGCGTGGTGTTGTCCGCCGCCGGATCGGCTTCGGCCATGCCGGTCGGGGTCAGCATGCGATAGGGCTTCCAGCCGCACGCCTGCTGCAAGTGATTGACGACGCGGCCCGCCCGCTTTTCGCTGAGCACCTGGTTGACCTCCTGGCTTCCCGTCGAATCGGTGTATCCGACGACGAGCAGCATGGCATTGTTCATGCCCTCGGCCTGGCTGGCGGCAGCGCAAAGGTCGGCCTTCGCCTGCTCGGACAGAACGGCCTTGCCGATGTCGAAGTTCACGTTGGTCGTGCTCTTCACATTATACTGGTCGATGTCGCCGACGCGGCTGCGCAGCGCGTCGGTCGCGGCCGTCTGTTCGGCGAAACGCTGGTTGGTGCCGGTGTGGATCATCGACGCGGTGCGCAGATCCTTGCTCTTGAGATCGACCTGGCTGGCGACCAGTCCGCCGTCCCATTGCAGCGTGTCGACCGTCACCGGCAGGCCGTTGAGCAGGGCATCCGATGCCAGCTTGTCGCGATCAAGGCCCAGGAAGCCGCCGCTGCTCTTGATCTTGGTATAATCGGCGATCGCGATGGTCGTCGCGCTGCCGTCGGCGGTCGTGACCTGCATCCGTCCGTCGCTGCGCGCGGAAATAATGCCTTCGACCTTGGGACCCTTGGTCATTTCTTCGGGCGACGGCAGCGTCCCGTAAACGGTCGCCATGACGTCGCCTTCCGATGCCTCTTCGGGCTGCTGGGCCAAGACCGCCGTCGCGGACCCGCTCAAGAGCGCCAGCATCAAGACAAATTTCGGACCCGTTGAAACAAGACCCATAGCCTACTCCTTCTGTCAGATAGTTACCCCTGGCGTGCGCGCGGCACGCTTTCTGGCTGTTGAGAACGTCCTATGCGATCGATTGTTGCTCGATTGATCGCTCAAACGGTGCAACAGGCCGCTAAAATTCTACCGAAACATAGGAAAGCTGTCCAATCGAAGGACAGCGGGCGTCACTTATAGATGCATGCGTCCAGCCCGTCGCGCCGCACCTGCCCGATGCGCGCGGCGATGGTGTTGCCATAGCGGCGCGTGAATCCCGACGGACTGATCGCCTCGCGCTTTTTCGGGAGTGGCAGGATGGCAGCGATCCGTGCCGCCTCCTGCGGCGTCAGTTTTGCGGCGCTCTTCCGGAAATAGCGCTGCGCGCCGGCCTCGACGCCATAGGTTCCGATGCCGGTTTCGGCGACGTTCAGATAGACCTCCATGATCCGGCGCTTGCCCCAGATCTTTTCGATCAGGAACGTGAACCACACTTCGGGAACTTTGCGGACATAACGGGTCCAGCCGCTGCCTTGCCAGAGGAACACATTCTTCGCGGTCTGCTGGCTGATCGTCGATCCGCCGCGCAGACGTTTGCCCTTGGCATTGCGTTCGATCGCGTCCTCGATCGCGTCGCGGTCGAAGCCGTCGTGGCTACAGAATTTGCCGTCCTCGGCCGCGATCGCGGCGCGAACCATGTTGCGGTCGATACGGGAAAGGCTTTCCCAATCCTTGGTGATGCCGCTCGGGTCCGCCAGCATGGTAAGGGTCACCGGCGGCGGCACCACGGCATAGATCAACACCCACGCGACCGTCGCGATCACGAACCACAACAGCCATTTGAACGGCCGGAGATACCAGGGGAGCTTGCGCTTCTTCGCGCGGGATTTGGTCGCCATGGCGGCAAATTAGCCGCTTGCCCGGAGGTGGCAAGCGGGCAGGTGCGTAAATATTCGTCACCTCGAATGCGATCGGCGATGAGCCCCACACCATCGGTATGCGTCATTGCGAGCCCGGCGAAAGCCGGGGGAAGCCATCTCCAGCCCTCGTCCAGCCCGTGGTCGATCGCGGGAGATTGCTTCGTCGCGCCGCTCATAGCAACGGCGAAAGGGAGCGACGGATCAAACGGGATAATCGCCGATCAGGTCCGGGTGACGAGGAAAGACCGGTCGGTTTATGCGCCGATCAGCCGGCGCTCGCCCGCGAGTTTCAGCATCGCCTTTTGCAGCTTTTCAAAGGCGCGTACCTCGATCTGACGGACGCGTTCGCGGCTGACGTCATAGACCTGGCTCAGATCCTCCAGCGTCTTGGGATCGTCGGTCAGGCGGCGTTCGGTCAGGATATGCCGCTCGCGCTCGTTCAGCGTATCCAGCGCCTCGGTCAGCAGGTCGTGACGCACGTCGCGTTCTTCGGCTTCGGCGACGCGCTCGTCCTGCAACGGACCTTCGTCGCCCAGCAGATCCTGCCACTGGCTGTCGCCGTCCTCGCCCATCGGCACGTTGAGCGACGTGTCGCCGCCCATCGCCATGCGGCGGTTCATGCTGATGACCTCGTCCTCGGTGACGCCCAGGTCGGTGGCAATCTTGGCGACATGTTCGGGCGACAGGTCGCCGTCCTCGAACGCCTCCAGATTATTCTTCATCCGGCGCAGGTTGAAGAACAGTTTCTTCTGCGCCGCCGTCGTGCCCATCTTCACAAGGCTCCACGACCGCAGGATGAATTCCTGGATCGACGCCCTGATCCACCACATCGCATAGGTGGCGAGCCGGAAGCCGCGTTCGGGGTCGAATTTCTTCACCCCCTGCATCAGCCCGATATTGCCTTCGCTGATCAATTCGCTGACCGGCAGGCCATAGCCGCGATAGCCCATCGCAATCTTCGCGACGAGGCGGAGGTGCGACGTCACAAGCTGCGCCGCCGCCTCGCTGTCGCCATGCTCCTGAAACCGCTTGGCAAGCATATATTCCTGCTCGGGCGTCAGAAGGGGGAATTTGCGGATTTCGGCCAGATAGCGGTTCAGGCTCGCCTCACCGCCGAGCGCGGGCACCACTGCCGGAACATTGCTTTTGTTAGCCATGGAGAGTGTCTTCCCTAAAACCTGAAATCATTCTGCCCCGGTTGACTCCAGCGGTCAAAATAGATTTTTATTCGAAACCTAAACGCGCAATTCATCGATCAGTTCCCGCATGTCCTGGGGGAGTTCGCTGTCGAGCGCGATCCTGTTACCGGTCACCGGATGAATAAAACCCAAATGGGCCGCATGCAATGCCTGACGCGCGAAATTCCGGGCTTTCAGCAAATCGGACAGCGGCTTTCTGGCGCGTCCATAGACCGGGTCGCCGACCAGCGGGTGCCCGATGTGCGCCATATGGACGCGCACCTGATGCGTGCGGCCGGTTTCCAGCCGGCATTCGACCAGAGTCGCGCCCTGTAGCGGCTCGATGGTGCGATAGTGGGTGACGGCATGTTTGCCGCGTCCCGCCGCGACGACCGCCATTTTCTTGCGGTTGGTCGCGGATCGTCCCAGCGCGGCATCGACGGTGCCGCGCGCGGGCATCGGACGCCCGGTCGCGATCGCCAGATAGCGGCGGTCGATGCTGTGCGCCGCGAACTGTTTCGCCAGCCCCTCATGCGCCTTGTCATGTTTGGCCGCCACGATCAGCCCGCTGGTGTCCTTGTCGATCCGGTGGACGATACCGGGCCGCGCGACGCCGCCGATCCCCGACAATTGCCCCGCGCAGTGGTGCAGCAGCGCATTGACCATCGTGCCGTCCAGATTGCCGGCGGCGGGGTGGACGACCATTCCGGCCGGCTTGTCCACGACGATCAGATGTTCGTCCTCATAAGCGACGGCCAGGTCCATATCCTGCGCGGCATTATGGGCCGGGGCGGGGGCGGGCAGGCGGACCGCCAGCGTTGTGGGCATGGCCTTCGCCGACGGGTCCCACAGGATTTTTCCGGCGGTATCCGACACGCGGCCGCCCTTGATCAGCGTCTTCAGCCGCTCGCGGGACAGGTCGGGAAGAGCCTCGGCGAGCGCCCGATCCAGCCGAAGCCCGGCCGCGCCGTCCGAAAGCGTCACCGACACGATATCGTCATCCCGCTGCATCGCCCATGATGTGGATCGCAAACGGCGTTTTTCAAGTGGCGGCGCGGGGTCGGGACAAGGGGGGCGACGGGAACGCGCTTGCCCTTAACCATGTCTCTCGCCTAGGGAACGGGCGCGAGCCGGAAAGGTCCGGTCTGCGGGGAGCCTGTTGATCCATGACCGACGATCGTGTCGATTTCGCCTCCATGCTGGCGTCGCGCCTGTGCCACGATCTGCTCAGCCCGGTGGGCGCCTTTGCCAACGGGCTGGAACTGCTTGCCGATGAAAAGGACCCGGACATGCGGGCCCGCTGTTTCGACCTGCTCGAACAGAGCGCGCGCACATCGGCCAACAAGGTCAAATTCTTTCGCCTGGCGTTCGGCTCGGCGGGCGGTTTTGGCGAGCGTGTGCCGGCCGATGAGGCAAGGGCGGCGATCGAGGGCATCATCGGCGACCGCGCGATCGACCTGAACTGGATGATCGGCCCGGAGCCGCTGCCGAAGCCGGCCGTGAAGATCATCCTGAACCTCGCGCTGTTGCTTGTCGATGCGCTGGTGCGGGGCGGACGGCTGGACATCGGTTGCGAGAAGCAGGGCGAGGGCGTGGAAATCGCCCTGCATGTCGAGGCGGAACGCATCTTCCTCGATGCCGACGTCGAGCAGGTGCTGGCAAATGGCGAAAGCGCGCGTCCGATGACGTCGCGAACCGCGCCCGCGGTACTGGTTCAGGCGGTCGCCGCGCAAAACGCCGGGACGGTGATGCTGGCCCGCGAAACGCCGACCTCGCTGCTGGTCGGCGCGGTGCTCGGCACGGGCGGTTAGGCGCCCGTCCGCCGCCGAATATAAAGCCCTCCTTAACCATTGTCCGCCATGGTGAAGCCTCGATTTTTCGGGGCGCACCGGGTATCCAATGGACGATCTGCTTAACGATTTTCTGACCGAAACGGCGGAAATGCTGTCCGATGCCGGCAGCGCGCTGGTGGCGTGGGAAGCCGATCCGTCCGACCGCGCGCAACTCGACGCGATTTTCCGCCATGTCCATACGATCAAGGGCAGTTCGGGCTTTCTGGCGCTGCCCCGCGTCACCGCGCTGGCCCACGCGGCCGAGGATGCGCTCGATCAGGTCCGTCGCGGAACGCGCGACGCCGATGCGGCGCTGGTGACGGCGGTCCTGGGCATCATCGATCGCCTGTCGCATCTGTGCGACAGGCTGGCCGGCGAAGGCGCCGAACCGGCGGGCGACGACGGCGATGTGATCGCGGCGCTTCGGTCGGCGCCCGAACCCGCCCCCGCTTCGCCGCCGACGGCCGAGATACCGCTTCGCCGCGAAGACGATCTGAGCGTCGATTCGCAAGGCTGGCGTTCGATCCGCGTCCCGCTGCCACTGCTCGACAGCGTGATGACGGGGGTCACCGACATCGTGCTGGCGCGCAATGAATTTTCCCGGATGTTGCGCGACAGCGGGGCCAGTGCGTCGCTCGTCGCGTCCTTCGATCGTCTGTCGGATTCGATTGCCGGCATGCGCCAGTCGGTCAGCCAGATGCGGATGCAGCGCATCGACAAGCTGTTCGCACCCCTGCCGCGCATCGTCCGCGATCTGGCGCGCGATTTCGACAAGAAGGTGCGCTTTGTCACCAGCGGCGGCGAGGTCGAACTGGACCGCGAGATGATGGAGAATATCCGCGATCCGCTGATCCACATCGTCCGCAACGCGGTCGACCACGGCATCGAACCGCTCGCCGATCGCGTCGCGGCGGGCAAGGACATCACGGCGACCCTGTCGGTATCGGCACGCCAGTCGGGCAACCAGATCGAGATAGAGGTCCGCGACGACGGCCGCGGCCTGTCGCCCGACGCGCTGGTCGCGAAGGCGGTGACGGCGCGCGTCATCGGGGCCGCCGAAGCGCGCACCCTGTCGGCGGCGGACAAGCTGGACTTGATCTTTCGGCCCGGCTTTTCGACGGCGGCGCGCATTACCGAGATATCGGGCCGCGGCGTCGGGATGGACATCGTTCGCGCGAATGTCGAAAAGATCGGCGGCGTCGTCGAACTGCGCAACGACGAAGGCCGCGGCCTGACGATCCTGATGCGCGTGCCCATGACGCTGACGATCATTTCCGGGCTGATGGTCCGCGCGGCGGGCCAATATTTTGCCATCCCGCGCGGGTCGGTTCGCGAAATCCTGCTCGAATCGGGCGACAGCGTGCGGATCGACCGTGTCGGCGGCGGCGAATTGGCGACGGTGCGCGGCGAGCAATTTCCGTTGCTGCGGCTCGAAGAGGTGTTGGGCCGCGCGCGCGATGACCAGGATGACGCCGACGACCGTGCATTGGTGATCGTGCGGCCGGGGCAGGGGCTAAGCTATGCGCTCAGCGTCGCGGCGATCCACGACCATGAGGAACTGGTGATCAAGCCGGCGGCGCCGATGATCATGGCGACCGGGCTTTATGCCGGTACGACGCTGCCCGATAACGGCCGCCCCGTGCTGTTGCTGGACGTGCAGGGACTGCTCGCCGTCGCGGCGGTCGACGCCAGCGAGGCCGGGCGCGGCCGCGAAGACCAGGCGGAGGCCGACGCTGATGCCCGAATCTCCCGCAACGCCGCCCAGCTCCTGCTGTTCCGCGACGTCGACGGCCGTCGGCGCGGGGTGCGGCTGTCGGTCATCGAACGGGTGGAGGAAATCCCCGCTCGCGCGCTGTTCGAAAGCGCGGGCGCCGTGCAGGTGCAGATCGGCGACGATATCTTCCCCGTCCACGCCGCCCGGCCACCCGAGGGCGACGGCACGGTCAAGCTGCTGCGCCTGCACGACGGGCGTTCCGTGCTGTGCTATCCGATCGCGGACGTGGTCGATATCGTGCGCATGCCGGACGCCGTCCAGCCGTCGGCGGCGCCGGGACTGGTTGCCGGCGTGGCTCTGGTCGGCGGCGAGCCGGTCGAACTGATCGATCCCTATTGGTTGATGGAACAATATGGTGCCGGCCGCATCGCCGATGCGCCCGTGCGTCAACCGCTTTGCCATCTGACCGACGATCATGACGGGTGGGGCGACAATTTCCTGGCGCCGCTTCTGCGCAGCGCCGGATATCGCGTAGCATCGGCCGGCACCGCCGATGACGAAGCGCCCGACGTGCTGTTGTCCCTCGCCGACGAAGCCGCCGCGCGATCGTCGATCGCCATCGATGTTCCCGTGATCCGGCTGCGCGCTTCGGTCGCGGCCGCCGGCCCGGACGATGACACCGTCTATCGCTACGACCGGCAGGCGCTGCTCGATGCGCTGCGGCGCCGGGTCGGGCAGGGAGGCCGCGCATGATGGACAAGCTTTATCTCGTCGCGCGGATCGCCGACACGCGGGTCGCGCTGCGCAGCCGGGCGATCAATTCGGTGGTCGCCGTCACGCCGCCTGTCGAGGTTCCGGGCGCGCCGCCGCACGTCGCGGGGCTTTTCGCGCTGCGCAGCCGCGTTTTCACGCTGATCGATCCGCATGTGGTCGTCGGCCTGCCGCCGGTGCCGGTCATGGCGGGGCAGCGCGTCATCCTGATCGACGTGGCGGAACATGGCTATGCGTTGCTCGCCGATGCGATCGAGGACGTCTGCTTTATCGACGCGCCCGAAACGCGCGTGACCGGCCGGCTGCTGCCGGGCTGGGCGCGGGTCGCCGATGCGATGATCGAGCATGAAGGCGCCTCCCTGCTTGTCGTCGATCCGTCGCATTTCGTTACCATATCGGCAGCGAAAGCCGCGTGATGCGGAAATCTGTTAACGGGCTGATCACGCCTTGGTCATACAAGACACCCCTAACCCCGGGGGGCTGGAGTTAAGAAATGTCGAAATCCTGTCTGGTCGTCGATGACAGCAAGGTCATTCGCAAGGTCGCGCGCCATATCCTTGAAAGCATGGAATTTGCGGTCGAAGAAGCCGCCGATGGCCAGGAAGCGCTGACCTTCTGCCGCGCCAACCGGCCCGACGTCATCCTGCTCGACTGGAACATGCCGGTGATGAGCGGCATGGAGTTTCTGGGGGCGTTCAACGACCTGGACTATGGCCATGACGAGCGGCCGCGCGTCGTGTTCTGCACCACCGAAAACAGCATCGATCATATCCGCGCCGCCATCGAAGCGGGCGCCGACGAATATGTGATGAAGCCATTCGATCGTGAAACGCTCGAAGGAAAGCTGCAACTCGTCGGCGTCGCCTGAGGCGCGGCGCGTGGCGACCCCGCAACCCCGGCTTTCCGATCCGCCGCCGAGCGACGACCCGCCGTCGGCGCGCGCCGTTCGCGTGATGCTGGTCGATGACAGCCTGGTCGTGCGCAGCATCCTGGAACGCATCGTCGATCAGACGCCGGGGCTCAGCGTCTGCGCTTCGGTCGCATCGGCGCATGATGCACTTGCCTTCCTTGCGCTGGATCCGGTCGACGTCGTCGTGCTGGACATCGAAATGCCGGGCATGAACGGCATCGACGCGCTGCCGCATATTCTCGATCGCGCGCAAAATGCCCGGATATTGATCCTCTCGTCGAACTGCGTCGAAGGCGGCCCGGCCGCGATTGACGCACTGGCGCTCGGCGCGAGCGACACGCTGGCTAAACCCGGACGGGGCAGCTTTTCCGGTCGCTTCGCGCAGGTTCTGACCGAACGGATATTGTCGCTGGGTCAGCGGCCGATGCTGCACGACACGGCGGCGCGCGCCGGGGGGCGTCCCGTTCATGCGGCGCCTGTCGTGGCGATCGACACCGACCATCCGATCGAATGCATCGCCGTTGCCGCGTCGACGGGCGGCATCCCGGCCTTCGCTAATTTCCTGGCGCATCTGGACCCGCGCATGACCGCGCCGATCCTGCTGACGCAGCATCTTCCCGATGCTTTCATGGAATTTTACGCCAAGCAGATCGCGACGATGACGGACCGCCGCGTGTGTGTCGCGGCGGCGGGAATGAAGGTCGAGCCCGGCCACATCTATCTGGCCCCCGGCGACGCGCACCTGATGGTCATCGCCAATGGCGCGCGGCGCGAAATCGCACTCGACAGCCACCCGGTCGACAATGGCTGCTGTCCCTCGGCCGACCCGATGCTGGCGTCGGTCGCCGAATCCTATGGCGCGGCCGGCGTCGCCGTGATCCTGAGCGGGATGGGGCGCGACGGCGCGCAGGGCGCGGGCCGGCTGAAAGCGGCGGGCGGAACGGTCTTTGCCCAGGCGCCCGAAAGCTGCGTCATCTGGGGCATGCCGGGCGCGGTCGCGAAAGCCGGGATCGCGGCGGCGACGCTGAACCCCGATGCGATCGCGCTGATGCTGGGCAGTTTTCTGCCGGGACGGCGGCGGCCGTGATCGGCGGCACGGCAAGCGAGTCGGCCTATCGCATCCTGATGGGTGTGCTCGAATCGCGAACCGGCCAGACGCTGTCGCCCAACCGCGTCTGGCGCATCGAAATGTCGCTGAAGCCGGTGATGCAGCGGCACGGCATCGCCGACCTCGACGCGCTCGTCGCCGCGCTCGTCACCTCGAACAGCCGTCAATTGCTCGACGATACGGTCGACGCGATGTTGAACAACGAAACCTATTTCTATCGTGAACACATCCTGTTCGACGACATTGCAAAGACGGCGCTGGAATATGTGCGGCGTATCAACGCGCACAAGCGGCGGCTCACCATCTGGCATTGCGGCGTGTCGACGGGCCAGGAAGCCTATTCGATGGCGATGCTCCTGGCCGAACAGGAGGCCCAGTGGGCCGGGTGGCAGGTCGACATCATCGGCACCGACGTCAGCTATCATGCGATCAGCCGGGCTCGCATCGGCCTTTACAGCCAGTTCGAGATTCAGCGCGGTTTGCCCGTCCAGCGCATGGTGCGCTGGTTCGACCAGGCCGAGGGCGGTTGGCTGGCCAAGGCGGACCTGCGCCGTCGCATCGATTTTTCGGTTCAGAACATGTTGATCGACCGGCCGCCGCTGGCAAGTCCGGCCGATCTGATCTTCTGCCGGAACCTGCTGCTCTATTTCGCACGGCCGATGCGCGAGCGGGCATTTGCCCGGCTGCGGGCGATGGCTGCCCCGCAAAGCTTTCTGGTCCTGGGGGCCGGAGAGACGGTATTGGGCCAGACCGACCAGTTCGTGTCCAGCCCGCGCCTTCGCGGCCTGTACGAACCCGCGGACCAGCAAGTGCGCCACGCCGCCTGAGCTTGCAATTTGCGCCGCGCTGGCGCAGGTGAAAATTGTTTCCGCACCGGGGCGGAAGGGATGGGACGGCGAACCGAATGACCGCATTTATCGAACGCTGGTCTCCCAATTTCGATGAGCGCGTGCTGCCGGTTTCGATGATCGTGCTGCATTATACGGGTATGAAGACCGGCGACGAAGCCATTGACCGGCTTGCCGATCCCGCCGCGAAAGTGTCCGCCCATTATGTCGTCAGCGAGGATGGCCAGATCACCCATATGGTGTCGGAGGACAAGCGCGCCTGGCACGCCGGGCGGTCGCACTGGCGCGGCATCAGCGACATTAATTCGGCCAGCGTCGGCATCGAAATCGTCAACCCGGGCCACGAGCACGGCTATGTGCCCTTTCCCGACCCGCAGGTCGCGTCGGTCGTCCGCCTGGTCCATCTGATCAAGGATCGTCACGCGGTCACGCGCGGCAATGTCGTCGGCCATTCGGACATCGCCCCGACGCGCAAGCAGGACCCGGGGGAGCTTTTCCCGTGGGGCGAACTGGCGCGCCGCCGCCTCGCGCTGCCGCGCCCGACGAAGAAGCTGACCGATCCCTTGTGGACCGACGCGGGCTTCCTGCTCGCGCTCGAACGCTTCGGCTATGACGTGACCGATGGTTTCGCGGCGACGGTGGCGTTCCAGCGGCGGTTCCGGCCCGAACTGATCGACGGGACGATCGATGGCGAATGCCGCGCCATCCTGCTGGCGCTGCTGCTGCCGCAACCCGAGGGCGATTGAACGCCCGATCCGGCCGGTGCGAAGGGATCGCTGGCTTCGACGACGATTTCGACCTATAGCGACGCCGCCAGAGGGTCGGGCGATCGCCGCTTCGCGTCAGCGAAGGGGAGGAAAGTCCGGGCTCCACGGAAACCACGGTGCCGGATAACGTCCGGCGGCCCTCGCAAGAGGGTCAGGGAAAGTGCCACAGAGAGCAGACCGCCAAAGGCTTCGGCCCGGCGAAAGGTGAAAGGGTGCGGTAAGAGCGCACCGCGCGGACGGTAACGGACGCGGCACGGCAAACCCCACCGGGAGCAAGGTCGAATAGGGATGGCACGGATTTATCCAGGGCTGGTTCCGGCCCCGCCGTCCGGGTTGACTGCTTGAGCGTTCGGGTAACCGTTCGCCTAGAGGAATGATCGCCCATCCCCGGCGACGGGGTGGACAGAACCCGGCTTACAGACCCTCTGGCGCTCCTTCGCCGCCGCCCGGGCGGAACCGCAGCCAACGGCCCGCGTTTCAGCCATATTCCACAGAAAGGGAGACGCGCCATGAAGGTCGTCGATGAACATGTCGAAGTGACCGAAACCGAAGCGAGCGGGGGCATAAAGGGTCAGGGGATGCGCTATGTCCTGGGCGCGTCGCTATTGCTGGCCGTGATCGTGCTGTCGGTCGTGTGGATCATTCCGGCCCTGTTGCAGCCATAGGGTTGCAGCCATAGGGCCCCGGCCCCGCCGCCGCGATACGACCGGACGCGATCACGGATAGTCGACGGTCATCACTTCCCATTCCTTGGCGCCGCCGGGCAATTGGACGGTTCTAAGATCGCCGACAGCGGCGCCGCGCAGCGCGCGGGCCAGCGGGCTGTTCCATCCGATCCGCCCGGCCCCGGCGTCGGCCTCGTCATCGCCGACCAGCGTGACCGTGCGGCGCCGGTCGTCATCGTCGGCCAGTTCGACGGTGGCGCCGAACCAGATGCGGCCCTTGTCGGTCTGTGCCGCCGGATCGACGACGCGTGCCGCCTTCATCCGGCGCGCCAGAAACCCCAGCCGCCGGTCGATTTCGCGCAACCGCTTGCGACCATAGATATAATCGCCATTCTCGCTGCGATCGCCGTTGCCCGCCGCCCAACTGATCACCTCGACCAGTTTCGGCCGCTCCCCGCCCAGCAGCGCGTCATATTCGGCGCGCAGCGCCGCAAAGCCCGCGGGGCTGATGATGTTGGTCCGCTCCCCCGCCACCGGGCTTATCCCGGCGTTCGCTTGCCGAGATAGGAGCTCAGCGGCGCGTTGGGCAGCCGCCGGTTCGTCGTGGGGTGCAGCGTGTCGTAAACCACCGCATTTTCCAACACCCGCTGGACATAGTTGCGCGTCTCGAAAATCGGGATCGCCTCGATCCAGTCCAGAATATCGATGCCGCCGGACCGCGGGTCGCCATTGGCGCGCAGCCATTTGTTCACATTGCCGGGGCCGGCGTTGTAAGCCGCGACGGCCAGCGGATAGCTGCCCCCGAAATAGCTGAGCATCTGCTGGAAATATGTCGACCCCAGCGTCATGTTGTAATTGGTGTCGGTGGTGAGCGACGAGGCGTCATAGCCCAGGCCCAGCTTGCCCGCGACTTCGCGCGCCGTCCCCGGCATCAACTGCATCATCCCGCGGGCACCCGCATGGCTGACGGCGGCGCGGTCGAACTGGCTTTCCTGCCGCGTGATGGCATGGATGAAGGTCCAGTTTCCTTCATGGCCGACGGGCACGCGGACGGTCGGAAAGCCCGAAACCTCGACCGCGTCTAGGCTGTTGGCCTGTGCACTGCGGCCGATCATCACGCCCAGGTCGGGCCGCCCGATCGACGATGCGAGTTGTCCGGCAAGAACATGGTCCGCCGGGGATGTCGCCTTTTGCGCCAGCGCGCGCAGGAACAGCGACTGGTCGCGCCACGCGCCGATCTCGCCCAGCGCGCGGGCGGCGCGGACCAGACGGTCGTCCTCGAACGCGCGCCGCTCGTCCGAACTGACGGCGATGGTCGGGTCGGGCCGGGGCTTCGGCTGCGCCCGGCCCAGCCGTTCGAGCGAAAGCTGGCCATAAAATTGGTCGTAATGCTCCGCCGCGTCGGCGAAATTCGCGTTGGCGCTGGCGCTATCGCCCGCGGCCAGCGCCGCGCGGCCGGCCCAGTAAAAGCCTTTCGTGCGCGTCTGCGCCGATCGCGCCGCCTCGCCATAGGCGCGGTAAAGTCGCGCCGCCTCGGCCGGACGGCGGAGATTCTGGAAGGCCAGCTGGCCGGCAAGCCACGCCAGCGAGGTGTAATCGTCGCGCACCCCCAGCGGGGTTTCGCGCACCACCGTTCCGGGCGGCAGCGCATCGTCGAGTTGCCGCGCGATATTATAGGCGGTCGTCTTGTCGCCCGCCGCGTCGGCCTGCCGGGCGTTGGTCAGCAGCGTTTCGAGCCACTCCTCCGCATCGGTCGGGGCGCTGGTTAGCGATCGCGGCGCGGCGAGCAGCGCGCGCGCCTCGCCGACGCGGCCGAGCTTGCGCAGCCAGGTCGCCTTGTCGGTAATATATCCCGCATCGGTCCGCGTGATCCGGGGATTGGCGGTTTCGACGGCCGACGCCTGGAACGCGGCGTCGACGGCGCTGCTGCGCATCGCCAGCCGCGCGGAAAACACGGCACGTCTGTCGGGGGACGTATAGGGAAGCTGGCGGCCCGCCGCGGCGGTGGCGCCCGACCACAGCAACCGGTCCATCCGCGCATCATGGTCGGCGGGGCTGATCGCGCCGGGAAACAGGCTGAGCGCGCGGCTGGTTTCATAATCGTCGAGCGGGCCGGCGCTCCATGCGCTGCGCACGGCGGCGTTGGCCTCGTCGCGGCGCCCGCTGGCGTTGAGCGCGATGGCATAGCGCAACTGTCCGCTCGCCGTCTGCGGCGGATAGGCCTGGAAATAGGCGAGGGTGCGGGCCGGATCGAAACTGTCGAGCGAGATGGCCCGCTCGGCGCGATTGCGCATCTTGTCGGCGTCCGGCCAGCCCGGGTTGCTCATCAGGAACCGCGACAGTTGGTCGAACGACGCCATGTTGTTCTGGGTCAGCCGCCGCCATTCCATCAGCGCGTCGCCGACCGAACTCGATGCGGGGGGCGGACCCGATGTTGCCGCCAGCCCCATCTGAGCCCGATACCAGGCCATTTGTTCGGGGGTCAGTTCGCTGGCGGAGGCGATGCCGGGAACCAGCAGGGCCGCGGCCATGGCGAGGCGGGAAATGGGGGATAGCTTAATCATAGCGGCCATCTAATGCCAAACTCCTTGCGGGGCGCTGAATAGGCGTCCATGAGCGGGCGCGCCCAGCCGGAGTCTATCGGCTAAGGCGGTTTTTTGTAAAGGAGCGGAGCATGTTTTCGGGTTCGATTCCCGCCTTGGTGACGCCATTTCGCGACGGTGCGTTCGATGCTGCGGGTTTCGCGCGCCTCGTCAAATGGCAGATCGAGGAAGGAACGAGCGCGCTCGTGCCATGCGGTACGACCGGCGAAAGTGCGACGCTCAGCTTCGATGAACATTATCAGGTGATCGATGCGTGCATCGCCGCCGCCGACGGCCGCGTGCCGGTGATTGCCGGATGCGGGTCGAACGATACCGCGACGGCGATCCGCCACATGCGCCACGCGGGTGCGGCCGGCGCCGCGGCGGCGCTGGTCGTCGCGCCCTATTACAACCGCCCCAGCCAGGACGGCATCGTGGCGCATTATCAGGCGCTTGCCGACGCCAGCGATCTGCCCATCGTCGTCTATAATGTGCCCGGACGGACCGTAACCGACATCAGCGCGGAGACGATGTGCCGGCTGGCCGAAATTCCGTCGGTCGTCGCGATCAAGGACGCCAGCGGCGATCTGGCGCGGGTGACACAGCACCGGGCGGGGGCGGGGGCCGACTTCTGCCAGCTCAGCGGCAATGACGATCTGTGGCTGGCCCATGCCGCGATGGGCGGTGTCGGGTGCATTTCGGTCACGGCCAATGTCGCGCCGCGCCTGTGCGCCGATTTCGCCGCCGCCTGTGCCGCCGGGGCCTGGGCGCAGGCGCTGATCCTCCATGATCGCCTGTTCGATCTGCACCGGGCGATGTTCACCGATGCATCGCCGGCGCCGGCCAAATATGCGCTGTCGAAAATCCACGGCTGGTTTTCGCCGGAAGTGCGCCTACCTATCATCCCGGCGACCGCGGCATCCTGCCGGGCGGTCGATGCCGCGCTGTCGTCGGCGGGAGTTCTTCAGGTTTAATTGCATGGCCCGTCCGCAGTCCGCCGCAGAATTCGACAAGAAAAAGGTCGTCGCCGAAAACCGGCGCGCGCGCTTCGACTATGCCGTCGAACAGGTGTTCGAGGCGGGCATCGCGCTGCACGGCACCGAGGTGAAATCGTTGCGTTTCGGCGAAGGGACGATCGCCGAAAGCTATGCCGAGGTGACGGGCGGCGAGGTGTGGCTGATCAACGCCAATATCCCCGAGTTCAGCCACGGCAACCGTTTCAATCACGAACCGCGCCGGCCGCGCAAGCTGCTGCTGAACGGCCGCGAGATCAACAAGCTGCACGCCGGGGTGATGCGGCAGGGCATGACGCTGGTGCCGCTGTCGGTCTATTTCAACAGCCGCGGCCGCGCGAAGGTCGAGCTTGCCTTGGCCAAGGGCAAGAAGGCGCACGACAAGCGGGAGTCGATCAAGGAGCGCGACTGGAAACGCGACAAGCAGCGTCTGATGAAGGAGCGGGGATGAGCGGCGACGCGCCTCGCGATCCGGCGGTGAAGGACGCCCGGATAAAGGACGCCCCGGTCCGGGACAAGGCGGCGGTGATGAACTGGATTCGCCGCCATTCGCCGTCGCGGGAAGAGTTGCTGCAAAGCCGTTTCATTCGCCCCTTCGCCCACCGCGTCGCGCACAGCCATTTGTGGCGCTTTACCCGGACGTCGGTGCCGCGCGGCACGGCGCTGGGCCTGTTCGTCGGGCTGTTCTTCCTGATTCCGGGCGTGCAGATCCTGGGCGTGGCGCTGCTCGCCCTGCCTTTTCGGGCCAATATTCCGATCGGCGCGGCGATGACGTTCCTGTCGAATCCGCTGACCACGCCGATCATCCTGGCCGCATCGGTCTGGCTCGGCAGCGCGCTGTTCGGCCTGCACACCAATGTCTCCAACCTCTATATCCTTTACGATGAGGGCGCGTCGCTGATCGAATGGTGGCACTGGTTCACCGCCAATGCGGGAACCGCATTGCTGGGCGGGCTGGCCGGATTGTTCGTCATCTCGCTGGTGTCCGCGGCCGTGGGTTACGTGCTGGCGGCGCTGTTCTGGGACAATTGGATTCGCCTGCGCTGGCGCCGCAAGCTGCGCCGCGCCCGCGACCAACGACTTGAGCCTTCGACGAGCGACACGCCGGCCGGTTGAACCCGGCATGGCGAAGCGTATAGCTTTGCCCCATCGCAAGGACGCCCCCTCCCTTGGCGGTGCGCCCTTGGTCACTCGATACGGGGAATAATATGACATATCTGCACCGCACGTCCCGCCTGCTGGCGACCGCCGCGCTTGGCGCGCTTCTGGTCGGCCAGGCACCGGCCGTCCTTGCCCAGGATGCCGCCGCGACCGCCCAAGCCCCCGCGGGGTCCGCCGAAAAGCCGGCGATAGGGGATTTCGGCTTCGATATGGCCGGGATGGATCGCAGCGTTCAGCCGGGCGACGATTTCTACGGCTTCGCCAACGGAAACTGGGCCAAGAATACGCCGATTCCCGACGACAAGTCCAACTATGGCATGTTCACGGCGCTGGCCGATCTGTCGCAGGAGCGCACGCGCGAGATATTGGACGCGGCCAAGGGCGATCCGAACAGCATGATCGGCCGCGCCTATGCCTCCTATCTCGATTCGGCGACGATCGAGGCAAAGGGGCTTGCGCCGATTCAGCCGTGGCTCGCCAAGGTGCGCGCGGTCGACAAAAAAGGCCTCGCGGCCCTGCTCGCCGAGGCGGACCGCAGCGGCGTGCAGCATTTCTTCGGCGGCTATGTCGGACAGGACGACAAGAATCCCGACGTCTATATCTATAATATGAGGCAGGGCGGCCTCGGGATGCCCGACCGCGATTTCTACCTGAAGGACAATGAGCGGAACGCCAAGCTGCAGGCCGCCTATCTGGCGCATCTGCAAAATGTGCTGACGCTGGCCGGCGAAAAGAATGCCGCGGCGCGGGCTCAGGCGATCTACGACTTCGAAAAGAAGGTCGCGGCCGTGCATTGGGACAAGAACGACAGCAGCGATGCGACCAAAACCTATAACAAGCTGACGATCGCCGATCTTGCGCGGACCGCGCCGGGATTCGATTGGGCGACCTTCATCCGGGGGATAGGCGTTAAGGAAGACAGCCTGCTGGTCGCGCAGCCGAGCGCCTTTGCGGGCGAGGCGAAGCTGTTGACCGAGGCTCCGATCGCGGTGATCCGCGATCTGCTGCTGGTTCGCAGCGTCGACGCCTTTGCCGATGTTCTGCCCGATGCGGTGGCGCAGGAATCCTTCTCCTTTTTCGGCACCGCCTTGTCGGGCACGCCGCAGATGCAGGAACGCTGGAAGCGTGCGGTCGACTTTACGACCGGCAATATGGGCGAAGCGGTCGGCAAGGATTATGTCGCCAAATATTTCCCGCCCGAAACCAAGGCGGAAATGGACAAGCTGGTCCAGAATGTCCTCGCCGCCATGGGGCGCCGGATCGACGGCCTGACTTGGATGCAGCCCGCCACGAAGGTGAAAGCGCGCCAGAAACTGGCCAATTTCACGACCAAGATCGGCTATCCCGACCAGTGGAAGGATTATAGCAAGCTGGAAATCCGGGGCGACGACCTGTTCGGTAATGCGCTGCGCGCCAACCAGTTCGCGCATGACGACAATATCGGCCGGCTGGGCGGCCCGATCCGCCGCTGGGAATGGTTCATGACGCCGATGACCGTCAACGCCTATGCCAATTTCGGGATGAACGAAATCGTCTTTCCCGCCGCGATCCTGCAACCGCCCTTTTTCGATCCGAAGGCCGATCCGGCCGTCAATTACGGCGGCATCGGCGCGGTGATCGGGCATGAGGTCAGTCATCATTTCGACGATCAGGGCGCGAAATATGACGAGACCGGCAAGCTGGCCGACTGGTGGACGCCGGAGGACGTCAAGGCTTTCGAAGCCGCGGGCCAGGCCCTGATCGATCAGTACAGCGCCTATGAAGTGCTGCCGGGCGAACATCTCGACGGCAAGTTCACGCTGGGCGAGAATATCGGCGATCTCGCCGGCCTGACCGTTGCCTATGATGCCTACAAGGCGTCGCTGGGCGGCAAGGAGGCGCCGGTGATCGACGGACTGACCGGCGATCAACGCTTCTTCCTGGGCTGGGCGCAGGTGTGGCGGCGCAACTATCGCGAACAGAATCTGTCGCAGCGTATCACGACCGATCCGCATTCGCCGTCGATCCAGCGGACTTGGGTCTCGCGCAACCTTGACCCTTGGTATAAGGCCTATCAGATCAAGGAAGGCCAGAAGCTGTATCTGGCGCCCAAGGATCGCGTTCACATCTGGTGATGCGCCAACGACAGAGAGACATCATTGACCAGCCAGAGCCTGCCTTCCGCTGATACCGATTTCAGCAGGGGGGCGGGCTCCGCCAACGTGATCGCGGTGCCTGCCGCGCTGTCGCGAACCGATGGGGCGATCATCCTCGGGCTGGCGCTGTTGTCGGTCGTGCTGTTGTTCTGGGCAACGCGCGATCCGGTGCTGGTCGCGGGCTTCGTCGCCGGTCTTGCCCTGATTGCGTGCGGCATGCTGCTTTTTCGCCGACTGTTTCCGGCCGCCGCGTCGGGCGATGCCGCGCCGCCCGACTGGTCGATGCTGCGGCAGGCGGTCAATCATGACGATGTCGCGATTGCCGTTACCGACCGCGCCGGGCGACTCGTTTGCGCCAATGACCTGTTCGCGACGTGGATGGGCGGCTTCGTCACGCCGCCGGGACTGCCGCTCGACGGGCGCGGCGCGGAGCTTTTGAAGAATGCCGGCCGGGCTGCCTGGCGCGATGGCGAGGGCAGCGTCGATGACCTGTCGATCGGCGCCCTGCCGCTGCGCGCGCAGGTCGCGCGCGCGGGTCAGTCCGACGATTATCTGATCTGGCGTTTTTCGGCCGTCGAGCGGCTCGATCTTGCGTCGGAAATCGTCCGGCATCTGGATGGTCCGGCCGGCCGCACGCTGGGTCAGGCGGGCATCATGGCCGCGCTCGTCAGCGCGGAAGGGCGCCTGCGCGTCGCAAACCATGCCTTTCTGCTGCGCGCTCTGGGGGAGAGCGATGCGGTTCATTATGCGGGCCGCGACGTCGCGGCGATGCTGCGGCTCGACGATGCCGGCGGCCTGTCGTTCGCGCGCGAGGGCGATCGGGCCACCCCGGTTCGCATGGTGCAGATCCCGCTCGCACCCGCCGACGCCAACGGGCCGATGCTGTTGGCGATGCTGGACGAGGATATCGGCCCCGCCGATCGCGGCACGGCGCAAACCTATGTCGAAACGCTGTTGTCGCTTCTCCCCTTCGGCCTGGCCCTTGTCGATCGCGATGGCCGTTTCCTTTACATGAACCGGGCTTTCCTGCGGGCCGCGGGGGTCGAGGACGGGCGCAAGCCCCGCTATCCGGGCGACCTGGTCGTCGGGGAGGACAAGGGGCCGCTCGCGGACATGATCCGCCGCCACAGCAGCGGCCAGCAGGTCGGCGGCGACCTGTCGATCCGGCTGGCCGGTCAGGGCGACGAGCCGGTGTCGATGCGGATTGTCGGCGTGCGGGGGCTGGGCGAGGCGGCCGTGTTGCTGAGCCTGAAGGATTCGAGCGAGGAGTCGCGACTGAAGCGGCAGGTGGCACAGGCATCCAAGATGCAGGCCGTCGGCCAGCTTGCCGGCGGCGTCGCCCATGACTTCAACAATATCCTGACCGCGGTTCTTGGAAGCTGCGACCTGATGCTGATGCGCCATACGCCCGGTGACAGCGATTATGACGACATCCAGCAGATTCGCAGCAACGCCAATCGTGCAGCCAGCCTGACGCGGCAACTGCTCGCCTTTTCGCGGCAGCAGACGCTGCGGCCGCAAATCCTGCAACTTCCCGATGTGATTTCGGAGGTGTCGCACCTGCTCAAGCGGCTGATCGGCGACACGGTGCAACTGTCGGTGCATCATGGGCGCGGGCTGGGCGCGGTGCGGGCCGACCCCGGCCAGCTTGAACAGGTGATCATCAATCTGGCCGTCAACGCGCGCGACGCGATGCCCGGCGGCGGAACGCTGACGATCGAAACCTATCCCGTGTCGGCGGCGGACGTGCGCCAGATGGGCAACGAATTCATGCCGCCGGCCGATTACAGCGTGTTGCGGGTCCGCGATACGGGTACGGGCATTCCGGTCGACGTGCTGCCCAAGATATTCGAACCCTTCTTCACGACCAAGGATGTCGGCAAGGGGACCGGACTTGGCCTGTCGACCGTCTATGGTATCATCAAGCAGTCCGCCGGTTTCATCTTTGCCGATAGCAGGCCGGGGCAGGGGACGGACTTCACCATCTACCTGCCCGTGCACCGCGCGAACGACGGCACGGCGGCGGTTGCGGCGCCCCCGCCCAAGGCCAAGAAGAGCCAATGGGGGACGGGGACGATCCTGCTCGTCGAGGATGAGGATATGGTACGCGCGGTTGCCGAGCGCGCCTTGGTCCGCGCGGGCTATAGCGTCGTCACCGCGGCGCAGGGTGAAGAAGGATTGGAACGGTTCGCAGCGATGGACAAGATCGACCTTATCGTCAGCGACGTCGTCATGCCGACGATGGACGGCCCCGCGATGGTTCGCGCCATGCGCGCGCAGCGGCCGGATCTGCCGGTGCTGTTCATGTCGGGCTATGCCGAAGAACAGCTGCGCCAGTCGATCGACATCGCCGATGTCGCGTTTCTGCCCAAACCCTTTTCGGTGGTGCAATTGACCGAGGCGGTGTCGGCGACGCTGGACGATGCGGCGCATCGGGTGGCGTCATGACGGAAGGGCGCCGTATTCTGCTCGTCGAAGACGATGTCCTGATCGGCATGATGCTGGTCGACATGTTCGATGCGCTCGGCTTTGCGGAGCCGGCGCAGGCGACGACCAACGACGAGGCATTGGCGATCATCGCGGAGGAACGGATCGACGGGGCGCTGGTCGACATCAATCTGGGCGAGGAAAAGGGCTGGCCGGTCGCGGACGCGCTGGCGGCGCGCGGCATCCCCTTTGCCTTCACATCGGGCGGCGGCGACGTGATCCCGGCGCCGCACGCGAATCGGCGACTCGTCACAAAACCCTTTCGGCTGAGCGAGATAGAGGCTGCGTTAAGCGAGTTTTTCAGCGGCTGAACGCCTGCGAAACCCAAGGCGCAGGGCCTTTCCGCAAAAATTTTGTTCTCCACTTGTTCTATGAGAACAAATGTGGCACATGGGTACAGCGTTGCGGTGCGCCGGCAGGCGCTCTAGAGCTGGAAAGGGACGGTCATGGCCGGACAATTGTCACTCGTGGAATCGGGGAAATCAGTGAACGGAACGGACAGGCAGAAGGCGCTCGACGCCGCGCTCGCGCAGATCGATCGCGCGTTCGGCAAGGGCTCGGTGATGAAGCTGGGGTCGAAGGAAGCGATGCAGGTGGAGGCCGTCTCCACCGGATCGCTCGGCCTCGACATCGCGCTGGGCGTCGGCGGTCTGCCGCGCGGCCGCGTCATTGAAATCTATGGCCCCGAAAGCTCGGGCAAGACCACGCTGGCGCTGCACTGCATCGCCGAGGCGCAGAAGATGGGCGGCACCGCCGCCTTCGTCGATGCCGAACATGCGCTGGACCCGGTCTATGCGCGAAAGCTGGGGGTCGACATCGATGAACTGATCGTGTCGCAGCCCGATACGGGCGAACAGGCGCTGGAGATCGTCGACACGCTGGTGCGCTCGAACGCGATCGACGTGCTGGTCGTCGATTCGGTCGCCGCGCTGGTGCCGCGCGCCGAAATCGAAGGCGAGATGGGCGACAGCCATGTCGGCCTGCAGGCGCGGTTGATGTCGCAGAGCCTGCGCAAGCTGACCGGGTCGATCAGCCGGTCACGCTGCATGGTGATCTTCATCAACCAGCTGCGCATGAAGATCGGCGTGATGTACGGCAATCCCGAAACGACGACGGGCGGCAACGCGCTGAAATTCTATGCGTCGGTTCGTCTGGACATCCGCCGCACCGGCCAGATCAAGGATCGCGACGAGATCGTCGGCAACACGACGCGCGTCAAGGTCGTCAAGAACAAGGTCGCCCCGCCGTTCAAGCAGGTCGAATTCGACATCATGTATGGGCAGGGCATTTCGAAGATCGGCGAGATTCTCGACCTCGGCGTCAAGGCGGGTCTGGTCGAAAAAGCGGGCGCGTGGTTCAGCTATGATTCGATCCGGATCGGGCAGGGGCGCGAAAATGCGAAGACGTTCCTCTCCGAAAATCCGGAACTGATGCAGCGTCTCGAAACCGCGATCCGCGGCCGGACCGACGCCGTGGCGGAAGAAATGATGGCCGGCCCCGATGCGGAAGACGACGGCGACACTTGATTGATTCCCTTCCGGGTGGCGCGCGGTGCGGGCCACCCGGGGAAACGGGGGCGGGCCCGTAGCCCTTGCACGCTGCGCCGTACCTGCATTGCCCCTCTCCCGCAGGTCGGCCCGCTCGCCGTTGATCCCGATTTCGCTCCGGCGGCGGCGAACCCTCTGTTTCCCCTGTGACGGTTCTTTTGACTTGCCTGTAAGGGCTATTCGGGCTCTTTCACGGACATCGGTGATGGACCGGCCGGCCCTGATGGCCGGCCTTGGCCGCCACCCCGCCGGGAGAGACATATATGAGCCTGATCGTCCATCACCTCAACAACAGCCGGTCACAGCGTATCTTGTGGCTGCTCGAAGAAATCGGCGCGTCTTATGACGTCCGCTTCTACGACCGCGACCCGGTCACCAATCTGGCGCCCCCCGAATTGCGCGCCGTCCACCCGCTCGGGAAATCGCCCGTGCTCGAGGATGAAGGCCGGACGATCGTCGAATCGGCGGCGATCGTGGAATATCTCTGCGAATATCATGGCGGCGACCGTCTGGTGCCGCAGCGCGGAACCGATGATCATGTCCGCCATCTGCAATGGATGCATTTCGCCGAAGGGTCGGCGATGACGCCGATCCTGCTGCGGATATATACCGCCCGGCTGGGGGAGGCGGCCGCGCCGCTCGAGGCGCGCATTACCGAACAGCTCGATTCGCATTTTTCCTATATGGAAAGCGAGGTCAGCGACGCGGGTCACTTCATCGGCAATGATCTGTCGGCGGCCGACGTCATGCTCAGCTTTCCGGCGGAGATCGCGATCATGCAAGGCATGGCGCCCCGCTATCCCAAGCTCGCGGCTTTCGTGAACGCCTGTCACGATCGCCCGGCGTGGCGCCGCGCGCGCGAAAAGGGCGGCGCCTATTATGGCTATTGATCCTTATGGCGATTGATCGCCGGGCGCTTTTCGGCGCGGTCCTGTTGGCGCCCGCCTTGTTCGGCGCGGCAACGGCTCGCGCCGCGCCGCCGGTGGTTGCGCCCGATGTTGAACGCGCGGTCGTCGCG
Source organism: Sphingopyxis macrogoltabida (assembly GCA_003241685.1). Taxonomy (GTDB): domain Bacteria; phylum Pseudomonadota; class Alphaproteobacteria; order Sphingomonadales; family Sphingomonadaceae; genus Sphingopyxis; species Sphingopyxis macrogoltabida_A. The sequence goes on from QFPJ01000011.1 coordinate 57,875, forward strand.
CCCGACGGCACCGCTTTCGCGCCATCTGCATTCGACGAGGAAGGCGCCGTCGATCGCTTCGCCGCTTATGTGATGGCCCTCGCGAAGCGCGATTATGCGGCGGCTTACGCCATGTTCCGCCTGTCCTTTCAGGCCGCGAACCCCCGGCTGGAATGGGAAATGAACCAGCGCAAGCGCAGCGCGCTGTGGGCCGACGGCACGCTGCGCATTCTGCGCCTGAGCTGGTATCCCGATCCCGCCGGTCAGCCGGCCGGCCTTTATGCCGCTTTCGATTTTCGCGGCGACCGTAAGGACGGGACGATGGACTGCGGCTATGTCGTCGTGCATCACGCGCCGTCCGCGCCCGCATGGACGGTCGTGCGTACCGACACGTCCGAAGTGCCGGCCGATCTGATCGAGGATGGGGTCCCCAAGGTCGACGTGCTGCGCCAGTTGCCATGCTATCTGGGCAAGGGGATCGCGACGGCGCTGTGACGCGGCCGCGCCGAGACCAAAAGAAATTCGGCTTGCCGGGAGGAAGGCGGGACGGCAAGGCACGGCCGCGGCGCCATTGGGGGCTTGCCGAAGGGGAATATCCGTGACGATGTTGGCATTCGCCTTGTTGGCAGCGGCGGCGGGGCTGCCCGAAATCAGGATCGAAGCGGTGCCGGGAAAAGGCTATGCCGCCACCGTCGCGCGGATCGACGCCGATCAATACACGCCCGTCGTCGACAGGATCAAGGTCCTGGCGACCCAGCGTTGCGGCAGGTTGAAGGTGCGGTTCGGCCGTTATTTCTTCGACAATCAGATCGATACCGATCGCGGCGTCACGGTGATCGAGGATTTTCGCCAGAATTTTTCCTGCTATGATCCCGCGACGGATCCGTACAAGCCCGTTCCCGCCGACTGGCAGGCAAGTGCGGCGGAAACCGCGGCCGTGACACGTTTCGCGACGCGTTTTCTGGACAATCTGGACGATGGCAACGGCGCGGTGCTGGCGGCGATGATGGACCCGCAACTGGAAACGACGCCGGACGAAATGCTGCGCTTCAGCCGCGAGGCGAAGATGCATCAGACGGGCGCCGGCGAATTCACCGCGCGGCTCGACGGCTGGCTGAACAATCCCGAGGACGCGGCCTATCCCGGCGCCTATGCCTATTTCGCGGTGATCAGTTCGCACCCCGGCATCGCCGGCACCTGCGGCGGCGTGCTGGTCTATCGGGTCCGCGACGGCCAATATCAAATCTCGCAATATGATGTACGCTATATCTCGCAGGCGCTGATCGATGAGGCCGGTTATTCCGACGAGGAACTCAATCGCCTCTGCCAACGCTAGGTCCGGATGCCGGGCCGGGCCGGGGCAGGCGCGTATCATGCTTGAGAAACGCGCCGCGCCGCACTAGATCGCGCGCATGACATCGACCAACGACATTCGCCGCTCTTTCCTCGATTATTTCGGGGACGCGGGCCACCATATCGAGCCGTCGGCGCCGCTGGTGCCGTACAACGACCCGACGCTGATGTTCGTCAACGCCGGGATGGTGCCGTTCAAGAATGTCTTCACCGGGCTGGAGAAGCGGCCGTACAGCACCGCGACATCGTCGCAGAAATGCGTGCGCGCGGGCGGCAAGCACAACGACCTCGACAATGTCGGCTATACGGCGCGGCACCACACTTTCTTTGAAATGCTAGGCAATTTCTCGTTCGGCGACTATTTCAAGGAACAGGCGATCCACCATGCCTGGACGCTGATCACCAGGACCTGGGGCCTGCCCGCCGACAAGCTGACCGCGACCGTCTATCACACCGATGACGAGGCGTTCGACCTGTGGCGCAAGATTTCGGGATTGCCCGAGGAGCGCATCATCCGTATCCCGACCAGCGACAATTTCTGGTCGATGGGCGACACGGGGCCGTGCGGGCCGTGCAGCGAAATCTTTTATGACCATGGCGACCATATCTGGGGCGGCCCGCCGGGATCGCCGGAAGAGGATGGCGACCGTTTCGTCGAGATCTGGAACCTGGTGTTCATGCAATATGAGCAGCTGCCGGGCGGCGAGCGCGTCGACCTGCCGCGGCCGAGCATCGACACGGGCATGGGGCTGGAGCGCGTCGCGGCGGTGCTGCAGGGCGTCCACGACAATTATGACACCGACACGTTCAAGGCGCTGATCGCGGCGTCGGTCGACCTGACCGGCGTGCCGGCCGAGGGCGGAAGCCAGGCCAGCCACCGCGTCATCGCCGATCACCTGCGCGCATCCAGCTTTCTGGTTGCCGACGGCGTGCTGCCGTCGAACGAAGGGCGCGGCTATGTGCTGCGCCGGATCATGCGCCGCGCGATGCGGCACGCGCATCTGCTGGGGACGAAGGACCCGCTGATGCACCGCCTGCTGCCGTCGCTGACCGCCGAAATGGGCGCCGCCTATCCCGAGCTGATCCGCGCCCAGCCGCTGATCGCCGAGACGCTGCAGCGCGAGGAGGTCAAGTTCCGTCAGACGCTGGACAAGGGACTGAAGCTGCTCGACGAGGCGACGGTCGGCATGGGGAAGGGCGATACGCTGCCCGGCGACGTCGCGTTCAAACTCTATGACACATATGGCTTCCCCTATGACCTGACCGAAGACGCGCTGCGGACGCAGGACATCCACGTCGACCGGGCCGGTTTCGATGCCGCGATGGCACAGCAGAAGGCGGCGGCGCGCGCGGCGTGGAAGGGCAGCGGCGAAAAGGCGTCGGACGAGATCTGGTTCGACCTGGCCGAAGCGAACGGCAGCACCGAATTCACCGGCTACACCTCCACCGCGGGCGAGGCGACGGTGATCGGGCTGGTCCGTGACGGCCGGCCGGTCGACGAGGCGAAGGCGGGCGACACGGTAGTGGTGCTGACCAACCAGACGCCCTTCTATGGCGAAAGCGGCGGCCAGATGGGCGACGCGGGAACGATCGCGACGCTGGAGGGCGCGAAGGCGTCGGTCAGCGACACCGGCAAGCCGCTGGGCCGGCTGCACACGCATCAGGCGGTGCTGGAGGCGGGCACGCTGAAGGTCGGCGACACGGTGCAGTTGAATGTCGATGCCGCGCGCCGCGACCGCATTCGCGCCAATCACAGCGCGACGCACCTGTTGCACGCGGCGCTCCGCAACCGGCTGGGCGGGCATGTGACGCAGAAGGGCAGCCTGGTCGCCGAGGATCGCTTCCGCTTCGACTTTTCGCACCCCAAGGCGCTGACGGCTGAGGAGATCGCGGCGGTCGAGGCGGATGTGAACGCCCAAATCCGCGCCAACGAGGCGGTGTCGACGCGGCTGATGACGCCCGAGGATGCGATCGAGGCCGGCGCGATGGCGCTGTTCGGCGAGAAATATGGCGACGAGGTGCGCGTGCTGAGCATGGGCAAGGCCGACGACCAGAGCTATTCGGTCGAATTGTGCGGCGGCACGCATGTCCGGGCGCTGGGCGACATCGCGCTGTTCAAGATCATCGGCGAGAGCGCGGTGTCGTCGGGCGTGCGGCGCATCGAGGCGCTGACCGGCGAGGCGGCGCGGACGTGGCTGAACGCCCGCGACGAGGCGCTGAAAGCCGCCGCGGCGGCGCTCAAGACGTCGCCCGACGAGGTGCCGGCGCGCGTCGCGGCGCTGGCCGAGCAGCTCAAGAAGGCCGAGCGCGAACTGGCCGACGCGAAGAAGGCTCTGGCGCTGGGCGGCGGCGCGAGCGGCGGCGGCGGTGCGAGCGGACCGGCGGTCGAGCAGGTCGGCGACACCGCCTTCCTGGCGCAGGTCGTCGAAGGACTGGACCCCAAGGAATTGCGCGGCACGGTCGACGGGCTGAAGAAGCAGGTCGTCAGCGGCGTCGCGATGCTGGTCGCGGTCAATGACGGCCGCGCTTCGGTCGCGGTCGGCGTGACCGAAGACCGGACGGCGCGGCACAGCGCGGTCGATCTGGTCAAGGCGGCGGTTGCGGCGCTGGGCGGGCAGGGCGGCGGCGGCCGGCCCGACATGGCGCAGGGCGGCGGCCCCGACGGCGGCGCGGCCGACGCGGCGGTGGCGGCGGTCAAGGCGGCGCTGGCGGCATGAAGCGCGGCCTGGCGCCGTCGATTGCCGCGGCGGGGCTGGCGCTGCTGGGCGGCTGTTCGGACGGCCGCGACGACCCGGCCGGGGCCGGGCGCGGCGGCTGGGCGATCCCGCCGGGCACCTATGGCAATGTCGTGCAGGACGGCGGCGGCGGCGCGAAAACGGGCGTCGAACTGCGGCTGGCGCAGGGCGACGAGAGCGAGACGATCACGATCGTCCTTTGCGATGCCGGTTGCGGCGCCGCGCAGACGCGTCCGATTCGCCGGGGACTGAATGGCGTGTCCTTCACCCTGCCGACGCCGGACGGCACGGCGGATGTCAGCATCCAGCCCGACGGCCCCGACGCCGTGAGCTTCAACCTGCACGGCGGCGCGGGGCTGCGGACCGAGCGTTTGCCGCGGATCGCATCCGAAGGCGAACCTGTCGCACCGTCCGGCGCGTAGCGGGATCGCGCATCGGCGCCGCGCAAGGCCGGGACCCATCTCCCGCCGGTGCTACTCCAAACCTGCCGGATATGGGCTCCCGCCTCCGCGGGCGCACAGGGTTTTTCGCGGCGCGCCGATCTACGCCGATCGGCCCCGGGGCAGGATCTTCAGCTTTCCAGCCCCTTTGCCTTGCCCCACGCGCGGGCGGCGGTGTAGCCGAGATAGCCGGTGCCGAAGAGTGCATAGAGCGGTTCGGGGATGCCGGCGAGATAGGCGTTCATCCCGTCGGCGATGCCGCGCGCCATGTCCGGCCGCGCCGCCGCGATCAGCCCCATCGGGATCGCCCACAGCAGCAGCGCATACATGACATAGAGGAAGCTGGGCCGCGCGCGGCTGGTCCACGGATCGGCGTTGCCGGCTTCGGCGACGATCGCGGTCATGCGGGTGCGGATCGCCTCCATCTCCTGGCTGCCCTCCAGTTTCAGCAGTTCCAGCTTCGCGCGGTCGCGCGCGTCGGGATCCGGGATGATCTTGTCGATCAGCTTGGCGACGGGGCCGATCAGGCCTTCGATGATGCTCATTGCGCTACTCCTTTGTCGTCAAAGTTCCGTGAAGGTCAGCCTCGCGGCGTCGCCTGCCGCGTCAGTCCGCGCCGATGCGGTTGGCGAGCCAGCCGTAGAGAAAGGCCTCCTGACTGGGGCGGTTTTCGGCGAGCGCGATATAGCGTTCGCCCTGCAGCGCCTCCATCGCGCGCAACAGCACGGTTTCGCCGCCGCGCCCGCGCGCCTTCAGAAAACCGTCGAGCGCCGACAGGGTGCGCGGGCCGATGCTGCGGTCGACCGCTATATCGGGATAGTCGCGCGCGGTGCGATTGAGCGCATTGAGCGCGCGCTGAAGGAAGCCGGCGGCGGTGCCGGTGCCCATGTTCACGCCGGTGTCGAACAGTTCGGCCGCGATGCGCGGCGCGCGGTGCGCGACCTTGTCGAAGCCGGGGCGCGCCCAATAGAGGCGGCGATAGATGGCCGCCGCCTCGGCCCGGGGCAGGTCGCGCATCGCCCCGGCATAGCCCTGCGCGCGGGCGACCGCCTCGGTAATGCCCCAGCAGGTCGGGCCGCCACGGTCGGCGGGGTGGTTTACATATCGGCCTTCGCGGTCGATGACGGCATCGATCAGCGCGTCGGCGTCGAGAGTGGCGGAAACTTTATGGACCATGATTCGCTCCTGAAGGTTCGTTGAATTTTCATAACGAACCATATAGGATAAATGTAGGAAAGGCTTTTGTGATGCGGGCGTTGCAGGTGCGCGAATTATTGCCGGATCATGCCGGGGCCGGCCTGGCCGATCTCGCGGTCCCCGCGCCGGGCCCGGGCGAGGTTCGCGTCCGCGTCCGCGCGGCGGCGGTCAATTTTCCCGACCTGTTGATGACCCGCGGCGGCTATCAGCTGAAGCCCGACCTGCCGTTCGTGTCCGGGCTGGAATTTGCGGGCGAGATCGATGCGCTCGGCGCCGGGGTGACGAGCTGGTCGGCCGGCGATTCGGTGGTCGGGGGCAACCGTTTCGGCGCGATGGCCGAATATTGCATCGTCCCCGCGTCGGCGCTGCGCCGTAAGCCCGCCGCGCTGGGCTGGGAGGCCGCCGCCGCCTATCCGGTCGCCTATCTGACCGCCTATGTCGCGCTGGTCCGCTGCGCGCGCGTCGAGCCCGGCGAATCGGTGCTGGTGCATGGCGCCGCCGGGGGCGTGGGGCTGGCGACGGTCGATTTGGCGCGGGCGCTGGGGGCGCGGGTGATCGCCGCCGCCAGCAGCGCGGAGAAGCGCGAGGCGGTGTCGCGCCTGTTCAGCCCCGATGCCGTGATCGCCGCAGAGCCGGGGTTCCGGGATGAGGTCAAGGCGCTGACCGGCGGGCGGGGCGCGGACGTGATTTTCGATCCGGTCGGCGGCGATGTGTTCGACGAATCGACGCGCTGCATTGCCTTTGGCGGGCGGTTGCTGGTCGTCGGCTTCGCGTCGGGGCGCATCCCCGACATTTCGGTGAACATGCCGCTGATCAAGGGTTTTTCGGTGGTCGGGGTGCGCGCGGGCGAATATGGTCGCCGCTTTCCGCAGCGCGGCGCGGAAAATGTCGCGGCGATCGACGCGCTGGCCGCCGAGGGCCGCATCCGGCCGCATGTCCACGCCGCGCTGGACCTGGCCGACTGGCGCGAAGGCTTTGCGATGCTGGAAGACCGGGCGGTGGTGGGCAAGGTCGTGCTGCGCCCGTGACGCGGCTGCGGCCTTCACGCGGCTGCGTCGGTGAAGCGGGGTGGACGCTGCCATAATTTTGCGACATCCGCGGCGCCATGGTCGCGCCGGGGTGCCCCGGCGGCCAGGCCGCCGACCATATGAAGGAATGACGATGAAAAGATTGACGATGATGGCCGCCGCGTTCGGCGTTGCGGCGTCCGGCGCCGCGCTGGCCCAGCCGCCGCAGGACGGCGGCCGCATGTTCGCGATGATGGACACCAACGGCGACGGCAAGCTGGACAAGGGCGAACTGACCAAGATGGCCGAAATGCGCGCCCAGCGTCAGGGCGATCCGTCGTTGGCATCGCCGGACAAGGTCGATGCCTTCTTCAACCATCTCGACGCCGATCGCGACGGCTTCGTTACGAAGGACGAACTGGAATCGATGCGCAAGGCCCGCGCCGCGCGGCCGCCGGCCGATGAAGGCACCGACGATTCGAACTGATCGCCGAAAGACGGCGAAGCGACTCCCGGCTCAGGCCGGGGGTCGCAGAATAAGCAGCACCGCCTGAATCATGAAGGTGGCGCCGACGATCGAGATCAACCAGCGCCGCACGACGCGGAACTGCGCGTCGCTGATCCGGTCGAGCAGGCGGCCGCCGACCATGATGCCCGCCATCGACGCGGCGATGGCGGCGACCGTCGCGGGCAGCGCAATCGCTTCGCGCCCCGCGGCGCCGAGCAGCAGCGCACCATAAACAACGATCTTCGACGCATGACCCATCGCCTGCATCACGGCCTTGGTCGCGACGATTTGGTGCCGGGTCATCGGGGTATTGACGAACAACAGGTCCGTCACTGGTCCGGAAACGCCGGACGTCAGCGCAATCCCGTTCGATACGAAGCCGCCGCCGACCGCGTGCCAGCGGTTCGTCGCATCGAGCCGCAGCCAGCGTTCGGGCAGCCAGACGAGAACCGGCATCAGCCCAAGGCCGAGGAAGACGATGAGCTTGGTCGGCTGGAACATCACGGCGGAGAAAAAGGCGAGCGAGGCCGCCGAACCGATACCGAACCACAGCAATACCGGCCAGACGATATGGCGGCGATGCAGCAGGAGACGCCATGCGTTCGACGCGAACTGGATGACGCCGTGGAGCGCGAGGGCGAGCGCCGCGGGCAACAGCCAGGTCAGCACGCCCATCAGGACGATGCCGCCCGCCATGCCGAAAAGGCCCGAGAGAATGGATGTAAAGAAAGCGACGGCCACGATCAGCACGCTTGCCAGCATCGATCCCGCGCTTTCCATCGGACCGCTTCGCAAGCGGCGGAAAATTGGTCGGGACGAGAGGATTCGAACCTCCGACCCCCACACCCCCAGTGTGATGCGCTACCAGGCTGCGCTACGTCCCGACCGGCCCTGTTGGGCAGGCGAGGCCCCTAGCGCGGCTCGGGCGGGGATGCAAGCGCGATGGTGGAGGCGGTGATGGGGGCGGTGATGCAGGGCGGGCGGTTTCGCCCTTGAACTGGTTCGACAGGCCCCCATGTCGGGGCGGCCCGCGCCGGGGAGCGCGCGGGGCCGGCATCCGGGGGGGAAGGGCTTGCAGCCATTGGTTGCGTGCGCGGCCCCCGCGTGATAGGCGGCGCGCCATATTTGCCCGGCTGTTCCGTGCGGAGCGGCCGGCCTTATCGAATGAAAGTCCTTCACCCATGTCGACCAATTTGCTTCTGACCCAGGCGGCCGGATCGGGCGGCGGGGCGGCCGGTTTCCTGATGCTGGTCCCCTATCTGCTGATCTTCGTCGTCTTCTGGTTCTTCCTGATCCGTCCGCAGCAGGTGCGGATGAAAGAGCATCGCGCAAAGGTTGCGGCGGTGAAGCCCCGCGATCAGGTCGTTACCGGCGGCGGCATCGTCGGCAAGGTGACGCGCGTCGACGATGACTTCGCCGACGTCGAAATCGCGCAGGGCGTGAAGGTCAAGGTCGTCAAATCGACCTTGTCGGACGTCCTTCTGCCCGGCGGAAAGCCCGCCAACGACTGATGTGGGGCGGGCCCGCGCGGTCGGGCCGGCCTGATTTCTGTTACCGGAAGACATCCCATGCTCGATTTCCCGCGCTGGAAAACCATCGGCATCAGCCTGATCCTGCTGCTTGGCGTTATTTTTTCCATTCCCAGCTTCCTGCCCGAAAAGACGGTCGAAAGCCTGCCGTCCTTTGCGCAGATCAAGGTCAATCTGGGGCTGGACCTGGCCGGCGGCAGCCATCTGCTGCTGGAAGCCGACCTGGCCGATCTGGAAAAGACGCAGCTGTCCAACATGGAAAAGACCGTGCGCGCCGCGATGCGCGGCGAACGCGGCGCCGACGACGATATCGCGATCGGTGATTTTCGCGCGTCGGGCAAGGAGATCAGCTTTCTGGTGCGCGAGGCGGCGCAGCTCGACGAAGCGCGCGAGCGGCTGTTCCGCGAAACGCAGGGCGCCAATCTGACGGGTCAGCGCGACTGGCGGATCGACGTCGTCGATTCGACGCGGATCGTCATGACGCTGACCGCCGCCGGCGAGGCACAGGCGGTCAGCCGCGCGATGGACACCGCGCGCGACATCATCGACCGCCGCGTCAACGCGCTGGGCACGCGCGAACCGACGATCATCCGCGAAGGCAATGACCGCGTCGTCGTCCAGGTGCCCGGCCTGCAGGACCCGCAGGCGCTCAAAGACCTGCTGGGCCAGACCGCGCGGCTGGAATTCCGCATGGTCGATGCCAATGCCGACCCGGCCGAAGCCGCCGCCGGCCGCGCGCCGGTCGGTAGCGAGATCGTTCCTTATGCCCCCGGCGAGGGCAATACCGCCCCCTTCGAGGTGCTGAGCCGGCAGGTGATGATCAGCGGCGACCAGCTGATCGACGCGCAGCAGAGCTTCGAGCAGCAGAGCGGCCAGCCGGTCGTCACCATCCGGTTCGATTCGACGGGATCGAACACGTTCGCGCGCGTGACCGGCCAGAATGTCGGCAAGCGGTTCGCCATGGTGCTGGACGGACAGGTGCTGTCGGCGCCGTCGATCAACGAACCGATCCTGGGCGGCAGCGCGCAGATTTCGGGCAGCTTTTCGGTCCAGAGCGCGAACGCGCTGGCCATTTCGCTGCGGTCCGGTTCGCTGCCCGTCAAGATGACGGTGGTCGAGGAGCGGACGGTGACTCCGGAACTGGGCGCCGATTCGATCGAGCGCGGCGTGCTTGCGGGTATCATCGCAACCGTTTCGGTCCTGACGCTGATGGTCCTCGTCTATGGCCGTTTCGGCATTTATGCGAACATCGCGCTGATCTTCAACGTGTTCCTGATCATCGCGATCATGGCGGCGTTCAACGCGACGCTGACCCTGCCCGGCATCGCGGGCTTCGTGCTGACGATCGGCGCCGCGGTCGACGCCAACGTGCTGATCAACGAACGCATTCGCGAGGAATTGAAACGCGGGCGCCGGCCGTTTCAGGCGGTCGAGCTTGGCTATAGCGAGGCCAGCCGCGCGATTTTCGACGCCAATGTCACCAATGTCATCGCGGCGGGGCTGATGTTCTGGTTCGGGTCGGGCCCGATCAAGGGCTTTGCGGTCGTGCTGACCATCGGCATCGTCACCAGCGTCTTTACCGCCGTCACCGTCACGCGCATGTTCGTCGCCCATTGGCTGAAGACCAAGCGCCCGACGACGATCAATATTTAAGGGATTGAAACGATGCGCTTGCTGAAACTCGTTCCCGACGACACCAATTACGACTTCCTGCGGTGGCGCAAGTTCGCGTCCTTCATGAGCTTTTTTCTGGTCGTCGTGTCGATCGCGCTGGTGGCGGTGAAGGGGCTGAACCTGGGCATCGACTTCGTCGGCGGCCAGTCGGTCCGCGTCGAATTCACGCAGGACATGCCGCCGATCGAGGATATTCGCGAAGCCGTGGGGCGGATCGGCCTGGGGGAAGCGACGATCCAGCAATTCGGGTCGGACAAGGCCGTGTCGATCCGCACCGCGCTGCCCGACGGCGGCAAGGACGCGGCCGAGCGGGCCGGACGCCAGCTGGTCGAAGGGATCGGCAAGGCCTTCCCGACCGCCAAGACGGGCGCCGTCGAAACCGTATCGGGCAAGGTGTCGGAGGAGTTGCTGCGCACCGGCGCGATCAGCCTGGCGCTGGCGATGCTGGGCATCTCCATCTATATCTGGATCCGCTTCGAATGGCAGTTCGGCGTCGGCGCGCTGGGCCGCCTGTTCCACGAGGTCGCGCTGACCTTCGGCTTTTTCGCGGTGACGCAGATCCAGTTCGACCTGAACAGCGTCGCGGCGTTGCTGACCATCGTCGGCTATTCGCTGAACGACACGATCGTCGTCTATGACCGCATCCGCGAAAATCTGAAAAAATATCGCAAGATGGAAATCGTCCCGCTGCTGAACCTCAGCATCAACGAAACGCTGGCGCGCACGGTGATGACCAGCGTGTCGGTCCTGCTCGCGCTGGGCGTGTTGCTGGTCCTGGGCCCGGACGTGATCTTCGGCTTTACCGCGGCGATGCTGTTCGGCGTGTTCGTCGGCACCTATTCGTCGATCCTGATGTCGACGCCGGTGCTGGTGTGGCTGAAGGTCGGGCCGCACAGCTTCGTTCCCCGCACGACCGCCACGGCCGAGGGTGCCGAGCGCGTGGCCCGCAAGGACGACGGCGCGGTCGTATAGGTTTTTCGGTCAGCGGCGCCCGGCGCAGCGGCGCAGGTGCGCCGCCAGTTCGCGGCCGTTGCGGTCCCAGTCGAAGCGGCCGGCCAGCGTCGCGGCGACGTCGGCGGGTGCCGGCGGGGCTGCGAGAATATCCCGCACCGCCGCCGCGATGGCGTCGGGCGTGCGCGCGGCGATGCGTCCGGCGGCGGGCGAGGTGACGAGTTCGGCCGCACCGCCCGCGTCGCTGATGACGATCGGGGTGCCGCAGGCCAGCGCCTCGACCCACGCATTGGCCAGCCCTTCGCTGGCGGAGGGCATGACGACCGCGTCGACGGCGCGGTAAAGCTGCGGCAAATCCGCGTTGGCGACGGCGCCCATCATATGCACGCGGCCGCCGACGCCGCATCGGTCGGCCAGCGCCCGGTAACGGGCCAGATCGTCCCCGGTCCCGGCAAGCCAGTAATGCACCCCGGGAAGGGCGGGCAGGGCCTCGATCACCAGCGCCTGCCCCTTGCGCGGGATGAGCGCGCCGACCGTGGCGATCGCGAGTTCGTCGCCCATGCCCAGCGCCGCGCGCGCCGCGGCGCGGTCGCCCGGATGGAAACGTCCGGCATCGATGCCGGTGTAATGGATCGTCACGTTGGCGGGATCGATGCCGATGGCGGCCATGTCGCGGCGCATCGATTCGGACACGGCGAGCAGGCCCGCCGCCTGGTCGGCAGCCTGGACAAGCTGCGGCGCCGTGGCGCCGTCGTGGCCGAAATGGCTGATATCGGCGCCGCGCGCCTTGACCGAAAAGGGCAGGTCGAGCGCGGCGGCGACGCGCATCGCGGCGGGGCCGTCGGGGTAGAAGAATTGCGCGTCGATCACGTCGAAGGTCCTGCCCTCCACCGCCGACAGCACGGCGCGCGCCACCAGCGCGGCATTGAAACGTGCCCCATAGCGCGGGATCAGCGGGAAGCGCGGGCGGCGGACGGTCAGGCCGCGCCATTCCTCGCTGGGCGGCAGCGAACGCAGCGCGCGGTAACGCCCGTGAAGCGACAGCGGAAAGGGCGGCAGGCCGACGGGCGCGACGATCGTCAGATCGATGCCCGGCTGGGCGGCGAGGGCGCCGAGGCTCCTTTCGACGAACAGGCCGAAATTCGGACGGGCGGCATCGGGGAACAGCGTCGCGATGCTGAGGACGCGAAGGGCGGCGGCAGTCGTCACCTCAAAGCGAGCGGATCAGGCGCACCGCGACGGCGGCCCAGGGCGGGTTGCTGACGACCTGCTGCCGCTGGCCGCTGCCCAGCGGCAGCAGGTGGAGCTTTTCACCGTCGACATTGAGCAGGCGCGCGAAGAAGAAGCGCCCGGCGGGGCGGGGGACCAGAATGTCGCGGTTGAGCGCGGCGGTCCAGTCGCCCGCGATCCGGCGGCACCAGATTTCATCGCCCGCGCGATAGTCGCCGATCGACGAGGTAACGCGCACGGCGAGCATATCCTCGCCCGGCCGCGCGGTCAGCGCCTGTTCGACCCGCGTCGGCGCCTGTGCGCCGTCGGCGCCGAGCAGCGCGGTGACGGTGAGCTGGGTATCCTGCGGCAGTTGCACGAGTTCGGCCGCATCGACGCCCAGCGCGCTGGCGATCCGGTTCATCCAGCCGAGCGACAGCGTGCGGGTTCCGGTTTCGAGGCGGCCGATCGTCTGCGCGGTGGTGGGCGGGTCGCAGCGCCGCCCGACGTCCTCCAGCGTCAATCCTTTCGCGCGGCGCACGGCACGGATGCTGTTGATCATATCGACCTCCGTATAACCAAATCGGTTTCTTCTTTCCTACATAATATTCCAATGTCAAGCGGCTTGTCCACAGCAGGAGAATCGCATGACCGCCCGCCATCTCGAAACGCGCCTCCATCCCGACGATCTGCTTGATCCGGGCAAGGCGGGGCCGCGGGTGATGCGGCACGTCACGGTCAATGCGGCGGAAAGCCCGGTCGCGTGGCTGGCGTCGCGCGGGATGCTGACCCCCGGCCAGTTGCGGGCGGCGGAGCGGCTGCGCGCCGATTATGAGCGCGCCGGGCTGGCGGCGCGGGTGACGATGCGCTGGGACGCCGCGCCGCCCGCCAACAGCCGCGGCGGCGCGCGCGCGTCGGATGCGTCGCTGGCGCGGATCGACGCGCACCGGCGTTTCCATGCCGCGGTCGATCATGCCGGGCCGGGCCTGGCCGACATATGCTGGCGCGTGATCTGCGCGGGCGAGGGGATCGGCGGAGCCGAAAAGGCGCTGGGCTGGCCGGCGCGGTCGGGCAAGCTGGTGCTGGGGCTGGCGCTCGACCGGTTGGCGCGCTTTTACGGCACGGGATGAGGGAGGGGCGTTGGGTGATGGCCGCCGGGCGAATGATCGATGGGAACGGCCGCGGAGCTTTGACGCCTCTTTCGCTGCCTGAGATTGAGCGGCGGCTTTCCGGCCCGAAACCGAGTCCGTTTTTCGTGACCCCCTGATCTTGCAACCGCGCGGCCGCCGTCCTATATTGTGGATATGCGGGCCGGGCCCCTCTGGCGTCGGCGGGATTTATCCCGCTACGTGATGTCGGACCGCATCGGGTGACACCGATGCTCTGGGCCCACCTCCCCCCTTACTCTGGGTTCCGGCATCGGAGTCACCTGCATTGAGTCCGCTCAATCAGGAGGCCTATTTGTCTGTTCAGTCCCGTTTTCTCAGCCTGACCCGGCTTCATCGCCGGATCGACGACGCCATGCGCCGCGAAGGGCGGCCCGGTGGTGACGCCTTGCGCCTGCTGCGCCTGCGCGCGCTCCGGCTCGCCATCAAGATGCGGCTGGCCGCATTGATGGGCCGCCGGCCGGCGTTCGCGCTTTAATCGATAACAACCGACGCGTCGCGCGCGCGGCCTGTGAAGGGCGGCGCGCGCGACCGATGTTTCAGGGACGATCATCATGGAATTTCTGTTCGCCGACTGGCTCGGCACGCCGGCCTGGTTCTGGCTCGCATTTCTCGCGCTCGTCACGGCGCTGACCGCCTTCGACCTCGGCATCCTCAACCGCGAGAACAAGGAGATGGGGATCGGCGAGAGCCTCAAGCTCTCGGCGCTCTACATTGGCATCGCGATGGCGTTCGGCGCCTGGGTCTGGGCCGAAAAGGGCGGCGATCACGGGCTCGCCTATTTCACCGGCTTCTTTATCGAGAAGGCGCTGTCGATCGACAATATCTTCGTCATCTCGCTGATCTTCGCCACCTTTGCGATCCCGCCGCGCTACCAGTATCGCGCGCTGCTGTGGGGCATCATCGCGGTCATCGTGCTGCGCGGCATCATGATCGCGGGCGGCGCGGCGCTGGTCAGCGAATATGGCTGGCTGCTCTATATCTTCGCGGCGTTCCTGATCTTTACCGGGATCAAGATGCTGTTCGCGAGCGAAAAGCCGATGGACGTTGCCGGCAACCCGGTCGTCCGATGGCTGTCGCGGCATATCCCGATCACGCAGGACCTGCATGGCGAGAAATTCTTCGTCCGGGTGCCCGACGGCAAGACCGGCAAGCTGGTGCTGGCGGCGACCCCGCTGTTCCTGGCGCTGGTCGTCATCAACCTTGCCGATCTGGTCTTCGCGGTCGACAGCGTGCCGGCGATCTTCGCGATTACGACCGACACCTTCATCGTCTATACCTCGAACATCATGGCGATCCTGGGCCTGCGCGCGCTCTATTTCGCGCTGGCGGCGATGGTGCACCGCTTCCATTATCTGAAATATGCGCTGGCGCTGGTGCTCGTCTTCATCGGATCGAAGATCTTCGTGGCCGACTTCCTCATGGGCGGCGCGAAATTCCCGCCGCTGATCAGCCTGGGCGTCACCGTCGCGCTGATTGCGGGCGGCATCATCTGGTCGCTGGTCAAGACCGAAGCGGAGGCGCCTGCGGCCCCCGACCGATGAAAAGAGGGGCGGGGGCGGCGTGGCGCCGCTCCCGCATACTCGGAAAGGGTGCGGCCTGGCGCCGCTCCCGCGCACTCAGATGGCGAGCAGCACCGTGTCGTCGTCGCGCGGCGCCAGCGGTTCGAAGGACGGCAGAGGATCGAACTCTTCCTCCTCGATCCGCGGCGCGCCGAGGCCGTCGAGCTTGAAATGGCCAAGACGGCGTTCGTCGTCGCTCCGCCAATTCTTGTCGAGGTTGAGCGCGCTGACGAACAGCGCGCCGTGCCGCTCGAACATGAGGTGCGGGGCCAGCGTCATGCGGGTGCCGTTGTAGTCGGCGGTAATCTTGCGGCGGCGCGCGATGGCTTCCATCAGCTTGAGCCGGGTATCGTTCATCGAAAGGAGCCTTGGGAGAGTTTTTCTTGTTTGCGGGGACGATGCACTCCGGCCGGTTCTCCGGCAAGCGAAAAGGGCTGTATTTTATATCAATTGCGCCTTCGGGCGCACAAAAATGTCCGCCGGAGGCCGAATGGCTTCCGACGGACAGGCTTTCCTCCCCAGGAAAGACCGGATGGCGCGGGGAACGGTTGTGCAAGGTGCCCCGCGCCAAAAAGGTTGGCGCGAGGGGTGCAACGGAGCCCCTCGCGCCGAACTCGTATCAGGCGGCGAACTGGTTCATCGTGTTGTCCTTGCCCGCGGCCTTCAGCGCGGCTTCGCCGGCGAAATATTCCTTATGGTCGTCGCCGATGTCGCTGCCCGACATATTCTGGTGCTTCACGCAGGCGATGCCCTGGCGGATTTCCTTGCGCTGGACGCCGGCGACATAGCCGAGCATGCCCTGTTCGCCGAAATATTCCTTCGCCAGATTGTCGGTCGACAGCGCGGCGGTGTGATAGGTCGGCAGCGTGATCAGATGGTGGAAGATGCCCGCCCGCTTCGCCGCGTCGCGCTGGAAGGTGCGGATGCGGTCGTCGGCTTCCGCGCTGAGTTCGGTCGCGTCGTAATCGGCGCTCATCAGCTTGGCGCGGTCATAGGCGCTGACGTCCTTGCCCTCCTTCTCCCAGGCATCGAACACCTGCTGGCGGAAGTTCAGCGTCCAGTTGAAGCTGGGCGAATTATTGTAGGCGAGCTTCGCGTTGGGAACGACTTCGCGGATGCGGTCGACCATGCCGGCAATCTGTTCGATGTGCGGCTTTTCGGTTTCGATCCACAGCAGGTCGGCGCCGTTCTGAAGCGACGCGATGCAATCCATCACGCAGCGATCCTCGCCGGTTCCGGGCCGGAACTGATAGAGGTTCGAGGGCAGGCGCTTCGGGCGCATCAGCTTGCCGTCGCGGTTGATCAGGACGTCGCCGGGATTGCCAGCGCCCTCGACCTCTTCGCAATCGAGGAAGCTGTTATACTGGTCGCCAAGGTCGCCGGGTTCCTTCGAAAAAGCGATCTGCTTGGTCAGGCCCGCGCCGAGGCTGTCGGTGCGCGTCACGATGATGCCGTCCTCGACGCCCAGTTCCATGAAGGCATAGCGGCAGGCGCGGATCTTGGCGATGAAATCCTCGTGCGGCACGGTGACCTTGCCGTCCTGGTGGCCGCACTGCTTTTCGTCCGACACTTGATTTTCGATCTGGAGCGCGCAGGCGCCGGCTTCGATCATCTTCTTGGCGAGCAGATAGGTCGCCTCGGCATTGCCGAAGCCCGCGTCGATGTCGGCGATGATCGGCACAACATGCGTTTCATGATTGTCGATCGCGGCCTGAACCTGCTTGGCCTTCAGCTCGTCGCCCTCGGCGCGCGCGGCGTCGAGATCGCGGAACAGCATGCCGAGTTCGCGGGCGTCCGCCTGGCGCAGGAAGGTGTAGATTTCCTCGATCAGCGCGGGAACGCTGGTCTTTTCGTGCATCGACTGGTCGGGCAGCGGGCCGAATTCGCTGCGCAGCGCGGCGATCATCCAGCCGGAGAGGTAGATGTAGCGGCCCTTGACGGTCCCGAAATGCTTCTTGATCGAGATCATCTTCTGCTGCGCGATGAAGCCGTGCCAGCAGCCGAGCGACTGGGTGTAGTTCGCGGGATCGGCATCATAGGCGGCCATGTCGGCGCGCATGATGCGTGCGGTGTAGCGGGCGATGTCGATGCCGGTGCGGAACTTGTTCTGAGCGCGCATGCGGGCGACGCTTTCGCCGCTGATCCCGTCCCAGGTGCCGTCGTAATCGCGGATGAGGCGGCCGGCCTGCGCCATGTCTTCAGTGTAGCTCATGATCCTGTTCCTTCGCTGGAGGAGATGCTCCCTCTCTGGCGCGGTGGCCGGGCGAAGTGAAAAGGTTTGTCAATAATTCTTGTGAATATTCGCGATTAAGTGCATTATCTCGTGTAAATTAGTAAAGAAAGTTACATACATGGCCGAGCATCGCGTCTTTGCAGGGCCCGCCGTGCGCAAGGTCCGCCGCGACGCGGGCATGACGCAGGCCGCGATGGCCGACGCGCTCGATATCTCGCCATCCTATCTCAACCTGATCGAACATGGCCAGCGGCCGTTGTCGGCCACGGTGATCGTGCGGCTTGCCGAGCGTTTCGGTTTCGACGCGGCGACGCTGGGCGCGGACGAGGTTCCCGGCGGGCTTGCCGGCCTGCGCCGCCGCCTGGCGGACCCCCGCTTCGCCGACCTGGGCATCAACGCGCAGGATGTCGAGCAATGGCTGCAGGTCGCCCCGGCGACCGCCGTCGCCTTTGCCCGGCTGTTCGACAAGGCGGGCGACGGGACCGCGCCCGGACCGACCGAAGCCCCCGAAGTCGACGCGGTCCGCCGCGCGATCGAGAAATGGCGCAACCATTTTCCCGATCTCGACGCCCGCGCCGAGGAACTGGCCGACGAGTTGCGACTGGCGGGCGGCGACCTGTACGGCACGATTTCGGAACGGCTGCGCACGCGGCATCAACTGGGCATCCGCATCCTGCCCGCCGATGTCATGCCCGACCGGCTGCGCTGGCTCGACTGGCACGCCCGGCAGTTGATGCTGAACGAATTGCTGCGCCCGGCGTCGCGGACGTTTCAGGCGGCGGCGACGCTGGCGCAGATCGAGGCGAAGGGAGAGATCGACGCGCTGGTCGCCGGTGCGGAGTTCACCGAGGCATCCTCGGCCCGGCTGTTCGAGCGGCACCTGATCCAGTATTTCGCGGCGGCGCTGATGATGCCCTATGGCCGTTTTCTGCGCGCCTGCGACGCGACGGGATATGATCTGCTGTTGCTGCAACGCCGGTTCGGGGCCGGATATGAGCAGGTGGCGCATCGCCTGACGACGCTTCAGCGCGTCGGGGCACGCGGCCTGCCTTTCTTCATGCTGCGGATCGACCGCTCGGGACAGGCGTCCAAGCGTTATGCCGGCGCCAGCCAGTCGCCGCTGGTCGATGGCGACGTGCGCTGTCCGCTGTGGGCGATTCACGAAGCCTTCGCCCGTCCGGGGGAGGCGGTGCCCGACCTGCTCGAACTGGAGGACGGATCGCGCTGGTTCACGCAGAGCCGCACCGTCGCCGCGCCGGGCGCGACGGGCAGCGGAACGCCGGCGCGCTTCGCCGTATGCGTCGGGGTCGACGCGAAGGTCGCGGCGCCGTTGATCGCCGCGCGCGGAATCGACCTGATGCGCGGGGCGACGACGCCGATCGGGCTGGGATGCCGGCGCTGCACCCGTACCGGCTGCGTCCAGCGTTCGGCGCCCCCGATCGGCCGCGCGCTGCGGTTTCGGGATGGCGAGCGCGGCGTGTCCGCCTTCGATTTCGCGGGCGATTGACGCCGGACCGTGCCGGAACGGGATAGGCGCGTCTTCGCGCTGGCACGGCGCGCAAAAAGCTGCGATCATGGGCATCTCGAACAAATTCCTGGGGCGACCTTGAACAATATCAGTGCCGAAGGCTTTCGAGCCTTGCTCGAAAGTGTTCCAGACGGATTTTTCGTCCACGACGAACGAGGGCGATTCGTCGATGCGAACGCGCGGTCATGCGCCGACCTCGGCTATTCGCGCGACGAATTGCTGGGCCTGTCCATCAACGACATTTCCGTTGGGGCCGGTCCGGCGGACAATCTCGAACAATGGCGCCTGGCGCCGGTGGGCATGGCGATGAATTTTCGTCAGGTCGCGCTTCGCAAGGACGGGTCGACCTTTCCCGTCGATGTCAGTCTGACGTGCCGCGAAGTCGACGGGCGCAAGCTGTTCCTGGGCCTGGCCCGCGACATGAGCCGTTACGAACAGGCGAACAGCGAACTGGAAGCCAGGGTCGATCGCCGCACCGCCGACCTGACGGCGGCGAACGAACGGCTGGCGATTGCGGCCCGCGTGGGCGGGCTGGGCATATGGGATTATGACATCGCCGCCGACCGGCTGCACTGTGACGAGCAATGGCATCGGATCATGGGCCGCGATCCGGCGCGGCCAATCGAGCGGATCGCCGATTTTCGATCCTTCATTCACCCCGAAGATGCCGAACGGGCCACCAAGGTAGAGGCGTCGGCGGTGCAGGGCACCGACAATCGGCGCGACTATGGCATCACCTTCCGCATCCTGCGCCCCGATGGCCGCATCCGGTGGGTGCGGTCGGCGGCGTCGCTGGTCACCGATGCGGAGGGTCAGCCCGTTCGCGCGGTCGGCTTCGTCGTCGACATCACCGAATCCTGGTTTGCGGAGGCGAATTTGCAGCGGCAGTCGCGCGAAGACGCACTGACCGGGGTCGCCAACCGGCGGCGGCTGGACGAAGAGCTGAAAAAGGCGTGCCTGCATGCCACGCGCACCGGCGAACCCCTGGCGGTGGCGCTGATCGATATCGATCATTTCAAGGGGTATAACGACGCGCTGGGCCATCTGGCGGGCGACGTCGCCCTGACCAGCGTCGCCGACATCCTGTCGCTGATCGCCCGGCGGCCCTATGATCTGGTCGCGCGCTATGGCGGCGAGGAATTCGTGCTGCTGCTGCCGGGCGTTTCCGACCCGTCCGCGGTGCTGAACCGCATCGGCGCGGAACTGGCGCGGCTGGCCATGCCGCATCCCGCTTCGCCGGTGGCGGCGCATCTGACCGTCAGCTGCGGTTGCGCCGTCGCGCTGGAACTCGCCGATATTGCGCCGGAAAGCCTGTTCGCGCGGTGCGACGAGGCGCTTTATCAGGCAAAACAGGGCGGGCGGAACCGCGTGCACATCGTCGAAATCTGACGCCGGGGTTCAGCCCTCGCGCGCCTTTGCCGCTGCGCGCACGTCCTGCGATCGGTCGAGCGGCATGATCAGGATATCGTCGCCGTCGATGATGACCGCCATGTCGTCGACCCCGACAAGCGCGACGCGGCGGCCGCCGGCGCGAACCAGATTGCCGTGGCTGTCGTGCAGGAAAACATCGCCGTTCGCCACATTGCCCGCATCGTCCCGCTGGTCCGACAGGGCGTGTACCGCCTGCCAGCTGCCGACGTCGGACCAGCCGATCGCGGCGGGCACGACGGCGACCCGGTCGTCCTTTTCCATCACCGCATAATCGATCGAATCGGCGGGCGCGGCCGCGAAGGCCGAAGCGTCGGCGTAAAGCGCATCGCCGTCGATCGTCGCGCCGCGTACCGCCGCATCCGCCGCTTCGAAGATCGCCCGGCAGTGCGTCAGCATGGCGTCGCGCATCCGGCCGGCGCGGAACAGGAATATTCCGGCATTCCAATTATATGTGCCGGCCGCCAGCATCGCCCTGGCTGCGTCCAGCGGCGGCTTTTCGACGAACCGTTCGACGGCAAAGCCATCCTCGCCAAGCGCGGCACCCGCGGCGATATAGCCGAAGCCCGTTTCGGGCCGGTCGGGGGTGATGCCGAACGTGACGATCCAGCCCTGCTGCGCCAGCCGTACACCCCGCCCGATGGCGGCATGAAACGCCGCGACGTCGGCGATGACATGATCGCTGGGCATGACCAGCAGCAGCGCGTCGGCATCGGCGCGCGCGACCGCGAGGGCAATGGCGGCGGCGGTGCCGCGCGGCGCGGGTTCGACGATCAGCGATGCTTGGCCGGCGCCGGCCTGGTCGCGCACCGGGCCGACATGCGCGTCGCCGCACAGGATGGCGGGCGGCAGGAAATGCGGCCCGGCGGGGGTGCGCGCCAGCGTCTGGCGCAACAGGCTGTCGGGCCCCGCCAGCGTCAGGAACTGCTTCGCGCGCAGCCCGCGCGATTCGGGCCAGAGCCGCGTTCCGGCGCCGCCGCACAGGATCACCGGCTGGATCATTTGCGTCATAACAGATGCTTACTCCCCCGACGCGGGGTGGTCATCCCCGGCCTGCATGGATTATGAGTGTAAAATTAACCGACAGTTGAACACAACCGTTAAAAACAGCCAGCTTCGTAGCCGATTTTCCGATGTTTTCCAGATTCACGATGCGTTCCCATATGGCGGCTTC
>QFPJ01000051.1 GCA_003241685.1 Sphingopyxis macrogoltabida
GCGAACCAGGGCTTCCGCACCATCGCCCACGACCGCCGCAGCCACGGCCGTTCGGATCAGGTCTGGGAAAACAACAATATGGATCAATATGCCGACGACTTGGCCGAACTGATCGAACAGCTCGACCTGCGCCACGTCATCCTCGTCGGTCACTCGACCGGCGGCGGCGAAGTCACCCGCTATATCGGCCGCCACGGCACCGCGCGCGTTGCGAAGGTCGCACTGATCGGCGCGGTTCCGCCGCTGATGCTCAAGACCGAAGCCAATCCGGGCGGCCTGCCGATCGATGTCTTCGACGACATCCGCAAAGGCACGTTCGACAACCGGGCACAGTTCTTCAAGGATTTGACCATCCCCTTCTACGGCTATAACCGCGACGGCGCGGTGGTCAGCGAGGCGCTGCGTGACGATTTCGTGCGGCAGGGGATGATGGGCGGCCTGAAGGGCGAACTCGACAGCATCCGGGCCTTTTCGGAAAGCGACTTCAACGAAGACCTCCGGAAGTTCGACGTTCCGACGCTGGTGCTGCACGGCAGCGACGACCAGATCGTGCCCATCGATGCCTCCGCCCATGCGACGGTGAAGATCGTCAAGCAGGCGGTGCTCAAGGTGTACGAAGGCGCCGACCACGGCCTCGCCGCAACCCATCAGGACCGGTTCAACGCCGACCTGTTGGATTTCATCAACGGCTGACGAACAGAGGGCGCGGTCAACCTGGCCGCGCCTCCCACTTCGTCCACAGTCCGCCTTTTTCAAGGAGCCCGGCCATGATCCTCGGATTGACCATTCCCCAGTTCACCCTGCTACACGTCGCGATCAGCCTCGTCAGCATCCTCGCCGGCCTGATCGCCCTCCCCGCCTTCGCGCGCGGGCGCATCCTGCCGCGCACCATGGGCGTATTCCTGTGGTTCACGCTCCTCACCAGCCTGACCGGCTTCCTCTTCCCGATCGTGGCCTTCACCCCAGCGCTCGGCGTCGGCACCCTCTCGACGCTGATCCTCGCGGTCGCCATATGGGCGTGGTACGGACGCAAGCTCGCGGGCCGCGCGGCGCCCATCTATGCCGTCGCGGCGACGCTCAGCCTGTGGCTCAACCTGTTCGTGCTGATCGTGCAATCCTTCCTGAAGGTACCCGCGCTCAATGCCATTGCTCCCAACGGCAACGAACCGCCCTCCGCGGCGGCGCAGGCGGCGCTGCTGCTCTTCATGCTCGCCCTCGGCTATCTGACGTTCAGGGCCAGCCGGCGGCTGACTACCACCCGATCGTCACCGCCGCCTCTACGAAGCGGCGAGGCATATTTACATGGGACGGCTCCGCGACCTAGAAGCGCGCCATGACCATGTTCCCCGACACCGTCCGCGTCGCCGCCGTCCAATATGGCCTACGCGGGGTATCGGGGCCCGATGACGTCGAACGCCAAGTCGAATATTTCATCCTCTCCGCATCCGATTATGGCTGCGATTTCATCACTTTTCCCGAACTCTTTCCAATGCAGTTCCTGTCGTCCGGCGTGCGCCTTCCCGCTGCCGAAGCGATGGCATCGATCGACGCGTTCACGCCGCGTTTCACCGCCTTCATGGCGGACCTTGCCACGCGGTATCGCATTAACATCGTCGGCGGGTCGCATCCGGTCCGGATCGAAACCGGGGCGATGCGCAACCGCTGCCACATCTTCCTGCGCGACGGCGGCGTACACCATCGCGACAAGCTGCACCCCACCCCGTCCGAACGCGACGCCTGGGGAATCGAGGGGGGCACAGTGCGCGACGCCGATGTCGTCGAAACCGACTGCGGGCCGATCGGCGTAATGATTTGCTACGACAGCGAATTTCCCGAACTCGCCCGCCGCCTCGTCGATCAGGGGGCGGGGTTGCTCCTCGTCCCTTATTGCACCGACGATCGGCGCGGCCATTTGCGGGTGCGCTATTGCTGCGCCGCTCGGGCGGTGGAAAATCAATGCTATGTCGTGACCGCCGGCGTCACCGGCAACCTGCCGAACGTCGTCAACATGGACATCCACCACGCCGAAAGCGCGATCCTCACCCCGTCGGACATGTCCTTCGCGCGCGACGGGATCGCGGCCGAGGTCACGCCGAACAGCGAAGGCATGGCGATCGCCGACCTGTCGCTCGCCGCCCTGGTCCGGGCGCGCACCGGCGGCGCGGTCCGCAACCTCGCGGATCGCCGGACCGATCTTTACCGCGTCGCCTGGCAAGATTGAGGATCAAGCACGCAAAGGGTGCGGGGATGGCCCGACACCCTCTTGGCGTGACCGGCAGGGTCGCGGTGCGTCAGATGCCCTGACCGCCCGACACCTCGATCCGCTGCGCCGTGACCCAGCGATTGTCCTCCGACAGCAGGCTCGCCACCATCGGCCCAATATCGTCGGGCAGTCCGACCCGGCCGAGCGCCGTCATCGCCGCGAACTGATCGTTCAGCTGGGGATTGTCACGCACCGCGCCACCACCGAAATCGGTCTCGATCGCGCCCGGCGCCACCGTGTTCACCGCGATGCCGCGGCTGCCCAGCTCCTTGGCCAGATAGCGTGTCACCACCTCGATCGCGCCCTTGACGGCGGCGTAGGCGGCATAGCCGGGGTAGGAAATACGCGTCAGCCCCGACGACAGATTCACGATTCTGCCGCCGTCGGCGATCATCGGCAACAGCGTCTGGGTCAGGAAATAGACGCCCTTGAAATGCACGTCGACCAGCAGGTCGAACTGCGCCTCACTCGTCTCACCGATCAAGGCATAGTCGCCATGTCCGGCATTGTTCACCAGATGATCAAAGCTGCTCCGCTGCCATTCATCCCGAAGAATCTTTGTCAGATCATCCGCGAATGCCGGGAAAGCGGCGACGTCACCAGTGTCGAGGCGCAGCGCAACCGCGTGGCCGCCCATCGCGCGAATTTCGGCGACGACCGCGTCTGCGGCATCGGCGTTGCTGTGATAAGTCAGGATGACATCACCGCCACGGCGCGCGATGCTGAGCGCCATATTGCGGCCGAGACCGCGGCTGGCACCGGTGATGAGGCTGATCTTGGTCATGGTCTTCACTCCTTGGCTTGATTGCCTGCTCCTTATGAGGACGAACCGAACCGCCAGGTTGCCGATCCCTCCCATTTCTTTGCCTGATTCTCCAGAACAGGTGCAATGCGCCACGATCTGCGTTATAAGCGGCCATGACCGCCTTCCTCGACACCCTTCGCCGGTACACCGACGCGCATGTCGATGCGTATGGCATCGCCGCGACGCCGATCGCAGGCCTCTCGACCATTCGCGCCCTCGCCCCCGGCGATCTCGACTATGCGATCTCTCGCCCGCTCGTGGCGCTCGTCGCGCAAGGGGCGAAGCATGTCACCATGGGGACGCGCGGCTATGCATTCGGCGCTGGTGAATCGCTGCTGATCACCGCCGATGTTCCGACGGTCAGTCAGATCACCCGGGCCAGCATCGCGGTGCCCTATTATTCCTGTGTCCTCGAACTTCGGCCGGCGGTCATCGCCGACCTGTCGGCGGAGATGGAGGCCGGGGGGACCGACGACGAAGCGCCGGTGCGGACCGACGCCACCGATGCCGAGGTTGCCGACGCCGCCACGCGGCTCATCCGCCTGCTCGACCGACCGGCCTCGCTCCCGGTGCTGCAGGGGCAACTGGTGCGAGAACTGCATTACTGGCTGCTGGCGGGGCGTCACGGCGCGGCGATCCGCCGCCTCGGCTGGCCCGACGGGCATGCGTTACGCATCGCGCGCGCGGTGGCGATCCTGCGCAGCGACTATCCGCGCCCCTTGCCGGTCGAGGACCTCGCCGCCGCCGCCGGCATGTCGCTTTCCTCCTTTCACCAGCATTTCAAGGCCATCACCTCGCTTTCGCCGCTGCAGTTCCAGAAGCATCTGCGGCTGATCGAGGCGCGCCGCCTGATGCTGGCCGAAGGCGCCAATGCGAGCAACGCGGCCTTCACCGTCGGCTATGAAAGCGTGCAGCAGTTCAACCGCGAATATCGCCGCATGTTCGGCCTGCCGCCCGTGCAGGACTTGCGGGTCGCCAGGCGCGAGAAAATCGCCGCCTGATGGGGCTCATCTCCGCTTGCAAGGCTTTCCGCTTACGTTAAGGTCAATTGCAAATCGCAACCGGAGAGAGTGATTCATGGCCCTGCCCCCGATTTTCGACCGCCTGCGCCTGCCCGTCATCGGCTCGCCTCTGTTCATCGTATCGGGGCCCGAGCTGGTCATCGCCCAGTGCAAAGCGGGCGTGGTCGGCAGCTTTCCGGCGCTTAACGCGCGACCGCAATCGCTGCTCGACGAATGGCTTCACCGGATCACGGAAGAACTGGCGACGTGGGACCGTGACAATCCCGATCAGCCATCGGCGCCGTACGCCGTCAATCAGATCGTCCACCGATCGAACGACCGGCTGGAACAAGATATCGCGACCTGCGAAAAGTGGGAGGTGCCAATCACCATTACCTCGCTCGGCGCGCGCGAGGAGCTCAATCAGGCGGTGCACGGCTGGGGCGGCATCACGTTGCATGACGTCATCGACGACCGGTTCGCGCGCAAGGCGGTCGAAAAGGGCGCCGACGGCCTGATCCCCGTGGCGGCCGGCGCGGGCGGCCATGCCGGCGTCCAGTCGCCCTTCGCGCTGGTGCAGGAAATCCGCGCATGGTTCGACGGCCCGGTCGCGCTGTCTGGCGCGATCGCGCACGGCCGATCCATCTTGGCAGCACAGGCGTGCGGCGCCGACCTTGCCTATATGGGCAGTGCCTTCATCGCGACGCAGGAGGCGAACGCCGTGGACGGGTACAAGCAGGGGATCGTCGACAGCCGCGCCGGCGACATCGTATATTCGGACCTGTTTACCGGGGTGCACGGCAATTATCTACGCGGCTCGATCGTGACGGCGGGGCTCGATCCCGACAACCTGCCGAAGGGCGACCTCAAAACGATGGACTTTGGCTCGGGCGGCAATACCGGCGCCAAGGCGTGGAAGGATATCTGGGGGTCTGGTCAGGGCGTCGGCGCCATCGGGGGAGTCCGCCCCGTCGCCGGATTCGTCGCCGAACTTCAGGCGCAATATCGCGACGCATACGCCGAGCTTCAGGCGAAAGTCAGGCTGTAACGGCGGCGTCAGCCCGCCACGCCGAACAGATGATCGATCGCCGTGTCCAGATAGGGGCGATCGGCAAAGAGGCGCATCGGATCGCGGCGGTTCAGCCAGAACGCCCGCCCATGACGGTCGGTCAGCGCGCGACGCATCGTGTCCTGCAAAAGACGTAGCCGAACGATCGCGGTGCGCCGTGCCACACGCCGGTCGCCGGTCCGAGCAAAATGGCTGCGGATCATCTCGACCCGCGCGGCGATCACGTCGTTATAGGCGCTGTGCGGCCCGCGATGCAGGGCATGACCGCTACATAGCGCCGCCCGCTCGCACGCCGGAAGCTGAAGTCCGTTGCAGCCGAAATCATTGAGGTCAAAGCCGTCGCCGCCCAGGTCTTCGAACATCGCCGCCATTTGCGCCCGGCGCACCACGGCGACGGGGATCAGGTGATGGCGCTGGAAACCCGGTCGTGGGGGCGGGGCGCCCTGCCAGCCGCGCCGACACGGCATCAATCGCGGCCGAACTCGACGCGGACGCGCCCGCCCGTCCCATGGCCACCCATATCCTCGTGGCCCGTCCCTTCGCCGACCGCCCCGCCGCCGCCTTCGCCGACCCGCTGCGGTTCCAGCCGGACCCATTCCCCCGGTTCCAGCCCGAGCATCCGGTCGGACCGCGTGATCGGGCCATTCATCATCATATCGAGTGCTAGCCGCGCCAGCCGCCGCACCATGCCGGCGACCGTCCACCCGTCCGGAATCGGGCTTTCCAATTCCTGTCCCGTCACGCTCGCCAAACCGCGCGTGCGCAGCACCGGCATCCCGTCCGCTTCATGACGGCGAAAGGCGACGAGGTGCAGCACCGGCGGCATCCCGCTCGCCGCCATCTCGGCGATGGCGGTGCGAAACTGGGCCGCATCCGACCACAGCCGCGCGGGCATCCAGAACAGATGCGTGGCGTCGAACAGATCGATCAGCATCAACATCATCTTGAACAGGTCGCGCCGCGGCGCCAGCGGCGGTGCGCCGACGCCGGCGCTTTCGGCGCTTTCGGCGCTTTCGGGCACGAACATCCAGCATCGACCCTCGTCACGCCATTCTGGGGTCAGGCTGGACGCCAACAGGCTGATTTCGGGCCGCGACGGATCGAGCAGGTCGAGCGCCATGTCAGACGCCGCCCCGGCGCGCAGCACCAGTTCGCCGAACCAAAGCCGGAAAACCGGCCCGCGGTTCATGTCGGCTGCGGCGTCCTTCCCATCCCGGATCGTTTCATCATCGATCGTCTCGGGCCGGAATCCCATGTGACGCAGCGCCCTTTCGATATCGGTCGCCGAAAGGCCGGCCACTGCCGGATCGATCAGCAACGCGAAGGGTTCCGGACGAACGGGCATGATCAACGCATCGTCGGTGCAGGCCTTCATCGTCACGGCATCGCAAGACGATGGATCAAGTTCAAATGCTAAATTCGGCCACGCGAGAAGAATGATCCATTCCGGATCGGATCAAATGGCGACCTGACTGCCCAGTTCGACCACGCGATTGGTGGGCAGGCGGAAATATTCCATCGCGCTTTCCGAATTGCGCAGCATCCACGCGAACAGCTTTTCGCGCCAGATCGGCATGCCCGGCTTGCTCGCCGCGATCAGTGTCTGGCGCGACAGGAAGAAACTCGTCTCGATCATCTTGAACTCGCCGCCGCACGCCGTGACGCGCTTCAGGGCCTCGGGCACGTCGACGGGCTGCATGAAACCGTAGTTCAGCACGACGCGATGAAACCCCTGCCCCATATCCTCCAGCGTGCACAGCTTCGCTTCGGGCACGAAGGGCACGTCGGCGATCTTGATCGTCAGCAGGATGATGCGTTCGTGCAGAACCTTGTTGTGCTTCAGATTGTGGAGCAGCGCGTGCGGCACGCCCTCGGCGCTGGAGGTCATGAACACCGCGGTTCCGGGCACGCGCGTCGCGCTGTTAGCGGCCGATTTGACGAAGATCGGTATCGGCATCGCGCCCTCGGCCATTTCCTGTTGCATCAGCTTGCGGCCGCGCGACCAGGTGGTCAGCATGGTAAAGATCGTCAAACCGATGGCCAGCGGCACCCAGCCGCCGTCGGGGACCTTGATCAGATTCGCACCGAAATAGGCGATGTCGACGACAAAGAAGACCGCCAGCACCGGCAGGGCCTTCCACGCCGGCCACTTCCACAGGCTGAACAGCACCACGCTCATCAGACAGGTGTCGATGAACATCGCACCGGTCACCGCGATGCCATAGGCGGCCGCCAGATTGCTCGAGGATCCGAAACCCAGAACCAGGAGGATGACCATCGTCATCAAACCCCAGTTGACGAGCGGGATATAGATTTGCCCGGCGGCCGACGCGCTGGTGTGTTCGACGCGCAGACGCGGGATGAAGCCCAGCTGGATCGCCTGCTGCGTCAGCGAAAAGGCGCCCGAAATCACGGCCTGACTGGCGATGATCGTCGCCAGCAACGCCAACAGGACGACCGGAATACGCCAGCTGTCGGGCATCATCTGGAAAAAGGGATCCTGGATCAACTGCGCGGTCGGCGCGACCTCGCCCGCCAGCACCATCGCGCCCTGCCCCATATAGTTCAGCATCAGCGCGGGCAGCACAAAGAACATCCAACTCAGCCCGATCGGCGCCCGCCCGAAATGCCCCATGTCGGCATAGAGCGCCTCGGCGCCCGTCACCGCCAGCACCACGGCACCCAGCGCGATGAAGGCGGTAAAGCCATCAAGATAAAAGAAGCGAAGCGCATTCAGTGGATTGAGCGTTTCGACGATGATCCATGGATTGCCGACGATATGCATGACGCCCAAAGTGGCGAGCATCAGGAAATAACAGAGCATGATCGGGCCGAACAGGGCGCCGACCTTGGCTGTGCCGCGCGACTGGATCGCGAATATACCGATCAGGATCGCCAGCGCGATCGGCACGATATAGGGCTGGAACCCCTCGTTGACATAACTCAGCCCCTCGGTCGCCGACAGTACCGACATGGCGGGGGTGATCATGCTGTCGCCATAGAAGAGCGCGGTGGCGAACACGCCCAGCAATACGATCGGCCAGGTCCATCGCTTCTCGCCCGACTGGCGGCTGATCAATGCCAGCAGCGCCAGACTGCCGCCTTCGCCCTTGTTGTCGGCTTTCATGATCGTCAGCACATATTTGAAGGTGACGACCAGCATCATCGACCAAAACACGAGGCTCAGCACGCCATGAACGTGGAGCGGATCGGCTTCGATCCGGTGATGCCCGGCAAAGGTTTCACGAAACGCGTACAGCGGACTGGTGCCGATATCGCCGAACACGACACCGACGGCGCCAACGGCCAGCTTCAGCTTGCCGTCGCCATGATGTCCGTGGCCGGGATGGCCTTCGGCGGCCGCAATGGCAGCGCCGCTCGCGCCACCGGCCGTCTGTTGCGACTCAGCAGTCATTCGCGCGCCTTTAGCTGAGCCGGCAAGGCGGCGATAGCGTTGATTTTCAGGACCCCGCAGCCGGTTCGGGCGGCAGTTGCGGCCCCAGCGCC
Source organism: Sphingopyxis macrogoltabida (assembly GCA_003241685.1). Taxonomy (GTDB): domain Bacteria; phylum Pseudomonadota; class Alphaproteobacteria; order Sphingomonadales; family Sphingomonadaceae; genus Sphingopyxis; species Sphingopyxis macrogoltabida_A. The sequence continues at coordinate 8,646 of QFPJ01000051.1, forward strand.
TGTCGAATCTGGGCGAGCCGCATCTCCAGATCGGGTCGCCACGGCGCTTCGGCCGGACTGCGGGCCAGCAATTCGCTCCACACCGCCTCCGCACCCTTCAGGTCGCCGCTCTGCGCCAGCGCCAGACCAGCGAAAAAGGGGGGCGCGGGATGTGACGGATCGCGCTTCGCCGCCTCGTCGAACGCCAACGCCGCGGCGGGCGACATCACGCCGCCGCCATGCGCCACCAGGGCATTGCCCAGACCGACCCACAGGTCGACGTTGTCGGGATATTTGATCAGCCCCTTTTCCAGCGTCTGTGCCGCCAGCGCGGTCTTGCCGGTCCGCATGAACCCGTCCGACATGCCGATCCACTGTGCCGCGGGACCGAAGCGATCGGCCATGCCCTGCTGCCGGTCGGTGATCGCTTCGCCAAAGCCTTCGGGTTCGGCGGTCGGCGCGACGGGCTTGCCCGCCAGCGACGGGCTGCCCTGCAGCGCATAGCCCGCCAACCCCAGCATCACCGCCGCGCCGGCCAGCGGCCGCACCGCGGCGGGGAGGCGGCCCAGTCCCATCATCCCGCCGAGGGTCAGAATGGCCGCCACGATCACTAACAGCCAGATCATGCCTCGCCCTCCAGTTCCGCATCGGACCGCCGAAAGCGCCCGAATGCCAGCCAGCCGCCGACAGCCAGAAACAACAGCGGCCCAAGCCACAGAAAAGCGGTCGCCGCGTCGAGCGGCGGATCATAGGTCACCCAATTGCCATAGCGCGCGACCAGCCAGCTGCGGATGGCATCCGGCGTTTCCCCGGCCGCGATCTTGGCCCGCACCTCGTGCCGCATGTCGCCGGCCAGCGGCGCGTCGCTATCGGCGATCGACTGACCCTGACAGACCAGACAGCGCAGCGTTTCCATCAGCGCCTTGGCCTGGGCTTCCTTCACGGGATCATTGAGCTGCTGATAGGCATAGGGCGCCGGCGGTAGCCGGTCCTGCGCGTTAACGGGCGCCATCATGAATATCGCCAGAAACAACAGAGCGCCCCCGCGAAGGCGGCGGTTCATAGCGGCCCATCGGGGCGCGCGCCCTATAAGGCGCGGGATCATGGCCTTCGCGGGGAGGCGCCCCCCCCGGACATCCAACCGTCTCATCACTGCATCGCCTCCAGCTTGGCGACGATCTCCGGCACCTGATCGGCGGTGATGATGCCCTGAATCTGCTCGCGGATGATCCCCTTGCCGTCGATCAGGAAGGTTTCGGGGACGCCCGAGGATCCCAGCGCGATCTGGACGCTGCTCTGCATGTCGGCGCCGATCCGGTCGAAGGGATTGCCATATTCGCGCAGGAACATCGCGACATCGTCCGGCCGGTCGCGGATCGCGATGCCGTCGATCGGAACGCCCGCCGCTTTCAGCGCCTCGAGTTGCGGCGCTTCGGCGCGGCACGGGATGCACCAGCTGGCGAACACATTGACCAGTCGCGGCCGCCCGTCGGCAAGCTGGCTGCTCTTCAACCCCGCCACGCCGGGGGTCGCGGGCGGCAGGTCGAACAGCGGCATCGGCTTATCGATCCATTGCGACTGGATCAGCGTCTCGGCCGGCGTCGTCAGGCGATAGATAAAGGCGCCGAACAGCAGCCCCATGATCGCCAGCGGCACGAACAGGACCCAGCGGCGCTTCATGCGAACCGCTCCCCGGCCTTGCGTGCTCGCCGGGCGCGCCAGATGGTCAGCAGCTGCGCACGGCCCAGCATCGACAGCGCCGCGCCCAGCGCGATCAGGCCGCCGCCCAGCCATATCCACCACACCAGCGGCTTCCACCACAGGCGCAGCTGGTAGCGATCGGGCCCGCCCGCCGCGCCGGGAACGGGCTGCCCCAGCACGGCGTAAAGCTGCCCGCCCGGCCGGGTCAGCAACGCGGCCTCGTTGGTTTCGGTCGGCGCGGTTCCCATCAGGCCGGGGAACATGCGCGATTCGGGTTTCAGCGTAAAGGAACCCCCGCCGGGCGTCGTCGCGACCAACGTCGCCTCCAAAGCCGTGTAATTGGGTCCGGCAACCGGCTTCACGCCGACGAAGCGCACCGTGAAATCATCGACCTTCACCCCATCGCCCGGTGCCGCAGCGACCAGCCGTTCCTTGATGAAGGCGCTTTCGGCACCCATGCCCGCCAGCGCCACGGCGACGCCGAAATGGGCGATGACCATGCCCCAGGTCGGCAGCGGCGTGCGGCGCAGGTTGCGCCCCCACAGCGGCGCGATGCTGGCGACGGCGACGATCGCGGCGACCGTCATGCCCAGCAACGGCAGGATGCCGACCTTGCCCCCCGCGACGACCAGCAGCACCAGCACGACCGCGCCGGCCAGCGCCGCGGCGGGCAGGCGCGACCATAGCTTCTTGCCGTCGTCCTTGCGCCAGCTGAGCAGCGGCCCGGCGACCATGACGAGGCACAGGATCAGCGCCAGCGGCCCCGCGACCTTGTTGTAATAGGGCGGCCCGACCGAAATCTTCTCCCCCATCGCCTCGGCGACGATCGGATAGAGGGTGCCGAGCAGCACGAGCGCCAGGATCGTCGTCAGCAGCAGATTGTTGATCACCAGCGACCCCTCGCGGCTCAGCAGCGCGAACTTCTTGCCCTCCGCGACCGCCCCGGCGCGCAGCGCGAACAACGTCAGCGCCCCGCCGATATAGATCGCCATCAGGACGAGCAGAAAGGTGCCACGCTCGGGATCGACGGCAAAGCTGTGGACGCTGGTGAGCAGCCCCGACCGCACGATGAAAGTGCCGACCATCGACATGGAAAAGCCGATCACTGCCAGCATGACCGTCCAGGCGCGCAGCGCGTTGCGCGTCGCCGTCACCGCAACCGAGTGCAGCAGCGCGGCGCCCGCCAGCCAGGGAACCAGCGACACATTCTCCACCGGATCCCAGAACCACCAGCCCCCCCAGCCCAGTTCATAATAGGCCCAGTAACTGCCTGCGGTGATCCCCAGAGTCAGGAAAATCCAGCTTCCCAGCACCCAGGGGCGCATCGCGCGGGCAAAGGCCGGGCCGATTTCGCGCGTCACCAGCGCGCCGACCGCGAAGCTGAAGGCAACCGACAAGCCGACATAGCCGACATAAAGCGTCGGCGGATGGAAGGCGAGACCGATGTCCTGGAGCAGCGGATTGAGCCCCTGCCCGTCGGGCGGCGCCACGGGCAAGCGGTTGAACGGGTTTGACGAAAAGAGCAGGAAGGCGAAGAAACCCAGGCTGAGCGCCGCCTGCGCCGACAGCGTCGCGACCAGCGTATCCTCGCGCAATCTTTTCTCGATCAGCGCGATCAGCGCCCCGGACAGGCACAGAATCATCAGCCAGAGCAGCATCGACCCTTCGTGATTGCCCCATGTCCCGGCGATCTTGAATATCATCGGTTTCAGGCTGTTGCTGTTGCGCGCGACCAGTTCGACCGACATGTCGGACCGGACGAACAGCGCGATCAGAAGGCCGAAGGACAGGGTCGTCAGCACCCCCTGCGCGACGCTGGCCGGGCGGATCAGCGTCGCCAGATCCTTCGGCCCGCCGCGCAGAAAGAGGATGCCCGCCACCAGCGACAGACAGGCAAGCGCCGCCGCGATCCAGAGCAGGGCCAGACCCAGTTCGGCGATCATCTAATCACAACCCCGTTATTGCGAAGATCGAAGCGTCGAAACAATCTCCAGCCATCATTGTTTTCGGCCGGCGGCGGGACATTGCTTCGCGTCGCTCGCGTTGACTGAACGGGGATAAACATCATGCCTTCGGCGCCGCCTTGCCCGCATCCTTGGGCATGTCGCCCATCTGCGGCGGCATATAGCGTTCGTCGTGCTTGGCCAGGATGCGGTCGGCGACGAAGGTGCCGTCGGCGCGCATCCGGCCGTCGGCGACCATGCCCGATTCCTCACCGAACAGGTCGGGGACGATGCCGGTATATTCGACCGGCACCGACGCCTTGCCGTCGGTCGCGACGAAGCGGATCGTCAGGCCGTCGGACAATTTGCTGATGCTGCCTGCCGCGACCATGCCGCCCAGCCGCATCGGTTCGCCGACGACAGTCCTGCCGTCCTGAACCTCCACCGGCGTGCGGAAATAGGCGGCTTCGTCACGCAGCGCGCTCGCGCCCAGCACGCCCGCGCCGGCCACGCCGCTCAAGGCCACCGCGGCCAGAATCAGTCGTTGATGCTTGGCTTTCATCCCCGGTCCTTACGCAGCGCATCGCTCCGCCGCTCGGCCCTGCGCATCGACCGCCAGCTTTGCCACAGCACCCCGCCGGTCAGCACCAGCGTCAGCGCATAGGCTGCCGCGACATAGGCCCATTGCCCGTCCCCGCTTATGACCCCCGTCACTCGTCCCGTCCCCCCGGCATGATTATCCGGCCCTATGCTTCGTCGTCGGCGAGCCGCCTGAGGCGTGCCGCAACGCGGTTTTCGGCGATGATCCGGCGCATCCGCATCAGCACAATGGCCCCGAATAACAGCGAAAAGCCCAACAAGGTCAAGCCCAACGGCCACAGCAGCGCATTGTCGATGCTCGATCCGCGCAGCGTGATGCTCGGCCCTTGGTGCAGGCTGTTCCACCACACGACGCTGCGGTTGATGATCGGAATGTTGACCGCGCCGACCAGAGCGTAAATGGCGGCACCGCGCGACAGCGACCCGCCCTGCCGCTGCGCCTCGTCGCCACTCGTCAACGCTATGAAGCCGGCATAGAGAAACAGCAGGACCAGCATCGACGTCATCCGCCCGTCCCATTCCCACCAGGTTCCCCAGGTCGGCTTGCCCCAGATCGAGCCGGTGGCCAGGCACAGCGCGGTGAACAGCATCCCCGGCACCGCGATCGCCCGCGCCGCGATACCCGACAGGGGGTGGCGCCAGACGAGCTGGACCAGCCCCGCGATCGCCAGCGACGTCCACCCGCCCATGCCCAGCCAGGCCGACGGCACATGGACATACAGGATGCGCGCGGTCTCGCCCTGCTTGTAATCGCCCGGCACCATCGTCAGCCCGGCAACAGCGCCCGCGACCACCAGCGCCAGCCCCAGGCCGAGCAGCCAGGGGGTCAGCGGGCGGGCAATCGCCAGAAAACGGGCCGGATTCGCATAGGCGTGCATGGCGCGCAGAGCCTTAGGGGAGCCGCCGCCGCTGGTCCAGCCAATTGCGCCGGATGCCGGTTGTTACAATGGTATCGATACCGCGTTCGCAAAGTAATATTATTACTAGCACATTCTCCCTGTTGTGACGTTATTATCACAATCGACACCAAAATGTAACCGATCGGTCACCAGCCGCCAATTATCGCTGGCGAAGTTGCGGTTTCCGCTCATCCTCGACAGGCGACCGGCCGGAGGTCGCCAAAAAGGGGAAATCAACATGCGAAAAGCCAATATGCTCTCTTCCGCGGCCCTCGCGGCCGCTATGACCGCGACGGGCTGGACTGCGCCTGCCTTCGCTCAGGACGGCGCCGACGAAACATCCGAAGGCGCGACGATCATCGTCACGGGCACGCGCCGGACCGACCGCACCATCGCCGACAGCACGGTGCCGATCGACGTCATCACCAGCGAATCGCTCCAGAACAGCGGGACGACCGAAACCAACCGGCTGCTCAATCAACTCGTGCCCTCGTTCAACTTTCCGCAGCCTTCGCTGACCGACGGCACCGACTCGCTCCGCCCGGCAACGCTGCGCGGCCTTTCGCCCGATCAGGTGCTGGTGCTCGTCAACGGCAAGCGCCGTCACCTGTCCTCGCTCCTCAACCTCAATGGTTCGGTCGGGCGCGGTTCGTCGGGCGTGGACATGAACACCATCCCGCCGCTCGCGATCGAACGGATCGAGGTGCTGCGCGACGGGGCGTCGTCGCAATATGGCTCCGATGCGATCGCCGGTGTAATCAACATCCAGCTCAAAAAGCGCGAGGGCGGCCGCGCACAGGTCAGCTACGGCAAATATATCACGACGATGGAAGATGTGGCCCAGGTAGCCAGCGTCGCGCCGACGACCACCGCCACCGGCGACCCGGTCATCGCCTACACCGGCAAGGATCGCGAGCGCCGCGACGGCGGGACGATCACCTTCGCCACCAACGTCGGCCTTCCGATCGGCGAAAGCGGCTATTTCAACTTCACCGCCGAATATAAGGATCGCCGTCCGACCAATCGCTCGGGCCCCGACATCCGCCGCAACTATGCCGGCACCGGCGACATTCGCGAAACCACCTTCAACCGCTATTCGCACCGCTTCGGCGACGGCGAGTCCAAGGATATGAACTTCTTCTTCAACGCCGGGGCCGATGTCGGCACCGACTGGGAACTCTACAGTTTCGGCAGCTACGGAGTGCGCGACGCGAACGGCGCGGGCTTCTATCGCCGGGCGCTCGACGTCCGCAACGCCGACTTCGCGAACGGTGGCCAGCCTTTCTATCCCGACGGCTTCCTGCCAATTATCACCAGCACGATCCACGACATCGCGATCGCGGGCGGGCTGCGCGGCTCGGCGGGCGAATGGAATCTCGACCTTTCGGTCAATTATGGCAGCAACCGCCTGGATTATGGCGTCGAAAGCAGCTTCAACACCTCGCTCGGCGGCCTCGCCAGCCCGCGCAAGTTCGAAGCGGGCGGGCTGCGCTCGGGCCAGACCTCGGTCAATTTCGACGCCGCGCGCGACCTCAGCCTCGGCCTCGGCGACACGACGCTGGCGCTCGGCGCCGAATGGCGCAACGAAAATTACAAGATCGTTCCGGGCCAGCTCGAAAGCTATGTCGCCGGCCCGTTCGCCTTCACCAACGGCGCGGCACCGGGGTCACAGGTGTTCCCGGGCTTTTCTCCGACCACCGCGATCGACGAATCGCGCGACAGTTTCGCGGGCT
>QFPJ01000085.1 GCA_003241685.1 Sphingopyxis macrogoltabida
ATGGGGATATCGGTGACTATGTGATCCGGGTAACCAAAGAGCGCTTTAAGAAGGGCATAGCGCCCGACGGCAACGCCTGGACACCCAAGAGCCCGGCGACGCTGGCCACCTATTTAGCTCGGGGCGACGGTGATCGACCCAAGCCGCTGATCGGGCCGTCCGGTCGCCTGTCGAGCGAGATTGCGCAATATGCGGATGCACAGGGCGTCGAGATCGGCTCATCCCTCGAATATTCCGCTGTGATGCAGGACGGCGCCAGGAAGGGCGCGTTCGGCAAGAACGCTCATGGTAACCCGATCCCCTGGGGAGATATACCGGCGCGGCCCTGGCTTGGCCTGTCGGACGAGGATGAGGCGAACATCATACTGCTCGCCGACGATTATCTGGAACAAGCTTTCGACGATCGCGGTTTCAACGGCTGACGCTCGCCGTTTGATTTTCGCGGGCGGCGGTGGCAGGTTGCCGCCGCGCCCGTAACGAGCGCCACTTCCCCCATGTCCCAAGGTGATGGCCGCATCGGCGGCCATGTTTTGGCATGTGCGCGGCAGGCACAACAGCGACATGACGAAGTCGCTCACCAACATTGCCCTGTGCTCCGCGATCGATATCGCGCCCAGCGATGCGCCGCCCGAGTGGCTTCACCTTCTCCCGGCTGGTGAAATCTTCACCAATGACGGGCGCGGCCCCTATCGCGCCGGTGACATGGTCGCGCTGATGGCCGCCTCGCTCAATGCCGGCGAGAAGCTGGTGCTGGACGAAAACCATTCCACCGATCTGGCCGGCCCGCGCGGCGAGGAAGCACCGGCCCGCGCCTGGATCGTCGAGCTTCAGCACCGTGCAGATGGAATTTGGGGCCGCCCGGAATGGCTCCCGGCCTCTGTCGAGCGCCGCATCTGGAAAGAATATCGCGGCGTTTCGCCGGTCATCCTGCACCGCAAGGACGGGACAATCGACGCCGTCCTGCGCGCCAGCCTTACCAACAAACCCAACTTCAAAGGGCTTGTCGCCCTTCACCAGGAGAATGCCATGGATTTCCGTGCATGGCTGATCGAGGCGCTCGGCCTCGACAGCGGAGCCGACGACGCCGCGATCATGGCGGCGCTCAAGGCCAAGTTCGAGGGCAAGAAGGATGAGGGTGAAACCGCGCTCCAGTCCGCGCTCGATCCCATCGCCCAGGCGGCCGGGCTTGCGGTGGGCAGCAATGCCGCCGCGATCCTGGTCGGCGTGCAGCAGCTCGCGGCCGGTGGCGGCCGTGACGAGGTCATCACCGCGCTCCAGTCGGAACTGGCCGGTGTCACCACCCAGCTCAACACGCTCCAGGACAGCGGCAAGCGCACCGCCGCGACGACGTTCGTCGACGGCGCGATCGCGGCGCAGCGGGTCGGCATCAAGCCGATGCGCGATCGCTACATCACCATGCACATGGCGGACCCGACCGGCACGGAAGAGCTGATCAACGCCATGCCGTGCCTGAAGAACACCGCCACCGGCGGCGTGCCGCCCGGCGACCGCAAGGAAGGCGAGCTCAATGACGCCGACGCCTCGGTCATCGCCCTGATGGGCCTTGATCCCGAGGAATATAAGAAATCGCTCGCTGCGGCGGGCCAGCAGGAGGCACGCTGATGGCCGCGCTTACCGCCGATCGTAACACCCCGCTGCGCGAGCGCGGGATCGAGAGCCACCCGGTCAAGGGGGCGACCACCATCCATGCCGGCGGCCTTGTCGCCCTGGACGCAACCGGCCAGCTGGTGCCGGGCGGCGTGGCCGTTGGCCTGATCGCGCGCGGTCGGGCTGACGAAAAGGTCGTCAATGACGGCGCGGACGGTGCCGTCCGCTGCAAGGTGCGCCAGGGCATTTTCCGCTGGAACAACAGCGCCGCCGCCGACGCCATCACCCGCGCCGAGATTGGGGACCCTGCCTACATCGTCGACGATCAGACGGTCGCCAAGACGAACGGCACCAACACCCGATCGGCCGCCGGCACCATTCGCGACGTGGACGCCCAGGGCGTCTGGGTCGAGACCCTCTGAGGAGCTTCCCAGCATGATCATCAACGCCGAAAATCTGGCGGCCGTCCGTACCGGCTTCAACACCGCCTTCGCCAAGGGCCTTGGCCAGGCCAAGCCGCTCTACCAGCGGGTGACCACCGTGGTGCCGGCCAGCACCAAGGAACAGAAATATGGATGGCTGGGCAAGGTGCCCAACGTCCGCGAATGGATCGGCCCCCGCGTCGTCCAGAACCTGTCGCAGGGTGATTATGCGATCCGCGAAAAGCCCTGGGAACTGACCATCGGCGTCGATCGCGACGATATCGAGACCGACAATATCGGTGTCTATGCGCCGCTGTTCGAGGAAATGGGCCAGTCGACTGGCGCATTCTGGGACATGCTGGTCTGGCCGCTGCTCAAGGATGGTTTCACCACGCCCTGCTATGACGGCCAGAATTTCTTCGACACCGATCATCCGGTCCTGGACGCCGCCGGCCAGACCGTGACCGTCGCCAATACCGATGGCGGTGCGGGCGCGCCCTGGTTCCTGCTCGACGTGAGCCGCGCGCTCAAGCCGATCATCCTCCAGAAGCGCAAGGACTTCAAATTCGTCGCCCGTGACAAAGATACGGACGACAACGTCTT
>QFPJ01000012.1 GCA_003241685.1 Sphingopyxis macrogoltabida
GGCCGGGACCCCAATCGGAGCGCCGGGCCGCAGAAAATGGCGCCTCTGGAAACTGCCATATACGCTTATCTATCATGTAGACGCGAAGCGTGTTCTGATTTTACGCGTCGCCCATCTTCGCAGCGACTGGCAATCCTTCCCATGATCACCACCGGCCTTCTCGGCGGCAGCTTCAATCCCGCGCATGGGGGGCATCGCGCGATCAGCCTGAATGCCATCGCCGCGCTGGGGCTCGATGAATTGTGGTGGCTCGTGTCGCCCGGCAATCCGCTGAAGCCCGCGAAGGGCATGGCGCCCCTCGCCGCCCGGCTCGGATCGGCGCAGGCGATGGCCCTGCGTTCCCCCATTCGCGCGACGGCGATCGAAAGCGAACTCGGCACGCGCTACACCATCGACACGCTGAAGGCGCTGATCCGCCGCTACCCGAATCGCCGCTTCATCTGGATCATGGGCGCCGACAACCTCGCCGAACTGCCCCGCTGGCGCGATTGGCGGGGAATCGCGCGATTGATGCCGATTGCGGTCGTCGCGCGTCCGGGCTATAATGGCCGCACCCATGCTGCACAGGCGATGGGTTGGCTGCGGCGCTTTGTCCGGCCCGCGGACCAGAAACGTCTTTGGACAGACTGGAGACCGCCTGCCCTCGTGTTCCTGCGCTTTTCGCCCGACGTGCGATCCGCAACTGCAATACGGCAGGCCGACCCCCGCTGGTTCGAACGCTATGCAGGCCGCGCGCCGCGCGACCCTGTGACGCATGCGCGCCCGGCCATGGATGAAAGGAATGAAACCGCTTGATAGCCGCCAGTAAGGATGCCGCGCCCGGCGCCGCAACCGCACCAAAGTCTTCGGACTCCCCAAGGTCTTCTGAGAATGGCGTGGACGCGCTCCACGCGCTGATCCTTCACCAGCTGGACGAGGATCAGGCCCAGGAAACCATCTCCATCCCGCTTGCCGGCAAGAGCAGCATCGCCGACCATATGGTGATCGCGAGCGGCCGATCGACGCGTCATGTCTCGGCGATCGCCGACAAGCTGGCGCAGCGCATCAAGCAGGAAGCCGGCCGCAGCGTCCGCGTCGAAGGACTGCCCAACGCCGACTGGGTGCTGATCGACGCCGGTGACGTGATCGTCCACCTGTTCCGTCCGGAAGTGCGCAGCTTCTACAATCTCGAACGGATGTGGTCGTTCGGCGACGCGCCGCCGGTTGCGGCCGTGAATTGACCTCTTTGCTCTGTTCGGCCTAGACCCCGGACAGAAGAAGACATCATGTTGCTGCACATCATCGCGCGCGGACGCATCGGACGCGGGCCCGAGGCCGAGCTGGTCGAACGCTATATGAAGCGCGTGACCTGGGCGCAGAAGATTTCCGAACTCCCCGACACCGGCGGGCGCATGCCCGTCGCGGCGGACAACAGCCGTACCATCCTGCTCGACGAGGGCGGCGAGCAGCTTTCCTCCCTCGAATTCGCGAAACTCCTGGAAACATGGCGCGATGGCGGGGTGCGCGAGGCGCGCTTGTGCCTGGGCGCGGCCGACGGCTTCACGCCCGCTGAGCGCGAGGGCGCCGACAAGGTCATCGCCTTCGGCCGCGCGACCTGGCCGCATCTGATGGCGCGCGCGATGCTGGCCGAACAATTGTGGCGCGCGACGAGTATCGTCGCGGGCCATCCCTATCACCGCGAGGGGCGGCAATGAGAGCCGGGCTCGCCGCGCTGGCCCTTGTGCTGCCGACCACCGGCGCCGTCATGGCGTTGGCGCAGACCGATATCTTCGACCCCACCGCCATCGTCGCCCGCGAGCGCGACCAGCTCGTCACCGCAAAGGCACAGTCGGCCGAAGCGATGCGGCGCAGCGGGGCGCTGGAGAAACAGGCGCTGACCGCGCGCAGCGAGGCCGACAGGCTGAAGAAGCGCAGCGCGGCGCTCGCCGCGCGCATCCAGTCGGCCGAAGCGGACATCAGCGCGGGCGAGGCGCGTGTCGCGCTTGTCCGCCGCCGGCTCGCGGCCCGGCAGCAACGCCTGGCGGAGCAGCAGCAGCCATTGCTCGAACTGACCGCCGCGGTGCAACAACTGACCCGCCAGCCGCCGGTCAGCGTGCTCGCCCAGCCCGGATCGCTGACCGACATGGTCCACGCGCGCGCCGTGCTGGACGCGATCCTGCCCGTCATCGAACAACGCACCGCCGGAGTCCGCCGCGAACTGGCCGGCCTGCGCACGACGCAGGAGCAACAGGCCGTGGCGTTGCAGGCGCTGTCCGCCAGCAAGACCCAACTCGCCGTGCGGCGCGACGAGCTGACCCGGCTGGAAAATGAAGGCCGGCTGCGGTCGCGCGACCTGATGAGCAGTGCGCGGCTGGAGGCCGACCGCGCGCTTGGCCTGGGTGAAAAGGCGCGAGACATCGTCGACCTGATGGATGCGCTGGAGGCCGACGGCGCCGTGCGCGCCGAACTGGCCGGACTCGCGGGTCCGCTGCCCCGTCCCGCCGATCCGTCGCGGCAGGTGCCGCGCCCGGCACCCCCCGCCGCGGCGGATGTTCCCGCCATGACGGCCGGCGCCTATCGCCTGCCTGCCGTCGGGCGCATCGTCGCCGGGCTCGGCGAGGTCAACGAAAGCGGCGTCCGGTCGCGCGGCATCACCATCGCAACCCAGCCGGGCGGCCAGGTCGTCGCCCCCGCCCCCGGCCGCGTCAGCTTTGCCGGCGACTATCGCGGCTATGGCAAGATCGTCATCGTCGATCATGGCGGCGGCTGGGTTTCGCTGCTGACCGGCCTGATCGGCCTGTCGGTCGGGGTCGGCGACACACTGGATGCGGGGGCGCCGGTCGGCCGCGCCGGGTCCGACGACAGCCGGATCACGGTCGAGCTTCGCCGCGCCGGACGTCCCGTCGACATCGCCCGGATGATCGGCTGACGACGCGCCTTTAACCGGCTGTTCGGCCTGCATCCGCTACCTTGAAGCGCCGCTTGACGGCTTCGCCAATGCGGTGGAATATGCAGCCAACGGGGAATGTGGCGGGACTCCGCCAAGCCTGAAAGACGATGATGACCGAAGCGAAGAAGATTTCCGCATCGCCCAAGCGCCGTTTCGCGTTGTGGCAAGCCACGGCGGCGTTCAGCACGCTGGCGCTGGTGCCGCTGGCGACCGGCGCGATGGCCAGCGTCGATTCCAAGACGACGGATGAAATCTCGCGGTTCATGGACGTGTTTCTGGAAGTGAAGTCCAACTATGTCGAGCCGGTCGACGATTCGAAACTGATCGAAGGCGCGATCAACGGGATGCTCGCCAGCCTCGACCCGCATTCGGGTTATCTCGACGCGCGCGGCTATTCGAACCTGCGGACCCAGACCGAGGGCGAATATGGCGGCCTGGGCCTGTCGGTGACGATGGAAGACGGGGTCGTGAAGGTCATCGCGCCGACCGCGGATACGCCCGCCGACCGCGCCGGCATCAAGGCCGGCGACTATATCACCCACATCAACAAGGAACTGGTGTTCGGCCTGACGCTGGACGAAGCGGTCGAACAGATGCGCGGGCGTCCCGGTACGCCGGTCGAGATCACCGTCGTGCGCGAAGGCCATGACAAGCCGATGGAATTGACGCTGAAGCGAGAGATCATCGAAATTCGCCCGGTCAAATGGGAAGTGAGCGACGATGTCGGCGTCCTGACCATCACCAGCTTTTCCGCCGACACCACCACCGATTTGAAAGCCGCGATGGTCGCGGTCGAAAAATCGCTGGGCAAGAAGCCGCGCGGCTGGGTGCTCGACCTGCGCTCGAACCCCGGCGGCCTGCTCGACGAAGCGATCGGGGTCAGCGACCTGTTCCTCGAACGCGGCGAAATCGTGTCGCAGCGCGGCCGCAAGAAGGGCGACATCGAACGCTATTTCGCCGAACCCGGCGACGTCACCGGCGGCGCGCCGGTGATCGTGCTGATCGATGCGGGGTCGGCCTCCGCTTCCGAAATCGTTGCGGGCGCGCTGCAGGACCAGCATCGCGCGGTGGTGATGGGCGAGCGCAGCTTCGGCAAGGGGTCGGTGCAGACGCTGCTGCCGCTGACCGATACGACGGCGCTGCGCCTGACGACGGCGCGCTATTACACGCCGTCGGGGCGCAGCGTGCAGGAAGGCGGGATCGATCCCGACATCCGCGTGCCGCAATTGTCCGATCCCGACTATAAGTCGCGGCCGCGTTTCCGCGAAAGCGACCTGCGGCGCCACCTGATCAACGAGAAGAAGGTCGACAACGGCCTGCTCGAAAAGGACGAGAAGGATGATCCGCGCTTCACCGCCACCGCGGAGGAACTGAAGACAAAGGGGATCAAGGACTTTCAGCTCCATTACGCGTTGCAGACGATCGGCCGGATCGATCCCGCCGCGCCGCGGATGGCGCAGGGCACGGCGCCCGCCAAGCCGACGCGCCGCAACTGACGTTCCCCGTTTTTCCATCGTTCCGGCGCAGGCCGGGTTATCATCCTTGCATCCCGACGCATCGGCGAGATTCCCGCCTGCGCCGGGATGACGATCCAATGAGGGTCCCCTGATGCTCCGATCGCGCCTTGCCGCCCCCCTGGCGGCGCTCCTCGTCCCGCTGCTGCTTTATGGCGGCGCGCTCGTCTCGCAATATGGCTTCGGCCTACACCCGTGCGAGATGTGCTATTGGCAGCGCTGGCCGCATCAGGCGGCGATGCTGCTCGCGGCGCTGGCCCTGCTGCTGCGCCGGAATGACAAGGCGATGCGCGCGCTCACCCTGCTCGCGGCAATCGCCATCGCGGTCAGCGGCGCCATCGGCATCTTTCACGCGGGCGTGGAATATGGCTTCTGGGAAGGCATCACCACCTGCGCGACCGGCGCCGGCGGGCTGGTGTCGCTCGATGCGATCATGGACGCGCCGCTGATCCGCTGCGACACGGCGCAATGGACGCTGCTGGGCGTTTCGCTGGCCGGATTCAACGCGATCTTCTCGCTCGCGGGGGCCGCGCTCGTCTTGACCTTGCTGCGCGGCAAGCGCACATCGGGAACATGACGAAAGCCGCCGACCGCACCGACCCCGCCACCGCTTCGATGATCCGCGTCGATCAGGCGGGCGAATATGGCGCCACGCGCATCTATGCCGGCCAGCTTGCGGTGATGGGCGACCGCCACCCGATGGCGCGCGACATCGCGCATATGGCGGAACAGGAAGAGCGGCACCGCAAATTCTTCGACGACATGATCGCGCGGCGCGGCGTGCGCCCGACCGCGCTGCAACCGATCTGGAATGTCGCCGGCTTTGCGCTGGGCGCCGTCACCGCCGCCATGGGACCGCGCGCGGCCATGGCCTGCACCGCCGCGGTGGAAACCGAAATCGACCGCCATTACCGGCACCAGCTCGACGCGCTCGGCGACAGCGACCCCGAACTGAGCGCCGCCGTCGCCGATTTCCGCGCCGAGGAACTGGAGCATAAGGACGCCGCGCTGGCCGCCGGTGCGGAATCCGCGCCGGGTTACCCCGTCCTGAGCCTGGCGATCCGCGCCGGGTGCCGCGCAGCCATCGCGCTGTCCAAGCGTATCTGATACAGACAAATCGGTTTCACCCGTTCAGGGCCGGTGCAGGGTGCCGACGCCATGCGACAAGAAACATGAAGGAAAAGACGATGACCCGCCTGCCCCTGTTCGCGTTGACGCTGATCGCAAGCGCCGCCGCCCTGCCCGCCGCGGCGCAGGAAACCGTCGTCGACGGCGAAAAGATCAACCAGGTCATCGTCTATGGCGAGGACAAGTGCGAACAGTCGAGCCCCGATGAGATCGTGGTGTGCAGCCGCCTGCCCGAACAGGATCGCTATCGCGTGCCCCAGATGCTGCGCGGCAACCCGCTCGACGTTCGGAACGAAGCGTGGGCGAACAAGGTCGTTGCGCTGGAACGCGTCGGCCGGTTCGGCACCGACAGTTGCTCGCCGGTCGGGCTAGGCGGCTTCACCGGCTGCACCCAGGCGCTGGTCGCCGGAGCCAAGGCCGAGCGGCAGGCCGCCGACAAGACCGACTGGCAGGCGATGATCGCCGACGAACGCGCCAAGCGGATCGCGGGCATCGACGCCGCCGCCGCAGAGGTGGAAGCGGCTGTGGTCGCCGAGGAACAGGCACTCGCCGAGCGCCAGCGCGCCGCCGCGGAACTCGAACGCCAAGCGAGCGGCACGGCACCCGCGCCGGTTACGCCCGATGTCGACGCGGGCGACCTGCCGGTGCCGCCGAACCGCTAAGCCGGGGACCCATGCATCCCGCCGCGGCGGGTTCAACGGGTCATCATCCTGCATCCCAAGCGCCCGGCACGCCGCCTTTGCCCATGCCTGCCGCCGACCCGAGTCGCGCTGCGAAACGGGCCGGAACAGCTCCGCCGGACGCGCTCCTTGGGTCGGCCTTGGCCCTTGGTGCACATTTTCCGCGAAATCCGCGACGAATCGACGCCAAATTTTAACGAATCGATGGCAACCTGTCTTGACTCGGGAATTTGGGGCTGAAAACTTGGGGTTTCTGGGAATCGCCGGCCGGGGAGGCTGATAACAATGGCATCGACTTTCGAACCGCGCCTGTTGCGGCGCTCGACCAGCAGCGTGCCGGCTGCCCGCAGCCTCGGCCGCCGGATGACCTGGCATGCCGCCGCCGCGCTGATCGTCTTTGCCGTCCTTCAGGTCTGGCTGGTTTCCAGCGCCGTCGCGGCCGGGGCGCCGTCGGCGCTTTCCATCATCTCGCTGATCCTGCTGATCGCGCTCGCGCTGCCCGCGGTACGGACGGCCGAACGCCGCTGGTATCGCCTCAGCCGTCAGGCATTGGCCAGCTGGGGCCTGCACGCCCGGTTCCGCCGCGACGTGCGCCGCCTGTGGGTCGCGGCGCTGACGCTGCCCTTCCTCTGGGTCAGCGGCGCGATGCTCGCGACCGACGCCTTCGCCGCGCTCGCGCGCTGATCCCCCTTTCCGTCCCGGCCGCCGATCCGGCGACTTAGATTTTGACGGCTGCGCGCGCGGGGTATAGGGCGCGCCCATGCTGACCGTCGCCGAAGCCCTCAACCGCGCGCAGATGCTGTGCGACGCCGCCACCCGGGCGGGCGCCGACGCGGCCGACGCGCTCTATTACTGCAACGCCGCCACGTCGGTATCGATGCGCCTCGGCGCGCTCGAGGATGTCGAGCGGTCGGAGGGGCAGGACATCAGTCTGCGCGTCTTCGTCGGCCAGCGCAGCGCCAGCGTGTCGACCGCCGACATGGACGCCGCCGAACTGGCGAAGCTCGTCGACCGCTGCGTCGCGATGGCGCGCGAGGCGCCCGAAGATCCCTATGCCGGGCTGGCGCCCGAAGACCGGCTGCTGCGCGGTGCGATACCCGACCTCGACCTCGACGACGGCAGCGACGCCGATCCCGCGGCCCTGCGCGAAGCCGCGCGCGCCGTCGAGGAAGCGGCCCGCGCCGTCTCCGGCGTGACCAACAGCGAAGGCGGCAGCGCCAGCCACAGCCGCACGCACCTCGCGCTGGCGACGAGTCACGGATTTGCCGGCGGCTATGGCGTCAGCGGGCACAGCCTGTCGGCCAGCGTGATCGCCGGCGAAGGCGCCGCCATGCAGCGCGACTATGGCTGGCACAGCGCGCATCATCTGGACGATCTGGAAGATGTCGCCGAAATCGGCACCCGCGCCGGCAGCCGCGCCGTCGCCCGCCTGGACCCCGGCAAAGCGCCCGTGGGGAAAGTGCCGGTGCTGTTCGATCCGCGGATCGGCGGCAGCATCGTGGGGCATCTGCTGGGCGCGATCGCCGGGCCCGCCATCGCGCGGCGGACCAGCTTTCTGTTGGGCAAGGAAGACGAGCAATTGTTCGACAGCGCCATCGTCATCCGCGATGAGCCGCACCGCCCGCGCGGCCTGCGCAGTCGCGGCTTCGATGGCGAAGGACTGCCGACGGCCGCGCGCGACATCGTCGCCGACGGCCGCGTCACGGGGTGGCTGCTCGACACCGCATCGGCCAAACAGCTCGGCCTGGCGCCGACCGGCCACGCAAGTCGCGGCGGCGGCGCGTCGGGCGTCAGCGCCAGCAACCTGCACCTCGCCGCCGGGGCGCAATCGCCCGCCGCGCTGATGGCGGACGTCCAGACCGGCGTCTATATCACCGAACTGATCGGTCAGGGGGTCAACCCGGTGACCGGCGATTACAGTCGCGGCGCATCGGGTTTCCTGATCCGCGACGGCGTACTGGCCGGGCCGATCGCCGAATTCACCATCGCGGGCAATCTGATCGACATGTTCCGCGCGTTGACGCCCGCCGACGACCTGCGGTTCCGGCACGGCACCAATGTCCCGACTTTCCGGATCGACGGCATGACCGTGGCGAGCAGTTAGGCGATGCCGGCGGGTCGCAACCTCGAAGCCGTGATCGCCGCGACGCGCGAAGTCGGCGACATGGCGATGGCGCGATGGCGCGGCGAAGGCCAGGCGGTCAACGTGTGGCACAAGTCGTACGACAATCCCGTCAGCGACGTCGACCTGGCGGTCGATGCGCGGCTGAAGGCGGTGCTCGGCGCGATGGTTCCGGAGGCGGGCTGGCTGTCGGAAGAAACCGCCGACAGCCCCGACCGCCTGTCGCGCCGTGCGATATGGTGCGTCGACCCGATCGACGGCACGCGCGACTTCATTCGCGGCCGGCCCGGCTGGGCGGTGTCGGTGGCGCTGGTCGTCGACGGCGCGCCCGAACTCGGCGTGCTATATGCCCCCGCGCTCGACGAACTGTGGGTGGCTCAGCGGGGCAAGGGCGCGACGCTGAACGGCGAGACGCTGCGCGCGAGCCGGCGGATGATCTTCGACGGGTCGCGCGTGCCGGCCGACAGCCTGCCCAGGATCGACCGCGACCTGATCATGGTGACGAAACCGAACAGCATCGCGCTGCGCATGGCGCTGGTCGCCGACGACCGGGCGGACCTGGTCGCGACGCTGCGCTGGGGTTATGAATGGGATGTCGCCGCCGCCGCGCTGATCGCCAGCGAAGCCGGGGCGTCGGTCAGCGACGCGTTCGGCGACCCGCTGCTGTTCAACACGCCGCGCGCGCAGGCCTTCGGCGTCATCACCTGCGCGCCGGGCATCCACCGGGCGGTCGTCGCGCGGCTGCACGACCGCGCCGTATCGCTGACCACGCCGGGCTGATCGCGACCCGGACGGCGCATCTCGGCCCGCCGCAAAAGCGGGCGCTTGCCTTGACAATCGGCCCGACTCACCTTAGTTGCACGGCCATTCCAACACCCTGACCGGACGGCGAAGCGCATCCGCGCATTCGTGGTCCGTTTTTTGCGTTGGATTACAGACGCTTTGAGATAGGGCCCGTTTGCCAGTGGGCCCTGTGGAGCAGGAGAAAGAAAACATGGCACGTATCGCGGGCGTCAACCTGCCCACCAACAAGCGCGTAATCATCGCGCTCACCTACATCCACGGCATCGGCCGCAAGACCGCCGTCGACATCGCCGACAAACTCGGCATCGACCACGCGCGCCGCGTTCAGGATCTGTCGGATGCCGAAATCCTGCAAATCCGCGAAACGCTGGACGCCGACCACACGGTCGAGGGTGATCTTCGCCGCAACACGGCGATGAACATCAAGCGCCTGATGGACCTCGCCTGCTATCGCGGCCTGCGTCACCGCAAGGGTCTTCCCGTCCGCGGCCAGCGCACGCACACCAACGCGCGCACCCGCAAGGGCAAGGCCAAGCCGATCGCCGGCAAGAAGAAGTAAGCCGGTTTTTCCGCGCCGGCGGCGGCCTTCACGGCCCCTTCGCCCCGGCCGCTTTACGGATTAGGTAGGATACAGCACAATGGCTCGTGAACCGCAGCGTCTTCGTCGGCGCGAACGCAAGAACATCTCGTCGGGCGTCGCCCACGTGAATGCCACCTTCAACAACACCATGATCACCATCACCGACGCGCAGGGCAATGCGATTGCCTGGTCGAGCGCCGGCATGATGGGCTTCAAGGGCAGCCGCAAATCGACCCCTTACGCGGCGCAGGTCTGTGCCGAAGACGCCGGCAAGAAGGCCGCCGAACATGGCGTCCGCACGCTGGAAGTCGAAGTCAAGGGTCCGGGCGCGGGCCGTGAATCGGCTCTTCGCGCCCTGCAGGCCGTCGGCTTCCACATCACGTCGATCCGCGACGTGACGCCGATCCCGCACAATGGCGTCCGCCCGGCCAAGCGCCGCCGCGTCTGACCTCTTTTACCGGAACGGCGGTTCTCGTGGCCGCCGCACCGCCGCAATATCTCCGCAGGACCGGCAGCCGACCCCCGCCCGTCCCGCCACTAGCAAAGGGAAGTCCATGACTGTCAATATCCGGAACTGGCAGGAATTGAAGAAGCCCAGCAACCTGGAAATCAAGGCCGGCGGCGACGGCAAGCGCAAGGCGACCTTCGTCGCCGAGCCGCTTGAACGCGGTTTCGGCCTGACGCTCGGCAACGCGCTGCGCCGCGTGCTGCTGTCGTCGCTTCAGGGTGCGGCCATCACGTCGATCAAGATCGAGAACGTCCTGCACGAATTCTCGAGCCTGGCCGGCGTTCGCGAAGACGTCACCGACATCGTCCTCAACGTCAAGCAGATCGCGCTCAAGATGGAAGGCGAAGGTCCGAAGCGGCTTCAGCTTTCGGCGACGGGTCCCGCGACCGTCAAGGCGGGCGACATCATGGTGTCGGGCGACATCAAGGTGATGAACCCGAACCATGTCATCTGCCATCTCGACGACGGCGCCACGCTGAACATGGAACTCGTCGCCGACAGCGGCAAGGGCTATGTCCCCGCGACCGCCAACCGTCCGGCCGACGCGCCGATCGGCCTGATCCCCGTCGACTCGCTCTTTTCGCCCGTGCGCCAGGTCGCCTACAAGGTCGACAATGCCCGCATCGGCCAGGAACTGGATTATGACAAGCTGAACCTGACCGTCGAAACCGACGGCACGGTCACCCCGGAAGATGCCGTCGCCTATGCCGCGCGCATCCTGCAGGACCAGCTTCAGGTCTTCGTCCACTTCGAAGAAGCGATGAACGACAGCGGCCTGATCGGCGTTGCGGCCCCCTCGGCCACGGCGGACGAATCGGACGTCAACCAGCTCAATCGCTTCCTTCTCAAGAAGGTCGACGAACTGGAACTGTCGGTCCGCAGCGCGAATTGCCTCAAGAACGACAACATCATCTACATCGGCGATCTGGTCCAGAAGACCGAAGCCGAAATGCTGCGCACGCCGAATTTCGGCCGCAAGTCCCTGAACGAAATCAAGGAAGTGCTGTCGTCGATGGGCCTGCGCCTCGGCATGGATATTCCCGGCTGGCCGCCGGAGAATATCGAGGAAATGGCCAAGAAGCTCGAACAGGAACTTCTCGGTTGATCTGGCGCCCCGGCTTCGGCCGGGGCCACAACGGGAAGGGGTCGGCCCGCAAATCGACCTGGTCTGGGCTACCTCATACGGGCCCTTAACGAACGAAGGAAAGAAATCATGCGTCATAAATCGGGTGGCCGGAAGCTTCAGCGCACGAGCGCGCATCGCACGGCCCTGTTCCGCAACATGTCGGCGTCGCTCATCAAGCATGAGCAGATCACGACCACCGTCGCCAAGGCGAAGGAACTGCGTCCCTATATCGAAAAGCTGGTGACGCTGGCGAAGCGTGGCGGCCTTGCCAATCGCCGTCTCGCGCAGAGCCGCCTGATGGACGACACCCAGCTCAAGAAGCTGTTCGAGGTCCTCGCGGAACGCTACAAGGATCGCAACGGAGGCTATACGCGCATCATCAAGGCCGGCATCCGTGCATCGGACGCCGCACCGATCGCGATCATCGAATTCGTCGATCGCGACGTCGATGCCAAGGGCCAGGATTCGGGCCCCGTCGAACAATATGACGAGGAACTGGCCGAAGCCTGAGCTTCGCCCCTCGGCTGAAGATCAAGGGCGGCGTCCACCGGGACAGCCGCCCTTTTTTTCGTATCGACCGATAGATGGTCGCCCCGCCCGACGTTCGCGCGTCCCGGCGGCGACCCGCGAGCGCTATCACTCCGGACCTGTCACCCGTTGTCCTGCGCCGGGGCCACATCATCCTCTTGGGCCTCGATCTCGGCAGCCGGAAGGTCGGGAACAAACCCCGGAACGATACTGCCTTCGCCCCCGGAATCGCGTCCCTCAACATCGCCCGCCTCCTCGGCCCGCTGCCGTGGCTGAACCGAATTGATGGTCGGCGTCGCCACCGATGCCGTCCCGATACTGGCGACCGCCGCTGTGGTATCCTTCCACATCGCCTCGATCTTGTCGGCGCTCAGATCATGGTTGAGGCTGATCTGACAAAGATAGAAAAAGGCAATATTGGCAAAGGCGGTTTGGCCGTCGTGGCTGCCTGGGCGCAAATGCCGTCGTTGGTGCCGATTCCCGCCGAATAGTTCGAACCCCAAACAAACAGCCGGTCCCCGCCCGTACTGTCATAGGCGATGGCGCGGCTGTTCATATGCGCGCATCCGCCAAGCACGGTCGCCGCCGCCAGCGTCGAAAATAGAGCTGCCCTCATCATACCCCCCCCTTGTTTCCGCTTTCGGGGCGATGAGAAACCCCCTGCAAAAAGTCGAGTCAATTCGCATCAGGATTGGATGGGTCGGCGCGGGGCTGACAGCAAATCCCCTTGCCCGCGCCTTCGCGATCCTTACATGATGGCGCACAATTATTACCGGAACGATGAGGATCGCCTTGCCATGTCCCCTAAGAATTTCTGCGCGCCGCTCGCGCTGGTCGCGCTGATGATGGCGCCTGCCACCGCACAGGCCGCCGACGATGCGGCCGCCGCCACCCTCGCCTATCCCGCCACCGAACGCGGCGACACGGTCGATCCGCAGTTCGGCGTCGACGTCGCCGACCCCTATCGCTGGCTGGAGGATGACGTCCGCGTCAATCCGAAAGTCGCCGCCTGGGTTTCGGAACAGAACAGGGTGACCGACGGCTATCTCGCCACGCTGCCCGGCCGCGACGCGTTCCGCAAGCGGATGACCGACCTGTATAATTACGAACGTTTCGGCATCCCGCGCAGGGCGGGCGCGCGTTATTTCTATACACGCAACGACGGGTTGCAGCCGCAATCGGTGCTGTATGTGCGCGACGGACTGAAGGGCGAAGGCCGCATATTGATCGATCCCAATCTGTGGGCCAAGGACGGCGCGACCGCGCTGGCGGAATGGAAACCGTCGGAGGACGGCAAATATCTGCTCTATTCGGTGCAGGACGGGGGCACCGACTGGCGCATCGTCCGCGTTCTGGACGTCGCGACGGGCAAGGACCTGTCCGACGAAGTGCGCTGGGTGAAATTTTCCGCGCTCGACTGGGCCAAGGATGGCAGCGGCTTCTATTATTCGCGGTTTCCCGAGCCGCAGGCGGGCGAGGCCTTTCAGTCGCTCAACGAAAATCACGCTGTCTATTTCCATCGGCTCGGCACACCGCAAAGCGAGGACATGCTGATCCACGCGACGCCGGAAAAGCCGAAACTCAACAACAGCGCGGTCGTTACCGACGACGGCAAATATCTGATCATCGTCGCGTCCGAAGGGACCGATGAGGCCTATGGCCTGACGCTCTATCCGATCGGCTCGAAGGGCGCGGGCAAGCCGATCACGCTGGTCGACGATTTCGCGAACAATTGGGAATATGTCACCAACACCGGACCGCGCTTCACCTTTCTGACCAACAAGGACGCGCCGCGCCAGCGGCTGGTGTCGATGGACATCCGCAAGCCCGGAGCGCTGACCCAGCTCGTCGGCGAAAGCGAGGACACGCTGGTCGGCGCCTCGCGCGTCGGCAACCGCATCATCCTCTCCTACCTCGGCGATGCGAAGTCGGAGGCGGAAATGGTCGCGCTCGATGGCCGCAAGGTTGCCGACATCCGCCTGTCGAACATCGGGTCGGCCGCGGGTTTCGGCGGCAAGTCGGCCGATCCGGAAACCTTCTATGCCTTTTCCAGCTATGCGCGGCCAACGACGATCTATCGGCTCGACACCGCGACCGGGAAGACCGAAATTTTCGCCGAGCCCAAGCTGACGTTCAAGCCCGACGACTTCACCGTCGAACAGCGTTTCTACACCTCGAAAGACGGCACCCAAGTGCCGATGTTCCTGGTGATGAAAAAGGGCGTCGATCGCAGCAAGGGGTCGCCGACGATCCTCTATGGCTATGGCGGTTTCAACGTGTCGATGACGCCCGCCTTCTCGCCGACGCGGCTCGCCTGGGTCGACAAGGGCGGCGTGCTTGCCATCGCCAACCTGCGCGGCGGCGGCGAATATGGAAAGGCGTGGCACGACGCCGGACGGCTCGCCAACAAGCAGAATGTCTTCGACGATTTTATCGCGGCGGGCGAATATCTGATCGCCGAGGGCATCACGGGCAAGGGCCAGCTCGCGATCGAGGGCGGATCGAACGGCGGCCTGCTGGTCGGCGCGGTGACGAACCAGCGCCCCGACCTGATCGCCGCCGCACTGCCCGCCGTCGGCGTGATGGACATGCTGCGGTTCGACCGTTTCACCGCCGGCCGTTACTGGGTCGACGATTATGGCTACCCGTCGCAGGAGGCCGATTTCCGGAATCTGCTACGCTATTCGCCCTATCATAATATCAAGGACGGCACCGCCTATCCCGCCGTGCTGGTGACGACGGCCGATACCGACGACCGCGTGGTGCCGGGGCACAGCTTCAAATATACCGCCGCGCTTCAACATGCCGAAGCGGGCGATAAGCCGCATCTGATCCGCATCGAAACGCGCGCCGGGCACGGATCGGGCAAGCCGACCGACAAGATCATCGCCGAAGCCGCCGACAAATATGCCTTCGCCGCCAAATGGACCGGGCTGACCGTCGAATAAGGCGTTGGCCCTGGATCGTCGCCGTCCTTCTTCTGGGGCTGGCGGCGGCGTTCCGACTCGTCCTGCCCGATGGCGCGGCGGCGCGCGTCGAACGCCGGTCCGATTGCTATGCGCGGTCCGCGCAGCCGCCGGTCGAAACGCTCGCCGACGGCCGCAAGGCGGTGCGGCTGCGCGTCCTGCTGTGGAATGTCGAGGGTTTGCCGTGGCCGATCCGCAGCGGGCGCGACGCCCGGCTGCGGCAGATGGCCGACTGGATCGCCGCGCGGCGGACCGCGGGACATGGCCCCGACATCGTGATCCTGCACAAAGCCTTCGTTCCCGCCGCATCGGATGTCGTCGTCGCCGGGCGCTTCGGCTCCATCGTGCCGGGGCCCGCGCGCGATCAACAGCGCCGCCTGCCCGCCGCCCCGCCGCCGCCAGGCCACCCCGACGGGGCGCGCTGGTGGAAAGGCGAAGCCATCGGAAAATGGCTCGACGGCGGCCTGTATGTGGCGACCGACCTGCCCGTGCTGGCGGCCCGCAGCGAGGCATTCGCGGCCGATAGCTGCGCGGGTTATGATTGCCTGTCGAACAAGGGCGGGCTGGTGCTGCGGCTTGGCATAGCCGGCGCGCCCGAGCCGCTGACGCTGTTCAACACCCACCGCAATTCGCGCGAGCCTGCCGGGGTTGGCATCGCCCGCGCCGAAGCGTCGCATGTCGTGCAAACGCGCGAGAATGATGCGCTGCTGACGGCGTTCGGCGCCCGCGACGGGGCGATGATCGCAGCGGGCGATTTCAACAATTACCGGGCGGGCGATCGTTCGGGCCTGTTTGCCGGCGATCCCCGATTCCGGCTCGCGGCCAAGGCGTCCGGCTTTCGCGCGCGCGCCGCGGCGATCACCGATGCCGCCGCATGGTCCGATACCTATGATCTGGTCGGTTATCGCGCGTCGAGCGCCATGAAAATCGATCCGCTGGCCGTCGCAACGCTGTTCGACGGCGAAAATGGCCCTCGCCTTTCCGACCATCCGGCCCAATATGTCATCTTCCGGCTCAGCTGGCGCAATGATGCCCCCGCCGCGCCGATCGCCGTTCCGCCCTGCTCGCGTTAGGAAATCCATGTCCTTTGCCTTTGCCCCCACGACCACCGACGCCGCCGGCCGCTGGGCGGAAACCGCCGATGCGGCCGCCGCGCTCGTCGCCGGCGAACCCGACGGCATCGCCAACATGGCCAATGTCGCGGCGCTGATCTGGCAGGCGATCCCCGATCTCAACTGGGCAGGCTTCTACCGCTTCGACGGCAACGAACTGGTGCTTGGCCCCTTCCAGGGCAAGGCGGCGTGCATCCGCATTCCGCTGGACAAGGGGGTATGCGGGGCCGCCGCCAGCAGCCGGGAAGCGCAGCGCGTCGAGGATGTCCATGCCTTTCCCGGCCATATCGCGTGCGACGCCGACAGCCGCAGCGAACTGGTCGTGCCGGTGACCGCCGGTGATCGGCTGATCGGCGTGCTCGACCTCGACAGCCCGCTGCCGGGACGTTTCACCGCCGATGACCAGACAGGCGCCGAACTGCTGATTGCGCGCATCGCAGACGCGTTCGGCGGCGCGGCCGCTGACCCAAAATGAAACGACAATCTCAGGGTTAACGGATTCGCGATCCGGGGTCGATTTTGCTAACAAGCTGTTAACCAATCGCTTGGGCGCCGCCCGCGCGAGTGGAACAGGGAGTTTGGTATGCGGACGATTTTGCTGTTGGGTCTTGCTGCGGGATCGCTGCTGCTGGCGGGTCATGCGGCGCACGCCCAGACCCCTGCCCCCCGGCTCGACTATGGCAATCCCAGCGCACCCGATACCCGCGTGTACACCGGCTATCCCGATCGCATCCCGGGCGAGGCCGACTATCGCCGCGTCGAAGGCGCCTATGACGCCGACGGCCGCTGGACCGGCACCTGGGACGGCACCTATGAAGCGCCCGACGGCCGCCGGTACGAGGGACGATACGAAGGATCGGTCGAGGGGCGTCCCGGCACGGGCTATCCGCCGCCGCCCTATCATGATCCGGCATACTCCGGCGGTTATGCGGGCGGATACGACCCGCATTACGACGCCGAAATGCAGCGCCGCTGCGGCCGTGGGGGCGGCGCGGTGGGCGGTGCGGTTGTCGGCGGCGTCGTGGGGGGCATCGCCGGCAACGTCATTGCGGGGCGCGGCAATCGCACCGAAGGCACGCTGATCGGCGGCGGACTGGGCGCCGTGGCGGGCGCGGCGATCGGCGACGCATCCGACAAGAAGCGCTGCGACGAATGGCTCGCGCGCCGCGGCGGCGGCGGTTATTATGCCGACGGCTATTATCGGGACGGCTATTACGGCCATCCCGGCGCGACCACCGTCTATCAACAGGGCGGCTATGGCTATGGCTATTATTCGCCCGGCGTCGTGGTGACCACGGTCATCACCACGCCTGCCGTCACCGAAACGGTCGAAACGACCACCCGCACCTATTATGAAACGGTCCCGGTCAAGAAGCGCTATGTCGCCAAGCGCAAGGCCAAGCCGAAACCGAAGCCGCGCTGCGTCTGCTGATTTACCGAACGGTCTGGTCACCATCGGTTCGAAGGCCCGCCATGGCAATCATGGCGGGCCTTTTCCATTCATCGCGGGCCGGCAACGGTTCAGCGGGCCGCAAGCTTACGGCCGCTATGGGTTCGGTGATGCGGGCCGGACAGGCCTGTGCCCGCCAGTTGGGAATCCATCATCCATGCGAAAGCTGACCAGTTTCGCCGCCGTCGCGGCCGTCGTCGTCACCTCGCTCGGCATCGGCGCGGCGCCGGCCGAGGCGCGCAGCCGTTATGGCGGCTGGGGCCATTACCACCGCGACCGCATCGGCGCCGGAGAGGTGCTGGGCGGGCTGCTGATCATCGGCACGATCGCCGCGATCGCCGACGCGGCCAGCCGCAACGCGCGGGACCGGCGCGACCGCGACGTCCGGCGCTATGATCCCCCCTACCCCGACCAGCGCTATCCCGACCGGCAGCCCGAACCGCGGTACGAACCGGAGCCCGACAATCGCGGCACCCAGCCCTATGGCAATGGCGAGGCCGAGGCGCGCGCCAGCGATGCCTGTAGCTGGGCCGTGGAAGGCGAGATGGGCGATGACGCCCGCGTCGAGCGTGTCGACACGCCGCAACCCAGCGACGGCGGCTGGTACGTCACCGGCACCGCCTCGACGATCGGCGGCGGCACGCGCAGCTTTGGCTGCACCTATCGCGGCGGCCGCGTCGTCGACGTCCGCTTCGGCTGACGTCGCCCGGCCTACCCCGCCGGTGCCGGGGGTCATCCCCCAGAAGGCTTCGCCGAACGGCGGAGCCTCTTTCTGTCTGAACGCCAGCCGAACCGAGGCTGAACGGCAGATAAGCGGCGGGTTCAGCACCGCGACACGGCCGCATCGCTACACCCTTCCCATCGGGCCGCCACTATGTCGCCCATGCCAGAAGGAGTATCGAACCATGGCCGTAAAGACTATGATCAGAGCCGCGATCGGCGCGGCCACCGCCGGCGCCATGGCGCTGACCGCGGTGCCCGCGACGGCGCGCGACCGCGACGACCGCGACGGCATCGGGGCGGGCGAGATTATCGCCGGCGCCGTCGTCCTGGGTGGACTCGCCGCCATATTGTCGGCCGGCAACGACCGTTATGATCGCGGCGATTATCGCGACCGTGGCCGTTATAACAGCGCGCGCTACGGCTATGGGTATGATTATAACCGTTATGGCAACAGCCGCAGCGCGGTGGGCCAGTGCGTGAATGCCGTCGAGCGCGGCACCAGCCGTTACGGCCGCACCGACGTGACCCAGGTGACGGGCATCGACCGCAAGCGCGACGGTTACAAGGTCAAGGGCCGCGTCGTCGTCACCGACGGCTGGCGGGGCCGCTATGGTCGGGGTGGCTCCTACGACAAGGGCAAATTCAGCTGCGACGTTCGTTACGGCCGTGTCGTCGACGTCAAATATTCGGGATTGCGTTAAGGTCAAGCAACCCGGATCGGCGGATCGCGATTTCCTGACGTCCGCTGTCCTGCCCGCCGGTGCGCCGCATCGGCGGGCTTCTTTCTTCGCCTGCCTGTCGGATAATGAGCGAACATATATAACGAAAATTTACTTTCGCCGATTATGGCCTGAACTGGGACCACAATGACCGTCTGGCGTGGGTGACAGGCGGATAGAATTGGGCCGCCCATGCCGAATCCCGGGGCTCTCGATGCCTCAGACGCCACCCAGAAGCGCCAACCGCGGCAGTCGCGGCTGGTGAAGGCGGCGCTCGGCTGCGCGCGGCACGGACGATTCGACGTAACCCTGCGCAATATTTCGGAAACCGGCATCGGAGGCCAGGCGCCGCATGTCCTGAATCTCGGCGAGCGGCTGACCGTCTATCTGCCGGGGCATGAACCGATGATGGGCATCGTGCGGTGGGTCGTCGATCGGCGCTTCGGGATCGAAACCGAAGGCCGGATCGAACCATCGCGGCTGCGCGCCGCCCATGCGGACCAGATCGTCGCCGCCGACAGCTCGATCGCCTTTCAGATCGTGCCGCCGCCCAAGGTCAATGTGTGGCGCCCCGGCCTGACGATCACGTCGAGCGCGCCCGAATATCGCTCCCGCAACCAGACGAAAGATAGCTAGGGTGCCGCCCTGGCCCACCGCTGCATTTCTTCCCCGCAAGTGACAAACCATGCCGTCATTCGGTTGGCACGCCAGTGGTTATCACCCGCGGAGTGTCCCGAGCGCGCGTCCGATCGCCGACAGTCTCGACATAGTCGGCCCGTCCTGCGGGGCATCGACCGCCTTCTATCGAGGCGGAGCGTTGCCGCCAGAGGAAGGGCGACCGCCATCGTGATCCGACTTTATTAAGCGAGCCGGGCGACGGCAGATTTTGCGATGGCGCTTGTGTTAGAAGCGACCATGAAGGCTGGCCTTGGCACCGTGATCGGAGATGCCCGACGGTAGGATATTTGCCAAGGCTGAGCAGCTTCTCCTTCCCGTCATGGCGGTACGTCAGGCGCCAGAGCCTGAAGCCGCTCGGCTGCACGAGCAGATGCAGAACGCCGCCGTCCGACGGCTTGTAGGGGCGGGCATATTTGACCTCTAATTCCTTGAGCGGCATCGTTGGGGGTATTTGCTGTTTTGGGGACAGCCGAAAAATACCCCCAATCCACCCCCAATTCAAATCGACGTTGGTGGTTACAGCGGGTCGCAGCGGGACGCCGTCGGTTACTGCGGGACCGAAGATATATTTGATTTTATTGAAAAAATATCCACCGGTGTCCAGAACAGGCCGTCAATAGAAATTCGACCTTGGTAGCGGAGGAGGGACTCGAACCCCCGACACGCGGATTATGATTCCGCTGCTCTAACCTGCTGAGCTACTCCGCCCCGAAAGGCCGCCCGTCGGGCGAGCAGCGCCTATAGGCAGGGTGCGGTCCGTGGTCAACATCATCTGCGTGGCCCGCGGAAATTGCGTGCGAACGCCGCCTCCCAGGGACCGCCTCGATAATGATGGACCGCAAGACCGGTGATGGAAAGCGGCCAGCGACGGAAATCGGGTTCGAGAATCGCCAGCAGGGCGCGCGCCGCGGCTGGCGTGACCTTGTTCTGGACCGTCACATGGAGCCGCGGCGTCCCCCGGTCCTGCGCCGTCAGCATCCCGTGAAACCGGTCCGCGATGCGCGCGCGGATTGCGAGCAGATCTGGGCTTTCGATCCGGAAAGCGACGCCCTGGCCCAGCGAATAGGCCCCGCGCACCGTCGCCTCCGGCGGCGGCGCTTCGGCGGTGAGCGTGCGAACGAGCGTTTCCAGTTCGTCGCGGCCCGAGGGCGGCAGTTGATGAAACAGTGTGATGTGCGCGGGCACCAGCAGCCGGTCGGGCGGGAAGTGCGCGCGGCGGAGCGCATCGAAGCGATGCTGCGCCGTCGCGTCCATCGTCGCCGTGACGATCAGCGGAGCGCCGGCTGGCTCGCGGCGTTCGCCGTCGGTCAACAGCGGGCCCAGAAGGCCTGAAGCACCGCCGCGACCGCCGCCGGACGCTCCGCAATGGCCCAATGCCCCGCGCCGTCGATCACCGTCAGCGGGGTGCCTGTGCCGGCCGCGTAGCGTTCCGCCACCGCAAGCGGCACATAGGGATCGCCGGCGCCCCAGATCAGCGTGCCACGGCCGGGCAGCTTCGCAATGTCGAGCGCCCAGTCCTTTGCGAAGCTCAACCCCCGGGCCGAACGATAGAGTTTCAGGATCGCGCGGCGCTTGTCCTTGTTCTTCCATTGTTCGGCTTCTTCGCGCGCGATGGCCGCGGGCATGCCCTGCGCCGTCAGCCCCGCGGCCAGCTTTTCCGCCTTGCTGAGCGCCATGAAGATTTCGCCGAGGACGGGCGTATTCCAGACCCGGGCAAGGCGATGCCCGCGATATTCGGGTTCGATCACGGCATTGGAGATCGCCCAGCTGCGGATCAGGTCGGGCCGCAGCATCGCGGTGCGCTGCGCTATCAGGGCGCCCCAGTCGTGGCCGACGATGTCGACCGGGCCATGCGCCGCGAACAGGGCTTCGGCCTCCGCCACCGCCCAGTCGGCATAGGCGTCCTTGGTCGCGGAAAAGCCGCGCGGCAGCGGCGCCGTGAAGCCGGGAAGCGCGGGTATGGCGACCGGAGCGTCGCCAAGATCGAGCGCCGCGATCAGCGGCGCCCAGATCGCCGGGCTGTCGGGAACCCCGTGCAGGAAAAGCTTGGCCGTCGGCATGTCATGTTACTCCGCTTCAAACGGCCGCGGCGCCATGCCGCCGGCTATTCCATCTCTCCCCGCTCGCGGCGGAGCGCGTACCATTTCTGCACATTGGCATTATGTTCGGACAAGGTCCGCGCGAAGATATGGCTGCCGTCCCCCTTCGCGACGAAAAAGAGGTAATCATTGGCTTCGGGATCGAGCACGGCGGCGATCGACGCCTTGCCGGGATTGGCGATGGGCCCCTTGGGCAAGCCGGCCATGCTGTAGGTGTTGTAATCGTTTACCGCCTGAATCTCGGACCGCAGGATGCGGCGGCCGAGCGGCTTGCCCCGGGTAATCGGGTAGATGATCGTCGGGTCGGCCTGAAGCTTCATGCCGACCGCAAGGCGGTTGGTGTAAACGCCGGCAACCGTCCGGCGCTCGGCCGCGACGGCGGTTTCCTTTTCGACGATCGACGCAAGCGCCATCGCCTCGTTCCGGTTCTTGACCGCGGTGCGCGGCGTGCGCTTGGCCCAGAGGTCGGCGAAGGCGCGGTCCATGGCCGCCTGCATCCGCTTGACGACCGCGGCGCGGCTTTCGCCGGTCGTGAAGGCATAGGTGTCGGGCAGGATGCTGCCTTCGGCCGGAACCGGAATCTCGCCGGTCAGCCGCTCCTGCGCCATCAGCCGTTCCCAGACCATGATCGACGGCATGCCTTCGGGAATCATCACGAACCGCTGCACCGTCTTGCCCGATTGCAGCAATTTCAGGATGTCGCCCGCGTCCATCCCCTTTTCGACCTTATATTCGCCGGGCTTGATCGGCGCGTCGCCGCCGAAGAAGCGCGCGTGATTGCGGAAATCGGAAGCCGAAACGGCGCCGGCCTTTTCCAGTATCTCGCCGGCGCGGGCGATGCTCGCGCCGGGCGGGATCACGACTTCGGCGTCATGGGGCGCGCCGCCCGAGCAGGCGGCGAGCAGAAGCGCGAGGAGGGACGCCAGCAGCAGGCGTGTCATTGTCATTGCGGCCAATCCCCAACCCGTTCGTTCCCGGACCTGATCCGGGTCTGTCGAAGCCCTGTTCTTATCGTTGGCGAGCCTGAAGGAAAAACGGCCCTTCGACAAGCGCAGCGCCAACGGATCGAGGGGCAGGTCAGTCTTCGACCGCCTTGACGATCAGGCTGGCGTTGGTGCCGCCGAAACCGAAGCTGTTGTTCAGCGCGGCACGCACGGGGCGCTTCTTCGCCGTGTGCGGCACCAGATCGGCGCCCTCGGTCCCCTCGTCCGGGTTGTCGAGGTTGAGCGTCGGCGGCACGATCTGATCGCGGATCGCGAGGATGCAGAAAATCGTCTCGACCGCGCCCGCACCGCCGAGAAGATGGCCGATCGCCGACTTGGTTGAACTCATCGACACATTCGACATGGCATCGCCGAACAACCGCTTCACCGCGCCGAGTTCGATCGTGTCGGCCATCGTCGAGGTGCCGTGCGCGTTGATATAATCGATGTCGGCCGGGGTCAGCCCCGCCTTTTTCAGCGCCGCGCTCATCGATCGGAAAGCACCGTCCATCTGCGGATCGGGCGCGGTGACATGATAGGCGTCGCCCGACATGCCGTAGCCGACGACCTCGGCATAGATTTTGGCGCCGCGGGCCTTGGCATGTTCATATTCCTCGAGCACGACGACGCCCGCGCCCTCGCCCATCACGAAGCCGTCGCGATCCTTGTCATAGGGGCGGCTGGCCTGTTCGGGGCGGTCGTTATAGGTCATGTTGAGCGCCCGCGCCTGCGCGAAGCCGGCGATGCCGATCGGACAGATGGTCGATTCGGCGCCGCCCGCCAGCATCACGTCGGCATCGTCGTCGCGGATCATGCGCGCCGCGTCGCCGATCGAATGGGCGCCGGTCGAACAGGCGGTGACGACCGCGTGATTCGGACCCTTGAGGCCATATTTGATGCTGACCTGGCCAGAGATCAGGTTGATCAGGCGGCCGTGGACGAAGTGCGGGCTGACACGGCCCGGGCCTTTTTCCGCGAGCAGCAGGCTTTCGCTCTCGATCCCCGGCAGGCCGCCGATGCCCGAACCGATGGAAACACCGGCGCGCAGCTTTTCCTCCTCGCTCATATCGACGAGGCCCGCATCCTCCAGCGCCTGTCCGGCGGCGTCGATGCCAAAGATGATGAAGGGATCGACCTGCCGCTGGACCTTGTGATCGACGCGTTTCATCGGGTCGAAGCCCCATGGATGATCGGCGGGCTTCACCTCGCACGCGATCGTGCATTTCTGGTCGGTCGTGTCGAACCGGGTGATCGATCCCGCACCCGATTTCCCCGCGATCAGATTGGCCCAGCTGGTTTCCACATCGCCGCCCAGCGGCGTCACCAAACCCAAACCCGTCACCACAACCCGGCGCATAGTCATTCCTTTCGTCGGCCGTTCCCGCGGCCCGCATCAATATCGTCGGCGCGCTTCTAGAGAAGGATGGCGCATAAAAAAAGCTCCCCGGTCACTGCGCGCGAGCGCTCGAGACCGGGAAGCCGGAAAGCTGTTGGCGTCTTGCCGCCGCATCCGGCCATGCCGGACCGCAGGACGTTAGCCCTTGTTCGCTTCGATATAGTCGATCGCGTCCTTGACGGTGGCGATCTTTTCCGCCGCATCGTCCGGGATTTCGACGCCGAATTCTTCTTCGAACGCCATCACCAGTTCGACGATGTCGAGGCTGTCGGCGCCCAGATCGTCGATGAAGCTCGCTTCCTCGGTGACCTTGTCGGCTTCGACACCCAGATGCTCGACGACGATTTTCTTAACCTTTTCGGCCGAATCGCTCATGCAAAGTTCCTTTTTTCCTGACTATCGCGTGAATGTTGGGTCTGCCCTAGTGTCCGTCAACGGGGCTGGCAAGAGGGCTGGCATCGGCAGCCCGGCTCCGCCCCGCGGCGGCCGGCGATGCAGCGCCGCTTTTATGGACCGGACGCTGCCCTTAATCCTCCGTCAGCGGGCGGGCGGCGCCGTGATGATCCCCACGTCGCGTACCGTGGACGCCATGCGGTTGATGACGACCGGCGTAATCATGAATTGCCGCAGCACCTCCTCCGGGGCGGCGGTCGGCCGCTGCCGGGTATAGGCAACCAGGCGCTGCCATTGCTGGCGCGCCGCCGCCATATTGCCCCGGCGGGCCAGGATGATGGCCTGTACCGCCATGTGCTGGGGCTCCAGATTGCTGGGCGAGGGCATGGCGTCGAGGATGTCCTGCGCCCGGTCCTGCTCGCCGCGATCCGACAATAGATAGGCCAGCGTCACCGCCGGAACGCCGGGATAGGAGGAATCGAGTTGAAGCGAGCGCTGAAGGAGCGGTTCACCCACCTCCCGCTGACCGCATGCGACCTTGTAGAGCCCGAGGAACCCCGTCATGTCCGCGTCATAGGGATTGAGCCGCAAGGCCGCGTCGCCCATCGCATTGCCGCCGCCGCAGTCGCCCGCGAAGAAATTGGCGCGCGCCATCGCGAACAGCCCCGCCGCACTTCGGGGGCTCGCCGCATAGGCCCGTTCCGCAAAGGAGCGGGCTTCAGCATAGGCCGTCTGCCCCTCGGCGCTGCCGCGCTGCGGCTGCCAATCGCCGTACCGCAGCAGGGAGAGGGCAGCGAGCAGGGGAACATCGCGCGGGTTCTGCTCGATCGATTCCCGAAGGCAGCGATCCACCTTTTCCGCGGACCCCGCGCTGCGCATCTGCCGCAAACGCTGAAACTGTACGAAACAGGGATAGCCGCGGGCGAAGCTGTCCGGCTGCCGCTGGATCTGGTCGCGCGCGACGACGCCATAATCGCCCGCGATCTGGGCGATAGCAGGTTCTATCTCGTGAAATTCCGGGACCTGCGCCTGGTTCAGACGCAGTTGTTCGGACCAGATCGTCCGCTGATCCGAAACGCGGTTCAGCATCAGCGTCACATCGACTATCCCCTCGGTCGTGCGGACCAGCGAGGTATCGAGCCGGTAATCGCCGCGGCTGTCGCTCGCCCCGCCGCCCGGCGAGCGCGCGCTGAGCAACTCGACCATGTCGAAACGACGCAGCCCATCGCGAAGCTTTCCGTCAATGGCGCGCGCCAGCGCGCGGGACACCCCGGTTTCCCCGGCGGCCGGCGGACTGACCTCGATCAAGGGCGGCGGGACGACGCGGCCGGCGAAGGGCCGGACGCTGTTCGACAGGGACCAGGACGCGGCGAAGATCGCAAGCATCGCGAGCGCGAATATGGCCAGCCATGAGGCATAGGCCGACCACGCCGGTGAACGGCCGGCCGGTGCTGCGGGCGTCGCCGGCGACGGCGGCGCGGCCACTTCCGCGCCACCTTCGGCGGCAACCCGCGCGGGTGGAGAGGTGCGATATTGAACGACGACCTCATAGCTGCCCTGCGGAACGCGAAGACGGTGTACCCAGGGCGTTTCAGCATAATAGCGGTCGAGCAACGCACGCAGCCGACCGACCATGACACGCGGATAACTGTCGACGGCGGGATCGAAATCGGCACTGCGGCCCAGCGCCTCGGTCGCTATGGCATAGGCCTTGGGCGCCGCACGCGCGCCGCGCAGCCGATGGTCGACCAGAAACTGCAGCAGGCGCGAAAGAACGGGCGACCGCATGAACATGGGCGATCCGAGCAGACTGTCGAGTTCGCCCGCGATGATCCGGTCCGTGTCGCCGGCAATCGGCGCTTCATTCGCTTTCACGCGGTCCATACTACCTCAAAAGGCCCCGGCGGGACGGTGCGCGGTAGATACGTCAATCACATTCTGGGACCACCCGTTGTTACTTGTTCGTAACGGTAACAGTTCGGAATAAGCATCTATCAGAAAAATCGACCCGCGCCAATCGGCGCTCAAATGCGTGAAAAAGGGTTAAGGATGGCTTGCCGTGTCGCGACAAGCCCGAATGTGACCCCTTGTTACTGCTCCGTCCGCGGGATTCGGGTCATTCTGGCATCGTTGCGGAGCCCTTCGGGGTGCCGCGATCCGATCTGGGCGCTGCCCAGTCATTCGGAATTGAGGCCGACGGGCCGAAGGGTGCGAGCTGGTCCCTGGCGCCTTTCGATATGTCCGGTGGCCTCATGTACGCGACCTTGCCGGGCGGGAAAGCAGCCCCACCTGTCGACCCGCCTGGCAGGTCCACCACCGCGATCCACCGCGGCATCCGCATGCTGGCAAAGACGGCATCGCCTGGGCGGGACGCCCAAAGAAAAAGGCGCCGGATCGCTCCGACACCCTTTTCAACGCCTCACCCAAATATTCCGTCGGTCAGGTCGTCGCCGTCTTGCAGGGGCCGGTGTGCGTGCTGGTCATCTGCATGATCATTTCCATTTCGCCGCCGGCCGGAACCGCGCCCTTGGTGGTGATGGTGACGTCGGTCTTCTTCGCCTCCATCGTGCCCGCCATCGCCATGTCGACCTTCTGCCCATTGGCGGTGCAGGTGCCCGCGACGTCGATCTTGCCGCCGCTGACGTCCTTTTTCGCCCAGGTGCATTCGCCGCCGTTACCCGGCCCCTTGGCCAGTTCCGACGCGATGTCTTCCTTGTCGACCTGGTCCTGGGTGAAGCACTGGTCCATGCCGCTGGCACCTTCCATCATCTGCTTCATGCCCGCCTTCATCTCGTCGGGCATGCCCGGAACCTCGAACTTCACCAGCTTGATGTCGGTCTTCCAATTGCCCGCCTCGCGCTTGACCGTGCCGCCGGCGTTTTCGCTCTTGCCGCCGCTGCAACCCGCAACCGCGACGAGCGCGCCAATCGCCGCTACCGTCATAAATTTCTTCATAAAAATCGTCCTCCTGTTGGGCAAGGGGGAGAACCCCGATGCGGACATATGGTTGCGAACCATTATATTTGTCGTTGCGCCCAATCGATACCATATTGCCGGTAATGGCAATCCAGATTCGCACATCGCTCGACGAAATCGATACCAGCGAGGCCTATGTCCCGCATCGTCCCGTTCGCCCCGAAAAGGTCGAGGGCGGCAAGCGATTCGAGCTGGTCAGCGACTATCAGCCGGCGGGCGACCAGCCGACGGCGATCCGCGAGCTGGTCGGCACCGCGCTGGACGGCGAACGCGACCAGGTCCTGCTGGGCGTTACCGGGTCGGGCAAGACCTTCACCATGGCCAAGGTGATCGAGGAATTGCAGCGCCCCGCCCTGATCCTCGCCCCGAACAAGATCCTCGCGGCCCAGCTTTACGGCGAGTTCAAAAGCTTCTTCCCGAACAATGCGGTCGAATATTTCGTCAGCTATTACGACTATTACCAGCCCGAAGCCTATGTGCCGCGCTCCGACACCTATATCGAAAAGGAATCGAGCGTGAACGAGGCCATCGACCGGATGCGCCATTCCGCGACGCGCGCGCTGCTCGAACGCGATGACGTGATCATCGTCGCGTCGGTGTCGTGCCTCTATGGCATCGGCTCGGTCGAGACGTACTCCGCGATGATTTTCGATCTGAAGAAGGGCCAGGTCGCCGACAATCGCGAAATTATCCGCAAGCTCGTCGCGCTGCAATACAAGCGCAACGATCAGGCCTTTGCGCGCGGCAATTTCCGCGTCCGCGGCGACAGCCTGGAGATATTTCCGTCCCACTATGAAGACATGGCATGGCGCGTCAGCTTCTTCGGCGACGAGATCGAGGAAATCACCGAGTTCGACCCGCTGACCGGCAAGAAGATTGCCAGCCTGAACAGCATCCGCATCTATGCCAACAGCCATTATGTGACGCCGGGCCCGACGCTGAAACAGGCGACCGAGGCGATCCGGCACGAACTGGCCGAGCGATTGAAGGAACTGGAGGCCGAAGGCCGGCTGCTGGAGGCGCAGCGGCTGGAGCAACGGACCAATTTCGACCTCGAGATGATCGCCGCGACGGGAAGCTGCGCCGGGATCGAAAATTACAGCCGCTTCCTGACCGGCCGCCTGCCCGGCGAGCCGCCGCCGACGCTGTTCGAATATCTGCCCGACAACGCCCTGCTCTTCGTCGACGAAAGCCACCAGACGATCCCGCAGATCGGCGCGATGTCGAAGGGCGACCATCGCCGCAAGATCACCCTTGCCGAATATGGCTTCCGCCTGCCGAGCTGCATCGACAATCGCCCGCTGCGCTTTGCCGAATGGGACATGATGCGCCCGCAGACGGTCAGCGTCTCGGCAACGCCGGGGACGTGGGAGATGGACCGCACGCAGGGCGTTTTCGCCGAACAGGTGATCCGCCCCACCGGGCTGATCGACCCGCCGGTCGAGATCAAGCCGGTCGAGGAACAGGTCGACGACCTGATCGCCGAGGCGAAGAAGACCGCCGCGGCGGGCTATCGCACGCTCGTCACCACGCTGACCAAGCGCATGGCCGAGGATCTGACCGAATTCCTGCACGAAGCGGGGCTGAAGGTCCGCTATATGCACAGCGACGTCGAGACGCTGGAGCGCATCGAGATCATCCGCGACCTCAGGCTGGGCGTGTTCGACGTGCTCGTCGGCATCAACCTGCTGCGCGAAGGGCTCGATATTCCCGAATGCGGGCTGGTGGCGATTCTCGATGCCGACAAGGAGGGCTTCCTGCGCAGCGAAACCAGCCTGGTCCAGACGATCGGCCGCGCCGCCCGCAACGTCGACGGCCGCGTCATCCTCTACGCCGACCGCATCACCGGCAGCATGGAACGCGCGATGCGCGAAACCGACCGCCGCCGCGAAAAGCAGGAAGCCTATAACGCCGAGCATGGCATCACCCCGACGACGATCAAGCGCAATATCGGCGACATCATCGCGCATGTCGCATCGAAGGACGGCGTGACGATCGACCTGGGCGAAGACAAGCCCGACCATATGGTCGGCCACAATCTGCGCGCCTATATCGCCGACCTCGAAAAGAAGATGCGCGACGCCGCCGCCGACCTGGAATTCGAGGAAGCCGGCCGCCTGCGCGACGAAATCCGCCGGTTGGAGGCCGACGAGCTGGGTTTGCCGGCGGACGAACAGGTCGCCCCGCGCGTCGGCCGTTCGAACGAGGGCAAGCCGGGGACGCGCAAGGGGCGCTTCGGGAAGCAGAGCAAGACGAAGTGGGGGCGGTGAGAGCGAACTCCCGACCACCCTCAATGGAACTTTATTCTTGAAAGATCCAAATAGTTCTGACATCAGATCGAGATGCCGAGATCGATCGAAGTCAGCACGGAAGTTTTCGCCAAGATATGGTCCCACCGGGTCGAGGGCGAGGAGGACGAAAATACGATCCTCAGCAGATTGCTTGGCCTGACTTCCCCGATACAATCTGAAAGCGATATAAAAGCCGAACCTGAGGGTTCGAGAACGCTCGTCACCAGAACCTTATGGCGACACGATGTGAGAGCGGGTTTGCGGGCCTGCCACGGGGAAGCGCCTCTTCGCGATATATATGCGGCAGTGAGGAAAATTCGAGTTGCGGAGGGCCGCACTGTTCCGCTCAATCTTCAAGCTATCGTGAGAAGAGAGCTGGAATATGGTAGTTCCGATTCCAATGTTTTCACAGGAAAATACGATTGGTTTCGTTCGGTCGGCGGCCTCGGAAGCGGAGTTTGGGCCTTGAGAGACTCAGGGCAGGAAGATGGTTAAACCCCACAAACTCTATGCGCAGTTGCTTCAATCAGCGAGCCGCTCGATCAGCTTCAGGGACTTTGAAGCCTTGCTAGCCGCTTTCGGCTTCGAGCATGCCCGCACAACTGGCAGCCACCGCCAATACGTCCACCCCGTCATCTCTCGCCCGTTCCCCGTCCAGCCCGACGGCAAGGACGCCAAGCGCTATCAGGCCCGCGAACTGCTTGAACTAGTCGAACAATATGGGCTAAAACTTGGCGAGTGAACGAACCTCATTACCATATCAATCTCTTCTGGTCGGCAGAGGATGGATGCTGGATCGCGGACGTTCCCGACCTGCGGCCTTGTTCAGCTCATGGCGATACGCGTGAAGAAGCTATAGCGAATATCCGCGATGCCATCGACGGTTGGCTGGAAGTTGCGCGCGAAAAGGGTTTTGATATTCCCCCGCCCCGTTATCGCCCGGCAATCTACGCCGCAGCCTGACCCCTTCGACGAAACCCCGCCTGTAACCGACAAGTAACCTTGCTCCCTCCCCGCCCGCTGCATAGGGTCGCCCCGCAATCGGGGAGATTATTTATGAAATCGGGTCTGTCGCTCATCGCGCTGGCACTTGCCGTCGCCGCACCCATCGCCGCCCACGCGCAGGACAAGCCGGACGACAAGGCGAAAGCCGAAAAGCCTGCCGATTATGAGCCTCAGGTCCGCACGACCAAGCTCAGCGGCACCTTCGGCGGCCAGCGGATCGGCTATGCCGCGACGGTCGGCGAAACCGTCCTGAAGAACAAGGACGGCGTGGCGGAGGCGGCGATCGTCACCACATCCTATATCAAGGAGCCGCGCGACCCCAGCCGGCCCGTCACCTTCCTGTTCAACGGCGGGCCGGGGTCCGGGACCGTGTGGCTGATGATGGGTGCTTTCGGGCCGAAGCGCGTCGCGATTCCCGGCAACGGCACCGACGACGGCGCGCCGCCCTACCCCATCGTCGACAATCCCGATGCGCTGCTCGACGTCACCGACATCGTCTTCATCGATCCCCCCGGCACCGGCTTTTCGCATCTGATCGGCAAGGCCGACCCCAAGGATTATTACGGGGTGACGCAGGATGCCAAGGCGGTTGCGGAAGTCATCCGGCGCTGGCTGGGCGATAACGGCCGCTGGAACAGCCCCAAATTTCTGGGCGGCGAAAGCTATGGCACCACGCGGTCGGCGGCGGTCGCGAACCAGTTGATGAACGAGACGTTCAACGACGTCGCCTTCAACGGCATCATCCTGATTTCCACCGTGCTCGATTTCGCGGCGGGCGCCGACACGCCCGGCAACGAACTGTCGCCGATCACCAACCTGCCGTCGATGGCGGTCACCGCCCTTTATCATGGCAAGGCGAGCGCGCCGTCGGCCGCGGCCTTTGCCGAGGAAGCGCGGCAATGGGCGATCGGCCCCTATGCCGCCGCGCTGCTGAAGGGTCAGAAATTGCAAGGCGAGGAACGCGCGCAGATTCGCCGCGAGCTGGCACGCTTCACCGGCCTGTCCGAAACCTTTCTGGAGGCGGCCGACCTGCGCGTGACGCCCGCGCGCTTCTATAAGGAACTGCTGCGCGATCGCGGGCTGACCGTCGGGCGGCTGGACAGCCGCTACACCGGGCGCGACTATGACAATGCGGGCGAAACGCCCGACAATGATCCCAGCTTCTATGGCATCGACGCCAGCTATACCGCCGCGATCAACAGCTGGCTGCGCGATGGACTGGGGTTCCGGACGGACCGCGAGTATCAGTCGATCGGCCGCATCGGCGGCGAGTGGGACTGGCGCATCGGCGGCCGCGACAGCAATGCCTATCTGAACGTCGCGCCCTATATCGGCCAGGCGCTGCGCGAGAACAGCGGGCTGCGCGTGCTGGTCGCGCAGGGCTATTATGATTTCGCGACGCCCTTTTTCGCGGCCGAATATGCGCTGTCACGCACCGGCATTCCGCAGGACCGGATCAGCTACACCTATTATGACGCGGGCCACATGATGTATATCCGCGACGAGGACCGGCATAAATTGTCGGAGGATATTCGCGCCTTCATCCGCGCGCGCTGATTCCCTGCGCGCGGACAGGGCCGATCGGTCAGCGCAGGACGCCGTGCGCCGCCTGTCGCCGCGCATAGAAGAACAGCGCCAGCACCACCGCCCAGATCACGGCGGTAAAATAGGCCGGGCCCATGCCGAACAGCGCGGCGAAGCGATCGCCGTTCAGCACGAATTGATAGAGCGTCATCGCGGCAAGGCCCGCGATCGACACGGCAAAGGCGGTTACCGCATGGCGGCTGCGCGCGAGGAGCAGCAGCGATCCGATCAGCGATCCCCAGACACCAAGCGCCCAGCCGATGTTCGCCCACAGCGGAAAATCATAGAACCAGGCGATCTGGTCGGGCGTGAACTGGCCGACTTCCTGCATATACCAGTCGCTCTTCATCTTCGCGAAGATGTAATCGGATACGCCGATCAGGTTCCAGAGCAGCCCGGCGATCCCGACCAGCCACAGATGCCACGGCGTTTTGCGCGTTTCAGACATGAAAGACCCTCCTCCCTCGGAAAGACGGAGCGGAATCTATCACGCCTTGCTTGGCAAAGCATCCGCAAAGCGCGATAGGCGCTGCCCATGTGCGTCGTCGCCCTCGCCCGCCGCGTCCATCCGGACTGGCCCTTCATCCTGATCGGCAACCGCGACGAATTCCAC
Organism: Sphingopyxis macrogoltabida; assembly: GCA_003241685.1. Classification (GTDB taxonomy): domain Bacteria; phylum Pseudomonadota; class Alphaproteobacteria; order Sphingomonadales; family Sphingomonadaceae; genus Sphingopyxis; species Sphingopyxis macrogoltabida_A. The sequence goes on from QFPJ01000012.1 coordinate 32,908, forward strand.
GCGCGACCAGCGGCAGGGCTGGCCGCCTGGCAGGATGGCAGCGGCATCGTTGCCGGGCGCGACCTGCAGGCGGGCGGCACCTGGCTGGGCGTTCACGCGCCGAGCGGGCGCGTCGTGGTCGTGACCAACGTGCGCGGCGCGTTGCCCGATCCCGCGAAGGAATCGCGCGGCGCGCTGGTCGTCGACATGCTGCGCGGCACCGGGCGTTTCGCCGACCCCGCCGCCGCCGACCTCGACCGTTTCAATGCGTTCAACCTGTTCGCGGCCGGCGACGATGCGCGCCTGCTGACCAACCGGCCGAAGCCGTCGATCGCGACGCTGGAAACCGGGGTCCATGCGCTGGCCAACGAGCCGGTGGATCGGCCCTGCCCCCGCGCCGACCGGCTGCGCGCGGCGCTGAGGGATGTGGCGGCGGAAGGCGGCGACCCGGAAACATTGCTCGACATGTTGACGGCGGAGGACGGCCCGGCCCTGTTCCTGCGCGGCGACATCTATGGCACGCGCGCATCGACGCTGGTCGCGATCGCGGCCGACGGACGCGTCCACATGGCCGAGCGCCGATATGAAGCGGGCGGCGTTCCCGCAGGAACGACCGCCCTGAATTTCCGGATCGGCTGAAGACCGCGTTATCCGGCCGCGCTATTTGGGGGCGATGACCATCAGCATCTGGCGGCCTTCGGTGCGCGGATGGGCTTCCACCTTGGCAACCTCCGCGGTCATTTCGGCAACGCGCTGCAACACCGCCAGACCAAGCTGGGTGTGGCTCATCTCGCGGCCGCGAAAACGCATGGTCATCTTGACCTTGTCGCCTTCCTCCAGGAAGTCGAACACCTTCTTCATCTTCACTTCAAAGTCATGATCGTCGATGTTCGGACGCATCTTGATCTCTTTGATCTCCTGCGTCTTCTGGGTCTTGCGCGCCAGATTCGCCTTTTTCTGGGCTTCGTATTTGAACTTGCCCACGTCGAGGAATTTGCACACCGGCGGATCGGCGTTGGGGGACACTTCGACCAGGTCCATGCCGACCTCGGCCGCCTGTTCGATCGCTTCGGCAGTCAGCATTACGCCCAGATTTTCGCCATTCTCGTCGATCACGCGGACCTTGGGAGAGGCGATGAATTCATTGTATCGCGGGCCGTTCTTCGGCGGCATCGGCGCCAGCGGGCGGCGGGTCATGGGCGGGCGTATAGCTGTATCTCCTGATCGTTGTCGAATGGGCGCACGGAATCAAGGCAGCCCGCGCGCCACGCTCATATAGTGAACGCGCGCCAATCGTAAAGGCTGCGGGCACTGCCGCGCCGATGCTTTTTGCCACAGTGTGGCGGCTATGCCACTACCATTTGGCCGGGGCGGGGTCCACCACGCGGAAACCGCCGGCGCCGACCTCGCTCACTTCCAGCGCGCGAATCGCGATACCGCGATTGCTGAAGCGGAAGATGCCGTCGATGCCGCCAAAGCCGTCCGCGGCCATCAACCGGCCGACCGGGAAATTGGTTCCCGGTTTCCAGTCGCGCGCGATCCGCACCGTCAGCAGCACCGAATCATAGCCCAGGCTGGCCAGGCGATAGGGCGCCTTGCCGAAACGGCTGCGATATTTTCCGGCCAGCTGGCCATAAAGGCCGTCCGATACGCTGGCAAACCAGGAACCGCGCATCGCGGCATTGCTGCCCAGCGCCGCGTCGGTGTTCCACAATTCGGTGCCCAGGATCTGCTTGTCGCCCGTGGTCTTGACGATCGGCACGGCGCGCACCGCATTGCCGCCGACATCGGCGATCAGCACCGCGTCCATGGCACCGGCATTGGCAAGCCGCCGCGCCGCGCCGGTCAGGGCCGCCGCGCTGCGGTCATAGGTTTCCACCGCCACCAACGTCCCGCCGGCGGAGCTCACGGCCGATCGGAAAGCCGCCACCGACCGGTCGCCATAAACATTCTTCGGCACCAACGCGCCGAAGCGTCGATGTCCCTTGCCGTGCGAATAGGCGACGACGCGTTCGACCGCCTGACCGGGAACGAAGCCCATGATGAAGACGCCGTTGCCGGCAACGCCGCTGTCGTTCGAGAAGCTGAGCACCGGCACCTTCGCGGCGCGGGCAACAGGCGCCACCGCCGCGACATCCTCGCTGAGCAGCGGGCCGAGGATCAGCTTGTTGCCGTCGGCGACCGCCTGCTGCGCGGCGGCGGCGGCGCCGAGCGCGGTGTCATAGGTGGTGATGCGCAGCTTGTCGGCGCGCGTGTCGAGCAGCGCAAGCGTCGTCGCATTGGCGATTGCCGTCCCGACGTCGGCGTTCGCCCCCGTCTGGGGCACCAGCAACGCGACGCGGTGGCGATCGGTATCGGTCGGCAGGCCCGGACCCACATTGTCGTCAGGCCGGTCGGGCGGCGGCGGAGCGACCGGACCGCTCGCCTTCGGCACCATCTGGCACGCGGCGAGGAAGCCCGCCATGGCAACGACACCGATGCCGCGCAACAATCGGCGGCGGGGCGACGCATTGTCTTGGCGCTGGGTGGCAGTTTCTGCCATTTTCGGCGGCATGCCGGATTCGACCATCTCAGATTCTCCCTTGCCCGGTCTCTATATCGTCGCGACGCCGATCGGCAACCTTGGCGACATCAGCGCGCGCGCCGCCGCGATGCTCGGTCAGGCCCATGTGATCGCGGCCGAAGACACGCGTGTGACGGCAAAGCTGCTCGCCCACCTGAATTTGCGCGTTCCGATGACCCCTTATCACGATCATAGTGACGCGCGCGCGCGCGACGCGCTGGTCGCGCGCATGGAAAGCGAAATCGTCGTTCTGGTGTCGGACGCAGGGACGCCGCTGATTTCCGATCCCGGTTACAAGCTGGTGCGCGATGCGCGGGCGGCGGGGCGGCACGTCACCACCCTGCCCGGCCCGTGCGCCGCGATCGCCGCGATCACGCTGTCGGGCCTCCCCAGCGACCGTTTTCTGTTCGCGGGCTTTCTGCCCAGCAAGGCGAAGGCGCGCGCCGACGCCATCGCCGAATTTGCGGCCCTGCGCGCGACGCTGGTCTTTTACGAAAGCGGCCCGCGCCTGGCCGCCGCGCTCGGCGCGCTGGCAGACGGGCTCGGCAACCGCGAGGCGGCCGTCGCCCGCGAAATCAGCAAATATTACGAGGAATGCGTCACCGGCACGCTGACCGACCTGTCCGCCCGCTACGCCGAAGCGCCGCCCAAGGGCGAGATCGTCGTGATCGTCGGCCCGCCGGGCGAAGCCGCGCCAGAGGCCGCCGACGACCACGCCATCGACGCCGCGCTGCGCGGCGCGCTCGCCGACCAGCCGGTCGCCAAAGCCGCCAAAGCGGTCGCCAAGCGCTTCGGGCTGGATCGTCACGCGGTTTATGCCCGGGCCCTGGCGCTGAAAGAGGGCGCTTGAACCGCGCCGCCGCCGAAGCGCGCGGGCGCCGCGCCGAACGGCGCGCGGCGTGGTGGCTGCGTCTGCATGGCTGGCGGATTCTGGGCGAACGGCTGCGCGTGCCGGCGGGCGAGGTCGATCTGGTCGCCCGGCGCGGACGGACGCTGGCGTTCATCGAGGTGAAGTGGCGCGAACAGGCGGCCGCCCTCGATTTTGCCGTCGACGCCTATCGCCTGCGCCGCGTGGCGGCAGCGGCGGAAATGCTGAGCCCGCGCTTCGCCCGGCCGCGCGACAGCATACGAATCGACGTGATGCTGCTTGCACCGCGGCGTCTGCCGCGCCATCTGGTCCACGTCTGGCAGCCCTGACGGCGCCAAAGGAGAATGGCATGACCCTGCGCGCCGCGGTGCAAATGGACCCGATGGACGGCATCAACATCAACGGCGACAGCAGCTTTCACCTGATATTGAAGGCGCTGGAACGCGGTTATGCGCTCTATCATTACGACGTGCGCGACCTGACATGGGAAGCCGGGCGGCTGACCACGCGCGCGCATCCGATATTGGAGGCAAAGCGCGAGGCCGGCGCGCATTACCGCTTCGGCGACGGGATCACGATCGACCTTGGTCGCGACGTCGACACCGTCCTGATGCGGCAGGATCCGCCCTTCGACCTCGGCTATCTGACCGGCACCTGGCTGCTCGAGCGGATTCGCGGCGAAACGCTGGTCGTCAACGACCCCGTGTCGGTCCGCAACGCGCCCGAAAAGGTCTTCGTGCTCGATTTCGCCGAATATATGCCGCCGACGATGGTGACGCGCGATCTGGACGCGGTGAAGGATTTTCAGGCCCGGCACGGCGCACTCGTCATCAAGCCGCTGCACGGTAACGGCGGCAAGGCGGTGTTCCGCATCGACGAGGAAGGCACCAACCTGGGCGCGCTGGTCGAACTTTTCGGACAGGTGTGGCCCGAACCCTTCATGGTCCAGCAATTCCTGCCCAGCGTCCGCGAAGGCGACAAGCGCATCGTGCTGGTCGACGGCGCGGTCGCGGGCGCCATCAACCGCAAGCCCGGCGAGGGCGAGTTCCGCTCCAACCTCGCGGTCGGCGGCTATGCGGAGGCGGCGGAGCTGACCCCGCGCGAACGCGAAATCTGCGCCGCGCTTGGCCCCGCGCTCAAGGAACGCGGGCTGATCTTCGTCGGCATCGACGTGATCGGCGGCGAATGGCTGACCGAAATCAACGTCACCTCGCCCACCGGCATCGTCGCCATCGACCGTTTCAACAACAGCGACACCGCCGGGATGATATGGGACGCCATCGCGCGCCGGATCGGCTAACAGGCCCGCTTCCCCATCCGGCCGGCCGGCAAAGATTCAAGGACCCCCGTTTTCCATGACCGACTTCATTCTCGATCTCATCCAGTCGTGGGGCTACCTCGGCATCGCCATATTGATGTTCCTGGAAAATGTGTTCCCGCCGATCCCGTCGGAAGTGATCATGGGGCTGGGCGGCGTGATGGTCGCGCAGGGGCGATTCGATTACTGGACGCTCGTCACCGTCGCCGTCATCGGCACGACGCTGGGCAATTGGGTCTGGTACTGGATCGGGCGCTGGTTCGGCTATGAACGGCTGAAGCCGGTGATCGACCGTTACGGCCGCTGGCTGACGCTCGACTGGGACGAGGTTGAAAAGATGCACGACTGGTTCCTGAAATATGGGTCGGGCATCGTCTTCGTCTGCCGTTTCCTGCCGATCGCCCGCACGATGATCTCGCTCCCCGCGGGCATGGTCGGCATGAATCAGTTGAAATTCCTGATCTGGACCGCCGCCGGATCGACGATCTGGATCGCGGCGCTGGCCGGGGCGGGAAGCTGGTTCGGCAAGCAGTTCCACGAAGTCGAACGCTATATCGGCCCCTTTGCGGTCGCCGCGATCGCCGCGATCATCCTGCTCTATGTCTACCGTGTCGTGACGTGGAAGCCAAAGGCATCGCGGAAGGAATGACACCGCCTGTGCCGCCGCCCTCGTAACCCCGGCCCTTTCGACAAGCTCAGCGCAGGCTTGATCGGCGATTATCCCGTTTGCATCCGTAAATGCCCCTCATGTCGTCATTGCGAGCGTAGCGAAGCAATGACGAGACAACGGATTCCAAAGGGGGTCCCGGATCGCGCCTGTCCTCAGCCTGTCGAATGACGAAGACGGCAAATCCACACCTTCGCGACTATTCGGCGCGCGGATGCGCGCTGCGATAGATGTCGAGCAGATGCGCGGCATCGACGGCGGTATAAACCTGCGTCGAGGCGAGGCTGGCGTGGCCGAGCAATTCCTGCAAACTTCGCAAATCCGCCCCGCCCGCCAGCAGGTGCGTGGCAAAGCTGTGGCGCAGCGCGTGGGGCGTCGTGCGTTCGGGCAGACCCAGCGCACGCCGCGCCGACCGCACGCTCGCGCGCAACACGCCGGGCTGCAACGCCCCGCCGCGCGCGCCGAGGAACAGCGGCCTATCCTTGCCCAGCGGCCAGGGGCACGCATCGGCGTAGCGCGACACCGCGCGCGCCACGGCGGGCAGGATCGGGACGATACGCGTCTTGTTCCGCTTGCCGGTGACGCGCAGCGTGTCGCCCAGCGGCAGCGCCGCGCCGGTCAGCGACAGCGCCTCGCCGATGCGCAGTCCCGCACCATAGAGCAGCAGCAGCAGCGCGAAATCGCGCGCACCGACCCAGTCCTGCCGCGCATTGTCCCGCACATCCTCTGCGAGTTCCAGCGCCTCGGCGGGCGCGACGGGGCGCGGCAGCCCCTTTTTGACGCGCGGCCCGCGCATTTGCGGCACGCTGGCGTTCGATCCGCCGACGAAGCGCAGAAAGGATCGCAGCGCCGACAATTCGCGCGCCGCCGACGCATTGCCCAGCCCCTCGGCGCGCCGCTCGGCCAGATAGGCGCGCAGATCATTGGGGGTGAGCGATTTGAGCATCGACGCATCGACCGCCCCGCCGCGATGGCGCGACAGAAAGGCATCGAACCGCTCCGCAGTCGCGACATAAGCGCGGCGCGTATGCTCCGACCGGCGCTTTTCATGCGCCAGATGGTCGTTCCAGTCGCGGATCAGATCTGGCGCCACAACACTCCCTCTCGTCCCGCCCGGCGCGAACGAATTTCAGAGGATTAGTGGGTTTTCACGACATCGGAAAGGATCGAGTCGAGCAGCAATATGCCATCGTCGGTCACCGCCAGCCGGTCGCCGTGCGCCGCCATCAAGCCCTGTTTCGTCAGCCGCGCGACGGCAGGCGCATCGACGAACGCCGCGCGCTCCAGCCCGCTGCGCGCCTCGACGCGCGCCAGATCGACGCCTTCGGTCAACCGCAGCCCCATCAGCATCGCCTCGGTCGCGCGGTCGCGCGGCGGCAGGTCGCTCTCGACCTTCAGCCCGTGGCGATTGCGGTCCACCGCCGCGATGAAATTCTCGGGCTTTTTGTGCCGTTCGGTGGCCTGCCCGCGCCGCCGCCCGTGGGCGCCCGGCCCGACGCCCGCATAGTCGCCATAGCGCCAATAGGTCAGATTGTGCCGGCTCTCCTCGCCGGGCCGCGCATGGTTCGACACCTCGTAGCGCGGCAGCCCGGCGGCGCGCGTGATCGCCTGGGTCGCATCGAACAGATCGGCGGCCGCGTCGCCGTCGGGAATGGCGAGATCGCCCTTTGCGGCAAGCGCCCAGAACCGCGTTCCCGGTTCAATCGTCAGTTGATAGAGCGACAGATGCCCGGTGCCGAAAGCCAGCGCATCGGACAGTTCCGCCTCCCACGCCGCCGCTTCCTGTCCCGGCCGCGCATAGATCAGGTCGAAGCTGACCCGTGCGAAATGCGCCTGCGCCGCCGCGATGGCCCGGCGCGCTTCGCCGCCGCTGTGCGCCCGGCCGAGGAAATGAAGCACTTGCGGCTCGAAGCTCTGCACGCCGATCGACACGCGATTGACACCCGCGCCCGCCAGCGCCGCGAAATTGGCGACCTCGACCGAATTGGGATTGGCTTCCAGCGTGATCTCGCAATCATCGGCCAGTCCCCACAGCGCATCGGCCTCGGCGATCACGGCCGCGACCGTTTCGGGCGGCATCAGGCTGGGCGTGCCGCCGCCGAAGAAGATCGACGACACGCGCCGGCCGGGCAGCAACGTCGCCTCATGGCGCAGATCGGCCAGCAGGGCTCCGCGCCACGCGGCCTGATCGACGCGGTCGCGCACATGGCTGTTGAAGTCGCAATAGGGACATTTGCTGACGCAGAAGGGCCAGTGGACATAGAGGGCGAGCGGTTCGGCCATGCGCGGCGATATAGCGATGCTCCCCTCCCTTCGTCATGCGGAACTTGTTTCGGCATCCATGGCAGGACGTCATCGTCCCGTTTCGTCTTTGCGAGGAGCGGAGCGGCGAACCAATCTCCAGCGGGCAACACGGCGGGACGATGGCTGGAGATGGCTTCCCGCCCGGCTTTCGCCGGCGTCGTCATGACGAGGCACGAGGGCGGGGATCGGGGCTTCGGCGTTCTAGAATACCCCGGCCACCAGCTTGGCGAACGCGTCGGCGCGGTGGCTGATCGCATGTTTTTCGGCCGGATCGATCTCCGCAAACGTCAAATTGTTACCGGCCGGAATAAACACCGGATCGTAACCGAAACCCAGTTTGCCGCGCGGCGGCCAGGTCAGGCTGCCGTCGGCGCGGCCCTCGAAAACTTCGGCATGGCCGTCGGGCCAGGCCAGGGCCAGCGTACAGACGAAGCGCGCGCGGCGGTCGACATCCGGCCCCTGTTCGGCGAGCAGCCCCTCGACCTTGCCCATCGCCAGATACCAGTCGCGGCCGGGATTGCCTTCGAACCGCTGCCGTTCGGCCCAGTCGGCGGTATAGACGCCAGGCCGGCCGCCGAGCGCCGCGACCTCGAGCCCGCTGTCGTCGGCGAGCGCGGGAAGCTGGGCCGCCGACGCGCTCGCATGCGCCTTCAGCAGCGCATTTTCGCGGAACGTCGTGCCCGTCTCCTCCGGTTCCGGCAGACCGAGATCGCCCGCCGACACAGGATCGATGCCATAGGGTTCGAGCAGCGCGCGAATCTCGCGCACCTTGCCCGCATTGTGGCTCGCGATGACAAGTTTGCCAGGGGCGAGCTTGCGATGGGTCATGCGTGTCGATCTTCCGTCAATCTTGGCCGGGAAGGCGGGGCTATAACGGTTTCACGCGAAGACGCGAAGACGCGAAGGCGCGAAAGCGCTAAGGCGCGAAGATTTTGCGTTTGCCGCGAAGCGGCCTTCTACTCCAACGTCTCGTTGAACCCCGACGACGATAGGGAAAGGCGTCTATCGGCCCGAACCTTTTTTCTTCGCGCCTTCGCGTCTTCGCGTGAAACCAAATCAATCGCGACCTATTGCCCCGTCGCCTTGTCCTGCGCCGCGAAAATCTCGCCGCAGCCGATCCGTGCGAGGCGGAGCAGGCGCAGCAGGCCTTCCTCGTCATAGGTCGCGCCCTCGGCGCTCGCCTGCACCTCGACGATCTGGCCGCGTCCGGTCAGCACGAAATTGCCGTCCGCCTCGGCCACCGAATCCTCGTCATAGTCAAGGTCGAGCACCGGCGTGCCCTTGTAGATGCCGCAGGAGATCGCCGCGACCTTGTCCTCGATCGGGTCGGCGGTCAGCGCGCCCGCCGCGATCAGCTTGTCGACCGCCAGCCGCATCGCGACCCACGCGCCCGAAATCGACGCGGTGCGCGTGCCGCCATCGGCCTGGATCACGTCGCAGTCGATCAGGATCTGCCGCTCGCCCAGCTTCGCCATGTCGACGACGGCGCGCAAGGACCGGCCGATAAGCCGCTGGATTTCCTGGGTGCGTCCCGACTGCTTGCCCTTCGCCGCCTCGCGGCTGCCGCGCGTGTGGGTGGCGCGGGGCAGCATGCCATATTCGGCCGTCACCCAGCCCTGCCCCTTGCCGCGCAGGAAGGGCGGCACCCTTTCCTCGACGCTGGCCGTCACCAGCACCCTGGTGTTGCCGAAGCTGACGAGGACGCTGCCCTCCGCATGAATGGTGAAGCCGGGTTCGATGGCGATGACGCGCATCTGGTCGGGGGCGCGGCCGGAAGGGCGCATAGGGATTCTCCTGTAAACTGTGGGGGGGCGCTTAGCGGCGCGATCCGCCATTGGCCAGAGCCCATTGCCACAGTCCATTGCCAGAGCATAGCTTGCCCCTCCCCGCTTCCGTCCCTAAATCCCTGTCCATGATGACGCCCCCGATCACCGAACTCACCACGCGCGCGCGCGACGTGTTCCGGCTGGTCGTCGATGCCTATCTGGAAACGGGCCAGCCGATCGGATCGCGCACGCTGTCGAAGCTCGCGGCCCTGAACCTGTCGCCCGCGTCGATCCGCAACGTCATGCAGGATCTGGAGGAGTTCGGCCTGCTCGCCAGCCCGCACACCAGCGCCGGGCGCCTGCCGACCGAACAGGGTCTGCGGCTGTTCGTCGACGGGATGATGCAGGTCGCCGAACCGAGCGCGGAGGATCGCGCCCAGATCGAGGCGAGCCTGTCCGAAGGCGGGCCGATCGAAAGCGCGCTGGCGCAGGCGACGGCGGCGCTGTCGGGTCTGTCGGCCTGCGCCGGGCTGGTCCTGGTTCCCAAGCATGAGCGGGTGCTGAAACAGGTCGCCTTCGTACCGATGTCGGCGGCGCAGGCGCTGGTCGTGCTGGTCGCGGGCGACGGCACGGTCGAAAACCGCGTCATCGACATGCCCGCGGGGCTGAACCCGTCGGTGCTGGTCGAGGCGGGCAATTATATCTCGGCGATGTTGTCGGGCCTGACGCTGGGCGAGGCGATGGCGCGGGTGCGGCACGAGATAGAGGCCGAACGCATCGCGATCGACCGCGCCGCCGCCGATCTGGTCGCGCGCGGCCTGGCCGTCTGGTCGTCCGACGGCACCGACCGGCCGGTTCTGATCGTGCGGGGCCAGGCCAATCTGCTCGACGAGGATGCCGTCGGCGACCTCGACCGGGTGCGGCAATTGCTGGACGAACTGGAAACGAAGCAGGACATCGCGCAATTGCTCGACAGCGCGCGCGAGGGCAGCGCGACCCGGATTTTCATCGGGTCGGAGAACAAACTCTTTTCGCTGTCGGGATCGTCGGTTATCGCCGCCCCCTATCGCGGCGGCGACGGACGCGTGGTCGGCGTCGTCGGCGTGATCGGCCCCACACGCTTGAACTATGCCCGCATCGTTCCCATGGTGGATTTCACCGCACAATCACTCTCGAGACTGATACGATAGGTTTATGACGAACATCGAAAACGACACCCCCGTCGACGACGGCCAGACCGAAGACACCGCCAGCGCAACCGGCAGCGAAGGCGTCGCGACCGAAGCGCGCGATGATGCCGCGACCTTTGCGGACCAGCTCGCCGCCGTGCAGCAGGACCTGCTCTATGCCCGCGCCGAAACGCAGAATGTCCGCCGCCGCGCCGAAAAGGAGGTCGCCGACGCGCATGCCTATGCCGCGACCAAATTCGCGCGCGACATCCTTTCGGTCGCCGACAATCTGGGCCGCGCGCTCGCCTCGCTGAGCGAGGAACAGCGCGCCGACGAGGCGATCAAGCCGCTGCTGACCGGCCTCGAGGCGACCGAGCGCGAACTGATGAGCGTGTTCGAACGCCACGGCATCACGCGCATCGCCGCGATCGGCCTGCCGCTCGACCCCAACCAGCATCAGGCGATGCTGGAAATCCCCAGCGACAAGGACGCCGGCACGATCGTGCAGGAAATGCAGGCGGGCTATATGATGAAGGACCGGCTGCTGCGCCCCGCGATGGTGGGCGTGGCCAAAAAGGCGGATTGATTTTCAATTCATCGTCACCCCGGACTTGATCCGGGGTGACGAGCTTTGCGGGTATTCAAGCCGCCTTGCGCATCTTCGCGAGCTTCTTCAGCACCATGTCGCGCTTCAGCCGCGACAGATGGTCGATGAACAATATGCCCTCCAGATGGTCGTGCTCGTGCTGGATGCACGTCGCCATCAGGCCGGTCATGCGTTCGCGGTGCGGCTTGCCGTCCTCGTCCTGCCAGTCCACGGTGACTTCGGCGGGGCGCGTCACGTCGGCATATTGTTCGGGAACCGACAGGCAGCCTTCCTGATAGACGCTATGCTCCTCGCTCTCGTCCGAAAAGACGGGATTGATGAAGACGCGCGGGGTCCGGATGACCTTCTTGCCCTCCTCATCCTCGGGATCGGGTTCCTGCAGGTCGATGACCAGAATGCGCTTCGGCACCCCGACCTGAATCGCAGCCAGCCCGATGCCGGGGGCGTCGTACATCGTCTCGAACATGTCGGCGACCAGCGTCTTGAGCTCCGCGTCGAACGTCTCGACGGGCTTGGAAATGACGCGCAGCCGCGGATCGGGGGTCTCTATGATGGGGAGGATGGCCATGGGTGCGAGTTATGGTCGCGGGGGCGCCGGGTCAAGGGGCTGGAGCCCAGCGGATGTCTCTTGTCGTCATTGCGAGGAGCGCAGCGACGCGGCAATCTCCAGCTATCGCAACGACGTTAAGATGGCTGGAGATTGCTTCGCTCCGCTCGCAATGACGTAATTTCTCCTCTTTGGCGCATCACCCCACCGGCCGCCGCGCCCGCAGCGCCTGCGCCAGCGTCCCTTCGTCGAGATAATCCAGTTCGCCCCCCACCGGCAGGCCATGCGCCAGTTGCGTCAGCCGCACCGGATAGCCCTCCAGCCGTTCGGCGAGGTAATGCGCCGTCGTCTGGCCCTCCAGCGTCGCGTTCATCGCCAGCACGACCTCGTCGATGCCGCCCGCCGCGACCCGCGCGACGAGGGCATCGATGCTGAGGTCCTGCGGCCGCACGCCTTCCAGGGCCGACAGCCGCCCGCCAAGCACATGATATTTGCCGGGAAAGAGCCGCGACTTGTCGAGCGCCCACAGGTCCGACACCTCCTCGACGACGCAGAGGCTGCGGTCGTCGCGGCGCGGGTCGGCGCAGATCGCGCACGGGTCCTGCGTATCGACATTGCCGCAGATGCCGCAGGTGACGAGCCGCTCGGACACCGTCCGGAGCGCCGCGAGCAAGGGCGCAAAGCTGCTCTCGCGCTTCTTCATCAGGTGCAGCACCGCGCGCCGCGCCGAGCGCGGACCAAGGCCGGGAAGCCGGGCGAGTTGCTGGACGAGGGCTTCGATTTCGGTGGAGGCCATGGCGGGGTGGTAATGGGCCAACGCACTGCCCGCAACATTCGTCATTGCGAGGAGCGCAGCGACGAAGCAATCTCCAGCAATGCGCGACGAGCGGCGGCCTGCGGTCTACATCATGACGAACCGGAAAGGCGGCGTGCTTTATACCGGCGTCACATCGAACCTGATCGCGCGCGCATGGCAACACCGACAGAAACAGAGCGGTTTTTCCGCGCGCTATCGCTGCGACAAGCTGGTCTGGTTCGAAGTTCACGACAGCATGGAAGCGGCGATCGCCCGTGAGAAGCAAATCAAGGCGGGATCGAGAACGAGGAAAATGGCGCTGATCGAAGCGGCCAACCCGCAATGGCGCGACCTGTATCCTGAGCTGACGAGCGAATAGGCCGATGGCGGGAGATTGCTTCGCTGCGCTCGCAATGACGTAACCGACCGTCATTGCGAGAAGCCGAAGGCGACGAAGCAATCTCCCGCCATCGGCCTTGCACAGCGCCGCATCCTCCGCCAAAGGCGCAGCCCATGCGCATTGCCTTCATGGGAACGCCGCCCTTTGCGGTGCCGACGCTCGCCGCGCTCCATGCGGCGGGGCACGACATCGCCGCCGTCTATACCCAGCCGCCGCGCCCGGCGCAGCGCGGCAAGAAGGTGCAGCAGAGCGCGGTGCATGTCTGGGCGGAAGATCGCGGCCTGCCCGTCCGCACGCCGAAGAGCCTGAAAGGCGGGGAGGAACAGGATGCGTTCGCCGCGCTGAACCTCGATGCCGCGGTCGTTGCGGCCTATGGCCTGATCCTGCCGGGCGCCATTCTCGCCGCCCCGCGCGAGGGGTGCCTGAACGTCCACGGATCGATTCTGCCGCGCTGGCGCGGGGCGGCGCCGGTGCAGCGCGCGATCCTGGCGGGCGACGCCGAAACGGGGGTCACGATCATGCAGATGGACGCGGGGCTCGACACCGGCGCGATGCGGCTGATCGCGCGCACGCCGGTCGCGGGAAAGACGGCGGGCGACCTGACCGGCGAACTCGCCGACATGGGTGCCGCGATGATGGTTCGCGTGCTGAGCGACCTGCACGCCTTCGCGCCCGAACCGCAGCCCGGCGCCGGCGTCACCTACGCCGCCAAGATCGACAAGAGCGAGGCGCGACTCGATTTCCTGACCAGCGCGGTGCAGGTCGAACGGCAAATCCGCGCCTTCAACCCGATGCCGGGCGCCTTTTTCGAACTGGATGGCGAACGCTACAAATTGCTTGCGGCCGAGGTCCTCCATCCCGCCGACACGGTCGCCGGGGCGCCGCCGGGCGTGACGCTGGACGACGCGCTGACCATCGCCTGCAACCCCGGCGCGATCCGCGCGACGCGGGTGCAGCGCGCCGGCAAGCCGGCGATGGACACCGCCGAATTGCTGCGCGGGCGGGCGATAGCGAAGGGCGTGCGGCTGGCATGACCATGCCCCAACTTCGTCACCCCGGACTTGATCCGGGGTTCAGCTTTCCAAGGTCGCTGAACGGGACCCCGGATCAAGTCCGGGGTGACGACAAGGGGAAGGAACGGCGCCGATGACCCGTTTCGCCCTGACCATCGAATATGACGGCCGCCCCTTCATGGGCTGGCAGCGTCAAAGCCATGGGCCCAGCGTGCAGCAGGCGCTGGAGGAGGCGGTGACGCGCATCACCGGCGCGGCGGCGGCGGTGCATGGCGCGGGGCGCACCGACGCGGGAGTCCATGCCATCGCGATGCGCGCGCATGTCGATATCGACAAGGCGATCCCGGCTTTCCGGCTGATGGAGGCGCTGAACGCGCAGCTTCGCCCCGCCCCCGTTGCGGTGCTGGCCTGTTCCGAGGTCGCGGACGACTGGCACGCGCGCTTTTCGTGCATCGGGCGCGCCTATGAATATCGCATCGTCAACCGCCGCGCGCCGCTGACCTGGGACAAGGGGCTGTCGTGGCAGGTTGCGCGGCCGCTCGATGCCGATGCGATGCACGGCGCCGCGCAGGCGCTGGTCGGACGCCATGACTTCACCACCTTTCGCTCGGTCCATTGCCAGGCCGAAAGCCCGGTCAAGACGATCGACCGGATCAGCGTCAGCCGCCATGGCGACGAAATCCTGGTCGAAACCGCGGCGCGCAGTTTCCTGCATCATCAGGTGCGGTCGATCGTCGGGTGCCTGTCGATGGTCGGCGACGGCAAATGGTCGGCGCGCGATCTGAAGGACGCGCTCGACGCCGCGGACCGGCAGGCGCTGGGCCTCAACGCCCCGCCCGACGGGCTGTATTTCGTGCGCGCCACCTATCCATAGTTCGTCATTGCGAGCGTAGCGAAGCAATCCAGAGCGGTTTGCGCGAGCCCCGGATTGCCGCGTCGCCTTCCGCCCCTCGCAAGGACGGCAACGAAAAAGGGCGGCCCTTGCGGACCGCCCCTTTCTGTCACGATGCGGGGAAGCTCAGAGCGTCTTTTCGGCGTAATAGAGCGGCGCATGTTCGTTGAGGATCTGAAGGATCTTCGCCTGCGCGGTCTTTTCGTCGCTTTCCTCCATCGCGGCGAGCTCGCGCGCGAGGCGGCTCGACGCCGCTTCGAAGATCTGGCGTTCGGAATAGCTCTGCTCGGGCTGATCGTCGGCGCGGAACAGGTCGCGGGTCACTTCGGCGATCGACACCAGGTCGCCCGAGTTGATCTTCGCTTCATATTCCTGCGCGCGGCGCGACCACATGGTGCGCTTCACCTTGGGCTTGGTGGTCAGCACCTGCAGCGCTTCCTTCAGCGTCTTGTCCGACGACAGCTTGCGCATGCCGACGCCTTCCGCCTTGTTGGTCGGGACGCGCAGGGTCATCTTTTCCTTTTCGAAGCGCAGGACATAGAGTTCGAGCTGCATGCCGGCGATTTCGGACTTTTGCAGTTCGATGACGCGCCCCACGCCATGTTTGGGATAAACGACATAATCACCGACTTCGAAGACGAGCGTGCTTGCGGACATGCAGGTTCCTTTCATTGGCCTTGCCGGATGCTGGAGCGCGAAAAGCCGGGGCCACCGCTCCACTTCGGGAGGGCGATCGGGGCAATGTGGCGGCGCTAGCCAGTCAGAGTGACAAGGGATATGGCTCCATCGGAAACGCCGAACGTGCCCCAGCCCGCATAGGGGAAGGAGGCAGACTGTCGACGTGTTGGAATATAGTATAACAGAGTCGCAACAAAATTGCCACCCCTGCGCGGAAAAGCGTGAATCGCCGCCTTGACGCCCCCGACTGCGGGTTTCACCTTGCAACGAAACGACAGATGGGGATGCCATGATGAAAGATCAAATCTGGTGGGTTACCGGCGCGTCGTCGGGCATTGGCGCGGCGCTGGCAAAGGCCGCGGCGGCACGCGGGGCGCGGCTGATCCTGTCGGGCCGCAACGTCGCGGCGCTGGAGGCGGTGGCAAGCGATGTCGGCCCCGGCACGATGATCCTGCCGTTCGAGGCGACCGACTATGCGGTGCTGCCCACGCTGGTGGAAGAAGCCTGGAACTGGGGCGGCCGGATCGACGGGCTGGTGAACAATGCCGGCATCTCGCAGCGCAGCCTGGCCGTCGAAACCGATTTTTCCGTCTATCAAAAGATCATCGACGTCGACCTGCTCGCGCCGATAGCGCTGACCCAGCAAGTGCTGCCGCGCATGATCGGGGCCGGCGGCGGTCAGATCGTCGCCATCTCCAGCGTCGCCGGCATCGCGGGCGTCCCGCTGCGCAGCGCCTATTGCGCGGCGAAGCACGGCATCATCGGCTACCATGACAGCATCCGCGCGGAAAATGAACATCTGGGCTTGCAGGTGCTGGTGGTCGCGCCGGGATCGGTCGCGACCAATGTCAGCCGCAACGCGCTGAATGCCGACGGCAGTGTGCGGGGGACCAGCGACGCGGCGATCGACAATGGCCTGTCCGCCGACGTCGCCGCCGCCCGGATTCTGGACGCGGCGAACGCGGGCGAACGCGAAATCGTCGTCGCCGAAGGCATGGAAGCCGCGATCCCCGGCCTCCGCCGCAGCAATCCCGACGCGCTGTTCGATCAGATGAGCGCGATGGTGCAGGCGGGCTATGCGGCCAAGATGGGCGCGAACCGATAAAGCCTCGCTGACCGGAAGCGCGCGCGCCTAAAGCCGCGCTTGCAGCTGCGCCAGCATCGCCCGCACCGGCGGCGGTGCGGGAGGCGTGCGCCATCCCGCCTCGATCGCGGCGATCCGTTCGCACAGGCGCTCGCTCGCTGCGACGATACGGGGCAGCGGCGCCGCGAAATTGCGGCAGATCGCCCAATCAGCGGTAACGGGTTCGCCGATGCGCGCGGCGCTGTCGTCGGGGCTGGCGCCGGGATCGCCCGCGATCATCGCGCGGTGATGGAGCAGCCAGGCGATCGCGTGCATCAGCCGCGTCGTCGTCTTCAGCGATTCGCAGGCGAGCCCGACCCGAAGCAGCGCGTCATCCGCCGCCGCGCCCAGGTCGCGCTGCGCGGCAAAGGCGGAATGCGCCTCGTCGGCCAACACCATCGCCTCGACATAGAGGTTTTCGACCTGCGCGCGGCGAATGCGCGCCGCCGTGCCGTCCCCGTCTCGCTGCCCCATGGTCATCGCCCGGTCTTGCCACGAACCGGACAAGACCCGCAACGACGCTAACCATATTGTCGGCGCTTTCCGCGTCCCGCTCCGAATTCAGCGCCGCGCGACCGGGCGCGCCGCCTTCACGCGATGATGTCGGGGATCAGCTGATCCTCGCACCAGGCGATTTCGTCGCGCAGTTTCAGCTTGCGCTTTTTCATGCGGGCGATCTGCAACTGGTCGGGGACGCCCGCATCGCCAAGCGCGATGATCGCGGCATCGAGGTCGCGGTGCTCGATGCGCAGCAGTTCCAGACGCTGGGAGATTTCTTCGGGGTTCACGGCCCCGTCCTGCCACGATCACGGTCCGTCCGCAACGGGGACCGTCTGACCGAATCGCGACGACATTACCGCCGAATCATGTTTTACTCCGCCCTGCCAATCGAGTCGAAAGGAGAATGGCCCATGAGCATATCGCACCTTTCCGCCCTGCGGTCCCGTCACGCGGACCTCGACGAGAAAATTGCGAATGAAGAGCGGCGACCGGCACCCGACGCGGGCTTGCTGGCGCAGATGAAACGACAGAAATTGCGAATCAAGGAAGAGATGCTCGCCAGCGATTGAGCGAGCCGATAACAGGGCCCTACCGCCCCGCTGATCCCTCCCCCTGTAAAGAAGCGATCAGCGCCGGCGGTAGAAGGGCCCGCGGTCCAGAATCTGGATATGCGCCGGCACCTCGGCCTTCTGAACAACCTGACGACGCACCGCCTGCGGATTGACCGGACGGTCGAAGGCGATGCCGAACTTCCC
This sequence comes from Sphingopyxis macrogoltabida, assembly GCA_003241685.1. Classification (GTDB taxonomy): domain Bacteria; phylum Pseudomonadota; class Alphaproteobacteria; order Sphingomonadales; family Sphingomonadaceae; genus Sphingopyxis; species Sphingopyxis macrogoltabida_A. The sequence continues at coordinate 50,854 of QFPJ01000012.1, forward strand.
TTCGCCCGACCACACGACGCGCCCCGGAACGGGGCCGACGTTGCGCAGGTCGACGACGACCGGACTGCCCTGTTCCACCGCGGCGACGCTTTCCGCCAGCATGCCGCCGGCAGACAGGTTCCGCACCCGCACCATCACGGCATCGCTCCGGCCCGGAACGGACACCGGGGCCTGCATGAACAGGCTGTCGCGGTCGTCGCTGCGCGACAGCGCCGCAACCTCCTCGTCCAATGAAACTGGTCCCCGCGAATCCATGTGCGCCCCGATCCTACGCGTCGACTGATGACGCGGCGAATCTAGGGGGCAGCCCTTGCCGAATTGTAAATGCCGATGGCCGGTACGCCGAAAAGCGTCCCGCAGTGGCGCAGCTTCGCCGTCAATCCTCGCGCGAGATGCGCTCGTTGCGCTCGTGCCGCTCCTGCGCCTCCAGCGTCATCGTCGCGATCGGGCGCGCCTGCAGCCGGGCGAGCGAAATGGGTTCGCCCGTCACCGCGCAATAGCCATATTCGCCTTCGTCGATCCGGCGGATCGCGGAATCGATCTTGGCGATCAGCTTGCGCTGGCGATCACGGGTGCGCAGTTCGATCGCCCAGTCGGTCTCGCTCGATGCGCGATCGGCCAGATCGGGTTCGCGCAGCGGGCCGTCCTGAAGATGCGCCAGCGTCGATTCCGATTCCGACAGGATCGACTTTTTCCAGGCGAGCAGCAGGCCACGGAAATATTCCTGCTGCCGCTCGTTCATAAACTCTTCGTCGTCGCTGGGGACATAATCCGAATCGAGGGAAGACTTGGCTTCGCGGAGCGCGTCGGCACCGACGTCGGCGGTCTGGGTCGGCATGACGGGCTCTTGCGTCCTTTCGTCTCGCGGAGCCGCCGGGTTGGCGGACCGGGGAGTGCGCCGCGCCTATAACCAGCCGCCGGTTTCGACACAAGCGCCGAAGCATAATGGGCGGCGATCGGTGAAGGGCGGCTGAACCGTCCGGGCTCGCGACCGCGGCACCCGGCAAGAGCGTCCATTCTGTCCCGCATCGGTGCGAATATCGCCGATCTGTATGGAATTTCCTTCTTTTTCGTGCTGTTTTGGGACAGTTAGCGCAATCGGGGTTGATTCCAGCCTTCGAATCCCGCTGTCGGACAGGCAAAGACGGTTAACGCAATTGCCCTGTTCACAAAGCTTTGGCCTTTAGGCGATAGCGATGGTGCAGGCGGGCGTCGGGGTGTGGCGCTTTCCCACCAAACAACGGGAAAAGAGAGAGAAAAACCATGTCTGTCCGAATGGCCCTCGCAAAGCTTTGCGCCTGCACCTGTGGCGGCGCGATCATCGGCGGCGGCGCGATGCAGATTTCCGACGTTCCGGCGGCGCGCGCCCAGACGGCGAAACCCTGTGCGCCCTGCAGCCCGAAGAAAGTCGTCCGCAAGCGCCACGCCGCGAAGAAGCCCGTGAAGCGCGTCCGCCGCGTCGTCACGACGAAGCGCGTCATTCGCCAGGCCGCGCCGCAGACGCAGGTCGTCACGCAGACGATCCCCCTGCCCCCCATCCCCTATGCCCCCTTTCCCGGCCGCAATGACGGCTTCACGGGCGGCGGTGGCGGCGGCGGCGTGACGGTGATCGGCGGCGGACTGGGCGGCGGCTTCGGCGGCGGATTTTTCGGCGGCTTCTTCGGCGGCAGCAGCGGCGGCGGAGGCGGCGGCAGCGTCGTGATCACGTCGACGACCTCGACGTCCTCGTCGGGCGGAACCTCATCGGGCGGAAGCTCGTCGGACGGTACGTCGAGCACCAGCGGCAGCTCGACCGGCGGCATCAATATCGACATCGACATCGACAATTCGGGGACGATCAGCTCGACATCGTCGGGCAACGTCAGTTCGACCAGTTCGACCGGCGGCGTTTCGACGTCGACCGGCGGCGTAAGCACCTCGACGGGGGGCGTCAGCACCTCGACCGGGGGCGTCTCGACGTCGTCGGGGAATGTCTCGACCTCTTCCGGCAACGTCTCGACATCGACGGGCGGCGTCAGCACATCCTCGTCGAGCAGCAGTTCGTCGTCGAGTTCCTCGTCGTCTTCCTCTTCGTCGTCGTCCAGTTCATCCTCTTCGGGCGGCGGCAGCTCGTCGAAGGGCGGCAGCTCGCACGGCAGTTCCGGTTGGGGCAGCTCGTCGAAGGGCGGCAGTTCGCATGGCAGCTCGGGTTGGGGCAGTTCGTCGCGCGGCGGCGGTTCGAGCGGCTCCAGCGGCTCGTCCAGCGGCGGCTCGTCCTCTTCGTCGTCGGGCGGCTCTTCGTCCAGCTCATCCTCATCGTCCTCCTCTTCGTCGAGCAGCAGTTCGTCGAGCGGTGCGACCTCGTCGGGCGCGACTGGCGGCAGCAGCAGCTTCGGCTCGTCGACCAGCACCGGCTCGTCCTCGTCGAGCAGCAGCTCGTCGTCCTCTTCGTCGAGCAGTTCCTCCTCGTCCTCGTCGTCCAGCTCGAACGGCAGCACCAGCAGTTCGTCGGGCGATCCGACGCCGGTGCCCGCACCGCCGATGCTGTTGCTCTTCGGTGCCGCCGCCGCCGCGCTCGTCGCGCGCCGGCGGGTCGCCAACCGCAACGACGACCAGGATCAGGACGCCGCCTGATCCGGCCCGCCGCGCCCAACGGCGCGGTTGCACGAAAGCGACGATCGCTTTAGCGCCTCGACATGCGAAGGAGGCGGATATGCGCGAACGGCTGGCAATGATATTGGCGCCGCTGCTGTTGCTGACGGGCTGTGCGACGACGACGCGCGGCTGGACCGGACCCGACACCGAAAGCTTTGCCGACGCCCACGCCGATTGCCGCAGCCGAACGGCGGCGCTGGGCGGACAGGCATCGCGGCAATTCGCGGTCGAGACCTGTCTGGTCGGCAAGGGGTGGACCCCGCCCCGCCGTTGACGCCGGATGACCGCGTCCGTCGACGCACGGGGTTGCGCCGGCCGGGCGGCGGCGCCATAGCGCGCCCATGCACGACATCCGCCTGATCCGGGACGATCCCGCCGCTTTCGACGCCGGCCTCGCACGCCGCGGTGCCCCGCCCCTGTCCGCCGAAATATTGGCGACGGACGCATCGCTACGCGCCTTGCAGACCGAAATTCAGGGCGCGCTGGCCCGGCGCAACGAAGCGTCGAAACTGATCGGTCAGGCGATGGCGCAGGGCGACCGGGACAAGGCCGAGGCGCTGAAGGCCGAGGTCGCCGACCTGAAGGCCGCGCTGCCGGCGAAGGAAGACGCCGAACGCGACCAGCTTGCCGCGTTGCAGGACAGGCTTGCCGCGCTGCCCAACCTGCCCGCCGCCGACGTGCCCGACGGCGCGGACGAGGCGAGCAATGTCGAGGTCGCGCGCTGGGGCACCCCGCGCGATTTCGACTTCGACCCGAGGGAACATGCCGATTTCGCGCCCGCGCTGGGGCTGGACTTCGAAACGGCCGCGAAGATGTCGGGCGCGCGCTTCGCCTTTCTGAAGGGACAGATGGCGCGCCTCGAACGCGCGCTTGGCCAATATATGCTCGACCGGCAGACGATCGACGCGGGCTACAGCGAATGCGCGACGCCGCTGCTGGTCCGCGACGAAGCGGCGTTCGGCACGGCGCAGCTTCCCAAATTCCGCGAGGACCTGTTCCAGACCACCGATGGCCGCTGGCTGATCTCCACGTCCGAGATGAGCCTGACCAACGCGGTGCGCGAGGAGATATTGGCCGAGGCCGACCTGCCGGTCCGCATGACCGGCCTGACCCCCTGTTTCCGGTCCGAAGCGGGCGCGGCGGGGCGCGACACGCGCGGCTATATCCGCCAGCACCAGTTCTGGAAGGTCGAACTGGTGTCGGTCACGCGGCCCGAGGACAGCGACGCCGAACTGGAGCGCAAGACGCGGGCGGCCGAATCGATCCTGGAAGCACTGGAACTGCCCTATCGCCGGATGCTGCTGTGCGCGGGCGACATGGGCTTTTCGGCCCGCAAAACCTATGATCTGGAAGTGTGGTTGCCCGGTCAGGGCGCCTATCGCGAGATTTCCAGCTGTTCCAACTGCGGCGATTTTCAGGCGCGGCGGATGAACACGCGCTTTCGCCGCGAAGGCGTGAAAAGCAATGAATTCGTCCACACGCTGAACGGGTCGGGTCTGGCGGTCGGCCGCACGCTGGTTGCGATTCTGGAAAATTACCAGCAGGCGGACGGCAGCGTCGATGTCCCGGCGGTGCTGCTGCCCTATATGGGCGGGATAACCAGGCTGACGCCCTGACCCGTCCTTGCGAGCGCAGCGAAGCAATCTCCAGCCTTCGACCGCGTGCAGCCTTTCTGCTGGAGATTGCTTCGTCGCTGCGCTCCTCGCAATGACGACATGTTTGGATTGAAGCGATGCGCATTCTGCTGACCAACGACGATGGCTATCACGCTCCCGGGATGGCCGTTCTGGAAGCGATCGCGCGCCAGCTTTCGGACGATATCTGGGTCTGCGCGCCTGCCGAGGAACAATCGGGCGCGGGCCACTCGCTGACCCTGTCCCGCCCCGTGCGCATCCGCCGGCACGGCGACCGGCGCTGGTCGTGCAGCGGCACCCCGACCGATTCGGTGATGATGGCGATCGGCCGGCTGATGCCGGACAAGCCCGACCTGATCCTGTCGGGCGTCAATCGCGGCGCCAATCTGGGCGACGACGTGACCTATTCAGGCACCGTGTCCGCCGCGATCGAGGGGGCACTGGCCGGCATCCGCGCGATCGCGCTCAGCCAGGTTTATGCCCGCGAGGGGATGGGCGATACCGTGCCGTTCGCCGTCGCGGAGGCATGGGGCGCGACCGTCCTGCGCCCGCTGCTCGACCATGACATGCCGCCGCGCACCCTGATCAACGTCAACTTTCCCGCCATCGCGCCCGAAATGGTGCAGGGCATCCGCGTGACGCGGCAGGGGTTTCACGATTACGGCCGCGGTTCGATCGTCGAGGGCACCGACCCGCGCGGCTACCCCTATTTCTGGTTCGGACTGCACGGCATCGAACATTCGCCGGGCCATGACAGCGACCTGGAGGCGATCGCCGACGGCTTTATTTCGGTGACGCCGCTTCAGCTCGATCTGACGCACGACGCCTCGCTCGGCGCCCTGCGGACCGCCTATACTCGTCCCACTTAGGGACAGAACGCCACTGGAAAAGCGCGTGCCGCTCTGGCAAGCAGCGGTGATGGGGGGAATTAACCATCGTATCGCGCGGCTGACGCCGCTGGCGGGCGGCCTGATGCTGGCCGCCTGCATTCCGGCAGCGACCAATCCGCGGCCCGCCGCAAGCGTTCCCGAAGCGCGAACCAGCGACGGCGCGGACGCCTTGCCGGCCTTCGATTTCGAACGCCGCCCGGTGACGGAGGTCGTCGGCGGCGACGCGCGGCCGACCTGGACGCTGAAGCCGGTCGTCACCAACGCCGCGCGCGTGGCGCCGGCCACCTATATCGTGCGTCCGGGCGATACGCTGCGGTCGATCGGCGCGATGAGCGGTGCCGGGTCGGAGGCGATCGCGATGGAAAATGACCTGACCGCGCCCTATACGCTGTATGTCGGTCAGGCGCTGCGGATACCCGGCGGCCTGTATCACCGCGTCGGCGCGGGCGAAACCGGCATCGGCATCGCCCATGCCTATCGCGTCGACTGGGGCGAGATCGTCACCATCAACGCGCTTGCCGAACCCTATATCCTGCGCGTCGGACAGCGGCTGCGGCTTCCCGATCATGCTGCCGCCCAGCCGCCCCGCGCACCCGATGTGTCGGCCCGCGCCGCCGCCTTCACGCTGGACATCGACGACATCGTCACGGGCAGTCAGCCCGCAATCGCCGAACGCGCGCGCCCTGCTGTCGCCACGGCCGCGCCGCGGGCGCCGGTCACGACGGCCGTCGCGCCGCCCGCCAGCTTTTCGGGCCGTTTCCAATGGCCGTTGACCGGGCCGATCCTGGCCCGCTTCGGCCAGCTCGCACCCGGCAAGGTCAACGACGGGATCAATATCGGCGTGGCCGAAGGCACGCCGATCCACGCCGCCGCCAACGGCGTCGTGGCCTATGCCGGCGACCAGATCGGCGTGTACGGCGGGCTGATCCTGATCGATCATGGCGGCGGCTGGATGAGCGCCTATGGCCACGCCAGCCTGTTGTCGGTGCCGCGCGGCCAGGCGGTGAAGGCGGGCGACGTCATCGGCCGCGCCGGCGCCACCGGACAGGTGCAATCGTCGCAACTCCATTTTCAGCTTCGCAAGAATAGGCTACCCGTCGACCCGATGAAGCAATTGCCCCCGCGATGAGCGACCGGCGGTCGACGAAAGTCCGGATACAGCAGGGAATCCTGACCCTGCGCCGGGCGACGCGCTGGCCCGTCTGGGCCGATGTCGTGACGCGGCTGGGCGTGGCCTTTCTGCTGATCGGCATCGTCGTGCTGGTCCACTGGATCGATCGCGACGGCCTGATCGACCATCATGACGGCCAGATCAGCTTCCTCGACGTCGTCTATTTCACGATGATATCGGTCACGACGACCGGCTTCGGCGATATTGCCCCGGTGTCCGATCGGTCGCGGCTGATCGAAGCGGTGATCGTCACGCCGATCCGCATCGCGGTGCTCTTCATCTTCGTCGGCACCGCCTATCAATTCGTCATCAAGCGCACATGGGAAAAATGGCGTATGGCCCGCATCCAGGCAAAGCTCACCAACCATATCGTCGTCCTCGGCTTCGGGATCAGCGGCAGCGAAGCGGTCAAGGAATTGATCGCGCGCGGGACCGATCCCGCCTGCATCGTCGTGATCGATCCGTCGCGCGGCCGCACCAACGCGGCCGAAGCGATGGGCTGCAACGTGCTGGAGGGCGACGCCTCCAACGACGAGACATTGCTCCAGGTCCGCATCGGCGAGGCGAAAGCGGTGCTGGTGTCCGCCGGGCGCGACGACGCATCGATCCTGATCGTGCTCACTGTCCGCCACTTGGCGCCCGATGTGCCGATCAGCGTCGTCATTCGCGCGCAGGACAATGAATTGCTGGCACGCCAGGCGGGCGCGAACAATGTCATCAATCCGGTGAACTTCACCGGCCACCTGCTGGCGGGATCGGCGCAGGGCGCGCATGTCGCCGACTATATGGCCGATCTCGCCTCGATCGGCGGCAAGGTTCAACTGCGCGAGCGGCCCGTCAGCGCCGAAGAGGTCGGCCGCGGGCTGGACCAGCTGGCCAGCCGCGGGCGCGGCCTGCGCATCTATCGCGGCGACCAGGCGATCGGGTTCTGGGAGCCGGAGGCCAATGTGCTGCGGGCGGGCGACATGATCGTCGAGGTCATCCCGTGCGAGGCGGGTTGACCGGCACGCGTCAGCTGCGTCCGTAAAGCCAGGCGGCCCACAGCCACCCGGCGATCAGCAGGGTTCCACCGATCGGCGTTACCGCACCCAGCCAGCGCGGCCCGCCCAGCGCCATCGCATAGAGGGTGACGGCGAACAGCGTCCCGCCGGCGAGCAGCATCCACGCCGGGCCGCGCGCGAATCCCATGATCGCCAGCGCGCCGACCGCGTGAATCAGCTGATACAGCCCGCCGGTCCGCAGCCATTCCGCCGCCTGCGGGCTCGCCGCGCCATGCGCGCCAAACGCCCCCGCCGCGACCGCAACCGCCGCCGAAACTGCCGCAAACGCTCCTATCATGCCGATTCATCCTTCTGCGCGGCGGATCGGCCGCCCGCCCCGCTTAGCGCCGCGCGTGACAAAGCTGCAAGAATCGATTAAGGGCGCCGCCAATCATGACAGTCAAGACCCTCCCCCCCCAGCCGAAAGTCGGCATGGTGTCGCTCGGCTGCCCCAAGGCGCTGGTCGACAGCGAACGCATTTTGACCAAGCTGCGCGCCGACGGCTATGGCCTGTCGCCCGATTATGCGGGCGCCGACGTCGTGCTGGTCAACACCTGCGGCTTCCTCGACAGCGCCAAGGAGGAAAGCCTGGAGGCGATCGGCGAGGCGATGGCGGAAAATGGCCGCGTCATCGTCACCGGCTGCATGGGCAACGAGGCGGAGGTCATCCGCGCGCGCTTTCCCAACGTCCTCGCCGTTACCGGCGCGCATCAATATGAACAGGTCGTCGATGCGGTCCATGAAGCCGCGCCGCCGACCCAGGGTCCGTTCGTCGATCTGGTGCCGGGTCTTGGGCATGACGGCGGCGGGCTGAAACTGACGCCGCGCCATTACAGCTATCTCAAGATTTCCGAAGGCTGCAACCATAGCTGCGCCTTCTGCATCATCCCCGACCTGCGCGGCAAGCTGGTCAGCCGGCGTGTCGATGCCGTGCTGCGCGAGGCCGAAAAGCTGGTTGCGGCGGGCACGAAGGAACTGCTGGTGATCAGCCAGGACACCTCGGCCTATGGCGTCGACATCCGCCACCAGCCGCGCGAATGGAAGGGGCGGGAGGTGCGCGCGCACATGACCGACCTCGCCCGCGAACTGGGTCAGCTGCGCACCGGCGAAGGCCGCGCGCCATGGGTCCGGCTCCACTATGTCTATCCCTACCCGCATGTCGATGCAGTCATCCCGCTGATGGCCGAGGGGTTGATCACCCCCTATCTCGACATCCCCTTTCAGCATGCCAGCCCCAAGGTGCTGAAGGCGATGAAGCGCCCGGCCAACGAAGCGAAGGTGCTCGACCGGCTGAAGGCATGGCGCGCCATCGCGCCCGACATTTCGATCCGTTCCAGCTTCGTCGTCGGCTTCCCCGGCGAGACGGAGGAGGATTTCCAGTATCTGCTCGACTGGCTCGACGAGGCGCAACTCGACCGCGTCGGCGCCTTTCGCTTCGAACCGGTCGATGGCGCCCAGGCCAATGCCCTGCCCGATCCCGTGTCCGACGCGGTGAAGGAAGAGCGGTTCCAGCGGATCATGGACAAGACCGCCGCGATCAGCGCCGCGAAGCTCGCCGCGAAGATCGGCCGCACCCTGCCCGTGATCATCGACGAGGTCGGCGAAGCGGATGCGGACGGCAGCATCGGCGCGACGGGCCGCAGCCAGGCCGACGCGCCCGAAATCGACGGCCATGTCTATCTGCGCGACGTCGCGAAGACACTGAAAGCCGGCGATATCGTCGATGCCCTGATCGAAGACGCCGACGAGCATGACCTGTTCGGGGCCGTTGCCGGATAAGGCGTGTCCTGCCATTCGGGAACGGCTGGACGCATTCGATGTTATAGCCGGAAGAAACCGCATCAGGGACAGCTTATGCGTATCGTTCGCCTGGCGACCGCCGCCTTCCTTCTGACCACGCTCCTCTCCGGCTGCGAACGCAAGCCCGAAGCTCAGGCCCCGCCCCGCGCTACCGACAAGGCTCCCGCGCCGTCGCAAACATCGCTGATCGCCGTACCGATCACCGCCGATATCGGGGCTTTGCGCCACGAACTGGAACGCGCGATTCCCAAGACGCTGTGGACGATCAATCGGCGCGAAAAAGAATGTGTCGCGCCGCAGCGGGTGAAGGTTTTCGGCAAGAAGGTGAAGGTCACGCCCGCCATCCCCTGCACCATCGTCGGACAGGTGACGCGCGGCGCGCTCCGCTTTCGCGGCGAGGGGCAGGAGATCGTCGTCGACGTGCCGATCAACGCCCGGATCAGCGCGCGCGACGTCGGCGGCGTGCTGAAGGGCGAAACGGCGACCGGCTCGGCGCTGGCCCATGCGCGCATCCGGGTGGAGCTGGCGCCCGACTGGCGGATGCACGGCAAGGCCCGGATAAGCTATGGCTGGACGAAAGCGCCGGGCATCGATTTTCTGGGCCGGCGCATCACCTTCACCGACGAAGCCGACGAGAAGCTGAAACCCGTCATCCGCGACGTCGAGCGCGAGGTGAATCGCGAAATCGCCAAGGTCGACATCCGCCGTCAGGCCGGCGACGTGTGGCGGCAAAGCTTCACGTCGGTCGAACTCAATCGAGAAAACCCGCCGGTGTGGATGCGCATCACGCCGCAGCGCATCCTGTTCGGCGGCTTTCGCCTGAACGGTCAGCAACTGAACCTCAACCTGGGGCTGGAGGCTGTGACCGAAACCTTTGTGTCCGGGGGCCGTCCGGCCGACCCGAAGCCGACGCCGCTGCCCCGCCTGGTCCGCGAAACGCCGCGCCCGCATTTCGATGTTCGCGTGCCGGTCATCGCCGACTATGTGCAGCTGGAACCCGTGCTGGCGCGGGCGCTCGCCAAACGATCGCTGCGCCCGTTCGACCTTCCCGCCATCGGGCCGGTGAACGCGCGTTTCGGCAAGATCACCGTCTATGGCGCGCCCGGCAACCGGATTGCCGTCGGCATCGACATCGAAGCGCTGGCGGCGGGGGCCGCGCGCGAGCCGACGCGCGGGCGCGTCTGGATAACCGCGCACCCCGTCAACAAGCCGGGGTCCGCGGAGGTGCATTTCACCGACCTGAGCGTTAGCGGCAACACCGACGGCGTTCGCGGCGACCTGCTGATCCAGATCGCGCAAAGTCCCGGCTTTTCCGCGCTGATCGCCGATGCGCTGACCCAGAATTTCACCCGCGACCTTACCGAACTGGAAGGCAAGATCCGCCGCGCGATCGACCAGCGGCGCGAGGGCGATTTCGTCATCCGCACGACCATCGACAGCTTCGAAACCGGCGAGATCAAGGCTTATGGCAACGGCCTGTACCTGCCCGTCCGCATGGTCGGCGGCGCCAGCATCGTCTATCGTCCCGCCCGATAGCAGGGGCGGGAAACGGCAACAGGGCGGGAAGAATGATGGATTTTTCGGCGATCGCGGCGACCCTGCTCCTTTTTTCGGCGGCGGCCGTCTCGCCCCCACCCGCCGATCTGCCCGATGCGCTCGTCGAGGCACAGCGGTCGGCGGACCGGGCGGAACATTGCCTTCCGGCCGACGACCCGGCACCCCATGCCTATCTGGCAGAAAAGAACGGGCGCCTGTCGCGCCTGACCCGGCAGGTCGAGGGGCTATGGGGTCTTCGCCCGTCCGATATCGACAGCGCCCGGGTGCGCCGCGCCGCCACCGATTGCGACGCCGCGCGGCAGGCGGAAAGGCGGATAGCCCGGCTCGCCGCCATCGTCGACCGCCAGACGGCGACGATGACCGACGGGGCGTGGATCGGTACGCTGCCCCTCTGCCGTTTCGGCCGGGTCGAGGCGCGACCCGGTTTCGACGATCAAATGGGCCTGCCGATCGTCAACCTCCGCTTCGATGCGCCGCTTGCCCGCGCCTTTGGCGAATTGACGGCGGGGCGCATCGGCCGCCTGCTGGCCATCCGCGTCGATGGCCGCGTCGTGACCGAGCCCGTCGTCAATGAACGGATCGACGGCGGAGAAATACAGATTTCGGGCATCGGAACGGTTCAGGAAAGCGCGACGATCGCCGCCGCGATACGATGCAGCGGAGCCAGCGCCGCTTAGAACAGTCGCGTCAGCGCATAGAAGGTCGCCGCGACGGCGGCGCTTGCGGGAATGGTGATGAACCAGGCCGCGACGACGTTGCGCGCGACGCCCCAGCGCACCGCGCTGGCGCGGCGGGCGACGCCCGCGCCGATGATCGCGCCGGTGATCGTGTGCGTCGTCGATACCGGGATGCCGAGCAGGCTGGCGGTGAACACCATGATCGACCCGCCGGTCGAAGCGGCGAAACCCTGATGGTGCGACAATTTGGTGATGCGGCCGCCCATCGTTTCGATGATCTTCCACCCGCCCGACAGCGTGCCGAGCGCGATCGCGATATAACAGCTGAACGCCACCCAGTGCGGGACGTGAAATTCGCCCGACAGATAGCCGGTCGAATAGAGCAGCACGGTGATGATCCCCATCGTCTTTTGCGCGTCGTTCAACCCGTGGCTGAGCGAATAGGCGGCGGAGGAAAACAGGTGGAGATAGCGAAAGGCGCCCTCGGCGAATTTGGCGGTCGCCTTCATCAGCGCCCAGCTGCTGATCAGCATGACGATCATCGCCAGCAACATGCCGAGCATCGGCGACAGGAAAATCGCGGCGACGGTCTTGTTGAGGCCCGACCATTGGATGCCCTCGAACCCCGCATGGGCGACCCCGGCGCCGACGATCCCGCCGACCAGCGCATGGCTGGACGAGGACGGAATGCCCTTCAGCCAGGTGACGATGTTCCAGAACATGGCGCCGACCAGCGCCCCGAACACCACCGCCGGCGTCACCAGATCCTTGTCGATCAGCCCCGCGCCGATCGTTTCGGCGACCTTGTGCAATGCCGGGAAGGCAAGGCTGAGGAAATAGGCCGCGAAGTTGAAGAAGGCGGCGAACAGCACCGCCTGAACCGGACGCAGCAGCCGCGTCGCGACGACGGTCGCGATGCTGTTCGCGGCATCGTGCAGCCCGTTCAGAAAGTCGAACGCCAGCGCAAGGATGACCAGCCCGACGAGGAGGTGAAAGGCGATTTCGTGCATGACTGCGCGCCCCGCTTACGCGTGGTCGATGACCAGGCCGTCGATTTCGTTCGCGACATCCTCGAAACTGTCGGTGACGCGCTCCAGATGGCGGAAAAGCTCGCGCGCGATCAGGAACTGCATCGTGTTCGACTGGCCATGTTCCTTGAACAGACGCTTCAGCCCGGCCGCGTGAATCTCGTCGGCATGGCCTTCCATCCGCACCAGCCGCTCGGTCAGCTCGTGCAGGCGCGTGGCGTTGGCGGCCACATTGCGCAGCAGCGGCAGTGCCTCCGCCGTCAGACGCGCCGCATCGACGATGATGCCCGCCATATCGCGCATCTCCGGCTCGAACTCAGTCACGTCGTACAGGTCGATCGCCCCCGCGGTCTTTTGCATTTCGTCGATCGCATCGTCCATCGACGCGATCAGATCGGTGATCGCGCTGCGATCGAACGGGGTCAGGAAGGTGCGGCGGACCGTTTGCAACACTTCGCGCGTGATCGCGTCGGCGTCATGTTCGCGCTCGATGATTTCCTGCACATGGTCGGCCATCCCCTCGCCGCCCTGCAACAGCCGCGACAGCGCATTGGCGCCCGCCACCAGCGTCGCGGCATGGCTTTCGAACAGCTCGAAGAAATTGCCCTGTCGCGGCAGCAAACGCTGAAACCAGGCGAACATCCAGCCTACCCCCGTCTTCTGTGCTACATCGTGGACGACGCCGCGCGGCTGGGCGACCGCCCGGAAACCGCCGTCGCCAAAGGAACGGATCATCGCCTGCAGATCGGGTTCCTCGACCGCCGCGGCGGCATCGCGGAACGAGAACCATTTGCGCTCGCGCTCGTCCATTTCCTTCCAGTCGTCGAGTTCGTTGGTCACGGCGAGCGGAAAAACCTCGACATTATACATGATCGACGCGCCGTTCGCGCGGCGCTTGCGATATTCGTAGCTGCCGATCGACGTCGGACAGACGGCGCCGATCACCCCCGCCTCTTCCTCCGCCTCGACCGCGGCGGAGGCGTGGCGTTCCATGCCGGTCAGCGGGTTGCCCTTGGGAATCACCCAGCGCTTCGTCTCGCGCGAGGTGATCAGCAGGATTTCCGTCGGGCCGTCCTGCGCGGGTCCGCCGAATCGATAGGGAAGGACAGCGATCTGGCGCATTTGATCAATCCTTTCCTTCGGTTGGCGTGAAATGGCGAGCTCGATGTGACAATCGCGCCTCGCCTCTATGACAATAATATGACAGCGACAAGGGAGCGGCCTCTACTTTCAATCCTGTCAATTCGATTGCAAAATGCAACGCGGTGCGTAAGCTCCCCATCAAACAAGAATGGGAGACAAGGTGATGGCAGCCAGCATGGCAAAGGATCGCCGCGCCGAAACAGCGGCCGCGCCGGTTGATCAGGATGTGCTGATCGTCGGGGCGGGCATTTCGGGAATCGGCATGGCGGCGCATCTTCGGATGATGTGCCCCGACCGCAGTTTCACGCTGGTCGAGCGCCGCGCCCAACTCGGCGGCACCTGGGACCTGTTCCGCTATCCCGGCGTCCGATCGGACAGCGACATGCACACGCTGGGCTTCGTCTTTGAACCTTGGCGCCACGAAAAATCGATCGCCGACGGCCCCTCGATCCTCGACTATCTGAATCGCATCGTCGACGAACGCGGCATTCGCGAGCGCATCCGCTTCAACCGCAAGGTCGTCGGCGCCGACTGGGACAGCGCGGCGGCGCGCTGGACGGTGACGCTGGAGGACGAGGCGGGCGCCGTGTCGACGACGACCGCGCGCTGGCTCTATCTCGGCGCGGGCTATTATGATTACGACGAACCGTTCGACGCGAATTTCACCGGGCGCGAGGATTTCGCCGGACAGATATTGCACCCGCAATTCTGGCCCAAGGATCTCGACTATCGCGGCAAACGGGTCGTGGTGATCGGATCGGGCGCCACCGCGGTGACGATCGTGCCGTCGATGGCAAAGGAGGCGGCGCATGTCACGATGCTGCAACGCACCCCGACCTGGTATTTCATCCGCCCCGCCAAGGACGGCTTCGCCAATTTCCTGCGCAAGATCCTGCCCGAACGGCTCGCCTATCGCATCACGCGGTTCAAGAACGTCAAGCTGCAGGACATCAGTTTCCGCCGCGCGCGCACGCAGCCGCAAAAGGTCAAGGATTTCCTGACGAAGCGGCTGAAGAAAGCGCTGGGCGAACGCTATGACGAACAGGCGTTCACGCCGCCTTACGACCCGTGGGATCAGCGGCTGTGCCTGGTCCCCGACGCCGATTTCTTCGAGGCAATGAAGGCCGACAAGGCGGCGGTCGTCACCGACCATATCGAACGCTTCGACAACAACGGCATCCAGCTCAAGTCGGGGCAGCATCTTGACGCCGACATCATCGTCACCGCGACCGGACTGAAACTCGCCGTCGCGGGCAAAATTCCGGTGCGCGTCGATGGCGATCCGGTCGATTGGAGCCGGCATTTCTATTACAAGGCCTGCATGTTTTCGAACGTGCCGAATTTTTCGGCGGTGTTCGGCTATCTCAATGCATCATGGACGCTGCGCGCCGACATCGTGTCCGAATATGTCTGCCGCGTGCTGAACCATATGCGCGACACGGGCACGGAGGTTGCGACCCCCGTGCTGGAAGACCCCGCCAGCCTGACCGAAGACAATATCTTCGACTTCTCGTCGGGTTATATCCAGCGGTCGCTGCACATCATGCCGAAAAACGCCGCCGACCTGCCGTGGCGGCTCAACCAGAATTATGTACAGGACCGGATCGACATGAAGACGGGCGCCATCGACGACGGCGTTCTGAACTTCGGCCATGCGCGCAAAGGCGCGGGCGCAGCGGCGCCCCCGGAACTGGAGGCCGCCGAATAGTCAGCCGACGCGTTCGGGCTTCCCCTTGGTGGAGCCCGACGCGAGCTCCTCCAGTTCGGCCTCGCTCATCGAGCCCGCCATGTCTTTCGATGCGCCTTTCAGCTTCGATTTCGGCGTGTCGCCGCGCTTGGCGCTGAGCGCGGCACCGGCGGCTTTCTGCTGCGCCTTGGATTTGGCTGGCATGACCTGTCTCCTGTCTTGGCCCGCCCGCTATCCATTAACGATCGTGCCGCCGTTGGGATGCAGCACCTGGCCCGACATATAGCTGCTGTCGTCGCAGGCGAGGAACAGGAAGCAGGGCGCGACCTCGTTCGGCTCGCCGGGCCGCTTCATCGGCGTTCCCTCGCCGAAATGGGCGACCTTGTCGGCGGGCGCCCCGCCGCGCGGGTTCAGCGGCGTCCAGATCGGACCCGGCGCGACCGCATTGACCCGGATTCCCTTGTCGACCAGATTTTCGCTGAGCGAGCGGGTAAAGGCGGTGATCGCGCCCTTGGTCGCGCTATAGTCGAGCAGGCCCGCCGACCCCTGATACATGGTCACGCTGGTGCAGTTGACGATCGCCGCGCCCTTCTTCAGATGCGGCAGCGCCGCCTGCACCAGATAGAACATGCCGAAGATGTTGGTTTCGAAGGTGCGGCGGAGCTGCGCTTCGTCGATGTCGCGAATATCCTCGGCGGGATGCTGTTCCCCGGCATTGTTGATCAGGATGTCGAGACGCCCGAGCCGTTCGATCGTGCAATCGATGATCCGTTCGGCCGACCTCGCTTTTCCGACATCCGCCTTGATGACGACGGCGCGGCGGCCTTCGCTCGCGACGATCGCGGCCGTATCGTCCGCGTCCGAACGGTTGCTGCGATAGACGATGGCGACATCGGCGCCCTCCCGCGCGAACAGCGCACAAACCGCGCGGCCGATCCCGCTGTCGCCCCCGGTGACGATCGCGACCCGCCCCGCCAGACGGCCCGATCCGGGATAGCGCGGCTGCCATTTCGGGGCGCGATCGAGGTCGGCCTCGCGATCCCCCGGCGGTTTGGCGATCGATTTCGATCGGCCGACATCTTTGACAAGCTTCGCCGCCGCGCGTTTCTTGCCCTTCTTTTCCTTGGCGCTTTCGCCGACCTTACCGGCGCTGGGCTGCTTGGCCATGGCTGTTCCTTCTTCAATTGATGGGCAGGAAATCGCGTGCGAAATCGGGCTTCAGCGCCTCGACGACCGCGCGCGTGACCGGTAGGTTGATCGTGTAGCTTCCCTCCGCGAACGGCCCGATTTCATAGGGGGCGATGGCAATCGTCATCCGGTCGATCGACCGGCCGTCGCTTGATCCCAGCCAAACCGTCTGCGCCGACGCCGGGGGACAGCGCGCGAAAGGCCCGTCGTCGCCGGTCGCCGGCCGGATGCCTTTGGCGGCCTTGGCACGCGCGATCCCGTCGCAGAAGCGATCGCGCACCGCCGCATCGAACGCCGCCGCGCTGGTGAAAAGGTCGATCGGCTTGCGCAGCGCCGCCCGGTTGCGATCCCACAGCATCGTGTCGAAGCCGGTCATGCCGTGGGCGCCGCCCATATAGGTTTCGATCTCGCTCGACAGGCTCAGGAAACGGCGCGTGTCGGTGACGCGCTGCCACCGCTGGCGGTGCACATGCGCATGATAGGGGAAATCGTCGCGCGCCGCCGCCGTCTGGTCGCGCTGGGCCGCCGCGACCAGCGCATCGCGCTTTGCCGCGCGATCGGCATCGAGCCATGCCGCCAGTTTCGGAATCGCCGCCGCCTCGCGCGGGTAGGAATAGGCAAAATCGATCAGGTCATTCGCCTCGCGCACGTTCGACGCCGCGACGCCGTCCAGCGGAACCTCATTGGGCGCATAGGCCGGCGCGCCGGGCACGCGCGCCGCCACCGCCTTTTCGGCCGGCGTCGGCTCGGGTTCCGCCGAACAGGCGGCCAGCATCAGCGCCGGCACAAGGACGGCGGCGCCGTGCCGCCGGAAGGAAAATGATGCGACCATGCCGCAACAACGCCGGGAATCGACAAAGTTTCCGGACAGGCCTAGCACGGCGCGATGATCGACTATTCCGACCTCGTCCAACCCGACAAAGGCCAGGACGCCCGCACCATCCACCTCGTCGACAAGCCGGGCTATGACGCCTGGCTGAAGGGGCGCAGCGCCCGCGAACGCGCGCATCTGGCCGCCGTCGGCTTTCGCCCCGACGGCTTTGTTCATGCGATCCTGCCCGGCGACGATCCCGATGGCTGGGCCGTCGTCTCGGCGGTTGCCAGCGTCGACAAGCTGTCGGCCTGGTGCCTCGCCAAGCTGGGACAGATCCTGCCCGAAGGCCGCTATCGCCTGGAGGGGCGGCAGCCGGGCAAGGCCGCGTTCGGATGGATGACCGCGCAATATCGCTTCGACGATTATCGCTCCAGCGTCACCGCGCGGCTGCCGCGTGTCCTGCTGACCGGCGATGTCGCGACGATCGCGCCGATGGTGGCCGAAGCGCGGGCAACCGCGCTGGTACGCGACCTCGTCAATACGCCCGCCGCCGACATGGGTCCCGCCGCAATCGAGAAGGAAGCCGACCGCATCGCGAAAGCGCATGGCGGCAAGCTGACCGTCACCAGGGGAGAAGCGCTGGAACAGGGCTATCCGATGATCCACGCGGTCGGCCGCGCGGCGGCGAAGCATCATGCGCCGCGCCTGATCGAGATCGCCTGGGGCAAGGAGGATCACCCCCGCATCGCGCTGGTCGGCAAGGGGATCAGCTTCGACAGCGGCGGACTGGACATCAAGCCCGCGTCGGGCATGCGGCTGATGAAGAAGGACATGGGCGGCGCCGCGCATGTACTGGCGCTCGCCGAACTGATCATGGCGTCGGGCCTGCCGGTTCGCCTCCACTGCCTTGTCGCGGCGGCGGAAAATGCCATTTCATCGGATGCCTTCCGCCCCGGCGACGTGTTGAAAAGCCGCGCCGGGCTGACCGTCGAAATCGGCAACACCGATGCCGAAGGCCGGCTGGTGCTGGGCGATGCGCTGGCCCGAGCGGGCGAAGACAAACCCGAACTGATCGTCGATTTCGCGACGCTGACCGGCGCCGCGCGCGTCGCGCTCGGCCCCGACCTGCCCGCACTGTTCGCCAATGACGACGGGCTGGCCGATGAGCTGATCGCGGGCGGGCGCGACCGTGACGACCCGCTGTGGCGGATGCCGCTGTGGGACGGCTATGCCGACCTGCTGGAAACCGACATCGCCGACATCGGCAACGCGGGCAGTTCGCCGTTCGCCGGATCGATCACCGCGGCCCTGTTTTTGAAGCGTTTCGTGCCCGAAGGAACGGCGTGGGCGCATTTCGATACATTTGCCTGGCGCCCATCGGCCAGGCCCGGCCGGCCGAAGGGCGGCGCGGCGCTGGGGCTGCGCGCCGCCTGGGCGATGCTGCAGGGCCGTTACGACCGGCGCGCGAAGGGCTGAGGCACACGCGGCGAACATCCTTGATATCGGCGCCTCTGCTGCGCTAATGGCGCGCGATTATCCGCAAGGCGGAGACAGAACGAGATACAGCAGGACGGTTCGTGACAGCAGGAAACAGCGACAATATGGCGACCGGCCGCGTCCGGATGGGACGCCCCGGCGCCGTCGGCGCGGGCCGCGACCATTTCGGGCTGGCCGGTACGTCGTCGGCGTTCGATCCGCGGGTCGTCGCGATCCGTCCCGACCTTGCCGACATTGCGGTCGCCGGACAGCATTTCGCGCCCCATTATGCCGCGCCCATGATGCGCAGCGGCGTGCTGCCCGCCGCCCCGCTGCGCGCGGCGCCTGCGACCGATGCCGAACAAACCAGCGAACTTCTGTTCGGCGAGGGCTTCGCGCTGCTCGACGTGACCGGCGGCTGGGCCTGGGGCTATTGCCTGGCCGATCATTATGTCGGCTATCTCGCCGCCGATGCGCTCGGCGCGCCGATCGCGCCGACCCACCGCGTCATCGCCGCCGAAGTGCTGGTGCACAGCGCGCCCGACGCCGCCAGCGGCGCATCCGCCACCCTGCCGCGCGGCGCGCTGCTGATGGGCGAAGCCGATGGCGAATGGCTGGCGACGGCGCACGGTTTTCTGCCGCGCGGCGCCCTGGCCGACGTCGACGTGGCCGACCGCGATCCGGCGGCGGTGGCCGAGGCGATGATCGGCGCGCCCTATCTGTGGGGCGGCCGGACCGCCGCGGGAATCGACTGTTCGGGCCTCGTCCAGCTCGCCTGGGCGTCCGCGGGCATCCAGTTGCCGCGCGACAGCGACCTGCAACTCGCCGCGCTCGGCCCCGATAAGGATGTCGCGCCGGCCGACCTGGCGCGCGGCGACCTGGTTTTCTTTCCCGGCCATGTCGGCATCATGGCCGACGCGGACACCATCATTCACGCCAGCCGACGATGGATGGCGGTGAAGGTGGAACCGCTGGCCGATGTCATAGCGCGATCGGCCGACAAGGATCATGACCCGCCGGTGAGCGGGTATAAAAGATTGCGATAAGTCATGACACAAACGGTCTTTATCGACGGCGCAGCGGGTACGACGGGCCTGGAAATCGCCGAGCGGCTTGCCGGGCGGCGCGAATTCACCCTGCTGGCGCTGGACGAAGCGCGGCGCAAGGACGCGGGCGCGCGGCGCGAGGCGCTGAACGCCGCCGATTTCGTCATCCTCTGCCTGCCCGACGATGCCGCGCACGAGGCGGTGGCGATGATCGCCAACGAGCGGACCAAGGTGATCGACGCATCGACCGCGCACCGCGTCGCGCCGGGCTGGGTCTATGGCCTTCCCGAAGTCAGCGGCCATGAAGCGGTGGCGGGCGCGGCGCGGGTGTCGAACCCCGGCTGCTATTCGACCGGCTTCATCGCGCTGATCGCGCCGCTGGTGCGCGCCGGCCTGCTGCCCGCCGACTGGCCCTATATCTGTCACGCCGTCAGCGGTTATTCGGGCGGCGGCAAGGCTCTGATCGCGCGGTTCGAACAGGACCGGGACATTGCGTGGCGCGGCTATGCGCTGGGGCTGGGGCACAAGCATGTCCCCGAAATGCAGGTACAGAGCGGCCTGTCGGTCGCTCCGCTCTTTTCGCCGGCCGTGATCCCCGCCCATCGCGGCATGGTGGTGGAAGTGCCGTTGCCGCTGGCGTCGATCCCCGGTGCCCCCTCCGCCGATGCGCTGCGCGCCGCGCTGGCCGATTTCTATGCGGCCAGCCCGGTGGTGGGAATGGGCGCGACGCCGGCCGATGGCGAAATGCTGCTGCGCGCGTCCGACGCCGGCGACGACCGGCTGAACCTGTTCGTCTTCGCCAGCGACGACGGCAGCCAGGCACGGCTGGTCGCAAGGCTCGACAATCTGGGCAAGGGCGCGAGCGGCGCCTGCGTCCAGAATCTGAATATCATGGCGGGCCTGCCCGAAACGGCGGGCTTGCGGCTCTGATGGGTCAGTGCACGGTGTCCAGCGCGACATCGACCGCCAGATAGGTGATCAGCCGTTCGATCTGGCGCCAGCGCGCGAAATGGACATGATTGCCCAGCGCCCGATATTGCTCGGCCCGTGCCGCGGCGGCGAAACCCGCCTCCTCGCCATGCTGGGCGATCAGCGCGTCGGCTTCGGCGACCGCGGCGCGGTCGGCAAGATAGGGGGCTGGCAGGTGCATGGATGTCCCGGTCCGTTGCTCGTGGAATCGCCTTAAGGCACAGGCCTCACCGCGCCGTTCCCAACCGTGATGAACAAGCGGGTAAGGTTAATGCATGGCGGCCCGACGTTAACCTTGTTGTCCCTGCGTTTCGTCCCTTTGCCGTTGCCATGGGGCGGTGTAGGAAGGGGCATGCGCAAGATTTTCAAATATGCCGCCCTCGCCCTGGTGCTGATCCTGATCGCCGGGGGCGTGACGCTCTACATCCTGTCGCGGCCCGACGTCGCGCGCTTCTCGACCGCGGAACTCAGCGGCCGCGTCCCGGTCATGGCGTCGCAGAAGGTCGAGACCTTTCCGACCGTCAACGTGCCCGAAGCGACGCGCTGGCCGGCCGGCGCCGCGCCGCGAGCAGCGGCCGGACTGACGGTGCAGCGCTTCGCCGAAGGGCTCGATCATCCGCGCTCGATGCTGGTTCTTCCCAACGGCGACGTGCTGGTCGCCGAGGCGCAGAGCCCGCCCCGCGACACGTCGGGCATCGAGGGCCGGATCATGGGCAGCCTGATGGGCAAGGCCGGCGCGGGCGGCGTATCGGCGAACCGCATCACCCTGCTGCGCGATGCCGACGGCGACGGCAAGGCAGAGGTCAAGGCCGCCTATATCACCGGCCTCAACTCGCCCTATGGCATGGCGCTGGTCGGCGATACGCTCTATGTCGCCAACACCGACGCGCTGCTCGCCTTTCCCTATGTTGCGGGCGAAACGACGATGAGCGGCAAGGCGACGAAGGTCGTCGACCTGCCCGCCGCCGGGACCAACCGCCACTGGACGAAAAGCCTGGCCGCCGCCGCCAACGGCTGGCTCTACGTCGGCGTCGGCGCCGATTCGAACATCGGCGAAAAGGGCATGAACGCCGAATTCCGCCGCGCCGCCGTGCTGGAAGTGCGGCCGGAGAATAAATATGTCCGCACCTTCGCCGCCGGGATCCGCAACCCCGTCGGCCTCGCCTTCTATCCCGGACGCGACCGGCTGTGGACCGTCGTGAACGAACGCGACATGCTGGGCAGCGATCTGGTCCCCGACTATCTGACCGACGTGACGGAGGGCGATTTCTATGGCTGGCCCTGGTATTATTGGGGCGGCTTCATCGACCCGCGCGTCGAGCCGGAGGCCGAGGATCGCCGGCAATATGTGAAGCGGCCCGAATATGGGCTGGGCGCCCATACCGCACCGCTGGGCTTCACCTTCACGGCCGGACTGAACCTTGGCGACCGCTGGGCGAACGGCGCGCTGATCGCCCGGCACGGGTCGTGGAACCGCGAACCCGCCGCCGGCTATGACGTCGTGTTCGTGAAGTTCGGCGCGAACGGAAAGCCGCTGAACGCACTGCCGATCACGCTGCTCGACCAGTTCATGGCCAAGGACGGCAAGACCGTCCGCGGCCGCCCGGCCGACGTGAAAGTGGCCAAGGACGGCAGCGCGCTGATCGCCGACGATACGGGCAACATGATCTGGCGGGTCGCGACGGCGGGGTGAACGGACACCGCGCCGGGACGGCTCAGTTGCCGTCTTCGACCGTCTTCAGAATGTCCCCCGTTGCGCCCAGGTCGGCGCTATATTGTTTCCAGCCTTCCAGGCAGGGGCCGAAAACGCGCGGCAAGCGTGCCTGGACGTCGCGCACCATGTCGGGCGTGATGATCGCCGCGATCGGCGTCGAGGCCGGCTGACGACTGCGGAGCCGGCCGATGTAGAAGGCGCTCATCATGTCGAGCACCGCAGCCTGCGACCCGGTGATCGCTTCGCCGTTCATTTTCATGGTCTTGAAGTTCAGCGCCGACAGGAAGCAGCGCGCATCGGCGCGGTCCAGTTCCGACACGGTCTGCGCCGACGCCGCGCTCGCCAGCCCGAGCGCCAGCGCGGCGCCCAATATCCCTCTTCGCATCGATCAATTCCCCCACAGGTTGGTCGTGAAACCCGCCTGCGGCCCCGCGCCCCCGGACCGCGACGAGCCCTGGTCAGACGCGCATCGGCATCAGCACGTAAAGCGCCGGGCTCTTCTCGCTCTCGCGGATCAGCGTCGGGGCATTGGCGTCGGCAAGGTGCAGTTCCACGCTGTCGCCATCGACCTGTCCCAATATGTCGGACAGGTAACGCGCGTTGAACCCGATCTCCATCGAATCGCTGTCATACCCCGCCGGCAGTTCCTCGGCCGCGGTGCCGTTTTCCGGGCTCGTCACCGACAGGATGATGCGGTCCTTGTCCAGCCCGACCTTGACCGCGCGGGTCTTTTCGCTGGCGATCGTCGACACGCGGTCGACGCCCTGGAACAGGCTCTTGGGATCGACCTTCAGCAGCTTGTCGTTCGCGGTCGGAATGACGCGGCTGTAATCGGGGAAGGTGCCGTCGATCAGTTTCGACGTCAGCACCGCATTGCCGAGCTGGAAGCGGATTTTCGATGCGGACAGGCTGATCTCGACATTGCCTTCCGCCTCGTCGAGCAGCTTGCGGATTTCGGCGACGCATTTGCGCGGGACGATGACATCGGGCATGCCGGTCGCGCCGTCGGGGCGCGTCACCGTGTAGCGCGCCAGGCGGTGCCCGTCGGTGGCGGCGGCCTTCAGCACCGGGCCCGTCGCATCCTCCGCCACATGAAAGAAGATGCCGTTGAGGTAGTAGCGCGTTTCTTCGGTCGAGATGGCGAAGCGCGTCTTGTCGATAATCTGGATCAGTTCGGCGACGGGCAGTTCGAAGTTGGTCGGCAGGTCGCCCTCCGCGATCACCGGGAAATCGTCGCGCGGCAGCGTCGGCAGGTTGAAGTTCGACCGGCCGGCCTTCACCTGCATCTTGCCCTCGGCCGCGGCCAGGCTGACTTCGGACCCTTCGGGAAGCTTGCGCGCGATTTCGAACAGCGTGTGCGCCGACACGGTGGTGGTGCCGGCGGTTTCGACTTTCGCCGCGACGGTTTCGACGACCTGCAGGTCGAGGTCGGTCGCCATCAGCTTGAGCTGGCCCGACGCATCGGCTTCGATGAGGACGTTCGACAGGATGGGAATGGTATTGCGCCGTTCGACCACCGACTGCACGTGGCCAAGGCTCTTCAAAAGCACTGCGCGTTCAATCGTCGCTTTCATTCTTGTCCGCCATCCTGTGTCTTCGGGAGAAGTCCCGGCCGGGAGCCGGCGCCACGAACGAGTCGGCGCCCCGATTCCCTGCCCCCTGAAATGTCCACCTTCCTTACCGAACGCGTCGCGGTGCGCAAGCCATGCTTGCAAATCAGCGGCTTTCGCGCAATCGAGACGCCATGCGGCGGGTGCCTCTCTTCCTGTTTCTGGTCCTGCTTGCAGGCACGGCGCTGCCGCCCGCAACGCGCGCGGCCGCGCCGAGCGCCCTCGGCATCTTCGACGGCTGGGGCGCCTTCCGCGATGCCGCCGGCCCGCGCTGCTATGCCATCGCCGCGCCCGCCGCGACGATCGGCACGCCGCAAGCGAAGGCCTATGCCAGTGTCGGATATTGGCCGCGGGCGCGCATCCGCGGTCAATTCTATGTCCGCCTGTCTAAAGCGCGCAGCGCCGACCGCGAACTGCGCCTGACGATCGGCAGCCGCCGTTTCATCCTGGCGGGCAACGGGGTTCACGGCTGGGCAAGCGACGCGCGCATGGATGCCGCGATCATCGCCGCGATGCGCTCCGCGCCGAGCATGAGCGTCGAAAGCGCGACCGCCGCCGGCGGCGCCATCGCCGACACCTACCGCCTGCGCGGTGCGGCGACGGCCATCGACGCGGCGGCGCTGGGGTGCGCGAATATCCGATGAGGCGGCTCTGGAAAGTGCCGGATTTCTGCGTAACTTCATTCGCGATTCACGGTTTCCGTCGATGCTGGACGCGCCTCCCCGCGAATATCCGGGACCGGAAACCGCGCACCGGCTTTCGGCCGGACGCAGCCTTTCGGAAAGCCGCGGAAAACCGCACAACTTCACACGGGAATCGCGGTTGGGCACGCCGATGGGCGCCGTTGCGGCAGCCGCAAATGACGCGGCCGCGTGAGCTTGACCGGCGCGGCGGCACCGCGGGGCGCAAGGCTGGGCTGAAACGCGCGGAAAACTGCGTAACTTAATTCGCGATCCGCTCTCGCCAGCGAAGGGGATTTGAACCTGAAGCGCCACGGGCATCGACGCTAGGGTCAGGACCCATTAATTTGCCGATCGAGGCGTCGAAATGGCGAAGATATCGGGGCTGGGCGGGTGCAGCGGGTAGCATCGCTACCCGCAAGGCCGCGCAGTTTCGAGATCGAAGCCAT
>QFPJ01000086.1 GCA_003241685.1 Sphingopyxis macrogoltabida
ATGGCGGCTGAGCCGGCCAAGTGCACGGCGCTGCGGCCATCGGTGCTGATGATGCCAAGGGTCGCACCGGGAATGCGGCCGCTGGCGACAGCCCCGGCCGCCGGCGCGAAGGCGGCTTGGCAGATATAGTCTATCATATGAAGTCCTTACGCGGTTCTGGCTCGAACGCGCATGACGATCGGCAGGAAGAAGATTGCGGCAAGACTAAGCGCCCCCGACAGGATGAAGAAGCCGTCATAGCCGATCTGCTTCTGGATCGCGCCGGCCGCGCCGCCGACCAGGCGGGGCAGCAGGAAGGCGAAGCCAGACAGAAAGGCATATTGGGTGCCGGGATAGCGCGGGCTGACCAGCATGGAGAGATAGACGACGAAGACCGCCCCCTCCAGGCCATGACCGAACTGGTCCACACCCGCCGCGACATAGAGGACGAGTGCGGACGGCTCGGCATACCAGAGCCAGACGAACACCCAATTGCCGATCGCCGAGGCGCAGGCGCCGATGATGAGCGCGAGCATCATTGGCAGGCGCGCGGCGCACAGGCCGCCCAGCGCGACGCCGGCCATGGAGCAGGAAAGTGCGACGACGCCATCGGCCATGCTGATCTGTTCCAGGCTGTAGCCGGCCGCATTCCAGAGCGGGTGCGAGAGGGTCAGCGTCAGCACATCGCCCATGCGGTAGAAGGAGACGAAGGCCAGCACCGGCAGCACGGCATAGCCATAGCGCCAGAAAATCTCGACATAGGGGGCGATGAAGCCCGGCATCTTCGCGGGCGCATCGGCCGGCAGGCGGCGGATGCGCGGCAGGGCGATGGCGAGCGCGGCGAAGGGCAGCAGCGCGACCGCCAGCACTATGGGTGTGACATTGGTCTGGGCGGAGAAGCCCGCGCCCTGCACAGCGGAGAGCAGCGCCCAGCCGACAAGCGTCGTGGCCGCGCCGGTGGCGGCGAGGATGGCGAGGCTGACAAGGGTGCCGCTGATGAGCGCATTGGCGCGCCCCTTGGCGCCTTCCTGTTCCGGGCGCATGGCGGCGAGGATGGGGAAGGGGAGGAAGGCGGCGATGGCGATGGCAAGATAGGCCCAGGTCCAGCCGGCCCAGGCAGCAACCAGCACTGCGCCGCTGCCCGCCGCGACCATGGCGCTGCGATAGCCCCACAGGTTCGCCGCAACGATCGGCCCTTGCTGTGCCTGTGTCGGCGCCAGTTCAATGCGCCAGCCATCGGCCGCGACCTCCAGCGTGGTGGTCCAGAAAGCGAGGAGGATCGCAAAGAGCGCGGTGAGCGGCAGGCTCTGGTCGCTGGAGGTCAAGGCCATGGCGACCATGGAAAAGAAGATGCCGAGCTGCGACAGCATGATCCAGCCGCGCCGTCGGCCCCAGAAGCGGGAGAAACCGGGGACGCTGTAGCGATCCAGAAGCGGGGCCCAGACGAATTTGAAGGTCGGAAGCAGCGCGATCCAGGCGAAGAAGCCGATGATGACGATATCGATGCCGTGGCGCGCGAGCCGTAGCGTCAACACGGCATTGAACATGTAGAAGGGTAGGCCGGCGGAGAAACCGAGGAGGAGGTAGAGGCTGAGCGTGCGGAGAGGCGGGCGCTCTGGCGTGGGGTCTTGGGTCAGGTCGGCGGCGATCGATGCGGTCATTCAGCCGATTTCCTTGAGTTCGGTCACAAAGTCATAGCGGTCGCCGCGATAGACAGAGCGGGTGAATTCGACCGCTCGGCCACCGGAAATGCGGGTGAGGCGTTCGATACGGAGCACTTCGCTATTTTGACGCACGCACAGCAGACCGGCTTCGGTCGGCGTGGCGAGCGAGGCGCGGACGCGCTGCGTGCCGGAGGTCGGACGGAAACCGGCCCGGCCCATCGCCTCATAGAGGGAATCGCCGATGATCTCGAGGTCAGGCAGGCAATCGGCGGGAACTATGGCATGTTCGATCGCCAGCGGCTCGCCGCCTGACAGGCGCACGCGGCCAAGCCGCGCGACGCGGGCCGAAGGGGATATGGCAAGCGCGGCCGCCTCTTCCTCGGTCGGCTGGGCATAGCTTTTCATCATCCAGATCACACCGGGATCTTCGCCGCGAGACAGGGCGTCATGGGTGAAGCTGGACAGGACGGAGGCGGGCGTTTCTATCCGGCGGGCGACGAAGGTGCCGGAACCTTGCTTGCGGAACAGCACGCCTTCCTCGATCAGTTGCTCGATCGCCTTGCGGACGGTGACGCGTGAAAGGCCGGCCATTTCGCTAAGGTCGCGTTCGGACGGCAGGGCATTGCCCGGTATGATGCCGCCGCTTTCGATATGATCGCGCAGATTGCGCGCCAGTTGCAGGTAGAGCGGTGTCCCGTCTTCCCCGCGCGCGTCCAGTTTTTCCCGCCTCTCTTCCTATCCCCCCCTTTGCACGGCGCGCATCGCGTCCGACAGATTCTCGCCGTGGATTTCAAGTAGACGGTGCGCTTCGTTGGTTGCCACTCCCATGGCAACCAGCACCGCCTGCTTGATGTCCTGTCCCGCTGCATCGAGTGCGTGCGATGCTGCGGCCATGTCCACATCGGCAATGTCGCGCACCATGGCCTCTCCACGCAAGCGCAGCTTT
>QFPJ01000052.1 GCA_003241685.1 Sphingopyxis macrogoltabida
CCATGCGTCGGCCGTCAGCGGCCAGCCGTGGGAGAAGAGGATCGGCTGTCCATCGTTCGGACCCCAATCCTTGTAGAAGATGTTGGTGCCATCCTTGGTCGTGATGCTGGTCATGATGATATCCTTTCCTTCGACAGAGGCGGGTCGTCCGCCGGTAGGAATGAGATAGACGGTAGCAGGCTTGTGCAGGATTGGCGGATACGACATTATCCGGGCCGATAGCGACAAAGGAGCGTCCATGCCCTGCCTGACCCTGTCCAACCCGTCACCGGCGCTGACCGAGGTGGGGATCATGCTTTATCCCGATTATCAGGTCGGGATGGTACATGGCATCACCGACCTGTTGGCGGTCGCCAGCCGCTTTGCCGTCGATCACGACCGGGCACCCGTCCGCGTCAGCCATTGGCGGCTGCCGGAGAGCGGCGGTTTCGCGCGCTGTTTCGACAGCCATCCGGACGAGCCGGCGGAGAGCGAACCCACCTTTCTGCTCGTTCCCGGAAGCCTGAACCGCTTGCTGCCGCTGGAGGAGACCGCCCCCTATGCCCGCTGGCTGCTCGACCGGCATGCCCAGGGCACGGTGCTGGCGTCGAATTGCGGCGGCGCTTTCGTGCTGGCGGCGACGGGGCTGCTTGCCGGACGGGCAGCGACGACGCACTGGTTTTTCGCCGACCAGTTTCGCGACCGCTTCCCCGACGTGCGGCTGGAGATTGACCGGATGGTCATCGACGATGGCGATATCGTCACGGCGGGCGGCTTGATGGCGTGGACCGACCTGGGGCTGCGTATCGTCGAGCGGTTGATGGGCCCGACGGTGATGATGGAGACCGCGCGCTTCTTTCTGATCGACCCGGCGGGACGCGCGCAGAATAATTATGCGAGCTTCGCGCCCAAACTGACTCACGGCGACGAAGCGATATTGAAGGTGCAGCATTGGTTGCAGGCGCAAGAAGGGCGGGTCCATGCGGTTGCCGACATGGCGGGTGAAGCGGGGCTGGAAGAGCGCACCTTCCAACGCCGGTTCAAGGCCGCGACGGGGATGACCGCGATTGAATATGCCCAGCATCTGCGCGTCGCCAAGGCCCGCGAACTGCTGGAGTTCACGCGGCGGACGGTCGACCAGATCGGCTGGACCGTGGGTTACGAGGACCCTGCCGCCTTTCGCCGCATCTTCCACCGCATCACCGGCGTGTCGCCCGCTGAATATCGTCAGCGTTTCGGGGCGGGAGAGCGGACGGCGGCGGCCTGACGCGCTGCCGCAGTTCCTGGCCGTTCGTCGATTCGATCGGGCCGCCGGTCGAATGGGATGGCCGCTCCCATCCTGTCCCATGCCTATGAAATAAAAAAGTTTTCGAAAATTTCGCCCGGCAGCGGGCGTGGCCCAGTGGGCCGCATCCGTCGCCCCTTCGCATCCCCCAACGAAGGCCGTTCCGATGACATGTCCCGCCAAGGATCGCAGTGCCGCCGGCGGCTGCGACTCCATTCCGCGCCCCGACCGCCCCGACCGCCCCGCCGCGGTCCTGCCGCCGGTGGCCGGCGGGGTCGAGGACCGCCGCCGCGCCGCCGCGACTTTCGTCCTGCGCTATCAGGACCGGCGGTACGGCATCGAAAAGCGCGTGACGTTCGAGGCGGCGGGGCTTGCCCAGGCGCTGGCGCTGGCGGAATATGAGCCGATCGGCGACTGGGCGGAATTGGCGACCGAAGCGGCGGATGGCCAGGTTTTTCTGTGCCGTCGCCGTCGCCGCGCCGATGGCCGCCTGGATTATTGGACCGCCGACTGACCGATCAGCCCGCGGCCGCCGCGACGCAGGCGCGGATCGCGGGCAGTTCGGCGTGCAATTCCTCCGGCGTGACCAATATCCGAGTCGCCTCGGTCATCAGCCGCGCTTCCTCGCCGGCGTCGATGGTGCCCGCCGCGATCTCTCCCATCTTGCCGTTCCAGTGGTCGAGGACGGACTGGTCGAGCGCGGCGAGTTCGGCCGGAAGCTGATCCTTGGGAATCACCCGGGACGCCGCGAGCGCGGCGGCGACGAGGCCGCGGCAGCGATAGGCCTGTTCGATCGGCGCGGGCACCGAACCGCTGGCCGTGGCGGCGGCTGGATCGGAGGTGGCGGCGGCGTTTGTCGCGGCGGCCCCGGCGCCCGGTTCCTCGCGCGGGTCCGGCGCATCGCCGCCGCAGCCCGCGAGCCCGAGCGACAGCGCGGCGGCCAAGCCGGAAAGGACGGTTCGGGTCATAGGCGCGCTCTTTCGTCTTCGTCCGGTAAAACCACGATGGATTGGCGCAGTTTTCGCGCCGAGGCAAATCGGCGCGCGTCGGGATGGACGGGGAGCGCGCTCATCGGAACATATCCGCGCCGCATCGCCGATCTTTAAAGCGCGGTCAGGCGTTGCCCGCCGCCGCCGAGCGTTCCTTGGCGGCGCGCAATTCTTCGGTGTGGAGCAGCTTGTCCGCCATCGCCTGCCACGCCGCGGCGGCGCGCAGGTTGCGGTCGCGGACCTGGGTCAGCGACGAGGCATCGGCGTCGGCGCGGCATTTGTCGGCCTGGGCGATGTAGAATTCGGTGGTGGCGGACACGCGGGCTTCCTTCGGGTTTTCGGTCAGTCGACCATATCGGCGATCAGGCGCCGAAGCTCGCGCCGCGAAAGCGTCGGGCGGCGGCGGCGCGGCGTGGACGCCGTCTGAGCCTTGCCGGCCAGCGACAGCGCGGGCAGAGCGGGGAAAAGCGGGATATTATTGTTGAACATCGTCATCATCTTTATCTTTGGTCTTGTTTTGGTTGTTGGAAGCCGGCGACCTGCGCCGGCCCCTTCGGTCACAGCCGACGCCGTTTGCGCCGGCTTTTTTCGGTCAGAGCCCGCGCCATTTGCGCGGGCCGTTTCAGTCAGAGCCCGCGCCGCTTGCGCTGGCGTTTTCGGTTACAGCCCGCGCCGCTTGCGCTGGCTGGGCGGAACCGGCCCGCTGCCGCGTTCGCGGTAGACGAGGCGGCCCTTGCTGAGATCATAGGGCGTCATTTCGACGCGCACGGCGTCGCCGACGACCGACCGGATGCGGAAACGCCGCATCCGGCCCGCCGTGTAAACGATCACCCGATGACCATTTTCGAGCACGACGCCGAAGCGTCCGTCGGGCAGGATCTCGTCGATCTGCCCCTCGAAGGTCATCAGTTCCTCTTTGGCCAAGATCAGGCCGACTGGAGGTTCACGGCCGAAACCTTGCCATTGCGGCCGGTTTCGAGTTCGTAGGAGACGCGCTGTTCCTTCTGGAGCGTGTCCATGCCCGCGGCCTGAACCGCGGTGATGTGGACGAAGCTGTCGCCCGAGCCGTCTTCATTTTCGATGAAGCCATAGCCCTTGTCGGTGTTGAAGAATTTTACGGTGCCGATCGGCATGGGTGTTTCCTTTCACGAGAAACGGGAATCCAGCGGCAACAGCGCCGCTGAAGCTGGTAGCGAGTGAAGGGAAGTTCAGGCCGTAGCACGTAGAATTTTCCGTCGCAGGCGACGATAGCCTGCCTAATATGGCCATTTTCCCCGAAAAGTCAAGGTCGCGGGCCGGACGGTGCAGGGGGCGGCGGGATTGAGGCGCTGGCCAGTGGTGATCGCCGCACCATATTTACGCGTCATGGCGAGTCCGGCGAAAGCCGGGGGAAGCCATCTCCAGCCATCGTCCTGCCTTGCCGATCGCTGGAGATTGCTTCGTCGCTCCGCTCCTCGCAATGACGCCTGGGCCTGCGCGGGCGCGCGGGCGGTGCAGCGCCGGGACGCTTGGGGCCTGACCCTAGGCCGACGCATTTTTCCGCTCCGGCGCGCGGTCCTCCGGCGCGGCGTCGTTCGCCGGGTCGGGCAGCGCGAAAAAGGCGCGGCGGGCGGCTTCGCCGGCCTGGCGCAAGGGCGCGAAGGTGGCTTCGCGGGCGGATTCCCATGCCTCTTCCTCGTCGGCATCGAGCGCGCGGGCATAATCCTCGTCGCCGAAGGCGCCGTCCTCGACGCCGACGAAGCCGTCGGGCGGGGGGAAGTTGGTGCGAAGGTCGCCGGTTTCCTGATCGGCCCAGACGGTCATCGCGGCGGCCTCTTCCTCCGGGGTTGGTTCGGGCCATGGATCGTCCCCGTGGGCATCGTAGGAAACGGCGGAAATCTGCGCAACTTCATTCGCGATTTCGCTGTCGCGCCACAGCGCGGCGAGCGGGTTGGCGCGGGTGTCGCGCGCGGCGAGCCAGAGCGCGAGGGCGGCGGCGAGGCCCGCCGGCCGGTCGTCGGCCGGTTCGGTCGCGTCGGCCGGTTCGCTCGATCGCTCGGCATCGCGCGCCGCCGCGGCGGCGTCGAAGAGCGAGAGGAAGCCCGGCCAGTCGCCGGCGACGATCTGCGCCAGCATCTCCTCGCCCGGTCCTTCTCCCTTTTTGGGCGCGCGGGTTTCGACCATCTTGTCGAGCCGCGCGAGCATCGCGAGGCCAAGGCGCGCGTCGGTGCGGCGGCGCTTGGCAAAGCTGCGCCCGTCCTCGCGCAGCAGCTCGACCGTCTCCTCCTGCCCCCAGATCGCGCGGTCGAGCAGCTCGTCGGCGAGCCGCGTCCGCGCGATCAGCACCGCCGCCGCGCAGCCGAGCCGGAACGCCGCGCCCTCCGCCCGCTGGCGAAGCTGGTAGACCGCGCTGGGCGACATGCTCACCCGCGCGGCGGCGAGCTTGACCGATCCCGTCGCGGCCAGATGCTCCAGAAAGTCGCGCTGAAGCGTCGGCGTCCAGTGATAGCTGCCGGGGGCGGGAATATCGGCGGGGTTATGGGCGACGACCATCGATTCGTCCTTTCGGTTGGAGAAAACCGACAGAATGAACCATATGGGTGAAATGTAGGAAAGAAATTTGTTGGCCTGCTAGTTGTTCATTCTCTTGGCAAGAGTACCTGGCGTTGTTGCAGCGCCGTTTTCGGTCCATTGAGCCGCGGCCGGATGACCGAGACTATTCACATTGAATCAATCCCGCCGCGCCACGTCAATCGTCCAAGCAGTGTCCGGGTAGGAGCAGGTTCTTTGCAGTGGCCGGATGGATGACTATGGACGAACTATGCGCATGTACCACGCCATCCTCGCAGGAACTTCCCTGATGCTGAGCGGGTGTGGCGCTGCCGACGACGCGGATGTGCAACTTGAGCTACGCTCTGCTGAGCCTCTGGATTTCATAGCAACCTGCATATCTCAAGATTGGGACGGGGTTTTCCCGCGCTTCTTTCCAGCCGACGCTTCTGATGAACGCAAAGAGTTCCACACTTACAATGGCACCGCTGTGTCGATCTCTTCAGAAGGCGACCACCGAACCATCCGGATTCTTGCATCAACACCTCTGTCAAAGCAGCAGATCGCCTACGCACGCAAATGCGCCGCCTTTCCTAGGCGCTGATTTTGTCCACGCCGCCTAACGCTCACCCGCAACAAGTGTTTGATCAGGCCCCATTCGCCGCCGACAAGATCGCCCGCACGCTCGCGGTCGCCACGTCGGTGTCGAGCCCGCAGCCGAACAGGCTTTTGCCGTCCGCCGTGCGGCATTCGACATAGGCGGCGGCCTGCACATTGCTGCCCTGGCCGATCGCGTGTTCGCTATAGTCGACGATGTCCATCAGCGGACCGCCTGACTCGGCGAGCGCGGCGATGACGCTGCTCATCAGGCCGTTGCCGCGGCCGCTGACGCTGCGTTCGGTGCCGTCGATCAGGAGCTTGCCGGCGAAGATGCGGTCGGCGCCCGCCCCCGTTCCCTTGGCATGGCTTTCGGACCAGTCGACGAGTTGGAAGCGTTTGGCTTCGGTCGCGAGATACTGGCCCTCGAACGCGTGCCAGATGTCTTCGGCGCCGAGTTCGCGGCTGGTTTCGTCGGCCAACGCCTGAACGATGTGGCTGAAGCTTGCCTGCATCTTTTTGGGCAGTTTCAGGCCCTTGTCCTGTTCCAGCACCCAGGCGACGCCGCCCTTGCCCGACTGGCTGTTGACGCGGATCACCGCTTCATAGCTGCGCCCCAGGTCGGCGGGGTCGATGGGCAGATAGGGGACTTCCCATTTTTCGTCATTCTGGCGCTCGCGCGCGGCGAAGCCTTTCTTGATCGCGTCCTGATGGCTGCCCGAAAAAGCGGTGTAGACCAGCTCGCCGCCATAGGGGTGGCGCGGATGGACGGGCAGCTTGTTGCAATATTCGACCGTCTGGATGACATCGTCGATGTTCGAGAAGTCCAGCGCCGGGTCGACCCCCTGCGTGTACATGTTGAGCGCGATGGTGACGAGGCAGGTGTTGCCCGTGCGCTCGCCATTGCCGAACAGGCAGCCCTCGACGCGGTCGGCGCCGGCGAGCAGGCCGAGTTCGGCCGCCGCGACGCCGGTGCCGCGGTCGTTGTGGGTGTGGAGCGACAGGATCGCCGCGTCGCGGTTCGGCAGATTCTTGCCGAAATATTCGATCTGGTCGGCGTAGACATTGGCGCCGGCCGCCTCGACCGTCGCGGGCAGGTTGAGGATGATGGGATTTTCGGGCGTCGGCGCCAGAATATCCATCACCGCCGCGCACACCTCGATGCTGAAATCGAGTTCGGTGGTCGAGAAGCATTCGGGGCTGTACTGGAACCGCCAGTCGGTGCCGGGCAGGCGCGCGGCATTGTCGCGCAGCTGCTTCGCGCCCTCGATCGCGATCGCCTTGATGTCGGCGCGTTCCATGCCGAAGACGATCTTGCGCCACGCGGGGGCAAGCGCGTTATAGACATGGACGATCGCGGTCCGGGCGCCGGCGAGGCTGTCGAAGCTGGTGCGGATCAGGTCGGCGCGGCTCTGTGTCAGCACCTGCGGCGTGACGTCGTCCGGGATGCGGCCCGAACGGACGAGGCCCTGGATATAGTCGAAATCGGTCGCGCCGCTGGCGGGGAAGCCGACCTCGATCTCCTTGAAGCCGCAGCGCACGAGCAGGTCGAAGAAGCGCGTCTTCTTTTCCGCGTCCATCGGGTCGATCAGCGACTGGTTGCCGTCGCGCAGGTCGGTCGACAGCCAGATCGGCGCGCGGGTGATGGTGCGGCCGGGCCATTCGCGGTTGGCGAGCGGAACCTGCGGAAAGGCGGAATATTTCGCGGACGGATCGCGGAGCATGGTCATGTCGGTGGGCTTCTTCTGCTGAATGGTTGGCTATGCTGGTGTCGGTCGGACCCTTGAGCGGGTGGCCGCGACAGCTGCGCAGCCAGTGTCACGCCCAAGGGCGTGTAAGTCGCAGAAGAAGAAGGGCGTTGCCGCGCATGGGCAGGCTATTGGTTCAAAATATCGCGCTTGGCAAGGGGCGAGTGCGAAAATTGCGCGCGGCGCGGTGTCAGCCCTGGACCCACCCCACTTTGGGATCGTCCATGTCGACCACCTCGGCGAGTTCGCGGACATTGGGATAGCCATAGCCGACGAGGTTGATGAAGGTCTGGATATTCAGCGCCAGCGGGGCGGCCTTCATCGGCACGGGCGCGCGATCGTTCGCGAAATTATTGTTGCAATAGATCAGGATCGGCCGGTTCGGGTCGGCGCCGATCACCGCCGCGAGGCTGTCCGCCGTGAAATCGGTGAGCGGCAGGTTGACCGCGCCCGCGATATGCCCCGCCGCAAAGGCATCGCGCGAGCGCGCATCGAGGAGTAGGACGCCGGGCTTCGCCGCCTCGGTCCGGAAGGCGTCGAAGGCGAGCAGCCGTTCGGCGCGCTGCGGCGCGACCGACGCGGTCAGCGCCTGAAAGGCGGGATAGTCGATCTGGGGATTGGCCTGTGCCAGCGCGGGGGCGGCGGCGGACAGGGCGAGCGCGAGGGCGAAAACGAGGCTGGGGGTGCGGCGCATGAAGATCCTCCCTGTGATGCGGGGGAGGGTAAGCGGCCTTTTGTGGACGCACGATGAATGCGCGCGCCGCCGCCATTGCGAGCGACGCGAAGCCCCCTCCCGTCGTCGGCATGTGCCGGGTCGAGAACGGGAGATTGCTTCGCTCTGCTCGCAATGACGATCAGGCGGGTTTACTGCTTTTCGAAGGCGGCGTGGATTTTCAGTTCGACCTCGTCGCTGACGAAGGGGATGAAGGCGGCGACGCCGAAGTCGCTGCGCCGGATCTTTGCCTCGGCCTCGAAGCCGATCGTGTCCTTCTTGTTCATCGGGTTGGTGCCGGCGCCGTGGAAATCGACGTCGAGCGTCACGGGCTTGGTGACGCCGTTCAGCGTCAGGTTGCCGGTGACGGTCGCTTCGTCGCCGTCATCGTCGAGCACGACCCGGGTCGAGACGAATTTGGCGTCGGCGGGCGCGGGGCCGAAGAAGTCGGGCTTGCCGCCGTCCTTGCCCGCGCGCAGCAGATGCTCGGTCAGGCCGCTGCTGGCGGTGGTGACTTTCGACACGGGGATGGTCACGTCGACCTTGGCCGCGGCGGGATTGGCGGGATCGATGACCAGCGTGCCGGTCACGTCGCCGAAGATGCCGGTATAGTCGCTGAAGCCGAAATGATCGACTTCCCAGACGACCAGCGTGTGGCCGGGGTCGGCGGCATAGGTGCCCGCGGTGACGCGGCTTTTGTCGGGGGCGCCGGGCGCGCTGGCGGGCGCCTGCGCAATGACGACGGGGACCGCGACGATGGCGGCGCCGGCGAGCGCGAGGGGGGCGGCGAAGAGGGCGATGCGGCGCATGGGGCGTTCTCCTGTTTTCGAAGGCCGGAAGGCTAGAGCAGGCGGCGGCGCGACGTCAATCGCGCGCGCCGGAAACGGATCGTTTCGCAAAAGGTTGCGTTCGGCCGCCTGTTACCGCGCGGCGGGACGGCGGCCGGGACTGCCACCCGCCGTCAATCGATGCCGTCGCCGATCAGCGAGAAGGGGGCCCAGGCGCTGGGGTGGGCCCAGCTGTTCAGGAAGGCGTCGGAGCGCGGGTCCTGGCGGATTTCGCGGGCCGCGCGTTGCAGCGCCTCGGCGCGCGACAGGCCGGGGTTGGCCTGCATCAGCTCGAACAGGCGCACCGTCATCACCGCGGCGACGTCGTCGCGCACCGGCCAGTGCGAGGCGAGCAGGCTTTCGGCGCCCGCGAAGAAGAAGGAGCGGGCGAGCCCCGACAGGCCGGGGGCGCCCGCGCTGCCGTCGCCCGACGCGGTGTTGCACGCCGACAGGATCACCCAGCGCGCGCCGAGATCGAGCGCGGCGACTTCCGACGCGGTGAGCAGGCCGTCGTCGGCGACGGTGGCGCTGCGCGGCGGGGTGAAGACCAGCCCCGGTTCGGCGATGCCGCCGACCTCGCCCGCGACAAGGCCGTGGGTGGCGAGGAACAGCACCGAAAGCCCCGACAATTTGCCGCGTTTCACATTGGTTTCGGTCGCCGCGTCGGCCAGATAAAGTCGGCTGTTGCCCGCGCCGAGCAGCGCCTGCATCGCCTTCAGTTCGCTTTCGGTCCCCGGCAGGCGCGCGAGTTTTCGCAGCGCGTCGGGGTCGGCGAGCGGCGGGCCGTCGCCGGCCGGCCGCAGCCCGTCCGCGATTTCGAGCCCGGCCGCGCTGCGCGTCCCGCGATGGCGCCCGCCGATGCCGCCGCGCGTCTGCGCCGCGCCCTCCAGCACCGGATCGCCGAAACCGACCATCGCGGTGCCCGACCGCGCGGCGTTGCGGTCGGCGACCGCGCGCAGCAGTTGCAGCGATTGAAGCGAGGGGAGCTGGAGCAGCGCATGGCGATCGGCGAGCCACGGCGTCGCGCGCAGCGCCGCCGGATCGCCGTCGACGCCCTGCGGCGGAGCGGTGACGAGGATGCCGAGCGGCAGCGACGACAGGGCGCCCCCCGATGCGGTGAACAGGTGGCGCTTGCCCGCCAGCACATCCTCCAGCGGGCGCACGAGCTGGTCGTAGAGGCCCCAGGCGGTGGCGCGGTCGAAGGGGAAGTCGCCTTCGCCCTCCGCGCTCCAGCGCGCGTCCTCCTCTTCGGTGAAGTCGAGGCTGGCGCCGACGTCCCACAGCAGGCGGCGGACAGGGGCCGCGAGCGCAGCGGCGGTGAGGTCGCTGCGGTGCCAGGCGATCGCCGTTCTGGTGAGCGCCAGGCTGTGGGTGCCGAATTCGGACGGCACGATCATCAGCAGCGCCTCGTCGGGGCCGAGCAGCGCCTGTGCCGCGGCAACGTCGAGCGCGGCGGGGCGGATGAGTTCGAAATAGCCAGGGGCGCCGGCGCGGATCCGGCGGTCGATCTCGTCGCGCTGAAAGGCCAGCCGCTGCTGCTCGCCCAGATTGACGCGGATCAGCCTTTGCCGTTCGGTTTCGTCGGCGTGGGCTATCGCCATGCCTTCGGCCATCAGCCGGTCGATGGCCGCATCGATGCCCCGCCGCTGGGCCAGCAGGTCCGACACGCCCGCGCGGGCGAGCGCGCGGTCGGCCGCCGCCTTGGCCACCGCCTGGCTGGTCGTGCCCATCTGCGCTTCCTGAAGCGCGAGGAAGACGTCGGCGGTCGCCGCCGGATCGCGTTGTCCCGCCGCCCATAAGGCGTCGGCGAACAGCGTCTGAAAACCCGCGTAGCGGCGGTTGTAGCGATTGAAGAAACTGTCGTCGTCGGTCGCCTGCGCATAGCCCGCCTCGTCGGTCTTGGCGAAGCCGAAGGCGCGGCGATAGGCGCGTTTGCCGGTGGCGGCATGGCGGGCGTGCCGCAGCGCCTCGCCCGCGTCGCCGCCATCCCGTAAAATCCATTCGGCGAGGTCGGCGTGCAGTTCGTTGAGGTCGCCGTGCGGGTCGGAGAGCGCGGACAGTCCCGACGCCATGGTCGATGCGCGCAGCGGGTCGGCGTAGAAGCCGGTCATGTCGTTGCCCGGATCGGCGAGCAGCGTGCGGACCAGCGCGGCGGCGTCGGCGCGGCGGTCCCGCCTGACCAGCCAGTCGGCGTAGGAGGACGCCATCGACCAGCTTAGCGCATTGGCGTCGCCGCGCGCGTGGCGATAGGCGGCATAGGCATCGCGATAGGCGGCGTCGGTCGCGGCATCGTCGTCGCCATCGTCGATTTCCCACGCGACCGCGCGCATCGCGGAAAGATAGTCCGCTTCCTTATCGCCGTGAATCTGGCGCAGCACCTCCGCCTTGTCGCGAAGGATCGCGGCGCGCGCGGCATGGTCGCCATAAGCCGCCTGGTCGAAGGCCGTGTCGAGGTCCGCGAGACGGGCGGTCAGCGTCTCCGTCCGGTCCTGATCGCCGACCAGATCGGCCTTGCCCAGCGGGGTGAGCAGCGCGAGCAGCCGGTCGCGTTCGCCCGCCGCAAGCGCCCCGGTGGTGAAGCCGGCGAGCAGTTCGTCCAGTTCGCTGCGATACTGGCGGTCGAAATAGTCGGCATCCGCCGCCGCGCCGCGCGCATAGGCGGGTTCGGCGGCGAAGACGGGCAGCCAGCGAAAGCCGAGGTCATGGCCGCCCTTGGCATCGGCGCGCGTTTCGGCGTCCAGCCAGGCGCGAAAATCGCCGAGCAGCCAGAGATCGGCACGGCAGGCGTCGTCGGCGCAGCCGGGCAGCGCCTCCACGCGGGCGCGGGCGTTGTCGGCATAGATGGCGCGCGCCGCCGGTTCGCGCCCGGCGCGGGTCAGGAAACGGGCATAGTCGGCCATGACGTCGCGGCGATTGCGGGCGGCGCGGTCGCATTTGGTGCCCCATTGATCGGTCTCGCAGCCCGCCCAGCGCGGTTCGAAGCGCGCGATCGTGTCGCGGAACAGCGCATTGGCCTCGTCGGCGCGTTTCAGGTCGATCATCATGTCGCCGAAGAGGAACAGCGCGTCGCCCAGATCCTTTTCATCCTGGATGCAGCCCGCGACCATCCGGCCATAATCGTGCCGCGTGACGCGCCCGCAGCCATAGGCTTCCTCGGTCAGAATCGCGATGTGGCGGCGCGCCGGTTCGATCGCCCGTTCGGGAAAGCCGTTGAGGCGGAGCATCAGGGCATAGTTTTGCTGTGCGCGGCCGACGGGGAAGGCGTCGGCGCCGTGCATTTTCGTCAGCAGCGCGATGACGCGTTCGAGCACCCGCTGCGCCTCGGCGCTTTGCCGCGCCATGCCGAGATCGGAGGCGTGCAGCTGTAGCGCGTCGACATAAGGCTGGCTTTCCTCGCCATATTGCGCGGCGAGCAGTTTCAGCAATTCGGCGCCGATCACCGGGCGCTGCTCAAACGGCGCCTTCATCAACTGGTCGCGCTTGGCGGCGATGGCGGGGGTGTTGGCCAGCGGCGGCTGCGCGGTGGCGGGCAGGGCGAGCGCCAGCGCGGCCAAGCCGAGCAGCGTGCGAATCCATCCCGTCATGCCTGTCCCCCGACGATTGCGCCGCGCAGTTTAGGCGGGATGGGCGCGCGGCGTCACCCCGAAGTTGTTCGGGGCCCTTGCATCAGAGGGGAGGGGCATCGGCGGGGAGGGCGTCATCGATCGCGGCGCGCGGCGAACCATTCGCGCATCGCGGCGGCGGCGCAGCCGGTGAAGCCATAGCTGCCGACCGGCGAGCAGCTGTTCGGGCGGCCGAGGCGGGCGACATCGTCATAGCCCTCCACCGCCGCCGCCCAGCTGTTGCCGCCGCCGGCGTCGTCGTCCTCCTTCAGCGCGTCGCGCAATTCCCGGGGCACGCGATAGCGATCGGATTCGGGCCGCTGCGCGCAGACGATGATTTCGTCGCCCTGCGGTTCGGGGCAGGGGTCGTCGCCATAGGTGTAGAGGACCGAGGTGCGCTGCGGCGGTTCGCCGGTCTGGGCCAGGTCGCGCTGCGCGAACGCGGGCGGCGCGACGGCGAGCGCGGCGAGGGGGAGCGCGGCGAGGGAGAGGAGCAGCAGGGCAGGCTTGGTCATCGTCACCGATCAATCTTCCCGGACCCCCTGTCCCCGTCCGCGTCATGGCCCGCCGCGGATGAACCTAAGCCGAACTGCGCGGCGTAACCGGCCGGCGGTTCGGTGCGAACCCGCGGGCGACGGCGGCATTGCGCGCCGCCGATACCGTCCCATGGAGATCGACGATGAAAAACCCGTTTGCGTTCGTTTGGCTCGCGGCGCTGCTGGCGCCGCTGTCGCTTGCGTCCTTCGTGCCCGCCGCCGCCGCCCGGCCCGTCTATGTCGGGGTCGACGGCGGCCATGTCGCGGTCAGCGGCTATGACACGGTCAGTTATTTCGACGGCGCGGGCGTCCCGGTGAAGGGCGATGCGGCCTTTGCGGTCGAGCATGACGGGGCGGTCTATCATTTCGCCAATGCCGCCAATGCCGCGCGTTTTGCCGCCGATCCCGATGCTTTCATGCCGCGTTATGGCGGGCATTGCGCCTGGGCGATGGCGCGCGGCTATCTCGCGCCCGGCGACCCGCTTGCCTATGCGATCGTCGACGGCCGGCTGTATCTGAACTTCAATCAGGCGGTGAAGGCGAAGTGGGACATCGACCGCGCCGGCTATATCGCGGCGGCGGAGAAGAATTGGGCGGCGATGCCCGACGATGCGAAATTCGGCGGGTGACGGGCGGACGGGCAACCCGTTAGCCCGCTGCCGCTAAAGCATCTCCAGCGATGCCGCGATCGCGTCCCATGTCTTCGCCAGCTCGTCGGCGGTGATGCAATAGGGCGGCATGACGTAGAGCGTGTTGCCGAGCGGGCGCAGCAGGACGCCGCGGTCGCGGCAGAAGGCGGTCAGGCGCGGGGCGAGGGTCGAGAGATAGCCGCCGTCCGGCACGACCATGTCGAGCGCGGCGATGGTGCCAAGACGGCGCGGATTCTGGACGCGCGGGTCGTGCGAGAGGAGCGCGAGATGCGCCGCCTGCGCGTCGGCGAGGGTGTCGATGCGTTGCTGCACCGGCTCGTCGCGCCAGATGGCGAGATTGGCGTTCGCGGCGGCGCAGGCGATCGGGTTCGCCGTGTAACTGCTGGAATGATAAAAGGTCTTCGCGCGGTCGGTCGAATAATGCGCCGCGAAGATCGGTTCGATGCACAACGTCGCCGCGAGCGGCAGCGCGCCGCCGGTCAGCCCTTTCGACAGGCAGACGATGTCGGGGATGACCCCCGCCTGGTCGCAGGCGAAGCGGGTGCCGGTGCGGCCCCAGCCGGTCATCACCTCGTCGGCGATGAACAGCACGCCGTGGCGCGAACAGATGGCGCGCATTTCGGCGAGCACCCAGGCGGGATAGATCAACATCCCTCCGGCGCCGAGGATCAGCGGTTCGACGATGAAGGCGGCGGGCTTTTGGGCGCAGGCGGCTTCGAGCGCGTCGAGCGTCGCCTGTTCGAGCCCTTCGTGCGGGAAGGGGATGGTGTCGACGTCGAACAGCAGGGGCTGCCACGCGCGGTTGTAGACGCCGCGTTCGCCGACCGACATCGTGCCGATGGTGTCGCCGTGATAGCTGTGGTCCAGGACGATGATGCGGCTGCGCGCTTCGCCGATGTTGAACCAGTAGCCGAGTGCCATTTTCAGCGCGACCTCGACGCTGGTCGATCCCGAGTCGGAGAAGAAGACGCGGGTGAGCGGATCGGGCGTGATGCGGACGAGTTCGGCGGCCAGGCTTTCGGCGGGCTCGTGCGTCCAGCCCGCGAAGATGAGCTGGTCGAGCTTTTCCGATTGCGCGCGGATCGCCGCCATGATGCGCGGATGCGCGTGGCCGTGCGTCGTCACCCACCAGCTCGAGATGGCGTCGATCCAGCAGGCGCCGTCGCGGCCGTAAAGGCAGGCCCCCCGGGCATGGGTGATCAGCGGGATGGCGTCGCCCAGCCCATGCTGGGTGAAGGGGTGCCAGACGGGGGAGGAGGGGTTGGTCATCCGAAGACCCTACAATGATGTCTCATGCCCGCGAAAGCGGGCGGCGATGTCAGAGGAAATCCGCGCGATCGAAGTTCGCGGCGAACGCGGCCGCCAGATTTTCCGGCGTCAGCGGATCGATGACCGGCAGGCGGCCGAGGCGGCGGACGCCGCCGAGTTCGGCGACGATCGCCTCGCTGTCCTCCACCGCGTCGCCCAGGAAGGCGATGCCGTGGATCGGCACGGCGCGGCGTTGCAGCGCCTCGATCGTCAGCAGGCTGTGGTTGATCGTGCCGAGCGCGGTGCGGGCGCAGACGATGACCGGAATCCGCCAGCGCGCGAACGCGCGTGACGGGGACGAGCGCGCCGCCCGCGCCCTCGATCAGCAGGTCGCCGGGGGGCGGGGTCAGCCGGTCGGGGTCGATCGCGACGCCATCGATTTCGGCGGCGCGATGCGGCGAGGCGGGGGTGACGAGGCGCCAGCTTTCGGGATGGACGGGCACGCCGGCGAGCCGCGCGACGGCTTCGCTGTCGGTCTCCTCCTCCAGCCCCGACTGGATCGGCTTCCAATAGGAAAGGCCGAGCGCGCCCGCGAGCGCGGCGGAAAAGACGGTCTTGCCGATACCCGTGTCGGTGCCGGTGACGACGAAGCGCGGCATCAGGCGGCGGCCATCGCGTCGGCGAGCGCGGCGGTCATCGCATCGACATCGCGTTCGGACACGTTGAGCGTGATCGCGACGCGCAGCCGGGCGCCGCCCGGCGGGACGGTGGGCGGGCGGATGCCGCGAATGTCGAAGCCCGCCGCCTGCAGCGCGGCGGCGATCCGCATCGTGCGCCCGTTGTCGCCGATGACGATCGGCAGGATCTGGCTGCCGCTGGCGGCGATGCCGAGCGGCGCGAGGCGCGCCTCGGCGCGGCGGACGAGTGCGTGGAGCGCCGCCGGGCGTTCGGGCTGGTCGGCGACGATTTCGAGCGCGCGGCGCACCACCCACGCCATCAGCGGCGACGGCGCGGTCGAGAAGATGAACGGGCGGCCGCGATTGATCAGGAAATCGTGCATGATCGCGGGACCGCAAAGCAGCGCGCCTTCGCACCCCAGCGCCTTGCCGCAGGTGTGCAGGGTGATGAGATTGTCGCGGGCGCCGAGCGCATAGGCGAGACCCTGGCCGGTCGGGCCGTAGACGCCCGTCGCATGCGCCTCGTCGACGACCAGCACGGCGTCCAGCCGGTCGGCGATCGCGGCGAGATCGGCGAGCGGGGCGCGGTCGCCATCCATCGAATAAAGGCTTTCGACCGCGATCCACGGCGTCCCCCTGCCGCCGCCCTGGCGCCAGCGACGGATCGCATCTTCAAAGGCCTGGGCGTCGTTGTGGCGAACCGGCAGGCGATCGGCGCGCGCCAGCTTCATCCCGTCATGGGCGCTGGCGTGGACATATTCGTCATGGACGATCAGGTCGCCGCGCTGCGGCAGCGTCGCGAACAGCGCGGCGTTGGCGGCAAAGCCGGTGGAGAAATACAGCGCGGCGCCGCTGCCATAATGGCGCGCGGCATGATCCTCCAGCGCTTCATGTTCCGGATGATTGCCGCGCAGCAGCCGCGAGCCGCCCGACCCGACGGGAATGCCGCGCGCGACCCCCTGGGCCAGCGCCTCGTTCAGCGCATAGGAATCGGCCATGCCGAGATAGTCGTTCGAGGCGAAGTCGATGCCCGCGCGCGGCACGAGGGCGCGGCGGCGATCGTCGGCGGCGAGCGC
Organism: Sphingopyxis macrogoltabida; assembly: GCA_003241685.1. Classification (GTDB taxonomy): domain Bacteria; phylum Pseudomonadota; class Alphaproteobacteria; order Sphingomonadales; family Sphingomonadaceae; genus Sphingopyxis; species Sphingopyxis macrogoltabida_A. The sequence goes on from QFPJ01000052.1 coordinate 16,456, forward strand.
GGCGAGGTCGGCGCGATGCGCGGTGAAGGGAGCGGAGGTCATCGTGTCGTCTCGCAGATCATGCGCGTCGAAAACAGCGTGCAGCGACGAGGACATGCCCAGATCCCAGTGCTTCGTCTGCCGATGCGGAAGGTCGTCGGACCGCCTTGCAGCGTGATCCTCCCTGTCGCGCAGCGATGGGGAGGTGGCAGTCCGAAGGACTGACGGAGGGGCTTTAGCGCGAGGTTTCGGTCCCTCCACCACGCGCTGCGCGAGCGGTCCCCCTCCCCATCGCTGCGCGACAGGGAGGATTTTCGGCTTAGTTGACGCTCTTGTCGACCAGCTTGTTCTTGGCGATCCACGGCATCATCGCGCGCAGCTTTTCGCCCGTCTGTTCGATCGGGTGCGCGGCGGCGGCCTTGCGGCTGGCCTTCAGTTCGGGCTGGCCCGCCTGGTTGTCGAGGACGAAATCCTTGACGAAGCGGCCCGACTGGATGTCCTGCAGCACGCGCTTCATTTCGGCCTTGGTCTCGTCGGTGATGATGCGCGGGCCGGTCTTGATGTCGCCATATTCGGCGGTGTTCGAGATCGAATAGCGCATGTTCGCGATGCCGCCTTCATACAGGAGGTCGACGATCAGCTTGGTTTCGTGGAGGCATTCGAAATAGGCCATTTCGGGGGCATAGCCCGCCTCGACCAGCGTTTCGAAACCCGCCTGGATCAGATGGGTGATGCCGCCGCACAGCACCGCCTGTTCGCCGAACAGATCGGTTTCGCACTCTTCCTTGAAGGTGGTTTCGATGATGCCGCTGCGGCCGCCGCCGACGGCAGAGGCGTAGGAGAGGGCGAGCGCCTTGGCATAGCCGTTGCCCGACGCGCCCGCGCCCTGTGCTTCCTGTGCGACCGCGATCAGGCAGGGGACGCCGCCGCCCTTTTGATATTCGCTGCGCACCGTGTGGCCGGGGCCCTTGGGCGCGACCATGAACACGTCGATGTCGGGGCGCGCGTCGATCAGGCCGAAATGGATGTTGAGGCCGTGCGCGAAAGCCAGCGCGGCGCCCGGCTTCATATGGGCGGCGAGATCGTCGGCATAGATTTTCGCCTGATGTTCGTCGGGCGCGGCGATCATGATGACGTCCGCCCATTCGGCGGCTTCCTTGTTCGACAGCACCTTGAAGCCCGCCGCTTCGGCCTTTTTCGCGGTCGCGGAGCCGGGGCGGAGCGCGATCGCGACATCCTTGACGCCGCTGTCGCGCATATTCTGCGCATGGGCGTGGCCCTGGCTGCCATAGCCGACGACGGCGACCTTCTTGCCCTTGATCAGTTCCTGGTCGGCGTCGCGATCGTAATAAACCTGCATTGGATATAACCCCTTCATATATTCACTTGATCGTCATCCCCGCGAAAGCGGGGACCCAGAGCGTGCGTAGGCTGAGCCTTCCCTGGGTTCCCGCTTTCGCGGGAATGACGAAGGTTGGTTAAATGACTAAAGCGCCTCCGGCCCGCGGGCGATGGCGACGACGCCGGTGCGGCCGACCTCGACCAGCCCGCATTCGCGCATCAGCGCGACGAAGCGATCGACCTTGTCGCTGTTGCCGGTGATTTCGAAGATGAAGCTGGTCAGCGTCGTATCGACGACCTTGGCACGGAAGACATCGGCGAGGCGCAGCGCCTCGATCCGCTTGTCGCCGGTCCCCGCGACCTTCACCAGCGCGATCTCGCGTTCGACATGCGCGCCGACGTCGGCCAGATCGACGACCTTGTGCACGGGCACCAGCCGGTCGAGCTGCGCGATGATCTGGTCGATCACCGGCGGCGGGCCGTTGGTGACGATGGTGATGCGGCTCAATGCATGGTCCGAACTGATGTCGGCCACGGTCAGGCTTTCGATATTATAGCCGCGCGCGGTGAACAGGCCGGTGATCTTGGCCAGCACCCCCGCTTCGTTATCGACGGTGACGGCGAGCACATGGCGCTCGCCCGTTTCGGTGGTGATTTTCATGGATTACACCAGTGCTTTCGCTTCGTCGTCCATCGTGCCGGTGACGTCGCTCGGCTGGAGGATCATGTCGGTGTGCGCCGCGCCCGACGGGATCATCGGGAAGCAGTTGGCGAGCTTTGCCACGCGGCAGTCGACGATCACCGGGCCGGGCGTGTCGATCATCCGCTGGATGCCGCCTTCCAGTTCGCCCAGCGTGTCGATCCGCAGGCCCGTCCAGCCATAGGCGTCGGCGAGCTTCACGAAATCGGGCAGGCTGTCCGAATAGCTGTTCGAATAGCGGCTTTCATAGGTCAATTCCTGCCACTGGCGGACCATCCCCATCCATTCATTGTTGAGGATGAAGATCTTCACCGGCAGGCGGTATTGCGCGACCGTGCCCATTTCCTGAATGTTCATTTGCAGGCTGGCTTCGCCCGCGATGCAGATGACGAGGCGGCTGGGGTTGGCGATCTGGGCGCCGACCGCGGCGGGAAAGCCATAGCCCATGGTGCCGAGCCCGCCGCTGGTGAGCCAGCGATTGGGGGCCGAGAAGCCGAAATGCTGCGCCGCCCACATCTGGTGCTGGCCGACCTCGGTCGTGATGATCGGATCGCGGCCGCGCGTCGCGTCGAACAGCGCCTTGACCGCGCGTTGCGGCATGATTTCCGCATCCGGGTCCTTCTTTTCGGGGAAGTCGAGGCAGCGCGCCGCGCGCCAGCCGTCGATGCGGCGCCACCATTCGCCCAGGTCGCGCGCCTTGTGACCCTTGTCCTGCCACGCCGCGATCAGCGCGTCGAGCGCCCGCCCGGCGTCGCCGACGACCGCGATGTCCACCGGCACAATCTTGTTGATCGAACTGCGGTCGATGTCGATGTGGATTTTCTTCGCATTGGGCGCGAAGGCATCGAGACGGCCGGTCACACGGTCGTCGAAACGCGCGCCGACCGCGATGATCAGGTCGGCGCGGTTCATCGCCATGTTCGATTCATAGGTGCCGTGCATGCCGAGCATGCCCAGCCATTTCGGATCGTCCGACGGAAAGGCGCCGAGCCCCATCAGCGTCGAGGTGATCGGCGCGCCGGTCAGCGAGACGAGCTGGCGCAGCGCCGCGCTGGCGTCGGGTCCGGCGTTGATCACGCCGCCGCCGGTGTAGAAGATCGGGCATTCGGCCGCCGCGATCAGATCGATCGCCGCCGCGATTGCGTCCGCATCGGGTTCGACCTGGGGGCGATAGCTGTTGTGCTGGATGAATTCGGGCACGCTGTAGGTGCCGGTCGCGACCTGCACATTCTTCGGAATGTCGATCACCACCGGGCCGGGGCGGCCGTGGGTCGCGATATGGAACGCCTCGTGGATCGTCGGGGCGAGCCGGTCGGGGTCCATCACCAGATAATTATGCTTGGTGCAGTGGCGCGTGATGCCGACCGTGTCGCATTCCTGAAAGGCGTCGGTGCCGATCAGCGTCGTCGGCACCTGTCCGGTCAGCACGACCATCGGGATCGAATCGAGCAGCGCGTCGGTGATGCCGGTGACGGCATTGGTCGCGCCGGGGCCCGAGGTGACGAGCACGACGCCGGGCTTGCCGGTCGAGCGGGCATAGCCTTCCGCCGCGTGCGTCGCCGCCTGTTCGTGGCGGACGAGGACATGCTGGATCGTCGGATGTTTGTAGAGCGCGTCATAGATGGGAAGGACCGCGCCGCCCGGATAGCCGAACACCGTATCGACCCCGAGGTCGACCAGCGCCTGAACCACCATGTCGGCACCACTCATTTCCGTCACGACACACACTCCTTTCGTTCGCGCCCTTTCGGACGCCATTTTACCCGACCGCGGCAAGACGGCGCGCCTTGTGCGCCGCAACGGGTCGGCGGGCAATAGGTATATGATTCTATCTTGTCAATATCTGATATTGTAATTTAATTGCTAATTCATCGATATTATCGACGGATAATGACTCTTCATGCCGGGGCCAGTCCGCCGGCGGTTGATGCCGGAACCAGGTATATTGCCGCTTGGCATATTGGCGGGTCGCGGCCTGTGCCGCTTCCAGCGCCTGTTCGCGCGTCGTTTCGCCGCCGAGGAAGGCGGCGATCTGGGGCACGCCGATCGCGCGCATCACCGGCAGGTCCGGGTCGAGGCCGCGTGCGAGCAGCGCCGCGACCTCGTCGATCGCGCCGTCCGCGAACATCGCCGCCAGCCGCGCGTCGCAGCGGCCGCGCAGCCAGTCGCGCGGCGGCAGCAGGATGAGCGGGGTCAGGTCGACGTCGCCGGCGATCCCGCCTTCGCGCGCGCGCTGCCAGTCGGCGAGCGGGCGGCCGGTCGCGCGCACCACCTCCAGCGCGCGGGCGACGCGCGCCGTGTCGGTGGGTGCCAGGCGGGCGGCGGCGGGCGGGTCGGCCGCCGCCAGCGCCGCATGGGCATCCGCCACCGGCAGCGCGCGGACGGCGGCGCGGATGCCGGGGTCGATCTCCGGCACCGGGGCGATGCCGAACAGCAGCGTGCGCAGATAGAGGCCGGTGCCGCCGACGAGGATCGGCACATCGTCATCCTCCCACGCGCGGGCAAGGGCGCGGCGGGCGTCGGCGGCCCAGCGCGCGGCATTATAGGGCCGGGCGCCGTCGATCTCGCCGAACAGGCGGTGCGGCACCCCCTGCATCTCGTCGGCGGTGGGCCGCGCCGACAGGATGGCGAGGTCGGCATAGATCTGGCTGGCGTCGGCGTTGATCACCTGCGCGCGGCCGAGCGCGCGGGCCAGCGCGACCGCCAATGCGCTCTTGCCGCTGGCGGTCGGCCCGGCAATAAGCGCGGCTCTGGGCCGCTGGCCCGAGGAAGATAAGGAAGGATGTGCCATGTTCGTCGCGACGCTGATAGCAGCAGGAAAGCTGACCGACGAGGTGGTTCGCGAAGCCGTCGACCGCCTGTTCGCCACCGGGCACGATGTCGGCGCGCCGCACTGGATCGACGCGGGCGATGCCGCCGACATCATGTTTCAGGGCAGCCTGGCGATCGCGCGCGAGGCGCTGGCTGAGATGGACCATGGCGCGCTCGACATCGTCGTCCAGCCGCTGGGCGACCGGCAGAAGAAGCTGATCGTCGCCGACATGGATTCGACGATGATCACCGTCGAATGCATCGACGAACTGGCGGACTATGCCGATCTGAAGCCCGCGATCGCGGCGATCACCGAACGCGCGATGCGCGGCGAGCTGGATTTTCGCGCGGCGCTGGCCGAACGCGTCGCGCTGCTCGGCGGGATGGCCGAAAGCGTGCTGGCCGAATGCCGGCGCGAGCGGGTGCGGCTGACCCCCGGCGCGCGGACGCTGGTGCAGACGATGAAGGCGCATGGCGCGCGCGCGGTGCTGGTGTCGGGCGGCTTCATGCCCTTTGCCGGGCCGGTGGCGGAGGCGATCGGTTTCGACCGGGCGGTGGCCAACGAACTGGCGATCGCGGGCGGCAAGCTGACCGGCGCGGTGCTGGACCCGGTGGTGGACAGCGCGACCAAGCTGGCGGTGCTGGAGGCCGAGGCGGCGGCGGCGGGGCTGCCGCTGGGCGCGACGCTGGCGGTCGGCGACGGCGCCAACGACATCGCGATGATCGCGGCGGCGGGGCTGGGCATCGGCTATCACGCGCATCCCGCCTGTGCCGAGGCCGCCGACGCGGCGATCCGGCATCACGACCTGACCGCGATCCTGTGGGCGCAGGGCTATGCGCGGCGCCAGTGGGTGCCCGGCTGAACCGCGATCACAGGATTTCGCGCACCACGTCCTGCGGGCGGCAGAAGCGCACGCCCTTGTCGGTTTCGACGAAGGGGCGGTTCACATAGGCGGGGTGGGCGGCCATCGCCGCGACGATCGCGTCCTCGTCGGCATCGGCCAGCCCGCGTTCGGCGGCATCGGTGCCGCGCAGGCGCAGCGCGTCGCGCGCGGTCAGGCCCGCGTCGCGGAACAGCTGGCGCAGCTTGTCGGCGGTATAGGGCGTCTTCAGATATTCGACGATCGTCACGTCGACCCCCGGCGTTTCCTGAAGGATTGCCAGCGTCTTGCGCGAGGTGCCGCATGCGGGATTGTGCCAGATGGTCGCGTTCATGGCGCCGCTCCTAACGCCCGGCGCGCGCGCGGGCAAGGCGTCGGCGTAAACCCGCCGTTCATGGCGATTATGCCACGATTGGCGGCATGAAGAGACGAATGCCGCTTGCCTTTGCCAGTCAAGCTGCGGCTTATAGCCCTGATGTGGGGCCGTATCATGCCTGGAAGGGGGCTGAACGGCAGATGGGGTTGGGTTGCACGTGACACAGATGATCGATCGCAGGGCGATGCTGGCCGCGGTGGCGGGTGCCGGAGCGCTGGCCGCGCTGCCGGGCCGGGCGCAGGTGCCCGACTGGCTGCGCCAGCCGCCGAAGCCGGGGTTTCCGGCGTCGCCGTCTTTTGGGCAGCCGGTGGGCCAGCCCATGGGGCAGGCGCCCGTCGACTATCTGGCGGTCGCGCGGCAGCAGTTGGCGCGCCAGGGGCGCAACATCCCCCAGACCGACCGCGTCGGCGTCGTCGATTTCGGCCTGCCATCGGCGCGCCCGCGCTTCGCGTTGGTCGATATGATCGCGGGCCGGATCGAGATGTTCCCGGTGACGCACGGGCGCGGGTCGGACCCGCAGCACGACGGCTGGCTGAAGAGTTTCTCGAACCGCGTCGGCAGCCTCGCAACCTCGCGCGGGGCCTATCGCACCAGCGATTTTTACTGGGGCGCCAACGGTTCGTCGATGCGCCTGGCCGGGCTGGAGCCCGACAACAACAATGCCGACGTCCGCGCGATCGTCGTCCACGGCGCCTGGTACGCCGAACCGTCGCTGATCGCGACGCAGGGCAAGCTGGGCCGCAGCGAGGGGTGTTTCGTGTTCGGCGAGGAACTGCTGCCGATGATCCTCTACAAGTTGGGGCCGGGCCGCCTGCTGTTCGCCGACAAGCTGAGCCTGCCGCCGCCGGTCCCCAAATCCTTCGACCTGCCGACCGACCCGCTGCCGGGGACCGAAAATATCATCCGCACCGGCGCGACGCACGGCCGGATGCCGGGGACGGCCGACTGAACCGCGCGGCCGATGGCGCCGCCGGGCGACCCGCCGGGCGACCAGGATGTTGCGAATATTTGAAAAATCCGGCGCGGCGGCCTAAAGTTTCGCGGTGAGTCGCATCACCTTGCCGCAGCGTGCCGGATCGTCGCCGATCCCGCCCCGCCCGGCGACGGAGCGATTCGACGATGCCGCACCGGCTGTTCCTGTCTTCCCGTTGGCGATTGCTTCGTTCCGGCGATGCCCGTCGGTGCGGACGTGCGCCCGCGCCGCGCGCCGGTGCCGCTCGCAGGGCCGACAATGCGGCCGCGGCGACGATCGCGAGAGAGGAGCGAAGGACATGAAGGGCACGAGGATCAAGGCGGGCGCGACCGCGGCGCTGCTGGCGCTGGCGGCGCTGGCGGCACCGGCGGCCGCGCAGGAGGCGGCGCGCAATACCGAACCGGCGGTGCTGGTCGGCGGGACGAGCGACATGATCATCTGGGTGTCGATGGCGAGCTACCGAAAGGGCGATCAGCTGAGTTTCTGGTTGCTGACCATGCCCAAGGCGGACACCGCCTTTCGCTATCACGACGAAGCGGCGGGGACGATCCGCAACGCCGCCTATGACGTCGGCGCGCAATTGTTCGAGGCCAATTGCAGCGCGCGCCAGACGATCCGCCGCGTGCGCCACGAATTCTACCTGGACGGACAGTTGATCCGGCAGGCGACCGGCACCGCGCAACATGCCGAGACCGTCAACCTGTTGCCGACATCCAACGCGGGTCATGGCCTGGAGGCCGTGTGCGCGGGGCTGGGCACCGGCACGCGGGCACCGAACCTGGCCGAAGCGCGGCGGATGACGGACGCGCATTTCGCCAAGGTGGGGACAGCGAAGCCGGCGCCGGCGGGCGGGCAATAGAGTGCGGTGCGGGAGAGGGAATATGGTCGAAAACGGCAGGATGGCGTTCATGGCCCGCAGCCGGCGAAAGATGGGACATCTCGCCCTCGTCTGTGCGACGGGGCTGGCGGGGATGCTTATTGTGCCGATCGCTGCCGAAGCGAAGGTCGAACCCAAACCCTATCGCCCGGACAAGGGCTGCGCTCCCGATCGGGGGCAACCGCAGCAGGACAGGGCGTTTCCCAAATATGCCGGCAATGCCAAATGGGACGGGCGGCTGGTCTATGGCCGCGACCAGGATCTGGGCGTGCCCGCCCATGTCGGCGCTCCCGTCTATGGGCCGTGGGTCGAGGTCGGCGGCCGCAAGCTGCGCGCGGTGCGGCGCGAACTGCCCTATCGACAGAATGGCGCCAGTTTCCAATGCCGCCCCGTGTGGCAGACCACCGACATGACCTTCGAGGGGCTGGAGGACCAGAAGGGCAAGGTGCTGTTGCCCACCGTTTTTCGCGACGTGCGCGTCGTGCCGGGGCGCGGCGTGTTCATCATGTCGCACCTTGGCGACCAGAGTTACGAAATGTACGATCCGGCCAGCGGCGCGCGGACGCCGGTCGCCGATGTCGCGGAAATCATCGAGAGCGCGGCGCCTGACGGCACGCCCTATTGGGGAATCATCACGACGATCCCGCAGACCGATAGCGACCCGGAAACCGCGAATCTCGGCTGGCGCTATCAGCAGCGCGAGGCGCGGCTGGAGGTTGTCGGCCCGGACGGCGCGGTGGTGCGAAGCTGGGACGGGCTGCAGCCCAACCGGGACTATGCCATCCACTCCTATCCGCAGTTCGCCAGCAACGCCGCCGACAAACAGGGGCCGGTCGCGCCGCGCTATCTGGAGGGACTGGCCAACCAGGGCATCGACCATATCCGGCCTTTTGCCCTGTTGTCCTATCGCCTGCCCGACGGCGAACTCGCCTTTCAGATGGTTGGCCGGGGTTTCCTGCCGACGACATCGCCGCTGCCGATGAAGCCGCAGGCCGGCGCGGTTCTGAACAGCGGCATCAGCCATCCCGGCGAATCGCATTATCGGCCGATGGGGTGGATGATCGACGCGCCGGTCGGGCAGGAGATCAAGCTGGTGCTCGATAAAAATGGCCAATGGTCGGCGCCTGACAAGGGGCTGGGCTATTATCGGTCGCGAAACCCGGGCACCACCCCCGATTTGACCGAGGCCTGGTTCAGCGCCTATCCCGCGCGGTCGGGCGACGGCATCGAATATCATATGCTGGCCCCCAACAGCCTGACCGAAACGGGCCTGATCCTCACCGATTTTCGGATATTGGCGAATCCGGTGCTCAAAGATGCCTTTGCGAAAAGCCGCGGCGTGCTGGTGGTGCGCCGCAGCGATGGACAGTGGGCCGAAAGCTTCAAACCGGACGCAAAGGGTTATGCCTCGTTCGACGCGATCACCCATATGCTTGAGGCGCGCGCGGTCGAATGGAAGGCGTCGAGCGCCCGCTTCTGGGCCCAATGGCAGCAGGATCAGGCGCGCATGGCGGCAAGCGTCCGGAGCGCGCCGTCATCGCCGGGCAGCGGCGGCGCGGCGCGCCCCGCGGGACCGCGTCCCGAAGTGGTCGCGGAGGTCGAGCGCGCGACGGCGCGCTATGGCGATGCCGAAAATTACCTCGATTTTCTGCGCAAGCGGCCGGGCTATGCGTCGGAGACCGAGATCGCGGCGCTGACCGTCATGGACCCGCAGAACAAGGACATCGTCAAGTTCATCGAACGGCAACGGCGCTGGCAGCGCGAGCATCGCGACCGGGTGGATGCCGCGCGCGCGCGTTCACGGGCCAGCGGCGGCGGATCGGGCGGCGGCGCAGCGTCGGCGCCCGACAGCTGGGCCGAATATCGCCGCCAGAGCGCGGAACGGGCGGCGACGCTGAAAGCCATGCAGGATTACACCTATGGCCGATCGACGCGCAATCCCTATGCCGACTGGGTCAAGAAGCCGTATCTGCCGGGTTATTGACGGGGGAGAGAAGGGCGGCACGGGCGGCTGTGCCGGCCGGCTTCTTTGGGGTGGGGAACGGACGTTTTCCACCCACTATCGTCATTCCGGACTTGATCCGGAATCCACTACACCGCCGCCGTCATGGACCCCGGATC
>QFPJ01000087.1 GCA_003241685.1 Sphingopyxis macrogoltabida
GCCCGGCGACCACAAGGCTGAAGTCCCCTACACCGTCATCCTGTTCGAACCCGACGATGCGCCGGGCGTGCGGATCGCGGGCATATTGGTCGATGACGATGGCGTGGAGCCGGCCTGCGACATGCGCCTGCGCTTCCGCCCGGTCGAGGCGGGCGATCACCGCATCGCCGGCTTCGCGCCGGTCCGCTGACATGCCGCTCGACCGGCGCACGGCCATGCTCGGCGGCGCGGCGCTCGCGCTCGCCGGCTGCACCCGCGCCGGCACGCCACGCGCCTCCACAGTTCCGGCGCCCCTGACCCCGGCCGATTTCCGCCTGGTCATCGACGGGCTCGACCATGCCGAGGGTGTCGCCAGCGCGCCCGACGGCCGCCTGTTCCTGTCCAACAGCGGCGGCGCGATCGGTGTCCTGACGCCCGGCCAGCCGCTGCGGCAGGTCGGCGCGCCGCTCGCCGCCAATGGCGTTGCTGTCGATACGCAGGGCCGCGTGATCGTCGCGAATATGGGTCTGCTCAAGCAGCAGCCCGGCCCGCTCCAGCGCATCGCCCTCGAAACCGGCGCGGTCGAAACGCTCGTCTCGGAACTGGAGGGGCGCCAGCTCGTCGCCTCCAACGGTCCCGCCACCGCGCGCGATGGCAGCATCTATTGCACCCACAGCAGTTGGGGGCCGGTCGCCAATATCGGCACCACCACGCCGGCCGGTTTCATCTACATGGTCCGGCCGGACGGCAGCGCCGCGATCGTCGCGCGCGACCTGCGCGGGGTCAACGGCCTTTGCCTCGACCGCGATGAACGCCATGTCTATGCCTCGCTGACCGCCGAAGGCCGCATCCGCCGCTGGCGCCGCAGCGCCGACGGCACCCTAGCCGACCCGCAGGATTTCGGCCCGCAACTGGGCACCGTCGTCCCCGACCAGACGGTCAAGGCGATCCTGGCCCTGCCGCCGCCGGAAAAGGCAGCGCTCGGCTATTGCGACGGCATCGCCTTCGACATGGCCGACAATCTCTGGATCACACTGCCCTTTTCCAACCGGCTGGTTGCGCTGACGCCGCAGGGTCGGCAGATCGACATCCTGCATGATCCCGCCGGCGAAAAGATCGCGATGCCCACCAATCTCTGCTGGGGTGGCCCCGATCGGCGCACGCTCTATGTGGTCTCGCGCGGCAAGGGCATGATCGTCCAGGCGCGGACTACGATCGCCGGCGCCCCGCTCGCCAACTGGCCGACCGGCTGACGCACCACTTTCCTACATGGCGCTTTTCTGCTCCATACTCCGCGATGGAATTGCCGATCTGCTTCAATGCCAGGCGTGACCCAAGGGGCGCGTTCGTGTCGCGTCACAGACGCGCGGGCGTGACCCCAATGTCGCGTGGCTGTCGCATCGGCGTGACTTTGGCGGCGCGTTTGCGCGTCAAACCGCCCATATTTTCGATGATCAACGGTGTGAACTTCGCGGCGATGACCTGAGCCTGACCCTGTGATGACCCGATCAGGCCATCTCGATCACCACCTTGCCCTGCGCCTTGCGATCCATGATCCAGCGGATCGCCGCCCGGCTCTCGTCAAAGGCGAACCGCGCGCCGATCGCCGGCCGCAGCCCGCCCCGTTCATACCAGTCATAAAGCTGCGCCATATTAGCGGCATGGATGTCCGGCTCACGCCGGCTGTGCATCCCCCATGTCACGCCGACGATCGACGCCGTCTTCACCAGCGGCAGGTTCAACGGGATCGCCGGAATTGTCCCGGCGGCAAAGCCGACCACCAGATAGCGCCCGTCCCAGCCCATGGTGCGGAAGGCCGGCTCGGCCAGATCACCGCCGACCGGATCGAAGATCACATCGACGCCGCGTTCGCCGGCCAGTGCCTTCACCGCCTGCTTGATGTCGACCTCAGCATAATTGACCGTCTCGTCCGCGCCATGCGCCCGCGCCAGATCCAGCTTTTCCGCGCTGGAGGCCGCCGCGATCACCCGCGCGCCCATGCGCTTGCCGATCTCCACCGCCGCCAGTCCCACGCCGCCCGCTGCGCCCAGCACCAGCAGCGTCTCGCCGGCCTGCAACCGCCCGCGTTGGCGCAGCCCGTGCAGCGCCGTCGCATAGACCATGGTGAAACCGGCCGCGACGTCGAAGCCCATCGCATCGGGAATGATGCTGGTACGGAAAGCCGGCGCCACCGCCTGCTCGGCAAAGGCGCCCTGGAACGGGATCGCCGCCACCCGGTCGCCAATGCGAAAGCCGCTGACGCCCTCGCCGATCGCATCGACCACGCCTGCCGCCTCGCCGCCGGGGATGAAGGGCAAGGGCGGCTTGGTCTGGTACAGATTCTGGATCATCAGCGCGTCGGGGAAATTGACGCTCGCCGCCCGCACCGCCAGCCTGATCTCGCCCGACCCCGGCTGGGGCACGGGCACATCACGGAACGCCAGTTGCTCGGGCGCGCCATGCGCCTCGCACATAAGCGCCCGCACGGATCAGCTACCCAGAAACTGCTGGCGCATCTTGTAATAATCGTCGCTCGGATATTTCTCGCTATGCTGCCCCGCCGGCCAGTCGGCATAGGGCGTCAGCGCCGGTTCG